>NZ_AP031572.1:1223798-1835698 GCF_040436315.1 Synechocystis sp. LKSZ1 | reverse complement strand
AGCAAGGGATCTACACCGAAGATATTGTTGCTATTGGTTCCATTGATTAGGTCAGCGTTACTCTCAATTAGGCTATTGCTGGCATTGATCGTTCCGTCAGACAACAGAAGATTATTACCATCGCCATTACCTGCGATGTTGTTGGCGACGATAGTAGTGGTTAGAGAAGTTGTCCCCGCGTTGTTAACAATCCCGCCGCCGGTGAGGTTAGCAGAATTACCATTGATGGTACTGTTGCTGACCGTCACTGTCCCCATGTCGTTGAAAATCCCGCCGCCGAAACGAGTAGAATTACCACTGATGGTACTGTTGCTGACCGTCACTGTCCCCATGTCGTTGAAAATCCCGCCGCCGGCGAACACGGTAGTAGAATTACCACTGATGGTGCTGTTGCTGACCGTCACTGTTCCTATACGGTTGAAAATCCCGCCGCCGAAGGAGTCAGCGGAGTTACCACTGAGGGTACTGTTGCGGAGACTGAGATTCTCCAAGTTGAAAATTCCCCCTCCACTGCCAGTGGTTACCAGGCCACCGCTAATGGTCAGACCGGAGATTTCTACCGTTTCGGCATTATTCTCATTGTTATCGTCGATTACGAAGACCCGACTGGCGTTGTTGCCGCTAATCGTTAATAAATTCGCGCCAGGGCCTTGGATAGTTAAAGATTTATTAACCACTAATTGCCCAGAGGTTAAAATAATCGTCTGAGCAGTATTAAAAAGACTACTAAAATTAATCGTATCTCCGGAAGCCGCAGAGGCAATCGCATTCCGTAAAGAACCTGCACCACTATCATTCGTGTTTGTAACAGTTATAGTTGCCGCTTCGACTTGTAAAGATTGTCCATCGACAAAAATCGTAAAGTGATCGTTTTGGGCTTTTATTGTCTGTAGCTCTAGTTTATTTAAGCCAACTCCAGAAACTAAAGCTGAAAAAATCTCCCCTTCATCTCCCTCACTATCAACAGAGTTAACAAGACTATCAACATAGTGACCAATTTCTTCGAGCAGGACGGCTTGTATCTGTTCTGGTGTGGCCGTTGCTAAAAAGGACTGGGACAGATAAATGGTATTGGTGGATTGGGCATAGGCCCCGACAATTAGCCCTAGTCCACTGCCCAAGACCTGGATGGTTGGTAGTTGACTAAAATCCTGGTTCAACCACTGGATTCGCAGATTCTCCACCTTGGCGAAATCGTACTCACTGCCAAAGGCTGTATTGAAAGAGGCCCAGAAACTCTCCAGGCCAGCAAAGGCAGTAAGTTGTTCGTAGACTATGGCGAATTCTAGGGGAAATGGATTCATGTTGGCAGTGAGTATTTGGGAATGCCGATAAGGCTCAAGTGTTAAACCCTTGATGTTTTTGGTATTTGCTCCTCTGTATCAGTATAGACAATGGATCCGTAATTTCCGCAGAAGTCCCCTTATCCTGACTCGGTTCTTGTCCTTAGCATCTGAACAGGCCCTGAGTCTGGCCGGTCGCTCTATCACAGCAATTCGTCGCTGAGGGGGATGGCCTTAATTAAGACCTAATAGGCCATCCCTTTCACCCTGCTCTAAAGAAAACTAAAGATGCCCCCAGTTAAGGCCTTGCTGGCCCCGACATCACCTGAGGTAAAGCCGGTGGTGCCCGTCAGCGTCATCAGCAATTGGCTATTAGCCTGGTTTCGGAACTCCGTATTACTTCCCACTGTCTGCACATTGATGTTGGCAATTCCACTGAAGATTATCTGGTCATTGGCTCGATTGAACTGGAACACCGTATCCATTCCATCCCCAGCACTGTAATACACTTTATCCCTGGCACTATCATTGCCAAGGTAAACCATATCATTGCCCAGGCCCCCAGTTAACTCATCGGCCCCGAGGCCACCATCAATGAGGTCATCTCCTCCTAAGCCAAAGATGCGGTCTGCGCCACTCCCTCCCTTAAGGGTCTGACTTAGATTACTACCCGTCAGATTGAGATTGCCAGTAAAACCACTGGCATCCACATTCTCAAAACCCTTAACAGAGGATTGACTCCAAGGAACAGGGAAAAAGAGGAAGGGAATTGGCAGTCCAATAAAGTTAGGTTGAACCAGCACTTGGGAAGCATTGCTGAGGTTAATTTTCAAGGGAGTGGAATCACCTGGGCCATTCAAGACAAGAGTGTCGTTGCCAGCACCGCCATTGATACTATCTCGTTGGCGCAAGTTATCGAGAGTGGTGGTGACAAAGTCATTCCCAGGGCCGGTGTTGATGGAGTCTCGATTGGGAGTCGTAACCGTAACGGGGTTCACTTGAAAGTTAACAATTTGGGACAGTTCCTGTGCACTTAAACCCTCGATGGCATTTGGTGATAGATTTGCTAATTCTTCTGCCTTCGCCGCCGCCTCTGCTTTGGAGGGTTGACCAGTGGCAAAGTTCATAATAATTTGCGTTTCACCAGGCGCAAGGGTAAGCGTATAACCCCAAGTAGGATTATCATCTCCGTTCACAAAGGAAATACGAGCCAGGGGAGTTGGCGCATTTGGGCCCTGAAGAACATGCCCTAAGCGAGGATCAGAAGAAGTAGTACCACTATAGTTTTGAAAGGTGGTAACCCACGTATCACTTAATTCTCCTACGGTATCTCCATCACTACTGCTTACAATCTGTGTATTAGAGTCAGAACCTAGATTATTTTGAATATCCAAGGTAACTGTCTGGGTTGTTGTGCCGGTATTGGTCACAATGTTTAACCAACGAGCAAAGGAATCATCGGTTGGCACATATAATTTCCGTGAGACCTGGATATCGCCCAGCACTTTAACAGGAAAAACTAGCTCACGTCCATTATCTTCAGTGGTCGGGGAAGAACCGAGTTGATTGTAGTTTGCCTCAGTATTAGGCGTACCATTGACCAAAAGGGAATTGTAGCCATCAAAACCATCGTTAAGAGTCGTTGCGACATTACCACCGTTCACCGTCGTAGCATTCACTGCGTGGGTAAAGCTAGCTTCCGAAACTGCGGCACTAGCAGAAGAGGTCGTAGCAAAGGTAATGTTCGTATTTGCAAACCACTTGAATCCACTACCGTCCACAAGTGCAATAGAGCCTGTGCCTTGAATAGAAAAGCCGTCTCCAGCAATATCGGACTGATTAATCGAGTAAGACTCAGATTTAAATTTACCAAACATAAGCTTGTACTTTGTATTGTATGCGACCAGGAACCAGTGTACTGGCACAGCCTGGGACTTGCCAAAACTTTCAAGGCATTATCGACAGACCTCTATTCCAGCAAACACTAGCTGTCTAGTGTACATTATCACTATTCCCCTAATTGGAGTACCAACTATTTCATTTTTATCAAATTGGATAGAGCACTACAATGGAGCAAAATCACCCAACAACAATTAACTATATTGTCAAGCCTATGGTTTTACTATAAAGACTGAGAAAAACCCACTGTTATATACTTTTGAATATCATCAGGATTACTGATAGCAACAGGGCGGCGTACCCCCGGTAAAACAACTACGTCGTAAATTTCCCCCTGAACTCCTTCTAAACTGAGAGAATGAATAATTTCTCCGGCTTTGAGGTCGATGATATGAAGACCCCGTAAGGGTTCTAGGGATTGAGCAGCGAGTCTTTCCCCCAAGACAAGATCATTAAAAAAATCACTGTGGCGTGGCTTGGATGAACCTACAATCGCAAAATTGCCCCAAAAAGCTAATCCCCGCAGAAAACCAGCGCCGAAAACAATAGGCTCAAATTTTCCAGATTTAATATCCACTTTCCCAAATTCACCGGTTCCTGATTGCGCTACCCATAATTGCCCTTGATAAACTCGAGGGGAATGGGGCATGGATAAGCCGCTCACGACAATTTCATTAGTAGCGATATCTGTGATAGTTCCACCGTGGCGCTGGCATTGACGCCAACCTTCATGGGTATTAGTTTGACTAAAACTAGAGGCATAAGCTAGCTTACCATTGTGTAGAGCCAATCCATTAAGATGACAATGATCGGGGGCCATTATATGAGAAATAAAAGGTGGACACCAAAGAGGCTCAAAGTTTTTGGTTGTACTGGCTTTGGCTAAACAGTTAAAACGAGTTGCGACAAAGACAACTGAGCCTTCTGCATCCACAGCAATATCATGGATGTTTAAAACCCCTGTAGTGTAGGCCATCTGGGGAAGATATATGCGATCCGCCCCCGTTTCAGCAATTTGACCGGCAGAGAGCGCATTTTCTAAACGCCAGATTTGAAAGCGGGTCACCATATACAAAGTATTACTATTAACGACAGTAAGTCCCATGCACCGATCAAACTTACATTCACAAACAGCAAGTTCTCCATTTGGTTTCAAACCAATTAAAAACAGACTATGACCTAGTGTATTAGTTAAAGCAAGACTTACTTGTTGCTCTGCCAACCATTGAGTAAAATAAGGCGTCACTGAAATTTGATAGTTAGTTAGCTCTAAGAATTGAGAGTTCTCTAATTGAGAACCTGAAACTGGTAACATCAAGTCGTTCATTTATTTATCTATCGATATAGTGAATTCGTATTAATTAGCTAGGGAAAGGATTAAACCAAATTTGATTTTGAATTTCCTCTGAAATCAACCCTAATGCCATAGGCTGGCGAACTAATGGAAGAGCAACAACATCATAAAGTTCCCGTAGATTTCCTTCCAGAAGAAGCCAGTTTTCAATCTCACCTGTTCGTAAATTAATGATGAAAAAACCTAAGCGAGGAGCTTCTCCATGCTTTTTTAACGCATCATCTAAGGCTAAGCCAGAGTAAATATCGCCGTGGCGTGGTTTAGATGAGCCAACTACTGCATAATCACCGACAAAACATAATCCTCGTAAAAATCCAGGAGCAAAAACAATCGGTTCAAAACGGCCCGTGGCAAAGTTAACGTAACCAAATTCTCCCGTTCCAGAATTCGTTAGCCATAGGCGATCTTGATACCAACGAGGAGAATGGGGCATGGATAACCCTGTAACAATAACATCATTAGTTTTAACATCCACAATACACCCTCCATTGGCACGATGTTGCCGCCATCCGTCAAACTCATCTGTTTGACTAACACTTGTAACATAAGCAGGACTCCCGTCTTTCATTGCTAAACCATTTAAATGACAACGATCTCCAGGGCGAATACCAGATAAAAAAGGTGGATGCCAGAGGGGAATAAAGCTGTAGCGTTCACTCAGCGTAGCTAGGCAACCAAATCGAGTATTAACAAAGATTACTCGTCCGCTGTTGTCCACCGCAACATCATGGATACCAAGGAAGCCAGTCCTATAAACGATACGGGGCACATACTGTTTATCATAACCATCATTCATGATTTGCCCCTGAGGCAAAACATTTTCAAGTTTCCAAATTTCGTACCGAGTGCTTAAGTATAGAGAGTTTTGAGTTGTAGCAATTCCGAGACAACGATTAAATGTGCGCTCAAAAATAGAGAGACGATTATCAGTTTTAACGCCAATTAAAAATAGTTTTAATGGAGGTGTTGTAAAAGCTAAACTTACTTTCTGTTCCCTGAGCCATTGTACTAAATTTCGTGAAGCTTTAACTTCAAATTGAGTTTGATCAGGAATCTCTAATTCTTGTGGCAATGATTGTTCAGGAATCAACATACTTAAATTATTTCCGAAAATAACTATTGGTTATAAGCACAGGAATTCTATTAAAGTTTAGTTAGCTCCTTTGTCTAGCAGTCAAGATTGGTGATTTTGAAAATTTTTGACTGATGTTGGATAGCATAAAGATCCGACAAAGTTATTGAATGTTACGTTGCAAAAAATCCACACTACTACCACTAGCATTGTCTCTATTGTTTTTATCATAATCCTAGAAAATAAGCAAATTATCTTAAGGCTGGAAGTGTTTAAAAATAGGTAAACGAACAAGAAAAGAGGGATAGAATAGACAAATCGTTCCCCTCAAAAAATTAAATATTATTTGCTATAATAGACTCTCTGAGAAAAATAATCAAGCCTATTCTTGGTTTATTACCCAGCGCAGATCATTCAGTTTTGAATTTCAGGCTACTTTTTGAAATATGGCTTACATTTGTCTTAGGTCGTTCTTTAACAAGCATGAGATATTTATTTTATAAATTGAATAATAACCGTCATGGCTCTGATTATTAAACTACTCTAGACAAAGAAGCACTACCAAGCAAAGCAATTAACTAGTATTAATTTTGCAAGTAATAACACTGTGGATTTCTTGATTAATTTTGGTCAAGCTAATGACGCTAAATTCCCAGAACAAGCCAGTATCTTTATCCCTGGTAACATGTTAGCAATAACGAATAGAGGCTTTGTAAATTAGTACTTTATTGAGCAAATATCTGAGTTTAAAAAATCTATTTATTATCCGGGTTAAAAACGACATAAAAAATCAATTTTACCATAACCGTTTTAGGGTAGCTTATTTTTGTAATTTGGAAAATAAGAGCGAGTATTATTTAGCTACGAATGTTAAGACAATGACTAATGTCGAAATTGCTAAAGCCTATCGTTTTCGATGGAAAATAGAATTATCATGGAAATTCTTAAAATCCTATCTTAAGCTAGACGAACTAATTAACAACAATCATAACAGAGTGATGATAAAAATTATAGTATTACTCATTTCTTATCTCATTTTAAAACTTCTAGAAATATCTAAAATATATGAGAGAAATTGATTGATAAGTTTCGATAGCTACAACCTGTCCTTGAACCGTATCGCTCCTTTGTTCATTTGAGGTATGACTTTCTACCCCAGACCTTGGTTTTTTAAATGTTAAGCTTTATGTCAATATTTAATATTTCTGGCTAGAAATAACATTCTCAAATATCTAGAAGTATGAATTAAGTTTGTATTGAGAATTAGAGTAATGACTGTTACTCAGTTTAACAACCAAAAAAATATTGAAATTAGTAGCTACTCTTTTTTTTATATAACGACATAAGAATATTACTTGATAAGCCAATAAAGTCAGTGATGCGTCCATCTGTAGTTGCGATAGGTGATGTTCAAGGAATTATTGGGTGTAGTTGGGGTGGACTGCTAATTGGCGTGATTGAATTCAGCGCTAAGTCATGGGGTCGTTGTGGAGATGGTATTTCAAAGATTCCATCGGGGTTGAATGTTTCCTGGCCCTGTCCGGTTTTAATAATGGCCCAGGGCGTCAAGTTAAGAGATGAGAAGAAGTTTTAAGCTTTTGTTTACGTTTACTTAATGCAAAAGTCTTAATCTGATCGGGGTGATTTAAGCTACTTGAATAGTAGTCGTTTTACACACCCTAATCTTTATTTAATCGCCTTTGCTCTCTCTTGCCATGAATACTGAACTGCTTTTGCCTACATCCCTGATTAACCTCCTACCGGCAGAGGTGGCTCTTGTAAAAACCGCCGTCATTGAACTAAAAACGTTACTGCAAGAGTTGGCTCAGGAAGAAGAGAGATACTATAGTATTCTTACAGAAGCCTTCGGTAGTCATTTTGATGGAGTAGTTGCAGAATCGATTCGTACCCAATGGGCAAGTGGTGATTTTAGTCAAGCTCCCGCGATCGAAATTTGGAGCGGTGGCACAGGCGTAATTTTGGGTGCTTATTCCAGTGAAATCAATCGTATTTACTTAGCACAATGGGTAATTGATCAAGGGCAATCCGCCACCCTCGCTAATGTTCTGTTAGAAGAAATTGGTCACTCGATTGATGCTCAAATTAATACTAGTGATACCCCTGGCGATGAGGGGCAACTTTTTTCGGAATTAGTGCGCGGTAACATCTTACGTGACGAGCAGTTAGCGGCAATCAAGTCTGAAAACGATTGGCAAACTATTACCATTGCCGATCAAAAACTCACCGTTGAAACTGCTGCCTTTACCGCTGGAAATTTAGTAATTTATCGAGTAGGTACTGGATCTGGTTCTCTAGTCAATACAGGAAATGAAGTATTCCTCGACGAATACACTCCCGCCGGCGCATTAGTTCAGTCAATTGCCTTACCAACTACCACTAGCGGTACTATGCAACCTCTAATTGCCAGTGGTACAGCTACTTCTGAGGGTTTACTGACCCTATCTGTAGATGGGAAATACCTTCTTCTAACTGGTTATGGGACAACAACTGGAGGTTCATCTCTCTCTGGTACGTTGGGTACATCAGTTTCACGGGTTGTTGCGCGAGTTGATGCTAGTGGAAATATTGATACTTCAACGGCTTTAACTGATTTTGCCTCTGGAAATAATCCTAGAAGTGTTGCCAGTACAAACGGAACTGATTTATGGGTTGCAGGAGGTGCTGGAGGGGTACGTTATACGACTCTTGGAAGCACAACATCGACTCAACTAAGTACAACTGTTACTAATATCCGCGCCGCCAATATTTTGGGTGGTCAACTTTATATTTCCACTAGTTCTGGTTCTACGGTTCGGTTAGGAACAGTGGGAACTGGAACTCCTACAACCTCCGGACAAACAATCACAAACCTGCCCGGATTTCCTACTAATACTGGCAGCCCCTACGGCTTTTTCTTTGCCGATCTAGACGGAGCTCCTGGCTTAGATACCCTTTACGTTGCCGATGACACGGCAAACCAAATTCAGAAGTACGCTCTAGTAGCAGGTAGCTGGGCTGCTAACGGCATAATTACTGCCACGGCGGTGCGCGGCTTAACGGGAAGTGTGAGTGGTACTACAGTAACCCTCTACGGTACAACGGGAGGTTCTGGCGCGACTGGTGGCGGTTCTTTATACAAGTTTGTTGATAGTACCGGCTACAATGCAACGGCTTCGGGCACTGCTACCACGATCGCAACAGCAGCAAATAATACCGCTTTCCGAGGGGTTGCCTTTGCGCCAGTTGCGCCACCGAATCCCACGATAAACCTATCTATCAATGATGTATCTCTCAGTGAAGGAAATGCTGATACAACCACCTACACCTTTACCGTATCCTTGAGCGCTCCTGCAGGGCCTGGTGGAGTAACATTTGACATTGCAACTTCTGATAACACAGCAAATTCTGGTAGCGACTATATAGCTAGGTCCCTCACAAGCCAAACCATTCCAGCCGGCTCAAGCACTTATTCCTTTTCCGTACTCGTAAACGGTGACACGACGATTGAGTCGAACGAAACATTCTTTGTCAATGTCACGAATGTTATTGGCGCTAATGTCGTAGATGGCCAAGGCCAAGGCACCATTCAAAATGATGATTTTACGGCTGGTATTCTCAATGGTCCCAATGGTTCTCCCAATGCCGTTGGGCCGACAAACAATAATGATGATTTTACTAACAAATCATCCAATGTTCCCGCTGGTTTAGTCCCTGGCTCAACCTTTAATCCGAACGAGGTTACATTCACCAATACTGTTCAAAATACTGGTGGTGCAGTCACGAATATTTCTCTGTTACCTAGCATTCCTAGTAGTCTGTCTAGTCTACCTACCGGTACGATAGTTACTGTATCCTATGTCGCTACCTCTGCTACTTACAACTATAACGGTAGTCAATTTGTTTTTACTGGTGGAACCGGTGTTGTGGGCGGGAATCCCGTTAGTGGTAGTAACCCAGTACGAATTGATAGCATCGCTGTCAATGGAACAGCAAATTATGGGGTGACGGTGGATCTGCCGGCTGGAACATCGCTTTCTACGGATGTGGGCATCGAACGAGGTTTCCCCGTTCCTATTACTGCTTTTGTTGATAGCAACAGTAATGGAATTGCGGATGATTCGGTAAACAACAGCACAATTAATCGTGTATACACCGGCTTCCTACAACAGGTAAAGCAATCACGGATTTTGCAGGGAACTGGGCCCGCCGTTCAAGGCACAGATGGTACGCTCTCGACGACACCAAAACAATCGGCCCCTGGCAATATCATTGAGTATGTTGTTCAATACAAAAACGTTTCTGAGGTTCAGTCTGGAAGTGGTAATGTCATTTTGAATGCTGGCAATGTCGTCATTACCGAAGATGGTACGACGCTTCCCAATAATTGGGCAAGAAATAGTGATAGTAATGGTGTCATTGATACCAGTCACGTTCTAGGTTCGGCCCAGGGAGCGGGAGTTATTCAATATTTTAGTGGCGACCCTGCAACCAATCTTTTGGGGGGCGAACAAAATGGTACGACAGCCAATAGTGATGTAACTAAATACATAAACACTCTGACGGGAATAGTTGCGCCAGGGGCTTTAGGAACATTGATCTTCCAGCGCAAAGTTAATGAACCTTCAGAGACTCTGACCCTCAGTAACAATGCCAACGCCACCTATGAAGACCAGAACACCCCCAATGTGCCGATCAATGGCACCTCCAATTCTGTTTCTGGGGATGTTGCTGTAACCCCCATCACCAAAATCCACGACATTCAGGGTAGTAGCTCTAGCAGTCCTCTTGCCAATGCAACTGTCACCATTGAAGGCATTGTGGTGGGTGACTTCGAGGGGGCTTCGCCAGCCCTGCGCGGCTTCTACGTTCAAGAAGAAGATGCTGATGCTGACGCCGATCCGGCTACATCTGAGGGCATTTTTGTATTCAATAACAACAACAACTCTGTGGCGATCGGTGACAAAGTACAGCTAACAGGAACGGTTGCAGAGTTCCAAGGGCAAACTCAAGTCACCACCACCACTGTCACCATCGTCAGCAGCGGCAACCTTTTGCCTACTGCAGCATCCGTCAGCCTGCCTTTCGCAACAACCGACTACCTTGAACGTTTCGAGGGCATGCGCGTGACGTTTCCACAGAACCTCATCGTCACGAATAACTTCCCGCTAGGTCGTTTTGGGACGTTTGAGGTGTCGTCGGGCGATCGCCTTTTCCAGCCCACCCAGGTTGCATCACCCGGCGCTACAGCCAATACCTTGCAGGTGGCCAATAACCTCAACCGTATTTTGATCGATGACTCACTGCAAAACCAAAACCCTGATCCAGTCATCTTCCCGATCCCCAGTGGACTGAGCGCCAGTAACACCCTACGCGGCGGTACCACTGTATCCAACCTAGCAGGCGTGCTGACCTATACCTGGGGCGGCAACGCCGCCAGTCCCAATGCCTACCGTGTGCGCCCCACCCCCACCGATCTCAGCAACCTCATCTTTACCGATTCCAATCCTCGACCAGCGACACCTCCAAGCGTGGGTGGCACCCTCCGAGTTGCCAGCGCCAACCTGCTCAATTTTTTCAATGGCAATGGCATTGACGCCAATAGTGATGGCTTGGTAGATGGCGGCTTCCCCACTTCTCGCGGGGCAGACACAGCCATTGAGTTCAAGCGCCAAATTGACAAGACAGTTCAAGCAGTTCTGGGTGCAAATGCGGATGTCTTTGGCTACAACGAAATGGAGAACGATGGCTATGGTACAAACAGTGCAGTCCAGCAATTAGTAAATGCTCTGAATGCCGCCACCGCTCCTGGTACTTACGCCTTTGTTACGCCTCCTGCTTCGGCACTCATGACAGCTAATGGTGTTAGTGATGCTTTTGGTGGTGACGAAATTACCGTTGGCTTCATTTACAAAACCAATGCCGTTCGGGTTGCTCCAGGCACTAGTGTTGCAGCTCTGACAACGGGCATTTTTGCGCAAGATTCAGCCAATCGAGTTCAGCGTCCGGCTTTAGCCGTTACCTTTGAACGTTTGGCAAATGGAACTCCTACCAATGAAACCTTCACCTCTGTTATTAATCACTTCAAATCCAAGGGTTCAGCTGCAAACCTGCCAAGTGACGCTGATCAAGGCGATGGTCAAGGCCTGTCTAACGCTACTCGCACCCAGGCTGCGCAAGAGTTGGCGACTTGGTTGGCAACTAAGCCGACAGGAACAACAGACTCAGATTATCTAATCATGGGGGATCTCAACTCCTACCGCTTGGAAGATCCCATTACGACCTTGATTAATGCTGGCTATACAAGCCTGTTTGATTCTGCATCTTACTCCTATCAGTTTGATGGCCAGTGGGGGTCATTAGATCATGCCCTTGCCAGTAACAGCTTGAATAGTCAAGTCACAGGAGCCGCTAAATGGCATATCAATGCGGATGAGCCAATCGTTCTGGACTATAACACAGAGTTCAAAACTGCTGGACAAATCGACAGTTTCTACAATGTTGATCCCTTTCGTACGTCAGACCATGACCCAGTAATCATTGGTCTAGATCTCAGGCCCTCAATTTATATTACGGAGTATATGTACGATGGCCAGCCTGGAGAGTTTGTAGAATTCACCAATGAAGGAAGTACAGCTGTTGATTTCACCGGCTGGAGTTTTGATGATAGCTCTCGCGCATCGGGTAGTTTTAATCTAAGCGCCTTTGGGATTGTCCTACCCGGTGAATCCGTCATCCTAACCGAGGCCAATGCCACCGCTTTCCGCACCGCCTGGAATCTCCCCAGTGAGGCGAAAATCATTGGCGGTTTAACTCAAAACCTAGGCCGTAATGATGAAATTAATCTCTATGATGCTAGTGGGAACCTAGTTGATCGTCTGACTTATAACGATCAGGGGTCAGGTAACGTTCAGGGGCCGCGGACTCAAAACGCCAGTGCTTGGCCGAGCCTAACCGCGTTAGGGGCCAATAATGCGAGTCAGTGGACACTTTCGACTACAGGCGATGCAGAAAAATCCCGTAGTAACACCGCAACAACAGCGGCTTTAGGTAGTCCGGGGGTTTCTACCTTTGGCCAGCCTGCTATCTACAACCTCACTCCTGATGATAATGGGACTGGCTTTGCCCCTGCTAACAATCTTGTGATCGACTTTACTGAACAGGTACAGAAGGGGACGGGGAGTATCACGATTTATCGCACATCGGATGACTCAGTGGTGGAAACCTTTGATATTGCGACTAGTCCCCTCGTTAGTTTGGCCACAAATCCCGACACCACTATTTCCAATAGCCGACTGACGATTAACCCGACTAGCGATCTAGAACTTGTTACTGGTTATTACGTGCAAATTGCTAGCACGGCCATTAAAGATGTTGCTAATGTTGATAGCTTCAGCGGCATTGCCGACAAAACAACCTGGAACTTTACCACCAGTGCCGGTGCCATTCCCACCATTAGCCTCAATATTGCAACGACAACTAACTTCCTGGACGGTGGTGTTTTAGTCGCACCTACTAGTCCTCTGGCTATCAGTGGTGTAGTCAACGATCCAACCGATCCAGCTCGCACAATTGGCCTTGACTTTGACTTAGCCGATAGCGATACGCCCCTAGGCAACTTAACGGTTACAGCCACCAGTAGTAACCAAAGTGTTGTTCTTGATGCCAACTTGAATCTAACGGGAAGTAATGGTGATCGCAATCTGAAAATCACGCCCACGGACGTCGGCTTGACTGATATTACCGTCACCGTTAGCGATGGCCTGAATTCTACTACTTACACCATTAATTATGGGGCCTCAGCGGCCTCGGTTAACCCCAGTACAACCCGTTTCCACACCGGCGCTAGTGATGCTTCGACGGCCCTTGCCATTGACGCCGACTATATGTTGGTGGCCGATGATGAAGACCAAACCATTCGTCTCTACGACCGCAACGATTCTGGCCTACCTTTGAAAGGGTTTGATTTCACCAGTTCTCTTGGTCTTAGTGGTAGCAGTGAAGTGGATATTGAAGCTTCTACTCGTAACGGTAATACCATTTATTGGATGGGTTCCCATAGTAATAACAGTAGTGGTGATGACCGTCCCAATCGTGAACGCATTTTCTCTACAACGCTCTCTAGTACTGGTGTAAACACGGCCCTCACCTTTAATGGTTATTATTCCTTCCTTGAAGATGATTTAATTGCTTGGGATAACAATAATGGCCATGGCCTAGGGTCTGGTTTCCTTGGTCTAGCGGCCAGCGCCGCCAATGGAGTTATCCCGGAACAAAGCAACGGCTTCAATATCGAAGGTCTAACGTTTGTAAGTGGTACCATAGCCTATCTCGGCTTCCGTGCTCCCATTGAACCCACTAGCAACCGCACTCAGGCCTTGATTGTTCCTGTTACCAACTTCACCACTATTGCGGCTTCTGCCAATGGAGGCACAACTGGTTCAGCGACCTTTGGTTCTCCTATTTTCCTAGATTTAGGCGGCCGGGGAATTCGGAGTATCGAGCGCAGTAACGACGGCAGTTATTTGATTGTGGCCGGAACTGCGGGGGCAGGCAATGATTTTCGTATCTATAGCTGGAGTGGCAACGTCAATGAGTCGCCGGTAGATCGCGGTGTCGATTTAACCGCCCTGATCAGTGGTGGTAGTTTTGAATCCATTGTTGAAGTCCCTGCCTCGTTAGCCAGTACACCTAGCGTGCAATTGTTGGTAGATAATGGTGATACGATTTGGTACAACAATGGCACTATTTCTAAGGATTTACCGGCCACCAATCAGCAAAAATTCCGCAGTGAAGTAGTGACGCTTAATGTTTTAAATCATGCCCCGACAGATATTGACCTAAGCAATGGAAACATTAATGAAAATGTCCCTGCCAATACCATCATCGGCAACTTCAGTACCACTGACCCGGATACCGGCAACACCTTTACCTACAGCTTGGTTACAGGCCTAGGAGACACTGATAACTCAGCCTTCACGATTGATGGTAATCAACTCAAAATTAATAATTCGCCTGACTTTGAAACAAAATCAAGTTACAGTATCCGGGTCAAAACGACAGATCAAGGCGGCCTCAGTTACGAAGAGGAATTTAGTATTAAAGTACTAGATGCCGCTGAAAAAGTTACGACTCCCAATCGAGACTCCATCAACACCGGCCCTGGGAATGACTTTGTCACCACCACTCTCGATAACTTACGCCAACGAGACAGCATCAATGGCGGCGCTGGCAACGATACTCTCGTCTTGAATGGCCTGGGTAGTACCACTCCCCTAGAAATTAACCTTAGCAATGCTTCCCAGGTACTAGTTCAACCTAACTTTATTGGGCTGCCTATTCCTTTCCTCTTTTTCCCCGTTCCTTGGAGTCAATCCTCTGTTAAGGGTTTTGAGAATGTGGATGCCAGTGGCTTTACTGGCAATCTCAATCTGACCGGCAGTAATCTGAGTCAGACCCTCAAGGGAGGGAGTGGCGCAGACCGCATCTTGGGTCTAGGAGGAGATGACCTAATCGATGGTGGACTCGGGGCCGATGAGTTAACTGGTGGCCTGGGCAACGATATGGTTTACCTCGGTAATGATAGTGCAAGGGATAAAGTGTATTACAACCCAGGGGATGGAATGGATACCGTGTTCCAGTTTAATCGGGCCAATGACCAGATAATTTTCAGTGGCATAGCCAACATCAATGTGCAGACAGTGGGAAGTAATACGGAGTTGCGAGACCAGGCCAATAACTTGCTGATGACACTGACAGGAACTACTGGTTTTACTTCAGCAGATGTCGGGGCCAGCAAGGCCTTAACCGGGGGCATCTTTAGTTTTCTGTAGTAAAGAGAGTTCGCTAACCCTCATTCCACATATCCCCGACTCTAAGCCACAAAATCCTTGAATATTATGCAAACTAGGGTTCTACTTTTACGGGAATTGGCGATAACACCTGAGCCAGAAAATGCCCGGTGTAGGAACTGGGATGCTGGGCCACGGCCTCTGGTGTTCCTTCTGCAATTATCTGGCCGCCTCGGTCGCCCCCCTCAGGGCCAAGGTCGACAATCCAGTCACTACAGCGGATCACGTCTAGGTTATGCTCGATCACCAGGATGGAGTTGCCCTTATCCACCAGGCGCTGTAGCACATTCAGTAACTGATGCACGTCGTAGAAGGATAAGCCAGTGGTGGGTTCATCAATCAGGTAGAGGGTTTTTCCTGTCGCCCGCCGGGATAATTCGGTAGCTAGTTTCACCCGTTGGGCTTCTCCCCCAGAAAGGGTGGTGGCCGGTTGGCCCAATTTCACATAGCCCAGGCCTACATCGACCAGCGTTTGTAGGCGATTTACGGCCCGAGGAATATTTTCAAAAATGACCAGGGCCTCTTCAGCCGTCAGTTCCAAAACTTCGGCAATAGAATGGCCCTTGTATTTCACTTGTAGGGTTTCCCGGTTATAGCGGGCTCCTTTGCAGACATCGCACTGGACATAGACATCGGGTAGAAAATTCATCTCGATCACGTTCACCCCCTGGCCCCCGCAGGCCTCACAACGACCACCTTTGACGTTAAAAGAAAACTGGCCGGGTTTATAGCCCCGGGCCTTGGCCTCGACCGTCTGGCTAAAGACCTCTCGAATCGGGTCAAAGACGCCGGTATAGGTGGCGGGATTGGAGCGGGGAGTCCGGCCAATGGGGGATTGATCAATCACGATCACTTTATCAATGGCTGTTAGGCCCTCTATGGCCCCCAGGCCCTTAGGAAGAGGGACTTGGCGGGAAAGATGGTGTTGCAGGGCCAGATAGAGCAATTCATTCACCAGGGTGGATTTACCTGACCCCGAAACCCCCGTCACACAGACCAGTTTGCCCAAGGGAATTTCCACGTCAATGTGACGCAGATTATTTAGGTGACAATCCTGAAGCTTGAGGCTTAGGCCATTACCCGGACGACGCTCCACCGGAGTCGCAATCACCGCCCGCCCTGAAAGATAGGCCCCCGTCAGGGATTTGGGATGTTCCAGCAGAGTTTGTAGGCCGCCTTGACAGACGATTTCACCACCATGCACCCCGGCTTTGGGGCCAATATCGACAATATGGTCGGCCTGGCGAATCGTATCTTCATCATGTTCCACCACAATCAAGGTATTACCCAAATCCCGCAGTTTATGCAGGGTATTGAGGAGTCGCTCGTTATCCCGTTGATGCAGGCCAATGCTCGGTTCATCCAGCACGTAGAGCACCCCTGTTAACCCAGCACCGATCTGGGTTGCCAGACGAATGCGTTGGGCCTCGCCGCCGGAAAGAGTCATGGCCGCCCGGTCGAGGGTGAGGTAATCCAGGCCCACATCCAGGAGAAATTGCAAGCGGGCCTTAATTTCCCGCAGGGCCAGTTCCCCAATCAAGCGTTGACGCGGTGTTAAGTCTAATTGCTCGATGCGCTGGAGGCCGTCCCGAATGGGAACACTGGTCAGGTCACAGATATTGTACTGACCCAGTTTGACAGCCAGGGCCTCGGGTTTGAGGCGTTGGCCCTGACAGGTTTCACAGGGTTGATTGACCAGATAGGTTTCTAGCTTTTGTTTAACCGTTTCCGAGTTGGTTTCTTCGTAGGC
This sequence comes from Synechocystis sp. LKSZ1, assembly GCF_040436315.1. NCBI lineage: Bacteria > Bacillati > Cyanobacteriota > Cyanophyceae > Synechococcales > Merismopediaceae > Synechocystis > Synechocystis sp. LKSZ1. The sequence goes on along the minus strand of NZ_AP031572.1, from coordinate 1,818,492 downwards.
CCGATCCAGAAGGGCCAAAATCCCTGGAAATTTGCGGTAGTAGCCTTTGCCTTGGCGAAAGCGGGATTCCTCCTCTATCCAAATTTGTTCCTCCGTGCCGTGGAGCAATACCTGACGCTGGTCGGAAGTCAGGCCCTGCCAAGGGGTTTGCAGTTCAAAGTCAAAGGCCTGGCCGACGCTGTAGAGCAGGGAGAGGTAATAGGCGTTGTCTTTATCTGACCAAGGGGCAATGGCGGCGTAGAGGGGTTTACTGGGGTCGGGAACGATCAGTTCCTCGGAAAAGGTGCGTAGCGACCCCAGGCCATGGCAGTCGGGACAGGCCCCGTAGGGGGAATTAAAGGAAAACAGACGGGGAGACAGTTCCTCCATCACGGCCCCGTGCTCAGGACAGGCAAAATTTTCGGAAAAGACTAACTCTTTAGGGGCATGAAGCTGATAAACCTGTCTGGCCTCTGCCGCTAAAGGGCTAGTGTCTTGCAGAGGGGTCGGGGCCTTGTTCTCCGTCGGGGTGTCCAGAATTTCGATAATGGCCGTACCTTCGGCTTGTTTGAGACAGGTACTTAAAGAATCGGCCAGACGTTCCTCCAGGCCTGCTTTGCGGATCAGACGGTCAATCACCACCTCGATATGATGGCTCTGTTTTTTTTTCAGTTCGATATTGTCCGACAATTCCCGCACTTGCCCGTTGATACGCACCCGCACAAAACCTTGGGCGGCCAGAGCCGACAGTAACTGCTGATGGGTACCCTTTTTACCCCGTACCACTGGGGCCAGGATCTGAAATTTCGTCCGTTCCGGCAGGGCCATAATCCGGTCGCACATTTCATCGATGGTCTGGGGAGCAATACTGCGCTGGCAATGGGGACAGTGGGGTATTCCAGCCCGGCCAAAAAGCAGGCGGAGATAGTCGTAGATCTCCGTGACGGTGCCGACGGTGGAGCGGGGATTATGGGAGGTGGATTTTTGGTCGATGGAAATGGCCGGACTTAACCCTTCAATGGCATCCACATCCGGCTTATCCAGTTGGCCGAGAAACTGACGGGCGTAGGCACTCAGGGATTCCACGTAGCGCCGTTGGCCTTCCGCAAAAATTGTATCAAAGGCCAGAGAGGACTTGCCTGACCCCGATACCCCCGTGAAGACGATCAAGCGGTCACGCGGCAAATCGAGATTCACATTCTTGAGATTGTGCTGTCGGGCGCCCCGGATGCGAATACTCTGGTGCTCGGCCATGGCTTGTTAAGAAGGATACTTCATGTTTCTTAACAATTTTAACCTTGCGGGTACCAGCTTGCGGTTCAGAACACCAAAACTAACCAATCATGGGGCCTATTTGGGGTTATTCATTAAATGTTCTTCAATGAAATTAGTATAAACATCCCCTTTAAGAAAGGCTGGGGTTTGTAAAATCCGTTGATGAAAATTAATGGTGGTGGGAATACCCGTAATGGCACATTCCCTTAAGGCCCGTTGCATCCTTTTAATAGCCATTTCTCGGTCACTACCCCAAACAATCAGTTTGCCGATCAGCGAATCATAGTAAGGTGGAATTTCGTAGTCGGTATAAACGTGGGAGTCGATACGAACCCCAGGGCCGCCAGGGGGCAGATAACCACTGATCTTGCCGGGATGAGGCCGGAAGTTTTGATCGGGGTCTTCAGCATTAATGCGGCATTCGATGGCATGACCAGAAAAATGTATTTGGGACTGGTTGAAGCGTAGTTTGTCCCCCTGGGCAATGCGGATTTGCTCGCTAATTAAATCTAGCCCGGTGATCATTTCTGTGACGGGATGTTCCACTTGAATGCGGGTATTCATCTCCATAAAGTAGAAGGCCCCGGAGGCATCCACCAGGAATTCAACAGTACCGGCCCCGACATACTTAATTGATTTGGCCGCCTTAATCGCCGCCTCTCCCATTTTTTTGCGGAGTTGGGGCGTGAGGAAGGGGCTCGGGGCCTCTTCTAGCAGTTTTTGGTGACGACGCTGGATCGAACAATCCCGTTCTCCCAGGTGGACGACGTTGCCGTAGCTGTCTGCGAGGATTTGAAACTCAATATGGCGGGGTTTTTCAATAAATTTTTCGAGATAAACCCCCGGATTCCCAAAGGCCGCTTCGGCTTCTCCCTGGGCCGCTTGGAACAGTCGCAAAAACTCACTTTCTTGACGCACCAAACGCATCCCCCGGCCGCCGCCCCCCGCTGTGGCCTTAATGATCACGGGATAGCCAATCTCGGCGGCAATGCGTAGGGCCTCTCCTTCACTATCGATCAGGCCCGGACTACCGGGAATGGTGGGAACGCCAGCCCGTTGCATGGTTTTTTTGGCGGTGGATTTATCTCCCATGGCCCGAATGGCTTCGGGGGAAGGGCCAATAAAGGTCAACTGGTGGTCAGCGCAAATTTCAGCAAAGCGGGCATTTTCTGCTAAAAATCCGTAACCGGGGTGAATAGCGGTGGCATTGCGGGTCAGGGCCGCCGCGATAATGTTGGGAATGTTGAGGTAGCTTTTGCCACTAGGCGGTGGGCCAATGCAGACACTTTCATCGGCCAGTTGGACATGCAGGGCCTGGCGGTCGATAGTGGAGTGAACTGCCACGGTAGAGATGCCGAGTTCTTCGCAACTGTGTAGGATGCGTAGGGCGATTTCTCCCCGATTGGCAATTAGGATTTTATTAAATTGCATTGGCTCCACGAACGTTAAAGAATGATCAAAGAGTTCTCTATGTAGAATATCCGGTTTTGTTGAACAACGGTTATTCCTGGCAGGGCTCGGGTGGAGCGGGGCGGTCGCTACTCCAGGCCCACCAGCTTTGACCACATTCACACTGATAAAATTCTTGCCATTTGCGGCGATACTCTTCCGTAATTACTGGGGAACGGCGGTTAATCCAGGCCTGTTGGGCCTGCTTGGCCGAGGCCTGGCAACGGGGACAGCAGAAGCGATAGGCGTGGGTCGCTGACTGGATCCAGTCGGGGGGAAGGGGGCTAAAGGCATCCATGGCAAGCGTGAGTAAAACCTTTCCTAGTCTAGGGCCTCTGGGACGTCATCGCTTACGGGCCCTGGGGGATCGCTCAATAAGGCCCTGTGGGTGAGACAACAGGAGCAGCCTATCACCTAGCCTCTTGATCGCTATTACGATTCTGGCAAATGTTCCGTCTGTAATTCTTTGACTTCCTTTGCCAAAAAGTAATTTAAAAAAGTACGAATGACAGCGACTGCTGCTAATTGCCCCAGGGCATTCCAATCAGGGGAAACTGCTGTGCCGACAATATCTGCTCCGAGAAGAAATTCCAACGACAGCGCTAAGGAACGGGCTAGATCTAAACGCAGATCCGCCGTCAATTTGGCCTTAGAGATTTTACGATTGGCCGTTAACAATAGTTTAAGGGCATTGATAGAGGCGATTAACGTAATCAGAACGGCTAGAAATTCTAAAATCACCTTAGCAACAAGGGCCACTTGATGGAGTAATTGCTCTGCTAGTTCGATGAATTCCATAAATGGCCTCTATAACGGTAAGGTCTTTGCTGTTGCTAGTACTGGTCTTTTACGGATGGATATCGTCCCAAAAGGCTGACTGGAAAAGATTTGGAAAATTTAGTTCCCTTTCCCTTGACAGCCTATTTCTGGCGAGAACTTCAGGGGCCTATTCTTCTTTTGGAGACCAGTACTATGACCTAGACCGCTTGGGGCAGCAGGCCATTGTGCCGCAGGAGGGCCTCCGTTTGAGGTTCGCGGCCCCGGAAACGACGGAAAATCTCCAGCGGGTGCAAACTACCTCCCAGGGCCAAGACCGTATCCCGGAAGCGTTGGCCAACGGTCTGGACGGCGGACTCATCCTCTAAACCTGCCTCTTCAAAGGCGGCAAAGGCATCAGCACTCAGCACTTCCGCCCATTTGTAACTGTAGTAGCCGGCCGCGTATCCTCCCGCAAAGATATGGCCAAAGGAACAAAGGAAGGCATCCTCGGGTAGTGGGGCCAGAATCAGGGTGGTTTTCGCCAGGCGGTCACGCATCTCGCGGATGGTTTCCGAGCCATCGGGCCGGTAACGATGGTGTAGTTCGAGATCTAATAAACTCAGATGAATCTGGCGGAGCATGGCCGAGCCCGTCATATAGTTCCGGGCCGCTAAGAGTTTCTGGTATTCTGTTTCGGGCAAAGGTTTCCCCGTCTGCCAATGCTGTGCCATGCCCAGGAGGGTCGCCTGGTCATAGCACCAATTTTCCATAAACTGACTGGGCAACTCCACCGCATCCCATTCCACATTATTAATCCCTGCCGCGCCAGTATAGTCCACCTGGGTCAGCATGTGGTGAATGCCATGGCCAAACTCATGGAAGAGGGTGGTCACTTCATCGAAGGTCATCAGACTGGGCTGGTCATCCACGGGCGGCGTTTGGTTGCAGACGAGGTAGGCAACGGGTAAGCGTAGCATCGGCTGGCCCTCTTTTTGGAGCTTGGCCCGATTGATACAAATATCCATCCAGGCCCCGCCCCGTTTTTCCGCGGGCCGACTGTAGGGGTCGAGGTAGAAGTAGGCAAGGGGTTCTTGTTGGGAATTACTGACCTGGAAATAGCGCACATCCGTGTGCCAAACAGGGGCCTGACCATCGGCGGCGGTAATCGTCACGTCAAAAAGTCGTTCGGCCAGTTGAAATAGGCCGGTTAATACTTGGGGTAAGGGAAAATAGGGCCGCAGGGCCTCACTATTAAGGTCAAAGAGGGCTTCCCGCTGACGTTCCGACCAGAAAGCCACATCCCAGTGTTTGAGATCTTCCAGGTTTGCAAAGGCCTTGAGTTGGTCTAGTTCTTGTTGCGCCGCATCGTAGCTGGCCTGGCGCAGTTCTTCTAGGAGGGTTTCCACCGCTTCCACACTAGGAGCCATTTTGCGGGATAGACTGAGTTCGGCATAGGTCGAGTACCCGAGGAGTTGGGCTTGCTCTAGGCGCAGGGCCAGGATTTTTTCGATCAGGGGTTGATTATCCCACTCTCCCTCGGAAGCGCGACGGACAAAGGCCCGATAAAGCTGTTCTCGCAGGTCACGCCGCTCACTGTACTTCATAAAGGGTAAATAGCTGGGGTAATCCAGCGTAATCACCCAAGGCCCGGCTTCAGGCGTTGCCGTCTCTTGGCCCTGGCTACGGGCGGTTTGGGCCGCAAAGGCCAACAAACTGGGGGGTAAGCCCGCTACTTCTTCCGGGGTTGTCAGGGTGAGGCTAAAGGCCTTGGTGGCATCCAGGAGATGATTGGAAAATTGGGTAGATAATTCTCCCAATTCCAGTTGAATTGCGTTGAAGCGTTCTCGTTTTTCGCCGCTTAAACCAACCCCAGCGAGTTCGGCTTCCCGCAGATTACTTTCGACAATGCGCTGCTGGGCGGGTTCTAGGGTTGACCAGTCAGGACTCTGCCGCAGGGCCTTAAAGCCTTGGTACAGGGCCTGGCTCTGGCCCAAACGGTTAGAAAACTGAATGACTTGGGGCTGAATTGCCTCGTAGGCCTGGCGCAGTTCCGGGCTATTTTGAACCCCCATCAGATGCCCAATAATGCCCCAACTCCAGGTGAGGCGCTCCTCCAGGGCCGTCAGGGGTTCCACCAGCCCTGACCAAGTTGGGGTGAGCTGAGCTTCCAGTTGGCTCAGGTCTTGCTCTAGACTTTGCAGCAGTTCCGTCATGGCCGGCACAATGGTATCGATCGAAATCTCGGAAAAAGGTGGGAGTCCCTGGCCACGGAGGAGAGGAGAGGTCATAGGTTACGTTAACGAAGAATAAATACCGTTAACCATTGTAAAAGCTTTGCTAGAGAGGTTGGAGCCTTCTAGCTTTCCTAACTGCCCTTCTCAAAACCCACAAAAGACTTGGGTTAGGTCAAGCCATCTCAGTCCCCTTGAGACAACTTGGCCCCAGGATGGCCCTGTCAACCAGATAAAACTTGGCGACTAACTACCAATGGGCATCAAACGCTGGAATTGTAGGCGTTCTTCTCGGGACTGTTCAAAAATAGTCAAATTCTGTGGTTTACAGCGCTTAATCGTGATCGCGATGCCCTGGGCTTCTTCTCCTTGGAGGTCTTCTAGGTAGCCCCGCTGAGCTGTTTCAGCTTCTTCACGACTGAGGAAGGGGCCGAAGTAGTAGGTACAACGGGGAGTTGTGGTGACGATTTCTACCCAGTGGGCCAGGCCCAACAAATTCAGGAATTGCAAGACAAGCTCTTTCATGGATTTAGCCTAGATTTACGATTGCCGGTGTTATTTTAACCCTGAGTTTGAAATATTTCTTAATATTTAGCAAACTCTGACTTAGTTATAGGCCTGAATTCTGGCTGAAAGTAGTCTTACGCGATACAGTTCACAGATGCAATTTCTGAAATCCGCGCTGGCGGAAGATTTCGTAGAGGCTAATGGCAGCAGCCACCGAGGCATTGAGGCTGGGGGTTTTGCCGGCCAGGGGAATCGAGAGGAGGTGGTCACAGTGACGCTGGGTTAACAGACTCAGCCCTTCTCCCTCAGACCCGATCACCAAACCGACTGGGCCGCGCAGGTCGGTCTGCTCGATGGATTGGCCCTGGCCCGCCGCGGTGCCATAGATCCAAAAGCCCGCTTTTTTTAAATCTTCGAGGGCCCGACTGAGGTTAACCACCCGTGCAATGGCAAAATGCTCCAGGGCCCCGGCCGCCACTTTCATCACGGTTGAGGTGACTCCGACGGTACGACGCTGGGGCAGGATCAGGCCCTGAGCGCCAAAGGCCTCTGCGGTGCGGATAATGGCCCCCAAGTTGTGGGGATCGGTAATGCTATCAATAATCACCAATACAGGGTCGGCACACTGGGCCTTGGCCTGGGCAATTAATTCATCAAAGTCTTGGTAGTGGTAGGGGGCCACCTGGGCGACAATTCCCTGATGACTCGCGCCGTGGGTTAGTTGGTTAAGGCGGAGGTTATTCACTTCATCGATCACCGTGCCTCGGGCCTTGGCCGCCATTAACTGGATGCGGTAGCGAGCATCGTACATCAGATTGGAGACGACCCAAATCCGGTTTAATTGCCGTTCTGCTTCTAGGGCCGCTAGAACTGCGTGGCGACCGTAGATCAAATCGTTGTCCTCCTCAGCCGTCGCGGTTTCATCCAGGGAAGGCAACGATTGATGAGCTAGAGGCGCTGGTAATTTTTTAGGCTCTCCCCGATACTTTTTAATCGGTTGCAGGGAACGAGCACTGCTTGCTCTGGGGCCTTTGCCGACGGGGCGGGTGGGTTTACGGCGGGGCTTAGGGCCCTGGGAAGCGTTATCCATGGTGATGATCGAGGAAGCGTAAGGACTAGGAAGAAGAGAGTGGGGGCAGGGGGAGACGGGCCAGCAGGGCCTCCAGACGTTCTGGATTGTGGAGATAGAGGTAGCCCAGTAAGGTTTCGAGACCTGTGGCCTGCTGATAAAGTTCAGGGGCCAAGCGACGGGGGCCAGAGCCCGCCGCATTTCGTCCCCGACGGACAATATCCTGTTCTTGGTCTGTGAGTTCTGCTGCGAGGGACTTTAGAAATAAGGCTTGACTTTCGGCTCGTACCTGGGAGACCACTTGCTGATGATAGTCCGCAATCCGTCGGGGCGGCAACAACAAGGAAGCCCGGACGTACAGTTCAAAAACGGCATCACCGAGATAGGCTAGAGCGGCGGGAGACAATCGCCCAAAGGAAATTGCCGCTGGATTGGAGTAAAGACGGCTCCAGGCCTGGTTACTAGGGAACATCGTTGGTATTGGCCGATTATCAAAACGCTGAGCGTCGTGGCTTGGTCAGGAACAGATGCTCCCATCAATCTAGGATTCACCCGCCGTTACCGCCGCAATGGCTTCGTCGAGGGTGTTGTGTAAGGGGAGAAATTTTTCTAATCTCACCAGTTTGACAGTTTGGGTTACCCGAGAATTGGTGACAATTTGCAGGCTTCCCTGTTGGTTTTTAGCTTGTTTGGCCAATTGAACTAAGGCCCCTAGGCCAGAGCTATCAAGAAAATCAATTTTGGATAAATCAAGCACAATATGGCTGGGGCCATCAGTGATATGGTCACTGACAACTTTACGAAACGTGGGCTCGGAAAACGCGTCTAGCAGGCCCGTTAAGCGAAAGGTTTGGTGGGTATCCTTGACCTCGCGAGTGCCGCGCAAACTCACGGTCAAGCTTAGTGGCTCAGCAATAATAGCCTCCTTTAGTTTTCTTCCTAGGACAGAGCAGGAAAACATTGTAGCTTACTTTGTTCGCCTGCAAGTTTGCTATTTTACGTACTTTTATATTTTACAAGGGCCAAGGAAAAGAAAATATTTCGCTCTGCTTTCAGCCCCCTAAAAGCGAAGATAGTACATTAGTTGAGAAGTCAAGGTTGTTTCTAGCCCAAGGCGTTGCTGTAAATCCGCCAGATGACGAAATTGTCCGTATTGTTGTCGGTTACTGATCATTAATTCCGCTAGAGTTTGATCAATAAAGGGGATAGCGCGCAATTGTTCTAGGGTAGCAACGTTAACATTGCAAAGGGCGGGAGCCAGGGAACTGTCGGGGTCATGGTAGGTAAAGGCAAGAATCGGGGCCAGGGGACGGAGCCGCGGGAGGGGCAGACTGAGGGCCGCCGCCACATCCTCTAGACAGAGAAATTGCATCCCGGCATCGACCAAGGCGACTAAATTACGGGCCTGGTGGATGGATAATCCAGGTAAGCGTAACCAGTCGTCCACCGTGGCCTGATTGGCTTCAATCCGCACCCCCAACTCTGCTGCCAGGGCCACTTCCGCTAAGGACTGAAAGCGATACAGCGGGTCACTGGTCAAACGACGCTTGAGGGCCTGACGGGAGAGATTAAACATGGCCCCTAGGCAAGACGATCCACCAATTGTCGCCGCTTTTGTTCAAACTCGTACTCGGACACCAGGCCTTCCGTCCGCAGTTGTTCTAATTCCCGCAGGGCCTGGGCCAGACTTTCTACCGAGGTGCCGGCAGACGTATTGGCTCCTGGTAGATGGGCATTAAATTGACGCTCAAATTCGCTATCTCCCTGAACCAAGTACCAGACCGCATCAATGGCGCAGGCAATACGGGGAATTGGCGTGTACCAGAGTAGAAAATAGATGGCCCCCCAGAGAGGCTGGCCAAGATAAAACTTGTGGATACCGGCGATGGGAACCGGCAGGAGGGTAGACCCCAAAGCAATGGCAATGGCCAGCTTACGATTTTTGGGTCGAGCCATCAATTGCTGAAAAAAGGCCATGGCAGGGTGAAAAAGGGGTTAGGGTAGAGCAGTTCCTAGGCCATTGTGACAGGGCCAGAGCGGCTTGGCCAAGGGGTTTACCCCAGAGGTTAACCATTGCTTAAGGCCTCTAATCACTTCCTGCTTATATTCTTAAGGAGACCCCTTCGCCCAATCGGAGTCTCCTCGTATGGTTGCCTCAATTTCTCTCTCCACCCCAAGCCTGAGTGCTTTTGGCCCGGCTAGAGCCACCGTCAACGGCAATCCCCTCAGTCCAGAAGAACTTAAAAATCTCCATGCCTTTTGGCGGGCCGCTAATTACCTGGCCGCGGGCATGATCTATCTCCGCGACAATCCCCTTCTACGCGAACCGCTCCAACCAGAACATATCAAGCACCGTCTCCTGGGGCACTGGGGTTCCAGTCCTGGCATCAGTTTTCTCTATACCCACCTCAACCGCGTTATCAAAAAATTTGACCAGGATATGCTCTACATGGTGGGGCCGGGCCATGGGGCTCCTGGTTTTCTCGGCCCTTGCTACCTAGAGGGCAGTTATTCCCGTTTCTTTGCGGAATGTAGTGAAGATGCCGATGGCATGCAACGCTTTTTCAAACAGTTTTCTTTTCCTGGCGGTATTGGTAGTCATTGCACCCCGGAAACCCCCGGCTCGATCCACGAAGGCGGAGAATTGGGCTATTGTCTCTCCCACGCCTACGGCGCGGCCTTTGATAATCCTAATTTGATTGTTGTGGGCCTGGCCGGAGATGGAGAATCGGAAACGGGTCCCCTGGCTACCTCCTGGCATTCCAACAAATTCATCAATCCCATCCGGGATGGGGCCGTTTTGCCGGTCTTGCACCTCAACGGCTATAAGATTAACAACCCCACCATTCTGTCTCGCATCAGCCACGAGGAATTAAAGGCCCTCTTTGAAGGCTATGGATATACTCCCTACTTTGTCGAAGGTTCCGAGCCAGAATCCATGCACCAAGCCATGGCTGCGACGCTAGACCATTGCATTTCGGAAATTCACCAAATTCAGGCCGAAGCACGGAGCACGGGTGTGGCGACTCGCCCCCGTTGGCCGATGATCGTGATGCGGACTCCCAAGGGCTGGACTGGCCCTGATTACGTTGATAATCACAAAGTGGAAGGCTTCTGGCGGGCCCACCAGGTTCCCATGGGTGGGATGCACGAAAACCCCGAACATCGCCATCAGCTAGAGCATTGGATGCGGAGCTACAAACCAGAGGAACTGTTTGATGAAAACGGCACCCTGAAACCAGAAATCAAGGCCATGGCCCCCAGCGGGGATAAACGCCTGGGTTCTACCCCCTACGCCAACGGCGGACTCCTGCGGCGCGGCCTGAAAATGCCGGATTTTCGCCGGTACGGCATTGAAGTAGAAAAACCCGGTATCATCGAGGCCCCCAACACCACGCCCCTGGGCATTTTTCTACGGGATGTGATGCGGGATAACATGACCAATTTCCGCGTCTTTGGCCCAGACGAAAATAGTTCTAATAAACTTCATGCGGTTTACGAAGTCAGCAAGAAATTCTGGATAGCAGAGTATTTTGAAGAAGACCACGACGGCGGCGAACTCTCCCCCGACGGTCGGGTGATGGAAATGCTAAGTGAACATACCCTGGAAGGTTGGCTCGAGGCCTACCTGCTGACGGGCCGCCACGGCTTTTTTGCCACCTACGAATCCTTTGCCCATGTGATTACCTCCATGGTCAACCAGCACGCCAAATGGCTGGATATTTGTCGTCATCTGAACTGGCGGGCGGATATTTCTTCCCTCAACATCCTGATGACCTCGACGGTGTGGCGGCAGGATCACAATGGCTTTACTCACCAAGACCCCGGTTTTCTAGATGTCATCCTTAATAAAAGCCCTGATGTCGTGCGGATTTACTTGCCCCCTGATGTCAATTCCCTGCTCTCTGTCGCCGACCATTGCCTCCAGAGCAAAAACTACATCAACATCATCGTCTGTGATAAGCAACTGCACCTGCAATACCAGGACATGACAGCGGCAATCCGCAATTGCACCAAAGGTGTTGATATTTGGGAATGGGCCAGTAATGATGCGGGCGTTGAACCCGATGTGGTCATTGCCAGTGCCGGAGATATTCCCACCAAGGAGGCCCTGGCCGCCACGGCTATGCTACGAGAATATTTCCCTGACCTCAAAATTCGTTTTGTCAACGTGATTGACCTGATGAAGTTGCAGTCAGAATCAGAGCATCCCCATGGCCTGAGTGACCGGGACTTCGATTCCCTATTCACCGTAGATAAGCCAATTATTTTCAATTTTCATGCCTATCCCTGGCTGATTCATCGGCTGACCTACCGCCGTACCAATCACAAAAATCTGCATGTCCGGGGATATAAGGAAAAGGGCAATATCAATACGCCCATGGATCTGGCCATTCAAAACCAGATCGACCGCTTTAGCATTGCCATTGATGTGATCGACCGTCTGCCCCAACTGCGGGTGGCTGGCGCCCATATCAAGGAGCAACTAAAAGATGCCCAAATTGACTGTACTAACTATGCCTACGAGCATGGCATTGATAAACCTGAAGTCATGAATTGGCGCTGGCCCTTCTAGATGGCCAGACTTGACCCTCCCTAAACAGGATTTACCGCTTTGCCCTGACGTTGACCCACGGTTCTGTCAGCATTAGGGCGATTTTCCTCTGCACGAATTGATAAGCAAAGCCATCAAGGGTACAAGGGGGATGAGGAAATGAATAATTTCTGCTAGGATATCTTTGTCTTGCCCACCCATGCCCTAAGCACAAACCAAGCGAAACGGTTCGTGGCCCAAGAAAAAAATTGTGGGGCTTGGGAAGAACCCCTGCCCTTGGAAGCAATATAAGACCAAAAGAATTACGGAATTCTGGCGGCAGTTACCAATCAATTGGGAAGCCCACGCTGTACTAATGGTTAGCGTTAGGTCGTTCACCCAAAACTGAACAATTGAAATGATGCTCTGTGTCTCTCTAAATTTTCCCCTGGTTTTGGGGGCCTTTGTGCCCATCGACAGCCTATTTTCGACCCAAGGCATTATGGTCATGCTGCTGGCGGCCTATGCCCTAGCCATGTGGATGTTTCTGACCAGTGCGCCTAAGGTTCACACCATCATGGTTTCCGATCTCGAAGTGGCCCGTCAGTTCTATGAGAATTTGCTGAATCTCAACGTGGCCGATGTCCCTCTGCATTACTACTACAACTACGAGCAGACCCTGGGTACGGCAGGCATGGACTCCTTCTATATGGCCTCCAATCCCCAACTATCCCCTACCACCCGTTTTAGTCAAAACGAAGGCCTGTGGTATCAGCTTAAAAAGAATACTCAACTCCATATCATCGGCGGGGCCAGCCTCGGCAATAAAAATCAGCAACGTCATGTCTGCTTTGACCACGATTGCTTAGAACAAATTTTGCTCAAGGTTCAGGCCCGCCGTCTCCGCTACAAAGTCCGCCGCAATAAACCCCTCAACTTTTTGGTTAAGGACTACGATGAACGGGTAATCGAGCTAACAGAAGTCAAAAACTAGGGCTGGCCTCGCAGGGCAGTAACCGCTGCCAGGAGTTGATCAATTTCGGCATCCGTGCCAATAGAAATCCGCACATAATTCTGGATACGGGGCTGATGGAAATAGCGGACGAGGATTTTCCGTTGTTTGAGTTCTTGGTAGAGCTGTTCTGCACCAATCCAGGCCGGGGAAGCCAGCACAAAATTAGCATCAGAGGGAAGAACTTGAAAATCTAGCTTCTCTAGGGCCTGGCTTAGACGTTGACGAGTGGCGCGAATTTTCTGCCAGAGGGGTTTAAATTTCGCTGTGGCCGCCAAGGCCTGATGGCCCAGGGTCTGGGCGAGACGATCGAGGTTGTAGGAATCGCGGACTTTATCCATTTCCGTAATGATGGCCGGGGAACTGATGCCAAAGCCCACCCGCATCCCCGCTAAACTATAGCTTTTGGAAAGGGTACGAGAAATCACCACATTGTCGAACTGGGTCAAAAAGTCCCAATGGTCTTCGTCGGAAAAATCAATGTAGGCTTCATCGATCAGGACAATTCCCTGGGCCTGGCGACAGGTTTCCAGCAAAAATTGCCGGTGTAGGTGCTGACCAATGGGGGCGTTGGGAGAGGCCAGAAAAATTAATTTGGCCTGGGGACAGAGGAGGGGCCCTGCCATCTGAAACTGGTCATTGAGGGGAAATTTCTCGATGGTGGCCCCGTGTACCGCCGCCAGGGTTTGGTAGAGCGAATAGGTCAAGTCCAAAAAAGCAACGGTTTCTCCGGGACTAACAAAAGTGCGGAGGGCAATGTTGAGGATGTCATCTGACCCATTTCCCGCCAAAATTTGCTCGGGTGTGACACCAAAAACCTGAGCTGCCGCCTGACGTAGCTGGGTAGAGCGGGGGTCGGGGTAGAGGCGAACCTTGTCGAGTTCTGCGGTTAACCCTTCAAAAACAGCAGCGGGAGGGGGGTAGGGATTTTCGTTGGTGTTGAGCTTGATGTAATCACTGGTCTGGGGTTGTTCACCAGGAACATAGCCTGCCGTTTGGCGGACACAATCACGAATCGGTAGCATGGAATTTTAGATTAGGCCAAATGTGATCCATCATAGACCGCTTTTTCAACCTGCCTCCACTCAAGCTGGGATGGTCTCCGGCCAGGACAGTTTACGTTGGAGGGGCGGAATTCGTTGCTTCCTAGTAGGGAAGTTGGGACAGGTAGGAAAGACAGTGGCCCATTAAGAAATAGACGACGAGCATGGCAGCAGCAGCCAGGGCCACGAGGGTTCCGGCTAGCATTAACGAAAACTCTTGCTCGACTACTGCTTGTTGCATCAAATGTAGCGACCAAGCCACCAGAGCCACATCAAAAATAAGAATGGGCACCAACATATATTAAAAATTGTTAACTTATTTTTATTTTAATGCACCCTATGCAGATGGCAAGGTCAATCACGAGAAACTTAAGCTTTTCTCCAGGACTTCCCCTAGACGATGCGTACCGGGATTTGCTGACCCTGGAGATAGGTCTTGACTTCGTCGATGGTAAGTTGACCGTAGTGCAGTAAGGATGCTAGCAGGGCCGCCTCGGCTTTTCCCGTCGTCAGGGCCTCGTAGATATGCTGACAGTTGCCCGCACCCCCCGAAGCAATCACCGGAATTTCCACCCGTTCGGCAATGGCAGCCGTTAAGGGCAAATCATAACCGGCCTGGGTTCCATCAGCATCCATACTGGTCACCAGCAATTCTCCGGCCCCTCGTTGAGCCACTTCCTCGGCCCAGGCCAGGGCATCCCGTCCCGTATTTTCTCGCCCCCCCCGGACATAGACATCCCAACCCGGATTGTGGGGATCTAAGCGTCGTCGGGCATCAATAGCCACTACAATGCACTGGGAACCGAAGCGGTCACTGGCCGCATTAATCAAGCTAGGATTTCGCACCGCTGAGGAATTAATACTGACCTTGTCTGCCCCGGCCCTTAACAAAGCTTTAATTTGTTCTAAGCTTTGGATGCCGCCTCCCACCGTTAAGGGAATAAAGACTTCTTCGGCTGTCCGATACACCACATCTAGGATCGTGTCCCGTTGCTCATGGGTCGCAGTGATATCGAGAAACACCAACTCATCCGCTCCGGCTTGGTTATAGCGGCGGGCCAATTCCACGGGGTCGCCAGCATCCTTAAGGTCAACAAAATTAACACCTTTGACGACCCGTCCAGCGTTAACATCGAGGCAGGGAAGAATTCGTTTGGCTAGCATAGGACGTTTTCAGAAGATCAGGATGCAGTCAATATTCTAGTGGATTACTGTGGGGGGCAAAACTATGCAGTACCCAGGATGGAAAAAACGCAAACCGGCCTCGCCCAGTCAACCCTTAAGTCAATTCCGCAGGGCCACGGGCGGGAGAAAAAGCCCATACCTCACCGCTGGGGGGGCCTTGCTGGGATGGTTATTGACGGCGTTACCAAGCCAGACCCAGATTACCCAGGCCACGATCCAAGAAATCATTGACGGTAACCAGGTCTATATCCAGAATGTACCGGCGAAGGTCAAGGATCAGGCCAACTTCGGTCAAATTGTTCTCACCCAGGAGTCCCGGGCCGGTTTGGCCTTTAATAATGGAGCCCAGGGCCGTCTTGGACGGCAAACCCGCGTCACCGTCGGTCAGTGCGTGGATGTCGTTAACGGAGAACTATTGATTAGTGGGCCAGTTAACGGCTGTGTGGCTAATCTAACAGTATCGGTGCTGGGGACGCTCTACGTTCTGCAAAAAAATGAGGCCCCAGCGGCTATGGGTCTAGAGGCCCAACTCCAGGGCTTGCAATCCCGTTTAGCGGCCCTGGAAAATCAACTCTCCTCCGGCCAGGGCCTAACCCCGCCCACCCAGGCCCAAGGGACAACGGCAGAGGGGGGAACCGTCAAGGTATTGTCCGGTGTAGTCACAGTCAACCTTCCCAATAATCCTGGTCAGCCCCTCCGGGTCAAAGCAGGGGAAAAGGTTAGCGTTATTAATAATCAATTGGGGCCGGTGATGTCCATGACTCCAGCGGAAATAGCGGCCCTCCTCAATAGCCAACTCTTCCAGGGTTTTCAGATTCCCCTCGGCCCTCCTAGCGAAATGCAAAATCTGTGTCGAAGCCTATTGCCGGGCTACGACTGCTCCCCCGAGGGTTTTCCTCAGCCTCCGTCCTCGCTGCCACCGGGGCCCACCCCACCGCCACCGGGGCCAACTTCCCCACCAGGGCCAACCCCAACCCCACCACCAACGACTCCCACCCACCAACCCGTCGTTACTATCGCTTGCCAAAATCAGGTCAATACCTACCTCGCCAACCTCAAGGCGACCCTCGGCAATACCTGGAGTCCACCCAAGCCCCCCCACCGAGGCGTCTGGCAAGTGCTTGTAACCTACGCCATCACCCGTGAAGGAAAAGTCCAAAATCTACAGGTGGTGGAGTCCAGTGGCTACGAACCCCTCGACCAAGCGGCCCTGGCCCATGTCCGTAGCGTGGAACAAAATTTTGTCCCTTTTCCAGCCTGTTATTCCCGTGAGTTCCTACCGGTTGACCAGCGCTTCAAACTTTTGTACTACTAGAGGCTTAAGCTAATTTTTTGCGACGGGGAGAACGGTTTGGCGTTTTTAACGGTGATGGCTTTGGCGATGTTTCCTTGACGGGAGCGGGAACAATCGGCAGGGTGAAATGGAATTGACTGCCTTGGTTTTTGCCAGCGGATTCGGCCCAAATTTCTCCCCCCCAGCCCGTCACGATTTGGCGACAAATGGCTAGGCCTAGGCCAGTTCCCCCTGTGCTCCGTCGCAGGGCCCCTTCTTCTTGGTAGAAGCGGTCAAACACCGTCTCCAGGCGATTGGGTTCAATGCCCCGCCCCGTATCGGCGACTGTTACCTCTAGGAGACAGGCATTGTGTTTACTAACTGCTAGGGTGATCTGGCCCTCGGAACCGGTAAATTTAATAGCGTTATCTAACAGTTTGGCCAGCAGTTCCACCAGCCATTCCCCATCTGCTTGAACGAGGGGGAGATCGTCAGTGACCCGGTTGAGAATTTTGGGCAGGGCCTGGTTGCGATTATGGGCCCGGATATGGCTCAGGGACAATTCAACACATTCCGTCAGGGAAATGGGCTCCGTATTCCACTCAATGCGCCCACTTTCGAGTTGGGACAGGGTTAAAAAATCTTGTACTAATTTTCGCATCCGCTCCGCATCGGCCAAGGCCGTATTGAGCATCACCTGGCGCAGTTCAGCGGGCATATCCGGCTCGGTGGCCAGACTTTCGAGACAGACTTGAATGGTGGAAAGGGGGGTTCGCAACTCATGACCGGTAATGGCCACCAGGTTAGAGCGGGTACGATCCAGGGCCTCCAATTGTTCGTTGAGTTCCTGGAGATTGGCATAGGCCTCGGCTTGGATCAGGGCCACCCCCACTTGAGTGGCAATGGCCTCCACCAGGGCCACATCATCCTGGTGCCAAGTCGTCGGCGCCGGGCCGCAGTGATGCAGTTCCATCATCCCCAACAGGCGGTCTCGGTAAAAGATCGGCACCAGCATCCAGGATAGGATCGAGCAACTCCGGGCCAGGGATTGGATCGATTGGGCTTGGTTAATTAGACTAGCGTCCTCCAGGGCATTATCGATGGCCAGGGAGTCCCGCAATTCCACCACTTTCTGGAAAAGGGGATTGGTTTGCAGGGGCCAGGCTTGGCCCTTGAGGGAAGAAATATTCTGGCTGAGGAATTCGTGGCTAATGACGGCGGCAGCATCGGTTTCCGCACAGCGATAGATCACGGCCCGACAGACCCCTAGGCCTTCGCCTAGTTTTTCGACGGCCACCTGGAGAATTTCCTCCGGGTTGAGGGAACGACGAATGGCGGTGGTCACGGAATTGAGCAAACGTTCCTTTTGTTCCTTGAGCAGGAGAGAACGGTTGGCTTTGATCAACTTATACTGACCGGCCTGGAGGTAGGTGACCAGCCGTTGCACAAAGGGGTCGGGATTAGCAAAGGGAGACTCTACCAACCGAGGTTGGGCTGGCTCTAAATAGATTTGTTGTGCTTGTTGTATCTTAGTAGCTAGTTCGGGCCGGTAGCCTAGAATGCGTTTGAGGAGCAGTTCTGCCGCCACCTGACTAACGCGACGGTCAAAAGTCCAAATGCCCTCAAAGCGGCGATTGTTGTCAATATTGGTCGGGGTTAAGCGCTCCCGACAGATGAGGCAACTGGCGTAATGCTGACCAATGACCACTAGATGCCATTCCTTGGCCAGGGCATCCTCGGGATCAAAGGCAATGGTTTCGTAGATATCGGAGCTATGTTTAAAGTCGGTTTCTGGGGCCGAGAGGACATAGACCTGGGAAGTTCGCTCGGCAATGCGTCGGTAGCGGTGGGCCTCCTGGCGATAAAAGCGCTCTCGCTGAAAGCTGGCAATAATCAGGGGCGGCGTTTGGTCTGCCAGTACCTGGTCTTCCATTGCATGGGAAAGGGCCGTGAGGGAAGACTTGAAATACATTTGCGGTCGCCACTCGGGGAAGACCGGCAACAGCTCTGTCAGAACAGACGTGGAGTTGCGCATGGATCCTGTACTGGGGGAATTCCTAGGAGGCAAGACAATTCAGGGGCCCGGGCATGGCTTTGACGGTCTGGCGGTCGGGTTAGCCCACCATCAGTTTATTTTAGGCGGTCGGGGGGTGTTCATCCCCAAGAATTAAGAATTGTGGGCAAAGGGCTCGTTCCTTGGGCATCCTGAGCTAAGACAGAAAGGAAGTGTTGGGGAAGTACGGTTATGGGAACTCGTCGCAGGTGGCGTCGGTACTGGTTAGGGCTCTTCTTTTTTCTAGGCCTGCTCACCAGTCTCCATGCCTGTCAGGGCCTCAATTTGCCGGCCCTCAGCAACACCTGGCCCTTTGTGGAACCTCTGCCGGCCCCCCAATTACCCGCCTGGATTGAACAGGTGAGTCCCGTCGGTGAGGTTCAACCCCTGGCCCAAATCTTGATCCGATTCAAAGAACCCCTGATTCCCCTAGAGGCCTTGGAAAGCGCTCAACAACAGGGCCTGCTCCAAAAATTTGAACTGAAACCGGCTATTCCCGGTCAATTTCGCTTCCTGACCCCGACGATGGTGGGTTTTCAACCTGAACAGGCCCTGCCCAAGGCCAGTCGTTTTCAAGTGACCCTCAAGGCAGGACTCCAGGATCTCAAGCGTCATCGTTTAGAAAGTGATTTAGCCTGGACTTTTAGCACTGGCAATATTGAAATTAGTGAACTACCGGGAGTGATCGAAGGGGATGAGAACCCACCGGAACCGATGATCCTCCATCCCAAACTTAGCTTTCGCTCCAACGTCGAATTAGACCTGCCTTCTCTGCAGCAACACCTTAGCCTCAGCCCCAGTGGAGAAGACCAAACCGTTGCCCTTGATATTCGTTTGTTGGAGAACGACGAAGTTCTTGACCCCGAAGCTGAATATGATGCCAGCAACCGGGCCTGGCGCTACGAACTCCAGCCTAAGTACGACCTGGCTAAAGGCCAGACCTACCAGTTTAAAATTGCGGAAGGGGTCTTGCCGGCCCAGGGGAATCTTCCCTCCAACCTTACCTATCAGAGTCAAATCCGAACCTACGGGCCGCTCCAGTTAGAAGGGGTCGAAGCCTATGGCCAACCCGATGCCGGCGGGGCCTACGGCCGTTTTGTCAATGGCAGTCCCCAACTCAAGTTTAATAATCCCCTAGTGGCGGACTCGGTGGCCCAGGCCCTGAGCCTAAGTCCGGCTCCCAAGGCAGAGGTGAAGGTCTTCCGGGCCTACGACGGGGATTCGGTAGTGAGTATTAACCCCTGGGCCCTGGAACCGAATACTAACTACCAGATTGAGATTAAACCTGGCATCAAAGACCAATTTGGCCAAGTGCTGGAGGCGGGCCAAACCCTGGAATATCGCACGGGGGACATCGCACCGGATCTCTGGGCCCCAACCGGCCTGAGCATTTTTCCGGCCGGATTAGATCTCCGCCTGCACCTCAGCGCCGTTAACTTACCGGAGGAGGAGTACCAGGCCGATTTTCGTCGCGTCGCACCGACGGATCTGGTTTTTGTGGATTCGGCTTTTCCCAACGGCGAACCTAAGGATTTACTGGCCCCGGCGACCGATTGGAAACGCTATCCCTTAACCAAGGCCCTTAACCAAACCCAGGAGGTGACGGTCTCCCTACCAGAGCGATTAGGCTCAGCCACGGGACTGTTGGCCTACGGTATCCGGGCCAGGGCCAACACCTACGACAGTGACGGCAAGACGCAGTACCGAGAGCCAGAATTTTATGGTCTGGTTCAGCTAACCAATCTGGGTCTGCTAGCTCAATGGTTTCCTGACCAGGGCCGGGTACAGGTCAATCATTTAGATACGGGGAAACCCGTGGTGGACTCCCGCGTCGAACTCTACCGCTCCCAATTAACGGCGAAGGAGCGGCGGCCCGTCCGGCCCTGTGCGGTGGCTATAACTGGGGCCGATGGCACAGCTCGTTTTCAGGGAGAAAATTGGCAGGCCTGTGTCACCACGGGCAAGGCCCCGGAATTATTGGCCATTGCCTACGACGGTGACGATTGGGCCTTTACCCGTACTTACGAGTACAGCGGCAGTTATGAGTACGGCTTAAATGGTGATTGGCCCGACGCCCAACCCCAGAGTCGTGGTGTTATTTTCTCTGACCGGCAACTCTACCAACCAGGGGAAACCGTCCAACTCACAGGCAATGCAGTCTATCTCCAGGAGGGCCGTCTAGAGCAGGATCAGGGCGTTCTCTACGATGTGACTCTGACGGCCCCCAGCGGTAAAGTTCAGGCCCTGGGAACCGTCACCACCAATGACTTTGGCACCTTTAGTTTGCCGGTGGAATTGAGCAAAAACCAGGAACTGGGATTTCATAGCGTTACCGCCAAGGCCAAGAACGGGGTGAGTATCACGGGGGAATTCCGGGTGGCTCAGTTTCGTCCCCCCACCTTTGAAGTCAGCCTCTCAACGCCACCAGCCCCGGCCCAGCCCGGTCAAACCATCGAGATTCAGGCCAAGAGCCGTTACCTCTTTGGGGCTCCCGTCCAGGCTGGCCAGGTTCGTTACTACGTGACCCGCGAAAAAACAGAGTTTATTCCTCCCGGTTGGCCCGGTTTTTACTTTGGTCGCCAATGGTTCTGGCCCGAAGAACCTCCCAGTGTGGATAGCGATGTGTATCAGGCCGAAGCCAGTCTCAATGACCAGGGCCAAGACCAACAAAGCTTCAAAATTAGCGATGATCTGCCCTTTGCCATGACCTACCGAGTCGAGGCCCAGGTGAAGGATGTCTCGAATCTCGCGGTGGCCCAAACGACAACTTTCCTGGCCCTGCCCAGTCCTAAACTGATTGGCCTAAAGCATGATTTTGTGGCGACGGCCGGCCAGGCCTTTCCTGTGGCCGTGATTGTTACAGATCCGGATGGCAAAGCGATTCCAGGGCAAAAGGTGCGTCTAGAACTCCAACGCATGGACTACAATTCCGTGACTCAACTTCAGGAAGGCAGTCCCACCGACCGGCCCCAGGTGGAATATATCAAGGTGGCGACGGAAACTCTCCGCAGTGGAGAACAGCCCCAGACGCTTACTTTCAACGTTCCCCAGGGCGGCAGTTATCGACTCCAGGCCACCCTTGAAGATAGCAATAACACCGCGACAGCAACGGAGCAACAGATCTGGGTTGCAGGAGCCGGAGAAATTACCTGGGCCGACCGCTACGATGACCAACGCCTGAGCTTGACCCTGGATAAGGAAACCTATCAGGTCGGAGAGACGGCAACAGTGCTGATCGAATCCCCCTACGCCGAGGCGGATCTCTATTTTGCTGTGGTGCGAGACCGGCCCTTGTACGAGCGCTGGGAAAGGGTTCAGGGTAATGGGCCCAAAATTCAGTTCCCGATCACGGCGGAGATACTACCTAATGCGGCGGTGCAGGCCGTCCTTGTTCGCCGGGGCCAGCCAATTCAGGAACTGGCGACGGAAAAACGACAAAAATTGGTCAAAATCGGCTTCCAACCCTTCAATATTGACCTAAAGGATCAGTATCTCCAGCTAAAACTGAGTAACGACAAGACCGAGGTTCAACCGGGCCAAACCCAGACGGTTAATCTGCAACTCAACAATGCCCAGGGCCAACCCGTCCAGAGCCAGGTCACCGTAATGGTGGTGAATGAAGCCATCCTGCAACTGACGGGCTATCGTCCCCCCGACCTGGTGAAGCAGGCCTATGCCGATCAACCAATTGCAACGCGCCTGGGGGATAACCGGGCCGATGTTGTCCTGGCCCAAGCAGCTTCTCCCCTGGCCAAGGGCTGGGGCTACGGGGGCGGTAATTCCTCGGCTCTGGGGGATGCCATCCGCCGCCAATTCCAACCCCTGGCTTTCTTTGAAAGTGCCGTACTGACTAACGCCCAGGGCCAGGCTCGGGTCAGCTTTACCCTACCCGATGATTTAACCACTTGGCGGGTACTGGCCGTGGCCAATGACGGCAAGCTACATTTTGGCCAGGCGGAAAATTCCTTCATCAGTCGCAAGGCCCTAGTCACCAATCCTCTGTTACCTCAATTTGCCCGTCGAGGCGACCAATTTTCCGGCGGGGTAGCTGTCACCAATAGCGATAATGCCAGCGGTGAATTAAGTATTCGGGGCACTGTGAATGACAAGCTGAAATTTACCGAAGCTAACCAGCAGACAACTCATGCCCAGTCGGGAACCCAGGCCTATCGTTTTCCCCTACGGGCAGAAAAAGTGGGGGACGGCAAAGTTAGCTTCCGCAGTCAATTGGGCGCACTCCAGGATGGCTTTGAAGTGCCCCTCCCGATTGAGGCCTTAATCGTGACGGAACAGGTGATTACCAGCGGTGCCAGTGGCCAGAGCGTCAGCATTCCCCTCAAGATCAATCCCCAGGCCATGACGGAAGTTGGGGGTCTAGAGATCACGCTGAGCAATAATTTACTGGCAGGCCTGGCCCTGCCCATCGACCAACGGCTCCAAACCGAGCCGCTCCCCTTCCTTGAAGACAGTGCAACCCGTCTTAGCCTGGTGGCCAGTTTGCAACAACTCAGGGAACAGGGCCTTACCGTCTCGACAACCATATCCCTGACAACTCAGGCCCAGAACGCCATCCAAACCATCAGTAGTCTGCAACGGGCCGATGGGGGATTTGCGGCCTATCCCGGTGTCGATACCAGCGATCCGTGGTTAACGCCCTACGCGGCCCAAAGTCTAGCCCAGGCCCAGCAGGCCAATATTCCAATTCCGGCTTCGCTCCTGAAATCCCTGCGGCAGTACCTCAGCAATCTCTTGGCCAATCCTCGTCAAGGTGATTATTGTTCTACGGCTCTCTGTAAAAACCAATTGCGTCTCGGGGCCCTAGAGGCCTTGAACTCCCTGGGGGAAACCCGTTCCGATTTTCTGGGTAGCCTCTACGAACAACGCCAACAGTTGGATTTAGTGGATCAACTGCGCCTGGCCCGTCTCCTGACCCAACTACCCGGTTGGCAACGGGAAGCTCGACAACTGAACCAGGCCCTGCAAAGTCAGATTTATCAGACCGGACGTGAGCTGGCGGTGAATCTCCCCGAAAGCTGGCGCTGGTTCCATTCCCAAACCACGGCTCAAGCCGAGGCCTTGCAACTGGGTCTGGCCCGTCAATTTAGCCCAGAAGACCTCGGCAAATTAGTTCAGGGTCTCCTGGCCCAGCGACGCCAGGGCCTTTGGCCAACGGATTATGATACCGCCCAGGCTCTCCGTGCGCTGGTCGCCTACGGCCAGGCCAGTGGCCCGCCCCAGACATTTAAGGTAACGGCCCAATTAGGCGGCAAGGCCCTAGATAGCCTGAAGTTCTCGCCGACCTCAACGGCTCAGCAAATCAACCTCTCTCCCCAGCAACTCCCCTCTGGAGACACGACCCTGAAACTCCAAAAAACCGGCCCGGGAACTCTCTACTACCTAGTCGCCTACCGTTACCGTCTGTCGGGCCAAGCGCCGGGGCGTTTCCAAGGCCTGCGGGTCACCCGTTTCCTCCGGCCCGCCAATCAAAAAGACATCCTGGCCCAACAGGGCCTTGGCCAGGCTAAGCCTATTACCCTCCAACCCGGCCAAGTCTTTGATCTGGAATTGGAAATCATTGCTGACCGGCCCGTTCACCATCTGCTTATCCAAGACCCCCTACCCGCTGGCCTCGAAGCCGTGGATGCGAGTTTTCAGACAGCCCCCCGCTACCAACAGGCCACGTCTAGTAGCTGGCAGATTACCTACCAACAGATCCATCGGGATCAAGTCACTGCCTACGGCGACCGACTAGGGCCGGGGGTGTACCATCTCCATTACCTTGTCCGCTCGGTTACACCAGGGACTTTTGATTGGCCCGGGGCCGAGGTTTCTCTGCGCTATGCCCCAGAGAACTTTGGCCGGACAGCCACGACTCAACTGGAGGTCAGGCCCTAAGCTCAACCAGCCTAGGCAAAGTAATTAATGTCGGCCTGGAGGTCGGGGTCAACGGGTTGGCCATCTTTGCGCCGTAGCTCAATTTCGACGCTCATTTTTCCTTGGGCCGGTGGAACAGCCGCTTGGGGATGAAAGAAAATCTCATAATCGTTGGGGTCTAGGCCGCGCTCCCGTAGCCAGTCCTGGACTTTGAAGGTACAGAAGACAGACTGGCCTTGCTCAAACATGCGACTAATCTGAAGGCGGAGATTATAGGGGTCGAAACGTGGCATAGGAAATTCCGCAATAACCTTAACAGGGCAGATCGAAGGGGTTAACCCCCAAACTATAGACTAAATCATCAGCACCAGAACTGACCTCGGAGTAATCGTAGAGGCCGGCTTGAGGATAGCGTCGCGTACCGGCATGGGGGGCCTCTTTCTCATTATTTTTACCCAGAAAAACAATCTGGACATAGCAGTTGGCCCCAGGACTAACATCGTAGTCATAGCGGGAATCGAAGGGGACTTGGCCACTAGCCTGAGTGTAAAAACAATTAATTCCTACTGGCCGAATGTTGCGATTGACGTCATCGGGAAAATGACCGTTTTCTAGCCGAAACCCTTGTAATTCTCTGGCTAAACAACCCATTTGACTTTTGGCCTCGGCGTAGTGGGCCTTATCAACGGCTCCCATATAGCTGGGAAAAGCAAGGGCCGCTAGAATACCGAGCCCGACACTAACGATCAGGATTTCCAGCAGAGTAAACCCTGACCCAGACTGCCTTAGACGACTTGGCCGATAGCTAAGGGCAATTAATAAGTGAAGGGAGGAGCGAGATAGCATAGCAACGGGGATTGCAGTTGAATGAAGCCAGCATGCCCCCCGGAATAGGTAAATCGATCAGGCCGGGGGGAGGGGTTCTCCTTAGTTTGGCCGATTTTCAGCTTATTGCCCCATACCAGGCCAGGGCCACCGCAATCACGGCCCCAAGCAGAGTATTAATCCCATTTACTACTTCGTTGGTCAGCCAGGGCCAACGGCTTTGCAGAGTCGCCCCCAGGACGCTTTCCAGATTAGTGGCAATAAAGGCGGCAAGTATCGTCCAGAGGAAGCCCCAGACCGTAATCACGCCCAGGCCACAGGCCAAACTCGCAATAATGAAACTACCGATAATCCCCGCCAAGGTTCCCTCCAGGCTCACAGCTCCTTCTGTTCCCCGAGGAACCGGTTTAAAGGTTGTAATTAAGAAAGTCCGTTGGCCGTAGGCCTTGCCCACTTCACTCGCACAGGTATCCGCTAATTTGGTGCTAAAACTAGCCGTATAACCCAACCAGAGCAGGGGATGCCATACCGGGGCCACCACTAGGATCAACAAAGCACAAAGGGCGGCCGTGGAGGCAGACCCCCAAACATTTTCAGGCCCTCGCTGGCCGGAGCGTTTTTCGGCAATACCCAGGGCCGTCTTTTGCGAGAGGCCAATTTTAGTGACCGCGGAACCCACTAGGAAATAGACCATGACCAGAACATAGCCCCGCCAACCTAGCCCGCCCCAAATGATCACGCCCAGGAGCCAGGCATGGCCGTAGCCTGCCGGGGTCAATAATTTTTTCGGCAGGGCTAGGGCCAGAGCCAGCAGGACACTATTCAGGGCCAGGGCCAACAACCACGGATTAAGGTCTTGAATAAAGTCGAACATTGGGAGGGAACGCATTAGGGTAGAATTTCTTGGCCAACGGCCTTGTAGCGCCCCCAGGCCAGGGCCGAGCGGGGATCGGAATAATCACGAATGATGACTCCTTTGTGGGAAGCTCGCTCAAAGGCCACTAGGAGAGGAATTTCTGTCTTAAAGAGCGGTAGGTTTTCAGCTTCGAGTAACTGCCGGGCCTGCTGGCCGCCCTTGGTTCGGGCATCAACCTTGGTGAGCAGAATTTTATAATTCACTTTTAAGGAGGACAACTGTTCAACCGCCTTAAAGGTTGCATCCAGGTCAAGGTGATTGGGGGTAGTGGGGACAATCAAAAGATCACTGCCATCGGCGAGATCCCGGAATTCTTCTGCCTCTGGCCGGGCCCGAGTGTCGATAATGATGTGGGGATATTTGCGGATTAAACTGGTGGCACCAGCCTGGGACGCCACATAGAAAGGAAGCTTTTCCTCCCGAGACCAAATCAGGGCCGAGCGATTGCGGTCAGCATCAATCAGGAGCGTCGGGGCCTTTTGTTGTAGATAGGCCGCCAGATGAATGGCAGTGGTGGTTTTGCCGACCCCGCCCTTGAGCGCAGTGATTGCAATAATCATCGGAACCTCCTGGAAAAAGGGCTAGAACTGGGCTAATCAGGCCCCCAACAGCCTAGGCCGGGAAAAGCGCACTGGTTTTTCTCGCTATCGCTGATTTTAGGGGATCTAGGCATTTTTTTGGGAGAATTACTCTGGAGGAGAGCCAAGTTATTTCCGTGGTATTGACAAGAGCAATACTTTTTAAACATTCATTTATTATGGGTTGCTAGCATACCGTTCTGCCCGAAGGTAACGAGAGAATATAACGCCCATGTCACCCAATTCTGGACGATTCCCCCCGTGGGAGACTCTGTTCCTCATCAATGGCGGTCTGGCTATTGCCTATGCCATTGCAGTACAAATTAGTTTGCATCTAGCGACTCTGCCAGGGAATGTCGCCATTATTTGGTTGCCGTCGGCCCTATCCTTTCCCCTGGTATATCGCTGGGGGCCGAAGGTGTTTGGGGGGATTGTTATCGGCTCCTTCATGGGTCTAATCCCCTCCTTAATGGAACTAGATCTACACCAGTCCTTCGGGTCTTGGATTGTGGTTCAAGGGGGCTGTGCCTTGGGGAATTGTCTCCAACCCTGGGTAGCAACTCGGATCCTACGACGATGGGCCAAAAATCCGTTGCTGTTTGCGGAGAGTCAATCCCTGGGGGTTTTTCTGCTGGCGGCTCTGGTTTCTCCCTTGGTCTCTGCCTTGATCGGCGTTGGCCTGTTAGCCAGTTTTCAGGTGATTACCTGGGCCGAATTCACCTATTCTTTTTTATTTTGGTGGATTGCCAGCGTCATGGCCCACATTGTTTTTTCACCTATGATTTTTCTGTGGCGGAGTGATGCGTCTCCTCCCCGTCGTCATCCCTGGGAAAGTTCCCTACTACTCACAATCGTTTTCCTGATTCTGGGCCTGATTTTTATCTACCAATTGCATCTCGAGTATTTGCTCTTTTTAACAGTGCTTTGGTCGGTGTTTCGTCTCAGTCAACGCAGTGCCCTCGGGCTAACAGCCTTGATATCTGTGCTGTTTATCCTCTATACCAGCAAAAGCGATGGTGCTCTTTTTTGGATTGCTCCCCGAGCGTCAGCCCTATTAATCCATAGCTATGTGGCCTATTTTCTACTGCAGAGCTATATTTTGACCCTATCCATCACCACCTTGGCCCTGTCGGTGATTCTCCAGGAACGTCGCCAGGCCCAAGGCCAATTGTTGGCCCTCTACGGCAACCTTGAATCTTTGGTAGAAGCCAGAACCCAAGAGTTATCAGAGGCTAAACAACAATTACTGGCTGTAAATCGAGAGCTGGAATCGAAGGCCCACTTGGATAGCTTAACGGGAATTCCCAATCGTCGTTCCTTTGATGAGCGCATTGGGGTAGAGTGGCGGCGTCTCAGTCGGCTCCAGGCCCCCCTCTCTCTGCTTCTTCTCGATGTTGACTATTTCAAGCGCTACAACGATGACTGCGGCCATCCCCAGGGAGACCGTTGTTTGCAAGACATCGCCCGCACCCTTCAAAACGTGATTCAGCGCTCAGAAGACTTTCTGGCACGCTATGGTGGGGAGGAATTTGTGGTAATTTTGCCCCATACTGACCTAGCCGGGGCCATGACCGTGGCCAACAAAATCCATGAGGCCATGTTTGAGCAAAATATTCCCCATCCCCAATCCTTGGTGAGTAGCCGAGTCACCCTGAGTATTGGCATGAGTAGCCAGATTCCCCAGCCTCAAGACTCTTGGGCAGACCTCCTCTCTCAGGCCGACCAGGCCCTCTACGAAGCCAAGAAAAGGGGCCGCAATTGTTCGGTGGCCTGTCAGGCCGATGGCTGTACACAACTTTAGAAGGTTAATGCGCTGTGCTAACTCGTCTTTGGCAGATTGGTAAAACGGTTTTGGGCCTCCTGCTACGACATCCCGTCACTGGCGTGAGTCTGATTCCAATTCTTCCGGATGGTCGATTCGTACTGGTGCAACGCCGTGATACGGGCCAGTGGGGGCTTCCCGGTGGCCTGGTCGATTGGGGAGAAACCATTGAGAAAACGGCGGAGCGAGAACTTCAGGAAGAAACCGGCCTAAATCTAGTGGCGATCGAGGGCCTGGTGGGGGTTTATTCTGCTCCTGAGCGTGACCCCAGAACTCACTCCATTTGTATTTTCCTAGCCGTGAAAGCATCTGGGCCCATGACCGTTGGAGACACAGCGGAGATCCAAGACGTAGCGGCCTTTACGCGAGAGCAGTTGCCCCTAGGCAATTTAGCCCACGACCATGACCGTCAGTTACAAGACTTCTTTGCTGGTAAAACTATTATTGCTTAAGCAAATTCCTAATACCAATCCTCCCCATTGGGGTATAGGGCCTGGTATCCCCCCATCCAACAGGGCCTTAGCGAACGGTTCCCCGGTCTAATTCCGCATCGAGGGGAGAAATCAGGAATAAACGGAAGAAATTCCAGAAAATGGCCGTGTAGTGGGGCAATTTCCGCAAAAACTTAAAGGGGCCTTTATCCTCGTTAATGGCACTAGCGGCCAGGTTATGTTGGGCACAACGGTTCAGGCGAGGGAAAAAGTCAGGATGCTCGGTATTCAATACAGTGGGGAAGGCCCGAGCTGAGGTTTCGTTAGTCTTACGGATCACTTCCTGATCAAATTCCGTGGGGTCTAGGCCCAGGGTGACGTAGAAATTAGAGCGTTCATGGACGGTGAGGCTATGGGTCACAAAGACGGACAGTAGGAAGAAACGACTCCAGAGACGAGACTGCCAGGTCTGCCACATCGTCGGTTGGGAACGCAGGAGCGCCTTAAAAATATCGCCGTGGCGGTTTTCATCCTGGCACCAGCTCTCAAAGTAATTGAAGAGGGGGGAAAATTGGTGTTCTGGGTGTTTTTCCAGGTGGCGAAAAATAATGATGTAGCGCCAGTAACCGATCTTTTCCGAGAGATAGACGGTATAAATCACCCATTCCAGGGGAAAGAAAGTGTAGGTGCGGCTTTTAGTCAGGCGACCCAGATCCAGGGAAACATTAAAATCCCCCATGGCTTTATTGAGGAAACCCGCGTGGCGAGCCTCGTCCCGGGCCATAAGGTGGAAAATATCCGCCAGAATTTGATTACGGCCCTTGAGCTTGCGGGACAGTTCCTTAAAGAGCAAAAAGCCGGAAAATTCGGAAACGCAGGAACGCTCCAGGTAATCAATAAAGGCCTGGCGAGCCTCTTCGTCGAGGTTATCAAAGGCCTGTTGGTATTCCGCATCCCGGACGAAATGATCCCGGTTATAGTCGTTTTTCATTTCGGTCAACATGGCCTGAAGCTCCTCCTCTTGGCGGGAGAGGTCGAGGTTGGCAGCCGCTTCAAAATCCGTGATGTAAAACCGGGGCGTCAGCAAGCTCTCCTTCATCATCGGCTCCGCAGGGACACTAACGGCAGAGGGCTTCGGTAGGGTGTTAACCATAAAACTCCTTTGATAACTAAATGGCTATGTGAAATTATAAACAGTATTCTGAGAAAGAGAGTCTTTCTCTCTGTAACGTTTTTTGACGATAGCTGGAATCAGTGCGAAAGAAATACTTGAAAGTGCTTATTCTGCAAGATTTAAAGAAGCTTGTCCCCTAGGAGATATAAACTTTTGTAACAGCACTTCCTAATTTCGTTTTTATTCTTATATGGTTATCAAAGGACAAAAACGATTGATCAAATCTGCTGTACGTTACCCATGAGTCATTCAGTTCTGACCCCATCCTCCACTGTTCCAGCGGTAGTTGCTCCTCCTAGCGATGCCAAGGCCCGAGCCAAGCAGTTTGTGCAGGGCCTCCAAGACAATATTTGTGCCGCCCTAGAGGCCCTGGATGGCCAGGCCAAATTTCGGGAAGATACCTGGCAACGGCCCGAAGGCGGTGAAGGTCGGACGCGGGTGATCCAAAACGGCCGAGTTTTTGAACAGGGCGGCGTCAATTTTTCGGAAGTGTGGGGCGAAACCCTGCCCCCATCGATCCTGACCCAACGGCCGGAAGCGGCGGGCCATACCTTTTATGCGACGGGAACCTCGATGGTGCTCCATCCCCGCAATCCCTACGTTCCCACGGTGCATTTGAATTATCGTTATTTTGAAGCCGGCCCCATCTGGTGGTTTGGCGGCGGGGTGGATTTAACCCCCTACTATCCCTTTGTGGAAGACGTGGTGCATTTCCATCAAACCATTAAGCAGGCCTGTGACCGTCATCATCCAGAGTACTATCCCGCCTTCAAACGCTGGTGTGATGAATATTTCTACCTGAAACATCGCCAGGAAACCCGCGGCGTGGGAGGCATTTTCTTCGACTACCAAGACCAACGGGGCCTACTCTATGCGGGTCACAATACCGATGGGGAAGCCTACCGCTACAGTCAACAAGTCGGCCCGGTTCAGCGCAGTTGGGAAGACCTGTTTGCCTTTGCCCAGAGCTGTGGGAAGTCTTTCCTGCCCAGTTATTTGCCCATTGCCGAAAAACGCTGTGAACTCCCCTACGGCGACCGGGAACGGGACTTTCAACTCTATCGCCGGGGCCGCTATGTGGAATTTAACTTGGTCTATGACCGAGGCACCATCTTTGGCCTGCAAACCCAAGGCCGTACCGAATCGATCCTGATGTCGTTACCACCCCTGGCCCGCTGGCAATACTGCTACGAAGCAGAACCTGGAACCCCGGAAGCCGGCCTGGCGGAAACCTTCCTCAAGCCCCAGGACTGGGTGAATTGGAGAGTTTAATACTTTTGAGTTGCCCCCTACGGCTGGGGAGTCAGGGGGCGAAAACCGAAGTTCCATCCGCTATGCCAATTTAACTGTGTAATTTTCAGATTTTTCATTCGGGAGTTAACCCCATGACCCACCTCGCCCAAGCCCTCCGGGAAGGCACCCAACAATCCCACACCCTTTCGGAAAATACGGCCTACATGAAGTGTTTTCTCAAGGGCATTGTGGAAACCGAACCCTTCCGTAAACTCTTGGCTAATCTCTACTTCGTCTATACTACCCTCGAAGCCGAATTGGCCCGTCTGCAAGATCATCCCATCCTCAGTCAAGTCTATTTCCCAGAACTAAACCGTCAGGATAACTTAGCCAAAGACCTCGCTTTTTACTACGGCGAAAACTGGCCAGCAGAGATTGCTCCCCTGCCCTCGGGCCAAACCTACGTCAGCCGTATTCAAGAAATTGCCCAGACGCAACCAGAGCTATTGATCGCCCATGCCTATACCCGTTACCTAGGAGATCTGTCGGGGGGCCAGGCCCTGAGCCGGATTGTGCGATCGGCCCTGAAGTTACCCGAGGGCCAAGGAACCGCTTTCTACGAGTTTGAGCAGATTCCCACTATCGAGGCCAAACGGGCCTTTAAGGAAAACTATCGTCAGGCGTTAGATGCGCTGTCCCTCAGTCCAGAACAGGTAGAAGCGATTGTGGCCGAAGCGAATTTAGCCTTTGCTCTGAATCGAGATGTGATGCACGACCTCGAACCCGATGTCAAAGCTGCCGTTGGAGAGCATGTTTTCGATCTGCTGACTCGCCAAGACCGGCCGGGTAGTACGGAAGGGCGTCCTGGTCGGAGAGAAGTGCCCCTCGCGACGGTTTAACGTTTTTCAATTTTTGCTTATTGCCCATATCTCCCGCCGCTTGTCGTGATGGGAGTATTTTTTAAGGATTTTTAACGATGCCTCTGACCCTCTCGCCCCTAGAATTTGATACCGATCTGCTCATTAAATATAATCAGGCCCTGCCTCGCTATACCAGCTATCCCCCAGCAACGGAATTTCACGCCCATGTGACGGAAGCGGAGGTTAAAACAGCTATTTCTGCCTCTAATGCCCGCCAATTGCCCCTTTCTTTATACTTTCATCTCCCCTTTTGCCACAGCGCCTGTTACTTCTGCGGTTGTAATGTGATTGTTTCCAATAATCAACGCATTGCCCAAGACTATCTCGGCTATCTGCACCAGGAAATTCAACAGAAGGCCCAACTCATGGATTGCCAACGGCCGGTGACGCAACTGCACTGGGGTGGGGGAACGCCTAACTATCTCAACCTGGAGCAGGTGGATCACCTCTGGCAGAGCATTAACCAGCATTTTCATTTAACGAAGGATGCCGAGGTCTCCATTGAGATCAATCCCCGCCACGTCGATAAGAACTATATTTTTGCTCTGCGGGCTATGGGCTTTAACCGCATTAGCTTCGGCATTCAAGACTTTAACCCTCAGGTACAACGGGCCATTAACCGGGAAATTAGCGAAGAAAAACTCTTTGCGGTGATGGACTGGATTCGGGCCGCTGATTTTGCCAGTGTCAATGTCGATCTGATCTACGGCCTACCCGGCCAAACCCTAGCCAGCTTCCGGGAAACCATTGCTAAAACCGTCCAGCTCGACCCCAATCGCATTGCCGTCTTTAACTTTGCCTACGTCCCTGGCCTCAAGGCCATTCAGCGTAAGATTGACCCCCAGGCCCTGCCCTGCCCAGAGGAAAAGCTGGCCATCCTCAAACAAAGCATTACTGATCTCACCGACAGTGGCTACGTCTTTATCGGTATGGATCACTTTGCCAAACCCGATGATGAATTGGCCCTGGCCCAACGGCAGGGAACCCTCAAGCGCAATTTCCAGGGCTATACCACCCAACCCGAGGCGGAACTCTTTGGCTTTGGCCTGACCTCCATCAGTATGCTGGATGACATTTATTTCCAGAACCACAAACGTCTCAAGGACTACTACCAAGCGGTGACGGAAGGCCGCTTACCCCTGGAAAAAGCTGTCCAACTTGGCCCTGATGACCAACTGCGTCGGCAGATCATTATGGGCTTAATGTGTCATTTTGCCCTGGACTATCACCAGATTGAGCGACAATATCACCTGAATTTTGGCCAGTACTTTGCCCAGGAATTAACCGCCCTCAAACCCCTCGCCGCTGATGGATTACTAGAAATTCAATCTCAGGGCCTAACCATCACCCCCAAAGGACGCTTACTCATTCGCAATATTGCCGCGGTGTTTGATGTTTACCGACGCTCTGTCCAGCCCGTGGCCTTTTCTCAGACTATTTAGCAAAAACAAACCCCCCAAGGCACTTGCGCCATCATCGGGGGGCCCAACGTTAACCGAGCTCCTCGGTTTGATGTTTAGTAGCCGACAGGGAAAGGTTGAAAGCCAGGCATAGGGCCACCTAAACGGAGGTAGCCAGGATTGCCCTGCAATGAAGTATTAAAGGGATTCGGCAGATCACGAGTCCGAATATCGGTGCCCTCTTGCTGTTGACGCATAACCTCGTTGTAAACCGCTTCTACGGTTTCGGCATCACTGGCAATTTGGTTATCGAAGAAGGAACCGGGAAACGTCCGCCAGCCGAAGATTTTGTTGGCCTGGCCCGAAATACTAGTGATGTCATAGTAGCGGCCAGTGCTGTTGTAGAAGGCCCGATTCATGACATCAGGGATGATATCACCCGGTTGAACGGATTGTCTGACCCGCTGGGCAGTTCCTGGGTTTTGCAGGGCCAGTTGTTGTTGGGCGTCCAGCAGTCGGCGCTCTAGCTGGGTTAAGCAAGCGTTTAGGCCAGCGGCAAATTCATTGCGGCTCAAGGCCTGATTTCCACGATAGGTACGGTCGGGATAGCCCACAATACAACCATAATTTTCCACCAGATTGCGCAGGGCCTCGTAGGACCACCCCTGGGGAGAGACATCCCGCAATTGGCTGATGCTGTTGACCTGGTTTAGGAATTGGCTGTAGCTGTTGTAATTTTGGTCGTAGGCCACCTGGGCGTTATTGGCCGTTGGGGAAGCCTGGGGGGGGAGGGCCTGGGCTTGGGCCACGCCACTAAGAAGAATACTGCTAAGGCCAGTCCCCGCCAAGCAGAGGGATTGCACAATAGTTTTTTTCATAAAAGTAGGCTCCTCACGAATTTGTCTAAAGGACTTAATAGAAAGAAGTCAGCAATGTTAGCGGTTAACGGAGAGTGTAGAGTGGCTCGGAGCAGGGAAAGAGTCAGAGTTTGCTTAAATGGAATTAGTCTTAGTCTATTGACTATCCCTATTGTCGTCCAATTCTAACCAAAATCCTAGACAAAACCACGATTGTCCAGGTTAATTTTTCTTTAATCTATACCTCACTTCATGACTAACCCCGTTTCTCCTGCCTTGGTTTTGCAATCCCTCAATTTAGCGAATGTCGTCACGGCCCCCCTCGATGAGTTACGGTCAGGCCTGCGGCAACTGATTACCCAATTGGCCTACCAGGAGGGCAACTTCACCCTTTCCTCGGGCCAAAGCAGTTCCTACTATATCAATGGGAAAAAAGTAACCCTAACCGCTGAGGGAGGATTAATGTTAGGTCGCTTAATACTGGCCCTGCTTCCGGCTGATACCCAGGCGGTAGCGGGTTTGACCCTGGGGGCCGATCCCCTCGTGAGTGCAGTCAGTATTGTTTCGGCCTATGAACAGCAACCAATTCCGGCCCTGATCGTCCGTAAAGAGGCCAAGGGCCATGGCACTAAAGCCTACATTGAAGGCCCGGATTTAGCAACCGGGGCCAAGGTCGTTGTTCTAGAAGATGTGGTCACGACCGGAAAATCAGCTCTGTTGGCCGTTGAACGCCTGCGGGGAGCTGGTTATGTCGTAGAAGAGATTTTGGCGATGGTTGACCGAGAACAGGGGGGGGCGGAATTTTACCAAGGGCAAGGCCTACGCTTTCAGGCCCTGTTTAAGATTAGTGACATTCAGGAACAGGCCCGGCAAAATCAGTCTTTTTGAATCTTCAACCCCCTATGACTGAACCCGATTTTGATGAAGCCGATGACGGCTGTAGCCTTCCCCTGATTGAGCATCTGCCGGCGGCCAATCCGACGCTGCTATCTTCGCTCAAGGCAAAACAAATGGCCGCCTTTTTCGGGACGCTAGCGGATGTCAATCGTTTACGCATTCTGTCGCTGTTGGTGTCCCAGGAATATTGCGTAGGCGATATTGCCGCAATTCTGGCGATGAGTGAGTCGGCGGTGTCCCATCAGTTGCGTGTCCTCCGGGTTAATCGCCTGGTGGATTACCGTCGGCAAGGCCGTCATATTTTCTATCGCTTAGACGACAATCACATTGCAGACTTTTACCACGCCATTATTGCCCATTTAGAGCACCTTTAAGGACGACGGGTCAGACGGATAACGACTGCCTATTCCCAAGCCAGGAATATATCAGGCTTTCCGGCTGCTTATTTTTATAGATGGAGCTAAGCGGATTCGAACCGCTGACCCCTTGCATGCCATGCAAGTGCTCTACCAGCTGAGCTATAACCCCGTTCAATGCGTTTTCGATTATGCCCTGAATTTCTAGGGTCTGTCAAGGGGGAGAGGCTATTTTCTTTGCTAGGGGCCATCATTACCAAAAAACCAACCCAACAGGGCCAGGGCCAGTAGCCAACTGGCCCACTGCAATAGGCCCTGACCCAAGTGAAACAAAGCAATGGGCAGAGGAAAAAGGAAGTCGGCAAAGAACCAGTTACTTCCCAGGAGTAAGACCAACAAAACCAGCGGCAACATTAACGGCGGAGAGAGGAGAGGACAGGGGGGATGGGAGTCTGGGCCGGAGACACCGTCTCCGGCGGGCGGCGAGGGCCACCACCATGCAGGAGGACGTAGAAACAGGGAATGATAAATAGGGTCAGGAGGGTGGCCACGGATAGACCAGAAAAGACGACGATGCCCAGGGGTTGCAGAAGTTCGGCCCCTTGGCCTAGTCCTAACGCTAAGGGAAACATCCCTAAAACCGTGGTAATCGTGGTCATCAAGATGGGCCGCAAGCGTTGGGGGGCCGCCTGGAGAATAGCGGCCTGGTGGCTCAGGGCCTGCTCGGTGCGGATTTGATTGGCCAATTCCACCATGATGATGGCGTTATTCACCACAATCCCGACCAGCAAAACGACCCCGACGATCACGGTGGCGCCGATGGCTGTTTGGGTGAAGTACAGGCCCCAAATTCCGCCGGCTAAGGCTAAGGGCAGGGTAAACATAATCACCAGGGGATCAATCAGGGAATTGTACTGCACCGCCATGACCACAAAGACGAGGAAAGCGGCCAGGCCCCCAAGGAGGACCAAAGCGGATTGGAGTTGACGATTGCTAGCCGCCGCCGTACTGGGCAAGAAAGTAACCCCAGGCGGCAGTTTAATCTCCTTTAAAGTCTGTTCCGTTTGTTGGAGGGCCTCACTCAAGCGGGCTCCCTCCGCCAAGTTCCCGGCAATTAGAAAGACAAAACGCTGGTTAATGCGCTGAATTTCCGCTGGGGCCTCCCCTGTGACGACTCTGGCCACATCTCCCAGTCGAATTGGCTGATTATTGTTAATGAAGAGGGGTAACTGTTCGAGTTGGGAGACATCCTGAATAACATCATCGGCGAGCTGGACGCGCACATCGACTAAGCGTTCTTCCCGTTGAAGTTGGGTGGGAATGCTTCCCTCAATAGCGGTTTGAATGGTTTCCCCAATTTGTTGGGCTGTTAAACCGACCTCCGCAACACGTTGCCAATCAGGACGAATTTGTAATTCCGGTTGACGGGGGTCGGCATCGGGACGAAAGCGAGCCAGTTTTACTTTTTCGGCCAAGGTTCCCAGCACTTGACGACCGGCCTTAGCGAGAACGGCTGGATCACTGCTTTCTAAGATCACATCCACATCGACGTTGCGGAGGGGAGAATTGCTGAGGATCAGGCCCCGGAGTTGTCCTGGTACTAGACGAAGGCGGATATCCACCAAATTGAGTTGCTCCAGTTGAGCACTGACCCGTTCGATAAAGTCGTCGATCTTGGTATCGGGTTTGAGGGTGAGGGTACTCGAACTCCGCAGGGGATTAGCATTTGTATTACTGCCAAAGAGGAAGCCACCAATGGTCATGAAACTATACTCGGTTTCTGGTTGATTGCGGAGAATTTGATCCACCTGGGCCATCAAACGACGATTGGTTTCGAGGGGAGTCCCGGCTGGCAACTGAACGATCAGATTCGCTTGGCCTGTATTGATGCGAGGGACAATTTCTTGGGGGAGCTGACCGGCCATCCAGGCGCTACTGCCCCCCAGAAGGAGAAAGGTAACGAGGATGACCCAGATTTTGTGTTGCAATACCCAGACCAGTAATTGACGATAGGTGAGGATGCTCCGCTCAAAGCGCTGATTAAAACCCCGGAGTAAGGGCCAACCAGCGATACCACTACTGTAGGGAATGGCCAACAAACGGGAAGCCAGCATCGGTACTAGGGTAACGGCCACCAAAATAGAGGCAGCCACCGCAAAACTAATGGTCAGAATTAGCTCGTTAAAAATAAGGGCAATAAAGCCTCCGATCAGCAGAAAGGGTAGAACGGCCACGAGGTTAGTACTGGTAGAGGCAACCAGGGCCGACTCAACACTTTGGCCACTAACAATGGCCTGATCTATCACCCGACTTGGGGTTAACTTGACCGCTGTTTGGCCCGGCGTGAGCCCCACTCCCTCGGCAATGGTCTCCAGCATCACGATGGAGTTATCCACCACAATACCAACCCCCAGGGCCAGGCCGCCTAAACTAAAGATATTCAGGGATAACCCAAACAGTTTCATCAAGATCAGGGCCGCCAGGGTCGCCAGAGGAATGGAGAGAACAATAATTAAGGTCTGGCGAATTGATCCCAAAAAGAGGAGGACGGCCAGGGCCGCCAATAAGGCCCCTATCAATCCCGAGCCCGTAACGTTGGCAATGGCATTGCGAATAAATAAAGACTCATCCAGGGTGGGGGTCAGGGTGGCGTCCCGAGGAATCAAACCGCTGGCTTGGAGTTGGGCCAATCGTTGCTTCACCCCTTCCACAACCTCAATGGTATTGGCATCGGGTTGCTTTTGCACGCTCACCTTAACGGCTTCTTCACCATTGAGGGTAACAAAAATTCGTTTTTCCTCCGTGCCATCCACTACTTCCGCAAAGTCGCGCAGATAAACTTGTTGGCTGGGCCGCCCCGGCACTGTGAAAGGAATTGCTTCAATTTCCTGGGCCGACTGAAAACGTCCTAGAGTACGGGTTAGAGGTTCACTTTGGTTGCCGAGAATGCGGCCACCGGAGATATCTAGGTTACGTTCCCGTAAGGCATTTAAAATATCCGTCAGTCCAATCCCTAGGCCCTGGAGTCGGGGTAAGTCTAGGTTGATTTGGACTTCTTCTTGAGCCGCCCCGGACACATCCACCGTTGCGACCCCCGGTAAAACTCCCAATTCCCGCGCCAGTTCTTCCTCTGCAAAAACGCGCAACGCCGTTCCTGATAAGCTAGGGGAGGTGAGGGCAAATTCGTATACCGGCAATTGGGATGGATCAATCTTAAAAATCCGGGGACTTTCTAAGCTATCCGGTAAACGATTCCGAGCCCGGTTAAAGGTCGCAGTAGCATCGTTGAGGGCCTGGTCAATATTACCGCCGGGTTGAAAAAATAAATCCAGACTTACCTGGCCCTCTCGGGTCTGGGAGTAGACCTGCACGACCCCTTCCGTGGCCGACAGAGCCTCTTCTAGGGGTTTGGTAATTTCTTCGACGGCCACTTCTGGGGCAATACCCGGAGCATCAATCCGAACGCCAATGCGGGGATAGGTGATGGAAGGGAGAAGGTCAACCTGAAGGCTAAAGACAAAGAAAATGCCAATTACCACCACGGCCGTCGTCAACATCAGGGTACCGATGTGTTGGCGAATGGACAGTCCCGTCAGGCTAAAGGAAGTCGAGGCAGGGGAAGAAGCCATAGGACACTAAAGTTGGGAAGAAGAGTCAGAAAGCGCACTGAGACGGACAGCTTGGCCAGGGCGTAGCGGTCTACTACTGCGAAGAACATAGCGTTCTCCTGGGGCCAATCCAGTCAGAATTTCGACTTTGCCATTGGCGCTAGCTCCCGGTTTAACAGTACGGGCCTGCACCGTGGTTCGCTCATTTTGGCCCTGGAGGATAAATACTTGGTTCTGGCCCTGGAGGGCTTCCTGGGGAATCACCACCCGCGTTGGGTCACTTTGGGGAAAACTCACCCGAGCCAGCAGGCCACTGCCTATTTTGCCATCGGGGTTAGCCAGGGTTAGTTCGATGGGAATGAGGCGAGATTGGGGGTCGGCAGCGGGGGAAATACGGCTCACCGTTCCTGGCCAGGTTCGGTTGGGAAAGGCATCCAGCTTAACGTCTACCGCCTGGCCGAGGCGTACCTTTGCTAGTTGCAATTCTGAAATTTCTAAGGCCACTTTGACCTGACTGAAGTCTCCCAGTCGCAGGATTTCGGTGCCGGGTTGAACCAAGTTCCCCGCTTCACTACTGCGTTGGAGTACTTTACCGGCGATGGGGGAACGGAGGGTGGCATAGGCCTGACGGGTCTGGCTCTGGCTAATCAGTGCTTTCTGGGCCTTGACCTGGGCCTCAGCGGCGGTAACCTGTTGTTGGGCGACTTTGACCTGAGCTTCTGCAGAACGGAGTACCTTGGCGGCGGTTTGGGCCGTTGTCCTGGCCTGACTCAGTTGCTGTTCGGCACTGACTTTTTCGTTGCGGAGGATTTGCTCGGCCTGTTTAGCCTTGGTGCGAGACTGTTCGGCAATCTGGGCTGTGGCGGCCCCTTCCTGGGCTAATGTACTAAACCGCTCCGCATCAATGCGGGTTTGTTCGGCTTCTAAACGGGCCTGTTCAATGCGGGTTTTGAGGGTGGTTTCTAGGCGCAGGATATCCGCCTGGGCCTGCTGGAGTTGCAAACGAGCTTGATCCACTTTGATCTGAGCATCCCCCACTTGGCTTTGGGCACTGGCCACGGCTGAGCGCTGGGCAGCCTTCTCCGCCTGGGCCTGGTTTACTGACCCTCGCAACAGGGTGTCATCTAAACGGGCCAACACCTGGCCTGCCTGCACCGCATCCCCAACATCGACGGTAAGTTCTCGGAGCTGCCCCTCTACCTGGGCTTTCAAGGACACTTCCCGCAGAGGACGAGTGGTTCCCGTATACTCAATGTCAGCCCTTAGTTGACCGGGAGTGGCCCTGGCCACATCGACGGCGGTTGGGCCCTGCTCAGGACGACTCCGGGGTTGGGTCTGAGCCTCTACCTGACTCCAGAGTTGACAGCCACTGAGGGAAAGACCCAGTAAACCCAGTAGCGTGAGCGGCCAGGGAAAAGACCGGAGAGAGGAAAAACCCATGCACAAAACCTGGAACTGTTGTCATTCACTGCACCGTTGCTCTATCTTAGCGGTCAAATCTTAACAAAATGTAAAGTTTGTCCTACCAAGTGTGTCTTTAGACCAAGAGGGCCAGCCGGAGGTTCAACGCCGTGCGAGCCAGGCCCTAATCCCAGGACTGCCAAAAGAGGGGTAAACGGGCGTAGAGGCCCCGCGCATCATTAAAGGTTTGTAATGCCTGGAGTTCTGTCGTCAATTGCTCCCAGGGTTGGGCCAGGGTATCACTGGGGCGGAGAGCCTGCCAGGCCTGGGTTTGGGATAGGCGTTCCAACAAAACCAGGGTTAAATCCTTGGGGGCCGGCAATTCTTTCACTTGCCAATCTTGGCCAAGCTTGGCCCGTTGGGCGGCATCGGCAATCGCTTGCTCTAGCCCGCCGATTTCATCCACTAGCCCGACTTGCTTGGCCTGGGTGCCACTCCAGACCCGGCCCTGGGCAATTTCCGCTACTTTGGCCTTGGGGAGACCCCGCGATTGGGCTACTTTGTCGAGAAAGCTCTCATAGACTTGATTGACGGCGGTTTGATAAACGGCTAGTTCTGCTTCACTTTTGGGGGTAATACTAGAGCCAAGATTTGCCAACTGGGCTGTTTGTAGTTCATCCCAGGTCAGACCTAAGTTGTTGCCGAGTTTTTCCACATTAAAAAAGAGACTAAACACCCCAATCGACCCCGTCACCGTCGAGGCCTGGGCAAAAATGCGCTCTCCCCCCGTTGCAATCCAATAGCCCCCAGAGGCGGCTACATCCCCCATAGAGACCACTACTGGTTTTTTCCGGCGCAGTTGTTGAATTTCCCGGAGTAAATTATCGGAGGCCGTAGCACTCCCCCCAGGACTGTCAATTCTGAGCACAACGGCTTTAACGTTTGGATCGCTCTGTAACTGGCGCAGAAGGGGAATGAACCGCTCACTGCCGACGGTATCGAGGCCGCCTTTGCCATCCACAATGGTTCCCTTCAGGTAAAGGACAGCAATTTTGTTGTCGGAGTCCTGAACCGGGACGGCGGGAACAGACACTTCCCCATAGGTAGCCATACTGACTTGGCGCAGGGCCTGCTCGCCGTCGGATTCCACCTTGGCCCCAAAGCTAACAAGGGACTCAAGCACTTGATCCCAATATCCGATTTTGTCCACTAGGCCCTGGCCCTGGGCCGCTTTGGCCAACAGAAACCCCTGTTGATCGGCGAGGGCCTGGAGGGTTTGGGTTTGGATCGGCCGATTCTTGGCCAAATTTTGCAGATAGGCCGACCAGAGTTCTGCCAACAGGGCCTGGGTTTGTTGACGGCTTTCGGGGCTAAGGTCTTTGCGGGTAAAGGGTTCGATGGCGGATTTGTAGTTGCCGACTCGCACACTTTGTACGCCAATGCCGTATTTTTCTAAGGCCCCGCTCAAAAAGAGGGGTTGCAGGCCAAAACCATTGATTTCTAGGGTTCCCAGGGGATTGATCCAAATTTGGTCGGCCATCACCGCCAGGCCGTAACCCCGTTCATTCCAATTCACCCCGTAGGCGACTACTTTTTTGCCGGAATCTTTAAACCCTTGGATGGCCTGACACACTTCCGCCAGGGTGGCATAGCCGGTCAGGGGACTGGCCCCCCGCCGAGCATCTAACAAGAGGGCCACGATGCGGTCGTCCTTAGCGGCTTTTTTGAGGCTTTCGACCAAGGGCCGCAGGGCCAGAACGGCTTGGCTATCTGAACTCAGGGCTGCCGTTAGGGAGGGAATCGGTTCCGTATCCTGGATGGGCAGGGAAAGATCCATCACCAGGACACTCTGGTCTTTCACCACGGGATCACTCTGGTGGCTAAGTAACAGCAACAGCAGGATCAGGCCAGTGGCCCCCAGAGTCAGGGTCAAGGTCAGAGCCGCCAGGGTACCGATAAAGCTGGCCAAGGCCCGCTGTAGAAAGTCTTTCATGGTGAGTGATTAGGTGGGAATGGCTTCTCCCGGTCGGAGCCGGGCCCATTTTCCCATCTCTTGCACAAAGCTGATACAGCCGACCACATCCCATTCCATTTCAATGTAATCATCCCGAGAACGGATATTGACATTAATGCTGGGTTCTTGGGGATCAAAATCGGGGCTATTTGTGAGGTGGGGTTGCTGATGCTGGGTTTCGACCGCGTGATAGGTGATACAACGGTCAACGTACTGGCAGTTTACACAGATACACATGGCAGTTATCCCTTTTTTTGCTACTTTAACTTAGAGTTAAAGACTGCGGTGTCCCCGATTACCGTTGAAATCAGCCCTTGGCCCATGCCCTGTTCCCTCAGTCCCTTCCCCCATCTGCGCCAACAACTTCCCTTTGATCTGGAAATACTGCCGGAGTCAGCCTGTTTAGTGGGAGGAGCGGTGCGGGATGCTCTCTTGGGCCGTCGTCGGGAGTATCTAGACTGGGATTTTGTCGTTCCCCAGCAGGCCATCGAGATTGCCCAGGCCCTGGCCCGTCAATACCATGCTGGTTTCGTCATCCTAGATAAGGTGCGTCAGATTGCGCGGGTCGTCTTTGCCCAGGGCACCGTGGATTTTGCCCAGCAGGAAGGGGCCACCCTAGAGCAGGATTTAGGACGACGGGACTTTACCGTCAATGCCATTGCCTACAATTTGCACCAGGAATGTCTGATCGATCCCCTCAGCGGCGTAAAGGATTTGGAATTAGGGGTGTTGAGGATGGTGTCGGCCCATAATTTGGCCGATGACCCCCTGCGTCTGTTGCGGGCCTATCGCCAAGCGGCCCAACTTCAATTTGACCTTGATCCCGCCACTCGTGTCACCCTGCGGGCCCTGGCTGATCAGATTAAAACCGTGGCCGCCGAGCGCGTCCAAGCGGAATTTAACTACCTTTTGGGCAGTCCTCGGGGGAGTCAATGGCTCCTAGCGGCCTGGCAGGATGGCTTACTAAGTTACTGGTTTCCCCAGGCCAATTTGGATGCTCTGAGTGCCATTTGCTGTATCGATCTGGCCGTTGCCACGGTCAAAACCCAACTTAGTCTGACGGAGCGCCAGGCCTTTTTCCAGGCCTTGGGTAAAAAGGGCATTGCCATTGCTAAGTTGGCGAGCTTGGTCTCCCCAGTACCTGAACAAGCAGAACAGGAACTAGAGCACCTGAAGTACTCCCGCCATGAAATCCGGGCCGTAGGGGCCATCCTTAAAAGTTATCCGGCCCTAGGTGAAACGGGCCTGGAACAGAATTTACGACGACAATACTTCTTCTTTCTCGATGTGGGGAAGCATTTTGCTCCCTTTGTCCTCTATGCGCTGGCCCATAGTCCCCAGTTGGCCCTTATTTTCGCCCTGCTCCGGCATTACCTCGACCCCCAGGACAGAATTGCCCATCCGCAATCCCTCATTTCTGGTAATGACCTAATCCAAAACCTACGCCTCCGTCCAGGCCCTTTCATTGGCCAACTGTTAATCGAAGTACAAGTCGCTCAGGTGGAAGGACGGCTCACCACTGCTACCGAGGCCCTAGTCTATGCCCAAAAACTAGCGGCGGAGAATGGCCCTCGGTAAGGGGGGGAATCAGTCACCGGCTATCCACACAAGGCATGGATCCTGTCTCGAACTGGCACAAAATGACTTGTTTTGCCTGTATTCTCTGAGACTGGTCTCTAAAAGAAGGAGCGCCGTCTGAATTCCTTACTGGGATAAGGTTCTCAAGCCAGAGGAAAGTAGGAGGCTCAACGTCTTTTCTAGTAGACGTTTCAGCGTGACATCCATCGTTAAAAGACCAACGCCGGTGACGTTGCTCGAGTCTTTGAGTAAAGCTGATGTTTTATAAGGACTTTAGCGTATAGCCCACCTTCAGGTCTAGACTGAAACAGTGGCTGATATCTTGCTTATTTTAGAAAAACTGTTTAAGCTTTAAGGATAAAGTTCAAGACAATCGCTGTGGCGTACAATTGCGGACATTTCTGTTTCATGATTTGTATGGTCAGGGGACAACATTAGATGTCTGTTAATTTCGATAGCATTAT
Organism: Synechocystis sp. LKSZ1; assembly: GCF_040436315.1. Classification (NCBI taxonomy): domain Bacteria; kingdom Bacillati; phylum Cyanobacteriota; class Cyanophyceae; order Synechococcales; family Merismopediaceae; genus Synechocystis; species Synechocystis sp. LKSZ1. The sequence goes on along the minus strand of NZ_AP031572.1, from coordinate 1,773,775 downwards.
TAGTACTTTAAGTTCTGAAGAAAGCTTTTTAAAGATTTTTGAAGATGCGTTCTCTCAACAAGATCAGCCATTGCTTGAAGCACACCGAACGATTCTCTCGGCCTGCTACAGAAATCCAGGACTTTCTCCAACCCTAAAAGCCAGCACCCCAGAAATGCTAGCCAAGGCTTGGTTTAAAAAGTATAACGATAGCTACGAAAATCGAATTTCAAGACGGATCTCACAACTCCCAGGCACCGTTGCCGATCCAATTGTCAATATAATCATTAACGCTCGACTGACAGGACTAACCACAGAGCATCTGGAGCAAATTAAATATGCCCATCGTCTATCAATGTCTGCTGAAAATATTCAGGGACTACTCCTAGAGGATTTTCTAGCTGAGCAACTTGCTGATTATGGTTGGTATTGTTGTTGGGGAGAATCTGTTCGGCACGTAGATTTTTGCAATGTTGATGGTTCTCTCCTACAAGTCAAAAACCGTAGTAACTCAGAAAATAGTTCATCATCCAGGGTAAGGATTAACCAGCCTATTGAAAAGTGGTATCGAGTTGATGCCAGAACAGGTTCCTATCGATGGTCTTATTTTAACGATAAGTACAATACAGACCGCTTTTCAGAAGAAAATTTTGTTGCTTTTGTTCAACAAGTTCTAATGGGTAATCCAGATTCCTTAGCCATTGAAGCGGACAATCCTTGGAAGGAGTTGTCGGATTCATCAAACTAAATTAAGGGACAGTTGTTTCGTTGAGGATTCCTCAAAACACCCCATATCACTCATCCAACTGACATCATCCGTTTTATGGTAGCGGGAATACGGAAAATCTGGGTAATTAACAGGCGGCTCACCCCTTAGGTGAGATAGCAACATCCTGGCGACCGCTCTTCCTAGAGAGCAAGGTACGGCGTTACCAACTTGCCGATATTGCTCGAGTAAAGTACCCGCAATAATCCAATCGTCTGGGAGTTCTTGAATGCGCTTATATTCTTCAATACTGAGCGGTCTATCTTCTTCTGGATGGGCTAAATCAGTTGCCGGCATAGCTGGGTGGGTTACTAACGTTGGGGCCGGTTTATCCCAAGCGAGCCTGCGGTAAAAACCCGTTTTTCCGCCTCCTGCGTGATAAGAAGCTCCTAATGCTTCTTGATGTAGCTCTTCTGGCAAATTTCGCCAGTATTGTCCAGGTTTCAGCAGTCTGTAATACTTGAGTCGTTTTTCTGGAAATTTGACAAAATGATGTCCATCTTTAGGAAGACCTTCAAGAGCCTCTCTTAATGTCCTCCATTTTGGGAGTTCATATAAACTTTTTTCTGCATGAGTTGGTGTGAGATAGGGAAGTTTTTCGCGATCACGACTACAAGTCATGATCACCCTTTCTCGTTGTTGCGGAGACCCAAAATTAGCCGCATTGTACAGGTTAAAAGAAACACTATATCCCGCATCTTTTAGCCGTTGCGTAATGAAAAGTAATGCGCCTCCTCGTTGTTCATCTTGAGATAATGGTGGAAATTTATTCCCTCTCATTTCATGAGGTCTATGTTTTAAGGGAGCGGACAACAAGCCTCGAACGTTTTCAATGACTGCAAATCTGGGTTTAAGCTCAATGATTAAATCGATGAACGTTAAAAAGACATTGCCTCGCTCATCATTAAATCCTTGACGCTTTCCTGCACTGCTGAAGGCTTGGCACGGCGGACCACCAACCATTACATCAATCTCATCGCTCGAACTCAGTCCTGCTTTCTCTCGAATTTCTCCTGCTGAATAGTCTCTAATATCCCCGATCAGGGCCATATCTGGTCGATTGGTCTCAATCGTTTTCCGAGCGGCTGTATCGATTTCACAAGCAAGCAACACATGGATACCTTCCTTTTCTAGTCCCAAATCCAAACCCATACAGCCAGAAAAAAAACTCAAAGCTTTGAGATCGGGTTTGCCGAGGGCTCGCCGCCCATGATCGGGAATGCTTAAGCTGGTATCTTCTCTCTTAATACCATAGTTCTGAACAGACTCCGATGCGACGATCCACCGACTGCTGATCCTCTCACCGCTGATTTCGCCATACCGGAGTAGCTGACGAACATATTGCTCCGAGCAGTTTAAGATTTCAGCGGTCTCTTTTACGGAGATGTACTGGGTAGCCATGCCTTCGGAAACGAAACTAAAATCAGGTACCCATTCTAGTACCAAAGCAACCTACTTGCAAGTATTGTGATAGGTCAAGCTGAAGCTCTCAAGGCCGTCTAAGGCTCTTTCCTTTCGGAACAAGACACGAGCGCTTGGTTATCTGGCATTGCTAAAACAGCGGGTTATACTGCTCAACAGTTGTTTAAGGCCCTCTGGGAGTCCCAAAATAATTTAGACATAGAATCTGATTAGGGTTGTTTTGGATATTTTCAGAGTAGTTTTACTAACTCCCTATCTTTTTCCCTTCAGTTAAGCCATTAGAATAAATAAGCAAGAGGGCCTTGACCCCACGCGGATGTTTTGGCCTGTCAAGCTTCTGCTCTTTTTTACTGTAAAGCCCTAGGCTTTTTCTCCCAGCGATTGATCTATGACCCTGTCCGAATCTTCTGCGTCTCCGAAGGAGAGCCTTGCCCCGGCCCGTTTCCTGCTCAAGACCATTGCGGATCTGCGCTTGGCCATTGTCCTACTGTTATTGATTGCGATTTTTAGCATCAGCGGTACGGTCATTGAACAGGGCGAAACCCTGGCCTTTTACCAGGCCAATTACCCCACGGAACCGGCCCTGTTTGGCTTTTTGAGTTGGCAGGTCATCCTGGCCCTGGGCCTGAACCATGTCTATCAAACTTGGTGGTTTCTCTCTCTGCTGATTCTCTTTGGCAGTAGTCTGATTGCTTGTACTTGGTTTCGTCAATGGCCGGCCCTCAAGGCCGCCCGTCGCTGGCAATACTACCAAAAGCCCCGACAGTTCCAGAAGCTGGCCCTGGGTTTTTCCTTACCCCAAACCTCCCTCGGTGGGATTGTGGAACCGCTACAAACTCGGGGTTATCGGGTTTTTCAAGACGGGCCGAAACTCTACGCTCGCAAGGGCCTAGTCGGTAAAATTGGCCCGATTGTTGTCCATGCTGCCATGATCATTATTTTGATCGGGGCCATTTGGGGGGCCTTGGCCGGATTTCTAGCCCAAGAAATGGTGGCCAGTGGGGAAACCTTTCAGGTGAAAAATATCATTGAGGCTGGCCCTTTGGCCAAGGGCCAAATTCCCAAGGACTGGGGGATTCGGGTTAATCGTTTTTGGATTGACTACACTCCCAGCGGCGCCATCGACCAATTCTATTCCGACCTATCCGTGGTCGATACCGACGGCCAAGAACTAGACCGCAAAACCATTTTTGTGAATCAACCCCTGCGCTATCGGGGGGTCACCTTTTATCAAACCAATTGGGGCATTGCCGGAGTCAAGGCTCAGATCAATAACAGTCCGATTTTTCAGCTTCCCATGGCCCCGTTACCGACGGAACAGGGGGGCAAACTCTGGGGTACCTGGATTCCCACCAAGCCCGACTTGAGCGAAGGGGTGGCACTGCTCACTAAAGACCTCCAGGGCACCATGATCCTCTATGACCAAGCGGGCAATCTCTCCAGTGCGGTACGTCCTGGCATGAGCCTTGAGGTGAACGGCGTGACGCTTAAAATACTTGAGTTGGTGGGCAGTACCGGCCTGCAAATCAAAGCCGATCCGGGAATTCCGCTGGTTTATCTGGGTTTTGGCCTATTGATGGTGGGAGTCGTGATGAGCTATTTTTCCCATTCCCAAGTCTGGGCCCTTTACCAAGAAGCCGATCACACCCTCTACCTTGGCGGTCGCACTAACCGGGCCCAGGTTCATTTCGAGCGAGAATTATTGGCGCTAGTGAAGCAATTAACCGCCGAGGCTACTCCAGGCACTTCGCCAACAACTGTAAATAATTAAATTTTGATAAGCAAATAACATTTTCAGGCAGGGCCAATCGTTTCGGCCCTGTCTATATTTTTGCCCTAGTAATTTTTGGGGCTAGATTCCCTGAGAGGCTAATTTCCAAAGGGCATACAGAAATCAAGCGTTTAGTAAGCACCAAGGATGTAAACTTATGTAAATAATAATTGATAGTAAGCGCTCACGTATTTGGTCAATCTTTGTAACAGACTGTTTCACATTTGTTAACAAATTGTGTCAGACAACGGCTGAAACCCCCATTGGAGGAAAGTTTTCTGCTAAAAAGACCTATGAGCGTCATCCTTAACGATCACACAGGAGAACACAAAGTCTATGTTCACTCACGTCAAGTCCACCATTCGCCGCATTGAGCCAGACGATACTAACGGGCGTTCTCTGCTTAAGGTGGTCTATGTCGTGCTGGAGTCTCAGTACCAGAGCGCTCTCTCGACAGCCGTCAAAAATATTAACCGTACCAATCCCCATCTGGTCATCCAAGTTAGCGGTTATTTAATTGAGGAGTTGCGAGACCCCCAGAACTACGAAGACTTTAAACGGGATATTGCCGAGGCAAATCTCTTCATTGCCTCCCTGATCTTTATTGAGGATCTGGCCGATAAAGTTGTGGCGGCCGTTCAGCCCCACCGGGATCGCCTGGATGCTGCCATTGTTTTTCCCTCCATGCCCCAGGTGATGCGCCTCAATAAGCTGGGGACGTTTTCTATGGCGCAGTTGGGCCAGTCCAAAAGTGCGATCGCCCAATTCATGCGCAAACGCAAGGAAAATTCCGGGGCCGGCTTCCAGGATGCCATGCTTAAACTCCTGCGTACGTTACCCAATGTGCTGAAATACCTGCCGGTGGATAAGGCCCAGGATGCCCGTAACTTCATGCTCAGCTTCCAGTATTGGCTAGGGGGCTCCTCGGAAAACTTAGAGAATTTCCTGTTGATGCTGACGGATAAATATGTTTATCCAAACCTGGGCTTGGGCAAACTGGTGAACTACGAAGAGCCAGTAGTCTATCCGGACATGGGCATTTGGCATCCCCTCTCCCTGAAGATGTTTGAGGATGTGAAATCCTACCTGGCCTGGTACAACAGCCGCACAGATATTAGTGATGATCTCAAGGATCCCTTAGCGCCTTGCGTTGGTCTGGTGTTGCAACGAACCCATTTGGTGACGGGGGATGATGCTCACTACGTCGGCATGGTGCAGGAACTAGAAGCCATGGGGGCCCGCGTAATCCCTGTCTTTTCCGGGGGTCTGGACTTTTCTAAACCTGTGGATGAATATTTCTGGGATAAATCCCTGCCCGGCGTCGAACCCTTGGCCATTGTCGATGCCGTTGTTTCCTTGACGGGGTTTGCCCTTGTTGGTGGCCCGGCTCGTCAAGACCATCCCAAGGCCATTGATTCCCTCAAGCGACTAAATCGGCCCTATATGTGCGCCCTGCCCCTAGTCTTCCAAACCACAGAAGAGTGGGAGGAAAGCGATCTAGGCCTACACCCGATCCAAGTGGCCCTGCAAATCGCCATTCCTGAACTGGATGGAGCCATTGAACCGATTATTCTTTCGGGTCGAGATGGGTCTACGGGCCGGGCCATTGCGTTACAGGATCGCTTAGAGGCCATCGCCCAACGGGCCATGAAGTGGGCCAGCCTGCGCAAAAAACCGAAATTAGATAAAAAAGTCGCGATTACCGTCTTTAGCTTCCCACCGGATAAGGGCAATGTTGGTACAGCTGCCTACCTGGATGTTTTTGGCTCTATTTATGAAGTAATGAAGGGCCTACAAGGCAACGGCTATGATGTCCAAGACCTGCCCGGTTCGGCCCAGGAACTGATGGAAGCCGTCATCCACGATGCCCAGGCCCAGTACCACAGCCCCGAACTGAACGTGGCCTATCGCATGTCGGTGGAGCAATACGAACACCTGACCCCCTACTCGGTACGTCTCGAGGAAAACTGGGGTAAACCGCCGGGACACCTCAATAGTGATGGGCAAAATCTACTGATCTACGGCAAAGAGTTCGGCAATGTCTTCATTGGGGTACAGCCCACCTTTGGCTACGAAGGCGATCCCATGCGTCTGCTCTTCTCTCGTTCCGCCAGTCCCCACCACGGCTTTGCCGCCTACTATACCTACCTCAACCATATCTGGAAGGCGGATGCCGTCCTCCACTTCGGTACCCACGGCTCCCTGGAGTTCATGCCCGGTAAACAGATGGGGATGTCCGGGGATTGCTATCCCGACAACTTGATCGGCAATATCCCTAACCTTTACTACTACGCCGCCAATAACCCCTCCGAAGCCACCATTGCCAAACGTCGGAGCTACGCCGCCACCATTTCCTACCTGACGCCGCCAGCGGAAAATGCCGGTCTTTACAAGGGCCTACAGGAATTAAGTGAACTGATTGGTTCCTACCAAACCCTCAAGGATACGGGTCGGGGTGTTCCTATCGTCAACACGATTATGGACAAGGCCCGGCTCTGTAATCTAGACCAGGATATTGCTCTGCCCGATACCGATGCCAAGGATCTGAGCAGTGAGGAACGGGATACCATCGTTGGCTCTGTCTATCGCAAGCTGATGGAAATTGAGTCCCGTCTATTACCCTGTGGTCTCCACGTGATCGGCAAACCTCCGAGCGCTGAAGAGGCGATTGCCACTTTAGTTAATATTTCGAGTTTGGATCGGGAAGAAGAGGGAATTTGGTCTCTGCCCACGCTCATTGCCGAGAGCATTGGTCGCCAGATGGAGGATATCTACCGCAATAGCGATAAAGGAGTCTTAACTGATGTCGAACTCCAGCAGAGCATTACCCTAGCGACTCGCGCTGCAGTTTCGGCATTGGTTTATGAACAGATCAATGCCGATGGCCGGGTTTCCTTGGTTTCTAAACTAAACTTCTTCAATATCGGTAAGAAGGCCCCCTGGGTACAGGCCCTGGCCGATGCTGGCTATCCCAACGTGGATCAGGATAAACTCAAGTCCCTGATGGAATACCTGGAATTCTGTCTGGAGCAGGTTTGTGCCGATAACGAACTGGGCGGCCTGCTCAAGGCCCTGGAAGGGGAATACGTCCTCCCTGGCCCTGGTGGCGACCCCATCCGTAACCCCAACGTCCTGCCGACCGGTAAAAATATCCACGCCCTTGATCCCCAATCGATTCCGACCCTGGCAGCGGTACAATCGGCCAAAATTGTGGTGGATCGCCTGATTGAGCGGCAAAAAATCGATAACGGCGGTAACTATCCCGAAACCATCGCCTGTGTCCTCTGGGGAACCGACAATATCAAAACCTACGGCGAATCCCTGGCCCAAATTATGTGGATGGTCGGCGTCAAGCCCGTACCCGATGCCCTGGGCCGGGTCAATAAACTGGAATTGCTCTCCCTGGAAGAATTGGGCCGGCCCCGTATTGATGTAGTGGTCAACTGCTCTGGAGTCTTCCGGGATCTGTTCATTAACCAGATGAACCTTTTGGATCAAGCGGTGAAAATGGCCGCCGAAGCCGAAGAACCCCTGGAAATGAACTTTGTCCGTAAGCACGCCCTGGCCCAAGCCGAAGAAATGGGGGTCAATGTTCGCCAAGCGGCCACGCGGGTCTTCTCCAATGCCTCCGGTTCCTATTCCTCCAATGTCAACCTGGCCGTGGAAAACAGTAGCTGGGAAGATGAAGCGGAATTGCAGGAAATGTACCTCAAGCGTAAATCCTTTGCCTTTGACTCCGATAATCCGGGCATGATGGCCGAAAGTCGCACGATGTTTGAACGGGCCTTGAAGACCGCCGATGCAACTTTCCAAAACCTAGATTCCTCGGAAATCAGCTTGACGGATGTCTCCCACTACTTCGACTCCGACCCCACCAAGTTGATCTCCACCCTACGGGATGATGGTAAAAAACCTTCGGCCTACATTGCCGACACCACCACCGCCAACGCCCAGGTACGGACGTTATCCGAAACGGTACGTCTGGATGCCCGCACTAAGTTGCTCAATCCCAAGTGGTACGAAGGCATGCTTTCCCACGGCTACGAAGGTGTCCGGGAACTATCCAAACGTCTCGTCAACACTATGGGCTGGAGTGCTACGGCCGGCGCAGTGGATAACTGGGTCTATGAGGATGCCAATACCACCTTTATCAAAGATCCGGAAATGTGTAAACGGCTGATGGATCTCAATCCCAACTCCTTCCGCAAGATGGTTGGAACCCTGCTAGAAGTGAATGGCCGGGGCTATTGGGAAACCTCCCAAGAAAACCTCGACCGCTTGCAGGAACTCTATCAAGAAGTAGAAGACCGCATTGAGGGGGTCGAGTAGAAGATACACAGGGTAAGGGGCATAGTTTGAACGCTAGCCCCTTCAACTTAGCTAGAATATATGAAAGATAATTTTTGGGGGCGTATTTGGTCGAGTTTCCGGGAAGTTCAAAATTTTTGGTATGGATTTTTCGGAATTGTCCTTGCCATTCTCTTTTCTGTGGTCTCAGGGAAGCTTACAATTCCCCTCTACGTTGTTGTTATCTTAATTACAGTCTTCATCCTAATCATTTCAACGCTATTTAATGCCTATGAATTAACCCATAAAGACTATTTACGTTTTCGACATCCTGCCATTTTGCGAGTTGTCAAAGAAAACAAAAATAAAACCATTATTTGTTTAATTGAATACTCTGAGGTATTTGCGATTGATTCTCGGGTGTCCTTTTACTATACCGACGAAAATGGTTTTGAGTCTTTAATTGCCATTGGTTATGTCAAAAATGTTCAACGTGATGGCAATGTTCAGGTGGAGGTTGATTATCCTGAGCCGACTTATCAGGACATTTTAGCTCGTTTAGAAAATAATGATTCTCAAGTCCTCGCTAAAACATTTATTAAACCTGGAGTTACTAGGGATTTCTAACTGACAACAATAAGGAGATAAATATGGAAAATCAATCCTATGCCCCTATGATTGCTAAACCTGGAGCTTTTCCAGCAAAAGTTGCTAGAGTTATTGATAATTATAAGCTGGTGATTAATCGCGGCAAAGAGCATGGTATTCGTGAAGGACAAAGAGTCATGATTTATAAGGTAGATCAAGAGCAAATTGTTGATCCTGACACAGGTAAGTTGCTAGGAAACTTAGAATTAGTTAAGGGCACTGGTAAAGTTTTTCAGGTAGAAGACAAATATGCGATCATTGAGTCTGATAAAACATATCAAAAACTCAGTATTAATAGAAGAGGTAATCGTGTAGCACAGCTTTTCTTAGGAGATGTTGATAATTTTGGGGTAATAAAACCAAAAGAAGTAATTTTAAGGCCATTCGACAACCCTCAAGTTGGCGATTCTGTTAAACCCATTTAATCTTCAAAAGTTGTTCATCCAAATTAGTTGTGTTCATTACAAAAACATGAATTGTCATTTCAAACTCGTATGTAAAGAAAATTAAATGTCTCTTGTTGTATATCCAGACTGCTCTCAAAAAGTTAGCTCTAATGCTGATACATGCCGTTATTGTGATTGCTCAATAACAGGAAAAATTAAGCATCTTGGAGCCGAAATTAGCAAATCGTCGAGGATTATGTCTGCACACAGGTATTAACTTGTGGCTTCTTATGTTTGCGATAACTTTAGCTTGTATTGTAGATAGCTTTTAAATACAATCGTACCTGTTGTGGCGATTTTTCCTGGAACTTTATGGTTGCTTTTAAATATTGATACATGGTTCCAGAAAAATTAATATTCATTTAAATAACAGCAACCCTTACTGTAATTTTGCGTTATTTTGAAAAGTTGTAGACATCAGGAAATTTCAATGCAGATTAAAGAACGACCCCCCCCCAGAGCTCCAAGACCTACTTCGTTTGGCTATAATTGAAAGCCTAGACGACTATCTTAACCCATAAGAATTAGAATTATAAGTATCACCGACTATACAACAACAGTTAATAAAAATTCGTGAAAACCGACAAAAAAACATGAAACAATTAGCTCAGCGAAAGCATACCAATGAGTTGATTTAGATTGATTCTTATCTATTATTCTCACTCCAATTTTTTCAAGGACAAGTATCATGAATAAAATTCAAATTCATCCTGATATTTGCAACGGCAAACCAACAATTTCTGGAACCAGAATTACTGTACAAACTATTATGGGATTTCTGGCCGCTGGAGACTCAATCCCAGATATCCTAGAAGAATATCCTAACCTAACTGAAGACGATATTTATGCCTGTCTCCAATTTGTCACCAAGCTGATGGCTCGAAGCTACCAAATAAAAGAAATTGCATGAAGGGCTATTTATTTGATGAAAATCTACCCGCAAACGTAACGTTTCAATCATCTTTGCCAATTTATCATGTCTCTAGTTTGGGGAAGAGTCCAACAGGTAGCCAAATTTGGGAATATGCTAAAGTCAACAACCTAATTATTGTGACTAAAGATGCTGACTTTTCAGAAAGACTAATGATTGATGAATTTCCGGCTAAAGTTGTTCATTTGCGTTTTGGCAATATGCGTAGAAAAGACTTTCATCAATTTCTAGCAAAAATTTGGCCAGAAGTTGAAAAATTCATTATTGACTATAAAATTAATAAACATATATGTCGATTATATTGAAGCATTAAAATAATTTTTAATATCCCAGCACAAGAAACCTAAACTCTGAAATTTAATGGCGAGCAGATCGCCATCATGAAGAAAATTAAACAGCGATTACCCAATTAAGATTATCAAGTTTAGGAGGAAACATCCATGCAGATTACAAACCTAACAACCTAACAACCTAAGAACTCCAACACTTCCAGATAAATTAATGTTGTCCTTTACAATTTTTGGTCATCGGTTTATATTTTCGGAAATATAAAAGCCACGTCGAATGCAATCTTGCTAACCTAGTGTCGAGCCTCTCCTATTCCCTTGTGCAATAACCGAACGAGCTGTAAGGTTCATTTCGCCTCTGAGAAAGACTTCAGATTCGCTTGCCTTGTCGAGGCCATAATACCGGGAGTGATAAGATGAGAGGTCGATACTCCCACCGCACTGTCTATTGTCCTTGTCCTGTTTAAGCAAAATTTTTGGATGAGTCCCGTCGTCGCCTCAATGCCTGACCCCACTACTGCTGTTGACCATCAGCCCCTGATCCTCAAAACCTTGCCAGATTTTCCCCTCTCTGGCCAGCGCTGTGTCGCCCGGATTCAACAGCAAATCGATCTAGTTTTACTGGCCATCGAAGCGTTGGAAATTGGGGCATCGGAGCGGATGTTAGAAACCATTGAACAATTGGAATTGCAAGCGGTGATCCGCAATCGCCTTGAGTTATGGCGTTTGCGATGTACTAATCCCTGGCGACGTTCCTACCAGCGCACTACCTTGAGCCTGGATCAAGCAAAAACGTTAGTTTTACTAGCGAATTATCGGGCTAAGCAGTTAACCGTCCCCATTCGCCAACTCCTCCTCGCTGAACAACAGATGCGGGAAAAGGATTTACCGGTGGGGACTCATTTTTTGCTCTCAGAATATCTAGAACAATTTCGTTCCCACTTTCAGAGTCGCATGAATCCCCGACGGGCTAAGGTCTCGGTCTACCTGGCCTCGGAAACAGCCCTTGATGACTTTGCCCTGGCCCTGCTCAAGCAACTCCTTTTTTGCACGGGCACGAATGGTCTCCAGCGGTTTTGGATTAGCTTATTTGATGGAGAAGTGGCATGAATATTCGTCGTCAATACAATCTACCTAATTGTACTTTGGTACTAGAAGGCTTGAGTGATGGCAGTGACCCCCAGTCCCTGCGGCCGCCCCTATCCATTGTTGTCAACGTCCAATGCCAATTTGTCGGGATTAACCAAACCCTAGAGGGCGGACGATCTTTCCTAGAAAGTTTGGCCCAGGTGGTCAGCCACTATGCCCAGACCTGTCTAAGCGGGATTCCCCATTCTCCGCCACCGAAAACCAACGATGAGTATTGTGAACTCACTCCCTTACCTGACCCATCTCTCCATCGTTTAACCTGGCATCCCGCTTCCGAACTTCACCAGGCCCCGGTTTCTATCGACCTATCCACTGTGCAACTGTTTGACTTAGTGGAAGCGGTAGATCAATTCATTGCTGACAGTCAAACCCTTCCCGATTTTTCCCTTAAGCTGGCACCGGCCTCACGCCGTTTTCGCCCTCCAGACGAACCCCTAGCCCAGCGACTTGTTCCAGCTACCATTGGTTTTATTGGCCTGGCTGTGGCGGCAGTAGGCGTTTACCTCCTGCCCATCCCTGAGGTCAAAAAACCAGAGCCTAAGCCCGCAGCGAGTCCAACTCGGACAATTCCAACTGCGCCGACTTCCCCACCGAGGCCGTAGCGGGAATGGGCCTGTCTAAGACATGGGTAACTAAAAGATAATCAGCTACTGGTTGATTGCCCAAGAGGTGTTCTTGGATGATTCGTTCCAAGACTTCCGGGGTACAGCTATGGTACCAAGTGCCTTCGGGGTAAATTAATAAAAGCGGGCCTTGAGCACAGATGCGGAGGCAATTGGCTTTAGTGCGGAAAACACAGGTAGGACGGTCGACTTGGGGCCGGTTCAGACCCAGCTCTGCTAATCGTTTTTTCAGGTAATCCCAGGCCACGAGGCTGTCCTCTCGGTCGCAACACTTGGGCTTGGTTTGGTCACAACAAAGAAAAAGATGACGCTCGATCAGGGGAATACCGAGGTCATCCACAATTTTGCTCAAAGGGCCAGGATTAGAAAGGTTAGGCATGGTTGAGAAGAGAGTTCTTTACTCAATACTCACATCTCCGGTGCCTTGGAACATCAGCCAAGAGAGGAAAAAGTTAAGGATAAAGACCGCCAGTAGAGAGGTGACAACCGCCGTCGTTGTCGATTGGCCGACTCCTTTGGCCCCGCCAGTGGTGGTTAGGCCCCAGCTACAGCCAATCACCGCAATCACCGCGCCAAAAATGAGTGATTTAATAAGAGAACTAAACACGTCCCAGAGTTCCACAAAGTTTTGCACGGATTTCAGAAAGACACTGGGGTTGATGTCGTAAAGACTATAGGCAATCAATAGGCCCCCGGCCATGCCCACCAAGAGCGAGAGCAGATCCAAAATCGGTAACATCAGGGCACAGGCCACCACCCGAGGCACGACTAAGTAATCAATAGGATCGGTTTTGAGCATGTAAAGGGCATCAATTTGCTCCGTCACCCGCATGGTTCCGATCTCCGCCGCAAAGGCCGACCCAACCCGGCCCGTGACGACAACTGCGGTTAAAACCGGGGCCAATTCTCGGGCCAGGGCCAGGGCCAATACCCCGCCCACCGTTGTTGTTGCCCCAAAATAGATAAACTCGCGGGCCACCTGGATGGTAAAGACCATGCCGACAAAACTTGCCGTCACCAGGGCAATACTGGTGGACTCCGGCCCGACAATATTCATTTGAGTCAGGGTGTTGCGTCGATGAATACGGCCCTGCAATAGGTGCCAAAAAACCTGTCCCCCCAAAAAGCAGGCCACAATTAAGCGCTGGAACCAAACATTAATCGGATTACCTAAAGCAGGTTGTTTACGCATTGGGGACAGGAGAGTGAAATGGGCGGAACCGCAACAGTGATGTTACCCCACAGGGAGTTTAGAGAAGATAGACCAAGATAAACAGAATAATCCAGACCACATCAACGAAGTGCCAGTACAGTTCCGCTGCTTCAACCCCAAAGTGGGATTGGCTGGAGTAGTGGCCGGTAGCGCGAGAGCGCCATAACACCGCCAAAATGAGCATTAGGCCAAAGGTAACGTGGAGACCATGGAAGCCGGTCAAAACGTAGAAACAACTGGCAAAGAGGTTGGTGGTTAACCCCATTTCTAGGTGAAAGTATTCGTAGACCTGGCCGGCGAGGAAGGTAATCCCCATCAGGGCCGTCAGGCCAAACCATTTCTGTAGGCCAGCGTTATCGTTCCTTTTAATGGCCGCCTGGCCTTGGTGCATGACAAAGCTACTGGCAATCAGAATAATACTGTTAATGCCGGGTAGAAGTAATTCCCGTTCCGGGGTACCTTCAGGAGGCCAGACGGGCATCATACTGCGATAGATCAGATAGGCCGAAAACAGGCCCAGAAAGATCGCACTTTCCGCCACTAGGAACATGACCACCCCAAAAAGACGGTGGTCGGGATGGCCCGCATGATGGTGGTCTGCCGCGGGGGCGGCAGTGGTGAGATGGGCAGTTTGCAGAGCAGATCCTTGCATGAATAGTTCGCCTTAAATTACGGTCACAATCAAAAATAGTTACAATCCCTGGGCAGGGCCCGAGCAAAAGGCCCTCCAAGAGAAAAACTAACGGGCTTCGGCACCCACTTCCGCCAGCATCTCTGCAACGGTTTCTTCGCTATCAATGGTTTCGGAGTCAATACCAAAGTCGTAGGGGCCAGACCAGAGCACAGGTTCTTCTTCAAAGTTTTCGATAATCGGTGGAGAAGCCGTTTGCCATTCCAGAGTCAGGGCCCGCCAGGGATTCCGCGCCGCCGCTTCCCCTTTCCACAGACTCCAAATAACGTTGATCACAAAGGGGAAAGTCGAGACCGCCAACAAATAGGCCCCCAGCGTACTTAATTGGTTTAGGCCCTGGAACTGGGGGTCATAGAGGGCAATGCGACGATTCATTCCCTGTAGGCCAAGTTGGTGCATGGGCAGAAAGGTCAGGTTGAGGCCAATAAACATCAAGGCAAAGTGGAGACGGCCCAGATTTTCGTTGACCATCTTGCCGGTCATTTTCGGGAACCAGTGGTAAACCCCGGAGAACAGGGCCAGGGCACTGCCACCAAAGAGGACGTAATGGAAGTGACCTACCACAAAATAGGTGTCATGGACATGGATATCAAAGGGCACCGAGGCCACCATAATGCCCGTGAGGCCCCCCATGAGAAACGAAGCCAGAAACCCAATAGCAAAGAGCATGGCGCTGTTGAGGTTAATCTTGCCGCCCCAGAGAGTACCACACCAGCTAAAAATCTTGATTCCCGTCGGTACGGCGATCAGCATGGTGGTGGCCATGAAAAACATCCGTAACCAACCGGGGGTGCCACTGGTAAACATGTGGTGGGCCCAAACGATCAGGCCGAGAAAACTAATGGCTAAGCTGGAGTAGGCAATGGCCCGATAGCCAAAGATGGGTTTGCGGGCGTGGACGGGAATCACCTCAGAAATTACCCCAAAGAAGGGCAAAATCATGATGTAAACGGCAGGGTGGGAGTAGAACCAGAAGAGGTGTTGATACACGACGGGATCACCGCCCCCGGTGGGATTAAAAAAGCTGGTACCTGCAATCAAATCAAAGGAGAGGAGAATCAGGGCGGCTGCTAACACCGGCGTTGACAGCAGGATTAGAGACGAGGTCGCCAGCATGGCCCAGCAAAAGAGGGGCATACTGTGTAGATCCATATCCTTAATCCGCATCTTGAGAATGGTGGTGACAAAATTAATGGCCCCCAAGATCGAGGAAGTTCCCACCAAAAGGACACTCAGAATCCAGATTTCTTCTCCCCATTTACCGCTGATCAAACTCAAGGGAGGATAGGACGTCCAACCGGCCTGAGGGGCCCCCACAAAGAAGCTAGCAATGAGCAGTACTCCTCCCGGCGGCGTTAACCAAAAGGCTACGGCATTTAACCGGGGAAAGGCCATATCTTCCGCGCCAATCATCAAGGGGATCAGGTAGTTGGCGAAGGCGGCGCCGGCCGGCACAATCCACAAGAAGATCATGATCGTGCCGTGCAAGGTCATCAGTTGGTTGTAGAGTTCCGGGGAAACAAAGTCCGGGTCGGGGGTGGCCAATTCCGTGCGCATCGCCTCAGCAAAGGAACCCCCAATGAAGAAAAAGAGAAAGGAGGTAACGAGGTATTGAATGCCAATGACCTTGTGGTCAGTACAAAACGTAAAGTAATCAGTCCACTTACGCCGGGGAAGCTGGCCCGTCAGATGTTCAATAGCAGTAGTCATAGAAAAGTAGAGACAAGAGCAGGAATCGTTCTAGGGGAATGAGTCAGAGCAAGCTGACTGGTTAGATGGCGTCGGCAGAGACCGCTTTGACCTGGGCCAGGGCCGCAGAGTTGATGCCCATTTCCTGGGCGTAGGGGGCCAGATACTCCGTATCGGTCATGATCTGGGGATCGGGCAGATGCAGGGCCACTGCTTCGCCGCTCTCACTGGCGGGACGATTGGCCGCAACCCAGGTCTCGAATTCATCGGGGGTTTGGGCGTAGAACATCGCCTTCATGCCACCGTGGTAGGAGCCACAGAGCTCAGCACAAATAATGGGATATTCGCCAGCGACATCGGTTTTAAACACGAGCGTGGCATCGTGGCCAGGAATGGCATCCTGTTTTAGCCGCAGTTGGGGAATCCAAACCGCATGGATCACATCCCCAGCACTGATGTTTAACTGCACCGGGCGGTCAATGGGCGCATGGAGTTCTCCTGAAATAATCCCCGTCTCAGGGTAGCTAAAAATCCAGGCATACTGAATCCCTTTGACATCTACAACCAAGGGTTCAACTTTGCCATTCTCAGGACTGGTGCCAATGCCCAGGGCCACTCTTGATTGGGGGGCCATGGCGAGCATGTGGTCATGGCCGGCATGATGCTGTTTCATGGCAACGGTTTCCGAGGGCCGATCCGCTGAAATCACTGGGTCTAAACCGCCCAGGCTGTTGTAAACCTCGAAACTATAGACCGCCAGGATAAAAACAATGACCGTCGGAATGGCCGTCCAAAGAATTTCCAGGGGGACGTTACCTTCCACCGGCGGGCCATCGGTCTGGTCGCCGGGACGACGACGGAAACGAATCACACAGTAGAGCAAAATCCCTTCTACCAGAAGAAATAGGCCCGTGGCAATGGTCATCATAAAGTTAAAAATGCCATCAATCTGCTCGGCATCCTTTGACGCCGCCACAGGCATCAAGCCATGGTGTTGACCATACCAAAGGCTGATCAGGGTAATGACAATACCGATAATGAGCGTGATGATATTGCTAGGAATGTTCACGACGGTTATAGGGAACGATAAAATTGCCTTTTCCTTAATAGGGTAGGGCAATTCCCTTTTTCTGTCGGGTATTTCCATGGCGATCCCAAAGGATCTTTAACTTTTTTTAAGTTTTGCTTCCTTGGCCGGGCTGGCTTTGTGTTATTTCAACCTAGATCGCAGTGGTTGCTGATTCTTCGCTGGCCCCGGCATGAACCGTTTTCACCCATTTGAGGCGTTTAGGCCGCACCGCCATTCGGGCCGTCACACAGGGCATGATCACCAGCCAGTGGAACATGTAGAGGGTGCCCTGGAGGGTTTGGGCCAGCAGTTGGGCCTGATCCCAGAAGGAAAGATGGGGACGGGGCTGGAGCCGTCGCAGGCCTCGATACATGCCCCAGAAGGAAAAACTAACGGCAACGGTGGTCAAGGGGGCCATCAAGGGCCAATGGTGACGAATCAGGGCCATCATCGCATCGGGGACTGCCGCCGTCGGCAATAGGTATTGCATCAGCATAAAGGACAGAAGATCCACCTTCTTGCGCCAGCCCATGGGTTGAGAGCGAATCCAGCGCCAATAGTCGAGGTAGCGTTGATAGCCACCTTCGGCCCAGCGATTCCGTTGATGCCACAGGGCCATGGCCGACGTCACCCCTTCTTCTTCTACCGGCGGATGACTGAGTACGGCCACTTTCCAATTTTGCAGATGCAGACGAATGGTCAAATCCAAGTCATCGGTGATTGTTTGTTCATTCCAGCCGCCACAATCCTCCAGGGCCTGACGAGAGACAAACTGGCCGTTGCCCCGCAGTTCGCCGATGCCACCGGTGACGATGCGCTGTTGCTGAAAGTAGGTATCCAGAGCCATTTCTGCCGCCTGGCCCTTTGTCCAAAAATTAACATCCTGATTGGCAATGGCTTTACGGACTTGCACGGCCCCCAGTCGTTCTTGCTCGAAGTAGGGCACGACCTGGCGCAGAAGGTTGGCCGGTACCTGGGCATCGGCATCAAACACCCCAATGATGGCCCCGGATGCCTGTTGCAGAACTTCATTTAAGGCCCCGGATTTTCCCCCCGTGGCCCCGGCGGGCCGATGAATGACCCGCAGTTGAGGATACTGGAGCGTTAACTCATCTAAAATCTGTGGCGTCTGATCTGTACTATGATCATCCACAATCCAGACATCGTACTTATCTGCCGGATAATCGAGGGAACAGAGCTGTCCTACTAATTGGCGAATCACCGCCGCTTCATTTTTAGCCGCCACTAGCAGGGAAAGGGATTGATAGCGGTCTGGCGCTTCTTCTGTCAAGGGAGCAGGGGCCATTTCTGGCCGAGCCACCATCAGGCGCAGGGCCTGGAGGGCCAACAGGCCCATCAACGCTAAAACTAATAAACTACCCCAGGCAATCAGGTGCAGAGAAATTACCACCAGCCACAGCATCATCAATACAAAGGCTGCTTTTTGACGACGGCCCCCAGAATATTGGAAGAAATCGTTGCGAAAATCTTCTTCTTCCGCTTCGGGATCATCCCAGTCCGGTAGGAGTGAATGCAGGGGATCAAAATTTGATTCCGACTCGTTATCAGTCCAGGGAGATTGGGGCATAGTAATCGTTCAAGACCGAAATGGGGCTGGTTTGACCCCTATTCTATCGAAAAAGTGTTAAGTTTTTTGTCATAGTCTTAAAGGCGTTGGTGGCCTCTGGGGATCGGGTAGTGTTCTTCTTTGTCCTAATGGGAATACCCTTGATACCGCTTACCGCTATCGACAATAACAAAGCTCAATTTTAAGGTTCTATTGTTACTCCTATGCCCGTCGTTGTTTCTGATCCCCTCTGGATGGTGGCGATTGCCCTTGGCTCGATTCTCTGGGCCGAAGTGATCCGGGATGCCTACCATGCCTTGGCCCATGTGTGGACGCCAGTTTATCGCCTCCATGCTTGGCACCATAAGGTCTTTCGGCCGGATTTATCCGTTGTCAGTCCAGAGATTTATCGCAAGGCCCATTGGTATAATGACGTGCCCGAAGCCCTGGTTATGCTGACCCTCGGCCTCTTGCCCATCAGCCTACTTCTTATCTGGCAAGCCCCCCTGTCTTGGCTAGGGGCCAGTGGGATCGGTTTGGTCTATACCCTCTCTTTTTTAGGGGCGGCGGTTGCGCGCGGCCTAGGCCTTCCTCAGGCCGATGAGAAAACGGATCTGACCCACCGTCCGGGGCCTTTTCTGGAGCCGCCTGCGGCCTGGCGGGTGAATCGCACCTATCATTGGCGGCACCATTTTGATAATCAGAAAGCCTACTATAGCGGCACCTTTACGTTTGTGGACAAACTGCTGGGCACGGCCCTCTCCCTCAAGGGCAAAACCATTGCTGTCACCGGGGCCAGTGGCACCTTTGGCCAGGCCCTACTCCAGCAACTGCAACGCCAGGAGGCTAAGGTCATTGCTCTCACCTCCCGTCCCCTCTCACCGGAAGCCCCCCCCGCCATTCCTACTTATCACTGGCAAATCGGCCAGGAGTCGGCCTTAGGAGAATTACTGGAAACGGTCGATATTTTGGTGATTAACCACGGCATCAATGTCCATGCCCAAACTAGCCCCGAGGCCATTCAGCAAGCCTACGAGGTGAATACTTTTTCGGGTTGGCGCTTGCTGGAATTATTTTTAGCCACGGTGCGCACCAATGCCCAGATTGCCACGAAGGAAGTCTGGGTGAACACGTCAGAGGCAGAAGTGGGGCCGGCCCTGAGTCCCCTCTACGAACTGAGTAAGCGAGCGATGGGGGATTTGATTACCCTCCGTCGCTTGGATGCTCCCTGCGTGATTCGCAAGCTGATTCTTGGTCCCTTTAAAAGCAATCTCAATCCCATTGGCGTGATGTCGGCGGATTGGGTTGCTAAGCAAGTGATTAAAGCGGCCCAGCGAGATACGCGCAATATTATTGTTACCATCAATCCCTTGACCTATCTTACCTTCCCCGTCAAGGAATTTGTTGTTTCCCTCTACTTCCGTCTCTGTGCCTTCATCAAACTCTAACGGCTTTACCCCCTGGTCGGGATGGCAACGGCCACCATTTCTCCGCCCCGGAGCCAGACTAGTGGTGATTTCCAGTAGCGGTGCTCTCCGGGAACACCAGGCCCTAGAAGCAGGCCTCCAAATTTGGCGTGATCGGGGTTATCGGGTTGATGTTGGCCCCCATTGGCAGGCCCAGGAGGGCTATCTAGCGGGAACGGATACCCAACGGCGCGAGGCCCTGGCCCTGGCCTGGTCAGACCCCGATTGTCAGGGTATTCTTTGTAGTCGGGGGGGCTATGGCAGTATGCGACTGCTGGAGCAATGGCAATGGCCCGCGACGACCCCACTGAAATGGCTGATCGGCTTTTCTGATGTGACGGGATTACTGTGGAGCTTGGCCACCCATCAAATTATGGCCCTCCATGGCCCGGTACTTACGACCTTGGCCCAGGAACCCGAAGACTCTTTAGAACACCTGTTTGCATGTCTAGAAGGGCGGGAACTCTCCCCTCTGCAAGGCCGAGGCTGGGGCGGCGACAAGGTCACTGGGCCCCTGATTCCCGCCAATTTAACTGTCGCTACCCATCTTTTGGCCACTCCGTTGCAACCCCATCTCCAGGGGGCCATTTTGGCCTTGGAAGATGTCACCGAGGCTCCCTACCGCATCGACCGCCTGCTCACTCAATGGCGCTTATCGGGTCAATTATCCCAACTGGCGGGCATTGCCCTGGGCCGGTTCAGTCGTTGCCAGGCTCCAGCGGGATATTCGAGTTGGCCCGTCGAACAGGTGCTTCAGGATCGTTTGGGCGATTTAACGCTTTCCATTGTCTCCGACCTCCCCTTTGGTCACGATGGCCCGAATTTGGCCCTGCCCGTTGGAGCGCAGGTTGAACTGGACGGTCAAGCCGGAACCCTGCGCTGGCTTTAGCCGTTCTTTAAGCACAAAAAAAGAGACTGACTAGGCCTCCTTGAGTATTTATCTTGGCTCTAGGAACTTAATCGTTGCCCCTTAGAGCCTGAATCATTAGGTTTTCTCGACAATGAAGGAAGAGAAAATGCAAAAACTAACGGTGGGCAAAATTGTTGCTATTGCTTTTGCGGAAGCTATTGTTGCCATCGCCAAAGCTGTTGTTTTCGCGGGGCTTGGCCTTATTAACCTTAAGATTGCGACCCATCCATTGAGCCCCATCTAAGGTTTCAATAGCTTTGTCTTCTTCATCATCGGTGTTCATTTCCACAAACCCGAAACCACGCATCCGTCCGGTTTCCCGGTCGGTGGGCAAGTAAACGCGCTTGACGGCGCCATATTCAGCGAAAACTTCGCGGAGGTCTTCTTGCGTGACCTCATAAAACAGGTTACCAACGTAAATAGCCATGGGATATCTCCAAAATTAAGAAAAGCAACGAGAGGGGGGAAGAAAAATTTCGGAAACACACCAGCCAATACGTTCAGGGTAAGGCCTGCCAATATTTAATACCAATGCCGAAACCAATACCAAACTCTCAAAACTACACCTCACATCCTAACATAGGAGAGGCAACAATTGTCCTTATTTTGGCTTAACCTTGCTCAACCTTGCGACTTACACTAAAGTGCTCGGCCTTTTCTGGCAAACTGCGATTGCGGCGGAGATGGAATACCGTCTCAATTTTGTGCTGGCTAGTTTTAGCAGTCTGGCAAACATGGTAGGCAGTCTGTTTAGTCTCTTTTTGTTCTATCGGACGGGTTATCAATTCCAGGGTTGGAGTTGGGAGCAGGCCCTGCTGGTATTGGGGATGTTTACCCTGCTCCAGGGCACCTCGGCTAGTTTGTTTATGCCTAACCTCAATCGCATCGTCGAGTATGTGGAAAAGGGGACGTTGGATTTTGTTCTCCTCAAACCCATTAGCAGTCAATTTTGGCTGTCGGCTCGCATTCTTTCCCCCTGGGGCCTGCCGGATCTCTGCCTCGGTTCTTGTTTAATTTTCTATGCCGCCGACCGTCTTCATTTGTCTCCCTGGAATGGCCTGGCGGGCCTCGGGCTGTTGCTGGTGGGGATTGTAATGTTGTACAGCCTCTGGTTTATGCTGGGGGCCACGAGTATTTGGTTCGTCAAAATTTATAACGTCACGGAAGTTCTGCGGGGCCTATTGGAAGCAGGGCGCTATCCGGTGGTGGCTTATCCAGCCATCTATCGCTTCTTCTTTACGTTTATTGTTCCCATTGCCTTCCTGACCACGATTCCATCCCAGGCCATGTTGGGCCGCGTGGCCCTGACCTGGGTTTGGGGGGCCTTAGGAGCTGCCCTCTTTTTACTCTGGTTTTCCCATCGCTTCTGGCAATTTGCCCTGCGTTTCTACACCAGCGCCTCCAGCTAAGGCCCCTAGCCGACTAAGCCGGCCCGCAGGGCCCGGACGGCGGCCTGAGTTCGGTCATCGGCACAAAGTTTATTCAAGATATTGCGGACGTGGGTTTTCACGGTGCCGACAGTAATAAACAGTTTGTCGGCAATGGCGGCATTGCTCAGGCCATCCACAATTAACTGCAAGACCTCTAATTCTCGCTCAGTCAAGGGATAGGAAAGAACCTCCGCATCGGTGGAGGGCAGGCGGGTACTCCGGGCCTGGGCCAGTACCACCCCAGCAATAGCGGGATCAATCCAGGCCTGCCCCAGGTGGGTGGCCTTGAGGGCCTCGAGTAATAGCTCTAATCGAATATCCTTCATGCAGTAGGAATCGGCCCCGGCGCTAAAGGCCGCTAACACGGCTTCTTCCTGGGTGTTGAGGGTTAAGATCAGCACCTTGGGCGTAACCGGCAGGGGCAGTTGCTTAATCTGTTTGGTTAATTCAATGCCGTCCATGTCCGGTAAGCCGATGTCTACAATGGCCACATCGGGCTGGGTGGCTTGAATGGCCGCTAGGCCGGCCTCTCCGGTGTGAGCCTCGGCCAACCATTCAATGGCAGGGTGGGTCGCCAAGGCCGACCGCAGGCCCAGGCAAATGAGGTCATCATCTTCTACGAGAACTAAGCGAATTTTTTCTGTCGTCATTGTGGTTGCTTTCCGATGCCTTGCTATGCTAGCGCTCTTCTAGAATCCATTCCACGGCCCGGCCCCCTAAATCCAAAGGAATATTAACGGCTTTGCCCAAACGCGGTCGCTCTTTGGTCTGCTGGCAGAAACGTTTGACTTGGTCGCCACTACCCCAGGCCTGGAGGTAGTCGGCAATAGTACTGAGATGGGCCAGGTAATCCTCTTCCGAAAGGGGAAAGGAGGCCTGTTCAAGGTATTTCCACATGACCTGTAAAAAAATTTGGCCCCTCACTCTACGGAGTTGGATATCGTAGGAGTACCCCCATTTATCGAGCAGAAGTTGGCGAAGTTCTGGGCCAGTCATACGGTTTTCCTGGGCGACTGCTATAAAAAGACTGAAAACAGTGAGGGGAGGAGGGCCAGGGCCTGACCCCTCGCCTAGGCAATTGTACCCCGTTTCCCAGCAATGGGAGAAAGGCCCAGGGCCGGGCCAGGTTTTTTCTCGGAAAGAGATGCCTTAGAATTAGCCCTAGATCTAACTTCCTGGGTTGTTTATTCCCCAGGACAGCCTTCAACTGTTCCTTAACGTTTATCTTTGCCCCAACGCCATGGCCGACCCTCTCTCCCCTGCAATTAGCGACCGTATCTGTCGCCACATGAACGAAGACCATGCCGAAGCGGTGGCCCTCTACGCCCGGGTCTTTGCCCAGTTAGCCTCCGTTGAATCGGCCCAAATGCTAGCCATTGATCCCGACGGGATGGATCTTCAAGCCGTTGTTGAAGGAACACCGCAAACCGTCCGAGTTGCCTTTGACCATCCCCTCCAGGATTCAGAAGATGCCCACCAGACTCTGATTGCTATGGTGAAGCAGGCTCGTACTCGAATTTCTTAAGTTAACAATGTTTAGTTCTGCCCGTCCTTTGTACCCTTGGATTCTCCGCATCACCCGTCACCAACCGGAGGCGGGCCATCGCCTACTGTTGCAAATCCTTCAGGGCCTCGACCACTTCAACCGAGGCGGGGGCGGCTGGCTCCTAGAGCAAGTAGAGCAATCTTTTTCCTACCGTGATCCTCGCCTGAGTCAATCTCTCTGGGGTTTGACCTTCCCCAACATCCTTGGCCTAGCGGCGGGCTGTGACAAGGATGGCGAAGCGGCGGCCCTCTGGCCAGCCCTGGGTTTCGGCTTTGCAGAACTCGGCGCAGTGACTCAGCATCCCCAACCCGGTAATCCCACCCCTCGTTTGTTTCGCTTACCGGCGGATCAAGCTGTTTTGAACCGTTTAGGGGCCAATAATGGCGGGGCGGTGGCTCTGGCCCAGCGTCTGGCTGACACCTGGCAATATTATCCCCGTTCAATTCCCATTGGCATTAATCTTTGTAAGTCTAAAATCACCCCCCTGGAACAGGCTGCTGACGATTATCAGGCCAGCTTCCTGGCCCTGCAAAACGTTGCCGATTATTTTGTGGTTAACGTCAGTTCTCCCAATACGCCCGGTTTGCGGAGCCTCCAGACCACGGAAGAATTAGCAAAAATCTTAGCGGCCCTGCAGAGCGTCAATACTCAACCCAAACCCCTCTTGGTCAAAATTTCCCCCGACCTGGATTGGCCCGATCTCGACTCTATTATTAACCTGGCCCAGCGTTATCATCTTTCGGGCCTGGTAGCCACCAATACGACCATTGGACGCACTGGCCTGAAAACCCAAATCCTGCCGGAGACCCAGCGCTCCCTACAGCAGGAAGCCGGGGGCATCAGCGGTCAGCCCCTCCGCCAACGCTCCACCGAAGTGATTCGTTATCTCTATCAAAAAACCCAAGGCCAGTTGCCGATTATTGGCATTGGGGGCATTTTTTCTGCGGAGGATGCCTGGGAAAAGATTCAAGCTGGGGCTAGTTTATTGCAATTCTATACGGGCTGGATTTACCAAGGCCCTTGGTGCGTGAAGGATATTTTGGCCGGTCTGAGTCGGAAGTTAGACCAACAGGGCCTAAAGCAGATTCAAGCGGTTATCGGGCAAAAGACCTAGGTGCCGTCCGGTTATTTGAGAAAATGAGTCGCTGTCGGGCCCGTCCCCGTTTCTTGATAAATCACCTCTCCTTCCTTGGCCCAGACGTAATGGGACGTATTGGCAGGGGCGATATAAACGGCACCGGCCGGCACCACCATCATGTTTTCCGCCTCAAATTGTTGACCAAAGCCGACATAGAGCGTTCCTTGCAGGACCGTCGTGATCCGTTCATCGGGATGGGTATGGGGCGGAATCTGGCCCCCGGATTGTAGTCGCACGCGCAGGAGGTAGGGCCCCGCTTGGTTTTCAGCCCCGATCAGCCAGGCCCCTTGGACTAGAGGATTGTTAGGGGGACTAAACCAGGGTTTGCTCTCGGGCCGGATAACGGTAGGCGGGGTTTGGACATAGAAGGGACTGGGACTACAAAAGGCCCCCGCCAACCAGAGACAAAGGTTGATAATCGGTTGCATTGGCCCTAAAAGCCCATGGCCCTGGCCACGGAAGCTAAATCGGGCTTGATGCCAGCTTTGACTTGATTGCCGCTATTTTGCACCGCGCAATCCGGGTCTTTGAGGCCATTACCCGTCAGGACGCACACCACCTTGGCCCCGTCGGGAACTTGGTCTTGGACTTTGAGCAGGCCCGCCACAGAGGCCGCACTGGCGGGTTCACAGAATACCCCTTCCTCTGCTGCCAGGAGACGATAGGCCGCTAGGATTTCTTCATCGGTGACGGCGTTAAAGGTGCCATGACTGGCCTTGGAGGCGGCCCAGGCCTTGTCCCAGTTAGCAGGATTGCCAATGCGAATGGCCGTGGCTATGGTTTCCGGGTGAGCGACAGCCTGGCCTTGAATGAAGGGGGCCGCACCGGCAGCCTGAAATCCCATCATTTTGGGCAATTGACGACTCTTACCTAATTCTTTGTACTGACAAAAGCCCATCCAATAGGCGCTAATGTTGCCGGCATTGCCCACAGGAATACAGAGCCAATCGGGGGCCTCTCCCAGGACATCCACCACTTCAAAGGCGGCAGTTTTTTGGCCCTCTAGGCGGTAGGGATTGACGGAATTAACTAACGTGACCGGATACTGTTCCGATAGTTGACGCACGGCGGCCAGGGCATCGTCAAAGTTGCCGTCAATGGCAATCACTTCGGCCCCGTAGATCAGGGCCTGGCCCAATTTCCCCAGGGCCACGTAGCCATCGGGAATCAAAACAAAGGCTCGCATTCCGGCCCGCCGCGCGTAGGCCGCCGCTGCCGCGGAGGTATTGCCCGTGCTAGCACAAATGACGGCTTCGGCACCAGCTTCCTTGGCTTTGGAAATGGCCATGGTCATGCCCCGGTCTTTAAAACTGCCGGTGGGATTCAAGCCATCGTACTTCACCCAAACTTTGATGTCTCGACCCAAACGGGCGGCAATGGCCGGGGCTGGGATGAGGGGGGTATTGCCTTCCAAGAGCGTCACCACTGGGGTCTTGTCCGACACCGGTAAGTAGGGACGATAGGTTTCAATGAGGCCGCGCCAACGACAAGCAGAGGACTGGGGACAGACAAGGTTCATATCAGCGGAAGACATCTGACTTGCAAGGGTTGGGGACATCATAGACAGGGGGCCGGACAGTTAGAAAAAGGAATGGTTAAGTAAGCGTAAATTCCCATCTTACCGAAAAATTGGGGCAACCCATGACCGTCCCACCTCGCTCGCCTATTTTCTGGATCCCTGAAGTAGACAGAACCATTAAAATAGAGGCGTGAGTCTCGCCCCTGTGTGAGGAGTAGTCTATGTTTTGGCAATCCCTACGGCTCGGTGCAACCGAGTCAGGCCTGGGTGGCCCCCAACGTGGCGTTATCCCTGGCTTTATCTGTTTAATCCTTGGGACGGGTCTGAGTCTGAGCGGTACCCTGGCATCGAAGGCCCAGTACGCGCCCCTTGCCAATCGTTCCTACAATCCCTGGCAGTACGCTTCCTTTCCCGTCGAAAATTTTCAAACCTATACCTCTGGGTTTGGCTACCGCACTTCTCCTACTAATGGCACCCGTCAATTTCACTACGGCCTCGACCTGGCGGCTCCCTTGGGGAGCTATATTCGCAATTGGTGGGCCGGGCGCATTGTGGAACTGTCGGATCATACGGCCTGTGGCACCATGATTCGTGTCCAGTCCGGTGAGTGGCAACATATTTACTGCCATCTGATGGGCCGGGTGGAGGTTTACCAGGGCCAGCGAGTTTTGTTGGATCAAGAAGGCGGCATTATCCTTCAGGAGGGCCAGGATTTACCCGTCGGTGCTCGCATTGGCCGGGTGGGGATGACCGGCCGCACAACGGGGCCCCATCTCCACTGGGGGTTAAAGCATAATGGCGAGTACATTGACCCAGCGCGAGTCCTCCAGGCCATGTACCTGCCCGCGGCCCTATAGGCCGTCATCCACCAGATAGGTATAACGCCGCAGACTCTGCTCGTAGTCCTGGAGCAGACGTTGGGATTCTTCGAGGGTGATGTGGTCATCGGCCAGGGCCTTTTCGCTGTAGCGTCGCATGCGTTCCAGTAGGTCTTCGGCATCGTACTGCACATAACTCAGTACCTCGTTCATGGTGTCGCCCTTAACCACCGATTCGATCTGATAGCCGTGGGGGGTCATGGCAATGTGCACGACGTTAATATCACCAAAGAGGTTATGGAGATTGCCCATAATTTCCTGGTAGGCTCCCACTAGAAACATCCCTAAGTAATAAGGCTCAATCTCCTCGGTTTTGGGGGTCTTGGCATGGGTTTCAGGAATGCGGAAATCATGTAATTCCAGACAGGATTTGACATCCCGCAAATCAATAAAACGATCAATTTTACCGTCGCTGTCACAGGTTAAATCCGCCAAAATGGCCCGTTGTCGGGGTTCTTCATTGAGGCGGTGAATGGGCATAATCGGAAAAAGTTGGTTCAAAGACCAGGATTCCGGAGCAGACTGAAACACCGAAAGATTGACGTAGTAGATCGAGGCCATTAGTTTTTCCAGGTCTTGCACATCCTCCGGTACAAAGTCCTGGTTGCGGGTGATGTTAAGGATTTTGCGACAACAAGCCCAATATAATTGCTCGACCTTGGCCCGTTCCGTCAGGCTTAAATAGCCAAAATTAAACAGGCTAATGGCTTCTTCCTTGAGTTGCACGGCATCGTGGTAGGCCTCTTGGTAGTTGCTGGGATTAATGCCTTGGTAGGCCTCCCATAGGTTTTGCACAATGGTATGGTCTTTTTTGCCCAGGGCCTCTGGCGGGGTGTGGCGGATGTGGTTAGTGCCAAGGACATCAAACACCAACACCGATTGATGGGCCGCAATGGCCCGGCCGCTTTCACTGATCAGAGTCGGGGCATTGACATTGGCTTGCTCGCAGGCCTCTTGAATGGCCGCCACAATGTCGTTGGCGTAGTTCTGCATGTTGTAGTTTTTCGAGGCTGGAAAATTGGTATTGGAGCCGTCGTAGTCTACCGCTAGGCCCCCGCCGACGTTGAGGTAACGCATTTTGGCCCCTAGCTTGGCCAGTTGCACATAGATTTGACTGGCCTCCCGCATGGCCTCCTTGATCACAGTGATGTTGGAAATCTGGGAGCCCACGTGGAAATGCAGTAACTTGAGGCAATCCAGACGATCAACGGCCTCTAGGCGATTCACCACGGCTAAAATTTCCGGTACAGTTAGGCCAAATTTAGCCCGGTCACCGACGGCTGTCCGATCCTGGCCCTCGCCTTTGGTACTGAGTTTGGCCCGGATGCCCAACAGGGGTTTAATGCCCAATTGTTGACTAATGTGTAGAATCCAGTCCAGTTCTCGTGGTTGGTCGATGACAATAATGGCTCGGTGCCCCAAACGCTTGGCCAGAAGGGCCGTTTCCAGGTACTCCCGGTCTTTATAACCATTGCAAATAATTAGACTACGGGAGGCCTTTTCGTTACGGTCGAGTTGGGGGGGCAGGGTGGCCAGGGCAATCATTAACTCCGGCTTAGAACCGGCCTCTAGACCAAATTGGTAAGGTTTGCCGTAATTTACCAGGGCCTCGACCAGGTGGCGTTGTTGGTTGCACTTGATTGGGTAAACGCCTTGGTACGTACCGGGATATTTATAACGGGCAATGGCCTTGGCAAAGCAACTGTTTAAGCGTTCTAGGCGGTCGGCCAGAATATCCGAAAAGCGAATCAACAAGGGCATACCTAATTTCCGCTTGCGCAGGGATTCTACCAACTCCAGCAGGTCGAGGGAACCGCCCCGGTCGCCATGGGGAGAAACGGTGATGTGGCCGGCGGCATTGATGGCAAAGTAGGGGTCTCCCCAGCCGGAAATGCGGTACAAGTTTTCACTCTCTTCAATAGACCAGTTGGCCGCTAGTTTTTTTAATTTTTTGCCTTCTTTTTTCTCATCCAGCAGAGACTCTAACCCCATGACCGATGCCTAGACTTAAGTTGCTCTTCCTATCCTATCGGCAAGTGGAATCGTTGTATCAGCAAAAGTCTTGAGGTCTGGGGACGTCAACCTTATACTTTGGGTGTTGACGGGTCTCGGTACGACAGCATTGAGGGAAATCACTGACAGCGTCGCAACTTCCTGACCCGTCCCAACCCCCTAGCGGATTAGTTTTCAAAAATAATGAGTGCAGAAATCATTTGCGTGGGTACGGAACTCCTCCTAGGAGAAATTTTGAACAGTAATGCTCAGTTTCTGGCGCAGGAATTGGCGCAATTGGGGATTCCCCACTATTTCCAGACCGTGGTGGGGGACAATATTGCTCGCATTCATCAGGTCATGGCCCAGGCCCTGGAACGCTCATCTATCCTCATTTTTACCGGCGGCCTTGGCCCGACTCCCGACGATTTAACCACCGAGGCCATCGCCACTTTTTTTCAAGTCCCTCTGGTGGAACAACCATCAATCCTCGCGGACATCAGCGAAAAATTTCAACAACTGGGGCGGGAAATGGGGGCCAATAATCGCAAACAAGCCCTCCTGCCAGAAGGAGCGGATATCCTACCCAATCCCACCGGTACGGCTCCAGGCCTGCTCTGGCAACCTCAGCCCGGAAAAAGTCTGCTAACCTTTCCCGGTGTGCCGTCGGAAATGAAACGGATGTGGCGGGATACGGCGATCCCTTATTTGAAAAGTCTGGGCTGGGGCCAACAGGCCCTCTACAGTCAAACCCTCCGCTTCCGGGGTATTAGTGAATCGGCCCTAGCAACCAAAGTGGCCCCTTTCTTTGACCTCACTAATCCTACGGTGGCCCCCTACGCCAGCCTGGGGGAAGTTCGCTTGCGAGTCACCAGCCCTGGGGCCAATGAGACCGAGGCCCTCGCGGTGATTGAACCTGTCTGTCAGCAAATCCAGGCCATTGCCGGCCTCGACTACTTTGGCCGCAACGAAGACAGTTTGGCCGCAGTGGTGGGGGCCTTGTTACGAGAAAAACAACAGACTGTTGCAGTCGCGGAATCCTGTACAGGGGGACAACTGGGCGCTCTTTTCACCGATGTAGCCGGGAGTTCCGATTATTTTTGGGGTGGCGTGATTGCCTATGCCAACCCGGCCAAAATTGATCTGCTGGGGGTTGATCCCGAGCTGATTGCCGATGTCGGCGCAGTGAGTCCTGAGGTGGCGGAACAAATGGCCCTGGGTGTCCAGGCCCGCTTAGGCACTGACTGGGGCCTGAGTTTAACGGGCATTGCTGGCCCTGGGGGAGGAAGCCCTGAGAAACCCGTGGGACTGGTTTACCTCGGTATTGCTGGGCCCGATGGCAAGGCGACAGTCCAGGCCCATCACTTTGGAGATCGTCGTGGCCGAGAAGCAGTTCGCTACCTAAGTGCTTGTACGGCCCTAGACCAATTGCGTCGGCAATTACTGGCCTGAATCGGCCTATAGACTGTTAAAGATTGGCGACTTCTTCGGGAATTAGTGACCACATTGAAAGCGACCCAGCAGGCTCGTAACATCTCCGGCTTAAAGAATTTACACAAAGGCGATGGTTTTATGGGAAAATGAAAGGCAATCCTCAAGACGATTCATAACTAGGAGATACCTATGGCACTCCAACTCGGAGATGTTGTTCCCGACTTTACCCAAGAATCTAGCGAAGGCCCGATTTCTTTCCACGAATGGGCTGGTGATAGCTGGGTCGTCCTTTTTTCTCACCCCGCCGACTACACGCCGGTTTGTACCACTGAATTGGGTACTGTGGCCAGTCTGAAATCAGAATTTGATAAACGCAACGTTAAGGTCATTGCCCTCAGCGTCGATGATGTAGACTCCCATAAGGGCTGGATCTGCGATATTAACGAGACCCAAAATACAACCGTTAACTATCCCATTTTGGCCGATGGTGACCGGAAAGTCTCTGACCTTTACGGCATGATTCACCCCAACTCCCTCAATAGCCTCACGGTGCGCTCGGTCTTTATCATCGACCCCAACAAAAAATTACGCTTAACCTTTACCTATCCCGCCAGCACCGGCCGTAACTTCGACGAAATTTTGCGGGTGATCGACTCCCTGCAACTGACGGACTATCACCAAGTCGCCACCCCCGCTAACTGGAAAGATGGGGATGACTGCGTGGTGGTGCCCTCCATTCCCACGGAAGAAGCCAAAACGAAATTCCCCAAAGGGGTTAAGGAAATCAAGCCCTATCTGCGTATGACCCCCCAACCTAATAAGTAGGCCTTGGAGCTTCTTTATTCCTGAGCCAGCTAGTCTAACTTGCTGGCTTTTTTTTAACGAATGGAATCAGGGCCAGCTTGATAGGGCCTGAGCAACTGTCGAGCTTGATAGAAATAGAAGCGTTCGACCACTACTCCACCCCGAGTTAAGGGAACCTGACCAATTGCTTGAAAATGTCGGAAAAATTGACTAAATTCCTGGGTCAGGGCCGGATTTTGTTGAAACCGTTCCAGGGTGATGTAAAGGGCATCTTGGCCCAGCCAGGCCTGGGAATTGGGCCAAAAAGCAAAGCCCCTGGGATCATAGCTAAAACAGGTCACGGGACGGTGGGCAATGGGGCCTAGGGCCAGATCGATCAGCCCGCCGAGGTAGTAGGCATTGGTAAAAATAAAGTCAGTCTGTTCTAGGGCCTGTTTCAAGGCCGGTGAGCGTTCTACCCCCTGACGGAGTTGGTCAATATCGAGGAGTTCACTGGCCGGATCTTGGGCCGGTTCTAGCCAGCCGCCCCCCAGGGAGTGTTGGCCTGCTTTGAGTAGGGTGCCGGTGTGAATATGGAATAGAAAAAAAAGCAGTAGAGTAATAATGGCCAGGACACTCCCCGCCAACCACCGACGGACCCCCCGCCGAGAAAACTGTTCCCAATGGGCCGCGTAGAGGCCGAGCAAAAGAGTGCTGCTCCAGAAACCTGGCATGGGCCAGGTGGCTAAAATTTGTTCTTTCCCCCCCAGCAGGGTCAGACCGAGGGGCAGAGGCAGGGCCAACCAGAGCAGAAAAGCCAGTTTGGTTTTCAGGGCCGTGATGTCGGTGAAAGTCTTTGCCAAGGCGCTCGGTAAGTACCATTGGGCCTGAACACTCCGGCCCATTGCCCACCACAGAGGCAGGCCTAACGTCGGAAAGAGCAGGCCCACCCCCATGCCAAAAACCGCCAGTACCTGGAGCGGGTTATAGACGCTTTTTTCCTCAGGTATAACAGGATGAAAGCGTTGGAAAAATTGAAACTGGAAGGAAATCCAATCGTGTTGACTATTCCAGTAGAGCAGAGGAAAAAGGGTCAGTAGAAAAGTCAGCAGGGCCAGGCCCCCCCAGGGCGACCAGAAGACCCGACGATAGGGAGAAATCGTAAGACAAAAGCCAAGGCAGGACAGGGCCAAAACAAAGCCATGGTACTTACTCAGACAAGCCAGGCCTAATAAGAACCCTAAACCCACTAAGCGATAACTGGGGCGATAGTCGGAGGGGGGGGCCTGAAAAAATTCCAGGCTGGCCAACCCCAAAGTCGCCGACCAAAACAAGACCAGAGGACTGTCCGGTAAGGTTAGCACTCCAAAACCAACTTGGAAAATCGGAATAATTGAAGCCAGAAGCAGGGTATAGCGGGCTACTTTGAGATTAAACAGGTAACAGCCGGTCAGGTACAGCAACCCTAAACTCACGGTATAGAGAAGTAGCGGCCCTAAACGCAGAGTTAAGGGATGGGTAATGCCCGTTAGCCAAGGGCCAAGGCCGGTGGTCAGGGCCACCATGACGGGATGATCAAAATAGCTCCAGTCCAAGTGTTGGGTATAGAGGTAGTAATAGCCCTCGTCATAGCCCAGGGGAACCCAATAGGCTAAAACGGCCCGAAACAGGAGGCCTAGTCCCAGGATTTTAAGCATGACTGGGTCTAGTTGAGAAAAACGAGGCAAGGTTAACCGCTGAGTCATGGCAAGGGAAACAACCTTGTCAGTGAGCAGAGGAACCTACAACGTTCCCCCTAAAAATTCCTCAATCTCTCGGTCTCCGAGCCGACAACTTTGACCCAAGCGGCCTGGGGCAATTTCTGAACAAACTAAAGAGCGGCGGAGATCCAAGTCCCGTTGGCGATAATTTTGCAGTTCTTCCACCCGGTTTTCCAGGGCCTCAATCCGATCCAACAATAACCGAATGACCGTAGCTTCCGAATCCGGCAAGTTGCCGTGTTCCAAGGGATTAACCTTAACCCCAGAACGATGCACAACCCGGCCCGGCACCCCCACCACCGTGCAGTCGGAGGGCACACTTCTGAGGACGACCGAACCCGCTCCAATGCGTACATTATGGCCAATTTCAATATTGCCCAACACCTTGGCCCCGGCCCCAACCACTACGTTATCCCCTAAGGTCGGGTGACGCTTGCCGCTTTCTTTACCGGTTCCTCCCAGGGTCACGCCTTGGTAAATGAGCGCATAATCTCCAATAATCGCCGTCTCACCAATAACGACTCCCATGCCATGGTCAATAAAAACCCCTTGGCCAATTTGGGCCCCAGGATGGATCTCAATTCCCGTCAAAAATCGACCCAGGTGGGATAGTAGACGGGGAATAAAGGGTAAATGGAGGCAATGGAGCCAGTGAGAGAGGCGATGGATCAGCAGGGCCTGGAGGCCAGGATAGCAGAACAAAACTTCTAGCCAGTTGCGAGCGGCGGGGTCACGCTCAAAAATGATGCGAAAATCGGCAAGGAGTGAAGATAGCACCGTAGCAATTCTCTCTTAATTAGACGGCGGTGGGCCTTATTATTCTATCCCTTGGGGTTTCCTTCTGCGACTCTCCCCGTTGATCGTCTCTTAACCCAATCCTTACTAGGACATTTCCATGGGGCGTTATCTGATTCAGCGTTTAGTGATTGCTGGCCTGACCCTGTTGGGCATTAGCCTGGTTCTGTTTACTCTCCTGGCCCTGGCGCCGGGCAATCCCCTGGGAGAAGTGGCCACCAATCCTTCTATTCCCGAAGCCGTGCGCGAAAATCTCCGCAAAAGCTTTGGCCTCGACCAACCCTTGCCTGTCCGGTACCTGAAGTGGCTCAGGGCCTTTTTGCAAGGGGACTTGGGCTACTCCTTTACCAGCCGTAGTCCGGTGAGGGATCTCATTGCTCAACGGTTATCCACCACCCTGGGACTGATGGGCTCGGCCTATTTATTGAGTGCCCTGATTGCGATTCCCTTGGGGATCCTGGCAGCAGTTAAGCAGAACAGTTGGTTAGACCGGAGTATTACCAGCCTGAGTTTACTGGGCTTCTCTCTGCCAACCTTCGTGACTGGCCTCATTTTCATCTGGGTGTTTACGGTGCAATGGCGCTGGTTTCCCTTTGTCTATAGCAGTACGCTCCAGGTGACGAATGCGGCTAGCCTCGGAGAGCAAATTCGACAGTTAATTCTTCCCGTTAGTGTCCTGGTATTATACCAATGCACTACGCTCCTGCGGTTTGTCCGTTCCGCTGTCCTGGAAGAATTGCCCCAACCCTACATCCGCACCGCCTATGCAAAGGGCCTGGCCCCCAGGGCTGTAATTGGCCAGCATCTTCTGCGCAACGCCATGATTCCGCTGGTGACGCTTGTGGCTCTAGATATTCCAGCCGTGTTTACTGGGGCTTTGGTGACGGAGCAGGTGTTCCGGGTACCGGGAATGGGGGCCTTGATGATCGACTCTATCTATCGCAGTGATACCCCCGTCGTGATGGCTATCACCTTTATTTATGCCATTTTGGTCGTGATTTTTAGTACCTTAGCTGATGTTATCTATGGCATCCTCGATCCCAGAATTCAATATCATGATTGAGCCATAAAATAGCGGTGTATTCGCTGGGAATGACACCGTAGGATTGATGTTGGAGCTGCTAATAACCGGGTTATTTTTCCCTTCAAAAGCAGCCTAGTGATGATCATCAGCCGCATTAGCGTAGGGATCGCCTTCAAAGGGCTGAACACCAACTTCGGGATATTCATCGGTGGAAGGGCCAAAGATCCGAGCAAAGGCTTCTGTAAAGTACTGAACCAGATTTTGTAATGTCTCATGAATATTCATACCAACCTCCGCATTACTTGTCTCTCAATGATGGTATTTTTCTAGAGATTCGTTCAGAAGAATCAAGATTAACTTCTGCTTTTCCTCTACTCTGATTATCAAGGAATCTGAGGAGGATAAACGGGAAATTAATATCTTGTGAATCTTTTTAGCAATACTTTGCACTGATCCCCATATAGCGTTACTTTTTATTGCAAATTGTTAAGTTTCTCGTCGGATTTTGCAGTCTAGCCCCTGGGGCAAGGCCTTGCCAGCGCTTCGCATAAGTTAATACAAAAGAATGTAATTGCCCGTCTTTGGCTTTTGCCGTCGAGCCTCTGGTGACGGGAGAGAACAAATCCTTAAGAAAATATTACGAACTGTAAAGTATAATGTCAGCAACCATAATCAATGATAGTCAAAAGCGAGAAGTTGTCCATGCGCGTTGCAATCGCCGGAGCCGGATTAGCGGGCTTAGCTTGTGCCAAATACCTTGCCGATGCAGGATTTACCCCCATAGTCCTGGAACGTCGGGACGTGCTGGGGGGCAAGGTGGCGGCCTGGAAAGATGAGGAAGGAGACTGGTACGAAACCGGCCTTCATATTTTTTTTGGGGCCTATCCCAATATGTTGCAATTGTTTAAAGAATTGGGCATCGAAGACCGGCTCCAATGGAAAGAGCACACCATGATCTTCAACCAACCGGAAAAACCCGGCACCTACTCTCGCTTTGATTTTCCCGATATTCCGGCCCCCCTCAACGGCGTTGTGGCCATTTTAGGCAATAACGATATGCTGACTTGGCCGGAGAAAATCAAGTTTGGTCTGGGCCTCCTACCCGCCATGATCCAGGGCCAGAGCTATGTTGAAGCAATGGATCAATACACTTGGTCGGAATGGATGCAGAAGCAAAATATTCCTCCCCGCATCGAAAAAGAGGTCTTTATTGCGATGAGTAAGGCCCTCAATTTCATCAATCCCGATGAAATTTCTGCCACCATTCTGTTAACGGCCCTCAACCGCTTTTTACAGGAAAAAGAAGGCTCAAAAATGGCCTTTTTGGATGGCTCCCCCACTGAACGTCTCTGCCAACCCATCGTGGACTACATCACGGAACGGGGGGGGGAAGTCCGGCTCAATGCCCCCCTTAAGGAAATTTTGCTCAATGAGGATGGCACGGTACAGGGCTTTTTGATCCGGGGTCTAGACGGCGCTCCCGATGAAGTGTTTACCGCTGATCTCTACATTTCCGCCATGCCAGTGGATCCTCTAAAAACGATGGTGCCGGACGCCTGGCGTGAATTCCCGGAATTTAAGCAAATTCAAGGCCTGGAGGGAGTGCCAGTGATTAACCTCCACCTCTGGTTTGACCGCAAGCTGACGGATATTGACCACCTGCTGTTCTCCCGCTCTCCTCTGCTGAGTGTCTACGCCGACATGAGCAACACCTGTCGTGAGTACAGTGATCCGAACCGCTCCATGCTGGAACTGGTCTTAGCTCCCGCCCAGGATTGGATTAGTCGCTCCGAGGAAGAGATCGTTGCCGCCACCATGGCAGAACTCGAAAAATTATTCCCCCAGCACTTTACCGGCGACAATCCGGCCCAACTGCGCAAGTACCACGTTGTTAAAACCCCCCGTTCTGTCTACAAAGCCACGCCTGGCCGTCAGGCCTGTCGCCCCGACCAACGGACGTCCATTAAAAACTTCTATCTCGCGGGGGACTTCACCATGCAAAAGTACCTCGGCAGTATGGAAGGAGCTGTTCTTTCTGGCAAACAATGTGCCCAGGCTATTGCCGTAGACTACCAACCGGCTCGGAAGGAACACCCAGCACCCATGGCAACCCTGGCCTAAGTCAAAATTTCTTCCGATGGCCTCACAGGCAAGCACTGACAAAAGGCATCTACAATGCGACAATGCTAAATGTTTAACGGTCAAATCTCTCTTAAACGCGCAGTTACTACAGTTTCCGCTGGGTCACTGGCGACTGACTCTCGTCCGTCTTTAATGCTACAACTGCCCAAGCCAACCCCCGCCACTTCCCCCCTGGCCTCCGTTGACGAAGCCTATGAAATTTGTCGTCAGGTGACGGCCCAGTACGCTAAGACTTTTTACCTGGGGACGTTGCTGATGCCGCCGGCTAAACGTCGGGCCATCTGGGCCATTTACCTTTGGTGTCGTCGCACTGATGAATTGGTGGATGGCCCCCAGGCCAGCCAAACCACGCCGGAAACCCTCGACCAGTGGGAACAACATTTAGAGTCAATTTTTGCCGGCCATCCCTTGGATGATGCCGATGTGGCCCTGGTGGACACCCTGGAACGTTTTCCGATGGATATCCAACCCTTTCGGGATATGATCGCGGGCCAGCGGATGGATCTCTACCGGAGCCGCTACCAAACCTTTGAGGAATTAAGTCTCTATTGTTATCGGGTGGCGGGTACCGTTGGCTTGATGTCCAGTGCAGTGCTGGGGGTCGAAACGGGGGCCGGCCGTCCCCCCTGGCAACCCGATGCCGTTTATATTCCCCAGGAAGAAGCCATCGCCCTCGGCATTGCCAACCAACTGACCAATATTTTGCGGGATGTGGGAGAAGATATTCAGCGTGGCCGCGTTTATTTGCCCCTAGAGGATTTAGACCGCTTTGGTTACAGTGAACAGGATCTGTTCAACGGGGTGAATGACGAACGTTGGCGGGCCTTGATGCAATTCCAGATTCAACGGGCTCGGCAATACTTTGAAGATGCGGAACGGGGCATTCGGGCCTTGAACCGGGATTCTCGCTGGCCGGTCTGGACGGCCCTGATGCTCTACCAAGGCATTCTGGATGTGATCGAAGCCAATCACTACAATGTCTTTAACCAACGGGCCTACGTTCCCACTCCGAAAAAGCTCTTGTATTTACCCGTGGCCTGGCTCCGGGCCCAAGTCCTCTAAGCGCGAGGGGTTGTCTGAGTCAATTCTCTCGCCCAAATCTAGAGAGTTTGTATTAGCTTCCGGTTCAGACGGAGAATAGGCCCTGTCTATGTTCCAAGCAACGCGGCGTCGATTGGCCCTGTGGTACACCCTAGTAACGGCGGTGCTTTTGTTGCTGTTTGCCAGCGGGGTCTATTTTTACGTCCGTCATACCCTAGTGGAGCGCATCGACGACACCCTCAAGCATGTCGTGGAGGTGATCGACCGCTCCCTGGTAATCCAGCCGTTGAGTCAGGGCCACTACCGCTTGAATGTCGAGGCTAGTTTTCGCTCCAATGCCGAAGCGGTGGAAGACGACCACATCGACCTGGAATGGTTTAATCCCCAGGGCCAACTACTGTGGTCTACCTTGGGAGACTCCAGCCCCATTACTTTACCCCTAGGCCCCAAGCTGGAAAAAATTGGGTTTTCCAACGACCGGCTCCTGCGGCAAATTACTGAACGCATCGAGCGTAACCAGCATATTTTAGGCTATCTGCGCGTGAGCCATCCCTGGTTTGAAGTGACCAAGCCGATTCAACAATTGCTCTTTGATCTCAGTTTAGGACTAAGTCTTCTGGTGGGGAGCGTCGGGGCCATCGGTTGGTTCCTTTCTGGTCTAGCCATGGAGCCGATCAAGGAGTCTTATCAGAGTCTGAAGCAGTTTACCGCGGATGCCTCCCACGAACTGCGTAATCCCATTGCTGTGATCCAAACCAACGTGCAAATGGCCCTGGCCTATCCCGATGGCGATACCCAACAACAACTCAAGGTGATTGAGCGTCTAACCCAACGTTTAGGGAATTTAGTCAATGATTTACTTTTCTTGGCCCGCTCCGATAGTGGGACGCTCCAATCCCAAATGCAACCCGTGCCCCTAGATGCCCTATTGCTGGAAGTGATGGAAGAACAACGACTTGGGGCGACCGGCCAGAGCGTACAGTTATCCCTCGAAATCCCTTCTGCTTGCCAGGAACCTGAGGCGGAATTTACGGTAATGGGGGATTGGGATCAGTTGGCCCGCTTGTTTACCAATTTAATCAGCAATGCTCTAGAGCATGGTCTGGAAACGAGTACACTAGAAAGTCGGATTCGTTTGACCCTAAAGCGCCTACAACGGGAGCGTCAACCCTACCTCCAGGTGGTCGTTGCAGATAACGGCCGGGGAATTGCCCCGGATCAGTTAGCTCATCTTTTTGATCGGTTCTATCGGGCAGATCCAGCTCGTTCCTCTCTAGCGAATAAGGGGATGGGATTGGGATTAGCTATTGCCCAGGCCATTGCCCATCATCACCAAGGACAGATTAGCGTTAAAAGTGACGTCGGCCAGGGGACTCAGTTTACCGTCCTGCTTCCCTGTGCTCGCCCTCCAGATTAATCTTCCTCGGAATGAGGATCTTCGGGCCGAAAGGGATCTTCACCAATTTTAAGCTCATGCTTACTGGCCTTAAGGTTTTTCCAGAGGGCCTTGATTTGTTCGTAGGCCACGAGGGTATCTAGCTTCCCCGCCGTTTCTAAGTTGCAAATATAGCTGACCCGCTGGGCAAATTCCTGCAAATTAGAATTAAAAACGAGCTTTTCTGGCTTAAATTCGCCGTGGTAGCGACTCCGAGGATAGAGAAAGTCTTCTTTTTCTCGACTGGACATGGGCTGACCTGAATGGGGAGGTGTATTGCAATCGCCTATTCATTTTATAAGGATTTACCGTTGTCTGGGGTTCAGGGCAGACGGGCCAGAATTAATTTTTTTGATGACTAAACGAGCGGCCTGAAAGCTGTCGATATCTAAGGAAAACGATATGAAAAAGTAGCTATGGAGTCTAGACGTGCTCTTATGAAAGTCTACGGCCATCGACGGTAAAGGCTGGGTCTGCACTGTCCAATCACCCCTGAATCCTTAGCATAATCGCAATGGGTTTGGGCTTCTAATTCAAGGAAAAAACTGCGACAATGCTTTTCATATTGATTGTTAAAATACAGCTAAATGCTAGGAAAAAACCCGACAACCCTCCGGGAAAAAATTGGCCAGTTAATTGTCGTTCGGGCCTCAGGGTTTTTATTTGACCAGCAGATTCGCTATCCCCAGTGGGAACCCCGTAACCAGACTCTCCAACATTGGCTAGAAACCCTTAACCTCGGCGGTGTGATTCTCCTGGGGGGTAGTGCCGCAGACCTGGTTCAGCGCACCCAGCAGTTACAGGCCTGGTCACCAACACCTCTACTCCTAGCGGCGGATATTGAAGAAGGCGTGGGGCAACGCTTCAGTGGGGCCACCTGGTTTCCGCCCCCTATGGCCCTAGGCGAAATTGCTAAGCACAACTTAACGGAAGCTTTGGCACTGGCTCGACAGTTTGGTTACTTCACCGCTCAGGAGGCCCTGGCCCTGGGTTTAAATTGGATTTTGGCCCCCATTGCCGATGTCAATAACAATCCCGATAATCCGGTGATTAATATCCGGGCCTTTGGTGATGATCCGGTGTTAGTCGGCCATTTAGTCCAAGCGTTTATTGAAGGGGCCCAGGCCTATCCTGTCCTAACGACGGCTAAGCATTTCCCCGGCCACGGTGATACCAGCACCGATTCCCACCTGCATTTGCCGATCATTTCCCATAGCCTGGAGCGTTTACAGGCCCTGGAATTACCTCCCTTTCAACGGGCCATTGCCACCGATGTAGATACGGTAATGACAGCCCATATCTGTGTTCCGGCCTGGGACGCAGAGCATCCCGCCACCCTTTCCCCGGCCATTTTGACCGGCCAATTACGAGAAGTCTTGGGTTTTTCCGGCCTGATCGTCACCGATGCTCTGATTATGGGCGGGGTGGCCCAGTTTGCCAGCCCTGATGAAGTGGCCATTCAGGCCTTATTGGCCGGGGCCGATATTTTGCTGATGCCCCCCGATCCCGTTGCTACCATTGCGGCGGTTGAACAGGCGGTGTTAGCGGGCCGGATTTCTGAAAACCGAATTGACCAGTCCTTTGAGCGGATTCAAAAAGCCAAGGCCAAGCTGGTTAACCCGAATCCCCCGGCCTTTCCCGCTATGGTGGCCACGACGGAGGCGAGACAAACCGTTGATCAGATTTTGCAAGGCTCCCAACGATGCGGTGGCTCCCTACCTTGGTCAAAGAAAATAGCCTGCAACCATGTGATCGTGGTGGATGATCTCTTGAACTGCGATTTTCTGGATCGGGCCTGTCCGGCAGTGAAAATACCGGCCCGTTTTGGATCGAGGCCTCGACTGCTCGACCAGGCCAGTTTGACACAAGAGGCCCTGGGAAGCGGCCCTTTAATTCTGCAATTGTTTGTGCGAGGCAATCCCTTCCGAGGCATCGCGGGCCTCACTGAAACAACCCAGGCCGTCTACAAACAACTTCTACGCTCTGGCCAACTCCAGGCCCTGTTGCTCTACGGCAGTCCCTACGTTCTGGATTGGTTTTTGCCCCAACTCGATCCGGCCCTGCCCTGGGTGTTTAGTTATGGTCAGATGCCCCAGGCCCAAGCCCTGGCCTGGAATACCCTGCTTGGGGAGATGACTGACTCTTTAGAGCGTGGTCAGGACGTTTTTATCTAGCCAATTCCAGGGGTGTTAACTGGCCCTGCTGGACTTGATAGATCTCTGCTGACCTCAACCAATGGGGTTCAAAGCGATTGAGATGAGTGGTGGTAATCAGGGTTTGAAAACGGTCTTCAATGGCCGCCAATAATTGGCCTTGCCGATGCAGGTCTAATTCCGCCAATACGTCATCCAACAGGAGCAAGGGCGGTTCCCCAATGATAGTTTCCAGTAGGTGTAATTCTGCCAGCTTGAGAGACAAGACCAAAGTTCGTTGTTGGCCCTGGGAGCCGTAGGCCTTGGCAGGAGTTTGATTGATGGTTAATACGATTTCGTCCCGGTGGGGCCCGACCACAGAGGTTCCTAATTGTTGTTCAGCGATGCGCCGCTGGCTAAATTTGGCTAAAAAGGCCTGTTGAATAGTCGCAGGGTCGTCCGACTGCCAAGGAACGTTGGGTTGGTAGTTAATTTCCAAGTTTTCCTGATGGCCACTAATGCGTTGGTGCCAATCCTGGGCCAAGGGGAGTAAACGGGTTAGGGCCCTGGCCCGGCGGCGACTGATATGGGTTCCAAATTCCGCCAGTTGTTGATCCCATAGTGCTAATGCCACCGGATCAATAACCTGGCCCTGACGGGACTGCTTGAGGAGGGAATTGCGCTGTTTAAGTACCTGTTGGTACTGGGCAAGAATATGGGCGTAGAGGGGTTCGAGTTGAATGAGCAAGGTATCCAGCCATTGACGGCGACTATCCGGCCCGCCCCGTACCAGCTCCAAATCCAAGCAAGAAAATTGCACCGCATTGAGCACCCCCAAAAAATCGGCCTGACGGCGCACGGTTTCCTGATTGACTTGGTAACTCCGACGGCCGGTAACGGGTAAGCGTAATCTCATTTCCGCTGGGCCATAACGACGGTCTAATTGCGCCGTGATCATGGCGCTGGTTGCGCCCTCTAGGACGAGGTCTCGGTCGCGGAAGGTGCGATGACTTTTGAGGGAGGCCAAGAGTTCCACTGCTTCCAGGAGGTTCGATTTTCCCTGGGCGTTATCCCCCACCAAAATGGTTTTCGGGGCCTGAAACTCAAGCTGTTGTTCGGAGTAGTTGCGGAAGGCGCGGAGGTGGAGAGATTTCAGGTGCATGGGGACTGGAGTGGCGCTATTTCCCTGGGGAGACGGGAGTTTTGAGCGTCGCCAGTAGGGACTGGGTGGCCTGGGTGGGATTATCAGCCGCCATGATCGCCCGGACGACGGCCACTTGACCGGCCCCGGCCTGCATCACCGCAGGGAGATTACTAGCCTCAATTCCCCCAATGGCAAACCAGGGGATGGGAGAATGTTGCCGAGCGTAGGTCACATAATCCAGGCCCGTTGCTGCTTTACCGGCCTTGGTGGGGGTGGCATAAACGGGCCCTACCCCGAGATAGTCGGCTCCTTCCGTCAGGGCCTTGGCCATTTCTTCGGGATTAGTCGTAGAACGGCCAATAATGGCCTGAGGGCCAAGGATCTCACGGGCTACCGCAATGGGTAAATCCTGTTGCCCAAGATGGACCCCATCCGCCTTCACCGCCAGGGCCAGATCCACCCGGTCATTGACTAAAAACAAGGCCCTGTAGCGATGGCAGAGATCACGCAGTTGCAGGGCCAGGGGCAAACGTTGGCCATCGGGGGTGTCCTTATCGCGGTACTGAACTAGGGTCAGGCCTCCCGCCAGGGCCGCTTCCACAATGGCGAGGAGTTGGTCGTGGGGAGAGGTGACGAGGTACAAAGGAGCCGAGCGCAGACGGGCAAAACGGTCTTGCCCCAATAGGTTCTGTTCCAGGATGTAGGTCTGGTAGCGGAGTTGTTTAAAACTGGCCCCCATGGCCGGATCGTGGAGTTTGCCGTATTCTTCTAGAACCCGCAGGGCCTCTTGTACTCGGCCAAGATTAGCCTGGAGCAATTGCTGGAGACTTTCCCGCTGGGCCTCCTGGGGATGGGTTAACTGAGTGCCTACGTCTGTCGTGGTATCCCGAGCTTGACGAAATTCCGGCCGATGCCAACGGGCGA
This sequence comes from Synechocystis sp. LKSZ1, assembly GCF_040436315.1. Classification (NCBI taxonomy): domain Bacteria; kingdom Bacillati; phylum Cyanobacteriota; class Cyanophyceae; order Synechococcales; family Merismopediaceae; genus Synechocystis; species Synechocystis sp. LKSZ1. Next base: position 1,729,744 of record NZ_AP031572.1, on the reverse strand, counting down.
TTTCCTGGCGCATGGCTTTGCATGGCTCGGCTAATTCAGCGGAATTGAGGCCAAAGCGGCACCATTCTTCAATCGTTCTCAGGCCTTCCCGCGCGCGGTTGAGATTCGCGTCCAGAATACGGGCAATGGCCGGGGATTGAGGGGCAGTGGTCATAGAAAATTTTTTGGGAGCCAGGCGAAAGAAAGCCCATAATTGGGGAGAAACCGACTTCTAATCTTAAACGATGCCCCCTGCTTCCTCCAAGGCAGATTTGCCCAGCAACGAAGGCCGCTTACTCGGCCTATTAACCGCTGCTCTCTACGCCCTATTCACCCTTCTGCCCAATAGCAATAGTTTGATGGTGGCCTGGCCCACTGTTTTTATTTGGCAAATTGCTCTACTGGCCCCCATGCTCTGGTTACTGTGGCAAATCGGCCAGCGGCGGCAGATTCAAGGATTAGGGCTGGGTTGGGATTATCTGGTCGGCTTCACCTTACTGGGCCTGGTGGTCAGCACTTGGGGCGCAGAATTTCCCCAACAAGCCCGTTGGTATGCCTGGTCAGTTTTGGGCTATCTGAGCGCTTTGTATGCCCTCAATACTTGGTTACAAACACCGGCCCGGCGCCAGGGCCTCTTGGTGTTTCAAGGGTATCTAAGTTCTGCCTTTATTCTCTTGAGCTTGGCCCTGTGGCTCAGTCAGACCCTTCTGCCCCAATTGGACTTACTACAACAGTTCCAGAGCTTCGGTGTCCAAGAAAAATTTAGCTTTAGCACCCTGGAACTGCGCAACTGGGCCCCCATCGGCCACCAGAATTATGTAGCGGGCTATCTCCTACTGGCTCTGCCGTTACTCTTGGCTCTAGGCCTGACAGCGTCGGGTAAAAAACGCTGGTTTTGGTTCAGTGGAGTGGGCTTGGGGTTACTGGATCTCTATACCACCAGTTCTCGCGGGGGCCTGCTTGGCCTGGCAGTTCTTTGTTTTTTGGGCCTGCTGGGTCTGATCCGCTGGGGCCAATTGGGCCGGCGTTGGTTACTGGGCATCGTGATCGCTACCTCGGCCCTGCTATTGCTGATTCTGGCGAGTAACGACCGTTTCCAGGCCATTGTGCGGGGCCTGTTCCAAGGTCAGGGAGGAGAACTGACCTATCGCTTACTCAATATGGAGGTGGGATGGCGCATGGGCAGTGCCCACCTCTGGACGGGGGTTGGCCTGGGCGGTGTACCGTTGCTCTACCAACGCTATCGACCCATCTGGGCTGGCCGGGAATCGGAACTGATCCACCAATTGCACAGTACACCGGCCCAACTGTTTGCGGAAATGGGCCTCTGGGGCCTAGCGCTTGGGGTTGCCGTGATCATTGCTTTGCTCTATGGCCTCGGACGCTGGTGGCAGAAGCCCGACAAACCCCAGGCAGAAATTATTTGGGTCTGGAGCCTTAGCAGTGGACTCTGGGCCTATGTCGTCATGGCCCTGACGGATTATCAGTTGGATAATCTGGGGATTAGCGGCTTTTTGGTGATTGTTAGTGCGATTTTGCTCAGTTATGGTCGCTGTTCTCCCCAGGAAGCCAAAACCCATCCCTTGGCCCTTACCCTGTTCTACGGCGGTCTGGGCCTGATATTTGCCGTCAGTATCTGGCTATTTCCCATCCACCGGGCCTGGCAACTCTCCAACCTGGGGTTTCAGGCCCTGGCGGCCAAAAATATTCCGGCCTTTGAACAATATCTCACCCAGGCCCAGCAGTTGGCCCCCTGGGAAGCCTACTATTCCAATCAACTGGGCTGGAATTTTGGGAATTTAGCCTTAACGACGGAAAATCCCCAGGAACGGCAGGCCCTGCAACAACGGGCGATGACGGCCTTCGCAAAAGCGGCTCAGGTTTCTCCCTACCAGGAATTTACCCATAGCAATCTAGGCTGGTTGCAACTGGGTCAAGACCCCCGAGCGGCTAGTCGTTCCTTTGCTCAGGCCCTGTCCCTCGTGCCAGCTAAACGGGGCCTCTTCTACGGTTTGGGCCTTAGCCTATTGCTTCAGCAACAGCCGGAGTTGGCCCTGCAGGCCTTTAGCTTGGAATGTCTGCGCGACCCCATTTTTATCACCAGTCCCCTCTGGCGGACGCCTCTGCTGATTAATCTCTATCCCCAACTGCTGACCCAGGTACGTCAAGATCTGGATCGCCTGCTGGAAAAAACTAGCTCAGAATCCGAACTTAAACCCCTGCTCCATCAAATTCGGGGCGGTCTGGCCTGGTGGATGGGAGACTATTCCCAAGCCCAGTCTGATCTGAGTCAATACGGAACAACAACGGGACAAGTTCTCCTGGCCCTGGCTCAAAACCAGACTCCTTCACCTCAGACCTTGGCCACACTTCCGACAGTGACCCGGACGGCCCTCCAGGCCTGGCAAACTCCGGCCCAGCGACCCCAACTACTAACCCAAGCCTGGATCGAAGCGACTCAAACGCTCTTATCCAAACCTTTAGAACAGCAATTATTAACCTCCCTGGCCCAGGCCCAGAACTTGCCCCAATGGCTACGGCAGGGGGCCCCCGTGTTGCAATACCGACGCCAACGGCTAGGTTATGGCATCGTTAGCCGCCATATTGATGGCCCGAATCCTGAGGATTTCTTTCGGGTGGTGGATAATTTGCCCATGACGCTGTGGTTTGCTGACCTGCTTCCTTCCCCTATTTTGGCCCCAGCCCTAGACCAGGCCCTGCAACCCCAACGGCAACACCTGCTGCAACAGGTACAAAATCTACCCTCCCCACCAGGCCGACCCTAGGCGAGATCGTCCTTTCTCGATATAGTGGCAATAGTACTGCTATGGGCACTATGCAAGATTTTCCCCTCGGTTCCGTCATCCAAGGTTCCCTCAGCCAGGGCCTCGAAGTCCGTCTTCATGCCGATGTTTCCGTGGAAGAAATGCGGGTGGGAAAATTTTTAGTTATTCAGGGCAGTCGCTCCCGCTTTTTTTGTCTACTGACCGATGTCTCCCTGGGCACAGCCAACCCCCGCATTTTGGCCAATCCGCCGGGCGTTGAGGATAATTTGATGCGTGAAGTTTTGGCGGGCAGTGGCACCTACGGCACGCTGGAATTGGCCCCGATGCTGATGTTTACTCCCAAGGAGCCGGGTTCCTTCCGACCGGCTGATGGAGCCCGTAGTAATGGCCTGGCCTCCTTCACGCCCCAGACCAGTGCTGACCTGGAGTTACAACCCGTCAAAACCATTCCCGCCCACTTTAGCCAAGTCTTTGAGGCCAGTGAAGCGGATTTTCGTATGGTCTTTGGTTGGGAGGACGACCCCACCCGGCGCAACTTTTCCATTGGTCAACCCCTCGATATGGAAGTGCCCGTCTGTCTAGACCTAGATCGCTTTGTGGAGCGCAGCAATGGCGTTTTTGGTAAATCCGGCACCGGCAAATCCTTTCTGACTCGCCTACTGATTTCCGGCATTATTCGCAAAGGAGCCGCTGTTAATTTGATGTTTGATATGCACTCGGAGTACGGTTGGGAGGCCATGCGGGAGGGCAAGACAGTCTCCACGGTTAAAGGCCTGCGGCAACTCTTTCCGGGCCAGGTGGAAATCTTTACCCTGGATGCAGAATCGACCCAGCGTCGGGGGGTGCGAGACTCCCAGGAGCTATTTCTCAGTTTTGAGCAAATTGAGATCGAAGATATTCGGCTGGTGGGTTTTGAACTGGGCCTGTCGGAAGCGGCCCTGGATAATGCCAATATTCTCTACTCGGAATATAAGCGGGATTGGATCAAACGGCTGTTGGTGATGAGCAACGAAGATATCAAAGTCTTTTGTGAAGAAAAGCAGGGCCATCCCGGCTCAATCATGTCCTTGCAACGGAAACTCAAGCGTCTGGAAAGTCTAAAATACCTCCGGGAAACCTGTCCCCACAACTATATTGATCAGGTTTTGCAATGTTTAGAAGCCGGCAAAAATGTGGTGATTGAATTTGGTTCCCAATCCAATCTGCTCTCCTACATGCTGGCCACCAATATGATCACCCGACGCATCCACGCCACCTACGTCAAAAAAGCGGAACGATTTCTACAAAGCAAAAATCCCAGCGACCGGCCCCAGCAGTTGGTGATCACCATTGAAGAGGCCCATCGTTTTCTCGATTCGCGCATCGTTCATCAAACCATCTTTGGCACCATTGCGCGGGAAATGCGGAAATATTTCGTGACCCTGCTGGTGGTCGATCAACGGCCCTCGGGTATTGATAACGAAGTCATGTCCCAGGTCGGTACTCGGATTACTTGTTTGCTTAACGACGAGAAGGATATCGAGGCCATTTTTACGGGGGTTTCCGGGGGGCAAAATTTACGCTCGGTTCTGGCCAAATTGGATTCTAAACAGCAGGCCCTGGTTCTGGGCCATGCCGTCCCGATGCCCGTCGTGGTGAGAACTCGGCCCTACGACCAGCAATTTTATCGAGAGATTGGTATCTCCGCCTGGGAAGAGAAAAGTGATGAAGACGTGCTGATCGCCGCCGCCCAGGCCAAAGCAGATCTGGGTTTTTAGACCGGCCTGGTTCCAGCGTTGATCCTGGGCAAGGGGGCCGACCTGTGCCAATCTGAGGGGAAGTACTCCCGTTAACTTTGATGAAAATTACGCAGTCGTGGTTAGATAGGTGCCTCAATACATCCACCAGAAAACAACAAGACTATCGGGTTTGGACAGATATTCTGTTGCGCTGGCGGGGGTCAGTCATTCCAGCGATCGCGCCGAGGGTTCTGGTCTGTATGTTGTTTGCTTTGGGGGTGACGCTGAGTGATTGGTGGGGGCGTGAATTTTCGATCCCTCTCAAGGAAAGTATTGTTCCCAGTATTGTTTTAGGCTTACTGCTGGTATTTCGGACGAATACAGCCTACGAACGCTTTTGGGAAGGGCGCAAGGCCTGGGGGATGTTAGTGAACACCATTCGTAATCTATCCCGTACTATTTGGGTCGCGGTAGAAGAAAAGGAGGCCCAAGCCCACGAGGAGAAAGTAGCGATTTTAAAACTACTGGTGGCTTTCGCCGTCGCCACCAAACTTCATCTCCGCTCGGAACCTTTGAACGATGAGGTCGCAGAATTGATGCCCGCCTCTTGCCATCAAAAGCTCCAGACCATGAATAATCCCCCCTTAGAAATTGCCTTTTGGATTAGCGACTATCTACAGCAGGAGTATCAACAGCATCACATCAATCCCTACCAACTCACCGCCATGTTTCGCCTAGTGGATACGATGGTAGAGGTTTTAGGCAGTTGTGAGCGCATTCTCAAAACCCCCATCCCCCTCGCCTATGCCATCCATCTGCGCCAGTTGATTTTTCTCTATTGTTTTATTACCCCGTTTCAAATGGTCAATACTTTGCACTGGGTGACGCCTGTTGTGGTGGGGATTATTGCCTTTACCGTCTTTGGTATTGAAGAAATTGGTGTCGAAATTGAAAATCCCTTTGGCCATGATGCGAATGACCTCCCGCTAGACCAAATTTGTCGCACCATGCGGGCTAACCTAGAGGATTTAATTCAGGTAGAACCCTGGGGCCAAGCCTAACCCTAGGTTGTAAACTTGCGGATTTCTCGGCGCACTAACCAAACAACTGCAAGGATGACTACGGCGAGGGCCACCAGGCCAAATTGCGTGGCCCAGTAGACTAATTGATGGAGGGGAATGAGGCGGCCCAGGAAAAAGGTCAAAGTCACCATCAACGTGGCCCAGAGGGTGGCCCCACCAAAATTACAGGCCAAAAATTGCCAGTAGGGCATCTGAGCAATCCCGGCCATGGGCCCGGCAAAGATGCGTAGGAGGGCCACAAAGCGGCCAAAGAAGACCGCGCCCGGTGCATTTTTGCTAAATTGCTGTCGAGCCACCAGCAGTTGGTGTTCGCTGATCTTAAAGAATTTGCCGACTTTGACGAGGAGCGGCCAACCGCCCCAGCGGCCAATCCAGTAGCCAAAATTATCCCCCAGGACGGCCCCGGCAATAGCGGATAATAAAACCCACCAATAATTTAGTTCGCCACTGCCTGCCAAGAATCCCCCAATGATCGTGATGGTTTCCCCCGGTAGTGGAATCCCGGTATTTTCTAGGGCAATGCCAATAAAGACCGTCCAATAGCCATACTGACGCGCTAATTCCTGTAGGTCATCTAACGACAAAAATTCCAAGGACATTCCGCCACTCTTGTTACATTTTTTAATCAATCTGCCTTTATCTTGACGTGGCGTTACGACAGGTGTCAATCAGCCCAGGGATGGCCCTAGGAACCGAGTTTGAAGGCTTCTAGGAAAAGACTGTAGAGGATGCCCATCTTGAAATAGTTAAGGATATCTAGGACAAAGGAGGGCCCCTGTTCCAGTCTCCCAGAACGACCATAGACCCAACGACTTACAGCTTCTGCAAAGATCAAAATCAAGGCGGCTCCTACCACATCCCATTGGGCATTCTGGCCGGCAGTAGTGGCCACGGCGGCCCCGACAAAGAAGCCCAACAAAAAAGTCAACAAAGTCAGGGAGATTCGCCGCCAGGGATTGCGAAAAAATTCGCTGGCCTGGGTACTGGTGATTTCTGCTAGGGTATTGAGGCGAGTCCGTTGCATAATCTAGTCCCTTACTTGTGAATACGATCCAGCAACCAGAGAGAGGAGAGCAGGCCGGTGAAATGGGCAATGATGGTATTGGTGTTGGCCTGGATGGCTAGGAGGTCGATGGATTGGACAAACTGCTTGGGGTTGGCGGCGAGGGTGCCCTGGGGAATACTCAAGGATTTGACCAGTACGATGCCACTGATGGCTGCTGCCCCAATAATGGCCATCCCCATGCCCGCTAGATTAATCAACAGGCCCCAACGAATGAGTTGCAAGATATCGGCACGGCGGGGATGATTGTCTGCATTTTGCAGTTGGCGGCCCAATTGCCGGTAGCGCACGGAAAAGTAAATACCCACGCAGAGCAGAATCAGGGAAATAAAGGCCGAAATAATACCTGCTTCGATGCCCGTCGTTCGGTCTTGGCCAAAGGTCAGGCCCATGCTGGCAAAGAGAAAGGTCACAACGGCAAAGGCCCCAACCACGATCTGTACCCAGAAGCCGATATTACCGACGGTCGTGAGGTTAGTAGAGGCCCGCAGGACGGCCTGGGGAACCGCTGGGGCAAGGTCAGCATTAAGGTCTGAGCGTCTGGGATTGCGAGTCATAGGGTCATGGAAAAGGGCCATATTCTCCCTATTGTCGCTTATGGGCCGGAGAATGCCCCAAAAATCTAGGTAAGGCCTTGCACCGAAAGCTTCTTCCCGGCCTGACCGCCTGCTAAACTAGCGAAACGAAAGACGTAGCACTAGGGAGCACTATGGTAGCGAGCATTGTTAGTACAGTAAATATGAAGGGGGGGGTGGGAAAAACAACCCTCACTGTTAATCTGGCTACCTGTTTAGCAAAGTACTACCAAAAACGAGTCCTAGTCTTAGACCTGGACTCCCAAATCAGCGCTACCTTGAGCCTCATGTCCCCCCATGACTTTGCTAAAACCCGCAAAAAACGCCGTACCCTTAGTTATTTAATTGACAATATTATCCAGCCAAATCCCCACAGTAAGCTAGAAATTTTTGACATTATTTGCCCCGGTATTTGCGACATCGAAGGTTTGGAACTCTTACCAGGAGATATTGAGCTTTACGATGAATACTTGGTTTCTGAAATGCTTCACCAACAAGCCAGCCAGTCCCAGGATATTAACTTTGAAGCAATCTGGAATCGCTTTGAAAGTAGCTTGATTAAACAAATCCTAGAACCCGCTCTGGATGAGTACGATTTTATCATTTTAGACTGTGCGCCGGGTTATAATCTGCTGACCCGTAGCGGCATTGCGGCCAGCAATTTTTACCTTTTACCAGCCCGACCAGAACCCCTTTCTATTGTGGGGATGCAATTGTTAGAGCGTCGTATTGCCAAGCTAAAAGAAAGCCACAAGGCCTCGGCAGACCCCCTGACGATTAATCTGATTGGTGTTGTGTTCATCCTGTCCGGAGGGGGACTGTTAAGCCGTTACTACAACCAAGTGATGCGCCGAGTCCAATCCGATTTCCAACCCGAACAAATTTTTACGCAATCCATTCCGATGGATGTCAACGTGGCCAAGGCTGTGGATACTTTTATGCCGGTGGTAACAGCAATGCCCAATACCCAAGGCTCTAAGGCCTTTGTTAAGCTAACGGAAGAATTTTTACAGAAGGTGGCCCAGTATGGTTAGGCCTAGGATGCAACAACGGCTATGAGGGCCCTACATGATCTCAAAAAATAATAGAGCCCTGTCTCTAACAGGCGTTTATCCTAGCCGTGTTTAGGGCCAAGACCCAGTTTAGGGGCGTAAATGGCCCGAGCGCCCAACTCATCCTCAATACGGAGTAGGCGATTGTATTTAGCAACCCGTTCAGAACGGCAAAGAGAACCGGTTTTAATCTGACCAGCTCGGGTAGCCACGGCCAAGTCGGCAATGGTGGTATCCTCGGTTTCACCAGAACGGTGGGAAATCACCGAGCGATAGCTAGAGCGGGTAGCCAGGGAGATGGTTTCGAGGGTTTCGCTCAAGGAACCAATCTGATTGAGCTTGATTAGAATGGCGTTGGCAACACCCAGATCAATGGATTTTTGCAGACGGATCGGATTTGTCACCATTAGGTCATCCCCCACCAGTTGGGTTTTGCTCCCCAGGGCCTGGGTCATGGCTTGCCAGTTGTCCCAATCATCTTCCTGGAGCCCGTCTTCAATGGAGACAATCGGGTATTGACTCACTAATGCAGCTTGGTACTCGATAAATTCCTGGGGGGAGTGGGGAGCGCCATCGTAGGTATACTGACCGTTGTTGAAAAACTCACTAGAAGCAATGTCCATGGCCAGGGCAATCTGGGAACCGGCTTTATAGCCAGCGGTTTCAATGGCCTCGATCAGGATATCCAGGGCCTGTTGATTGGATTGCAGATTCGGTGCGTACCCGCCTTCATCCCCGACGCCGCCGGAGAGGAGTTTACGCTCTTTGAGGACTTTCCCCAGGACGGCAAAGACTTCTGCCCCCCAGCGCAGGGCCTCCTTAAAGGTCTCGGCCCCGACGGGCATGATCATAAATTCTTGAAAGTCTACATTATTATCAGCATGGGCCCCCCCGTTAATCACGTTCATCATCGGTACGGGTAAAACGTTGGCTAAGGGGCCGCCCAGATAGCGGTAAAGGGGGAGTTCTAGTTCAGCGGCGGCAGCTTTGGCATTGGCTAGGGAAACGCCCAAAATCGCATTGGCCCCTAATTCTTTCTTGTTCGCTGTTCCGTCTCGGTCAATCATGGCTTGGTCAACGGCCAATTGGTCAAAGGCATCGAGCCCTTCCACGACTGGAGCAATTTTTTCGATGACATTGCGGACGGCTTTTTCGACCCCTTTGCCAGCGTAGCGATGGGAGTCATTATCCCGCAGTTCATGGGCTTCAAAACTCCCTGTTGATGCTCCACTGGGGACTTGAGCAATACCATAGGCACCGCTTTCTAATCTCACTTCAGCTTCAATAGTGGGACGGCCACGGGAATCTAAAATCTCGCGGGCGGCGATCGCCTCAATCTTGGCGGGGACTTTACTTAACATGGTGTTGCAAGACTCCAATGGCTCAAGGTTTTGAAATTTTCCTCGTTCATTATAGACATCGAGGGGGAACGGCTCTCTTCATTTCATGAAGGTTTTCTGAAAATTATCCTGGGGTCGCTTCCCTTGGGCTCTCATCCTTCCCCTCGGCATAAAGACTGGACGCATCCCAGGCATGATCGATAAGGTGAGCAATCTCCTGATCATCCGATTGTAGTAATTGAGCTAATTCTTCGTTCATTTGACGGGAACGGGCCATTAGTTGGATTTTATCTCCTGCCATGAAAGCCATTTCCCGTAGCACCTGTTCATCGTGATCCTTAAAGGTTTGAGCCACTCGCTGAGCTTTATAGGCCCGCATTCCCAATAGCTGTAAGGCGGTTACACCCATGGCTAACGAAGAGCCAAAGGTCTCTCGTTCAATGACCTGTACCCCTGCCCGGATGAGGTCATAGGCATGTTGGCGGTTGGTCGCTCGGGCCAGGATCTGAATCTGGGGAAAATATTTTTGTACCGCGTGGATAATGCCGAGGGTTTTTTCGGGTTCATCAATGGCAATGATCAGTAAACGGGCATGCCCAATTCCCGCTGCCCGCAATAGGTCGATCCGGGCGGCATCACCATAAAATACTTTCCAACCAAAGCGTCGCAACAAATCAATGTGGCTAGGATCATGGTCTAAAATGGTGACGCGCACCCCATTGGCAATTAACAAACGTCCGACGATTTGTCCAAAACGACCAAAGCCCGCAATAATGACCGGGTTATCCTCATCAATGAGATCGGCTTCTCTGTCCGGTTGAAGCAAGCGAAAGCGAGGATAAACCCATTGTTCATAGCCAATAATTAGCACGGGGGTCAAGGCCATGGAAAGGGCAATGGCGACCACGAGCGGTGCGGTAATCGCTGAGGTTAAGACATTATTCTGGAGCGTAAAGGAAAAGAGTACAAAGGCAAATTCTCCCCCTTGAGCCAAAGCAAAGCTAAAGAGTAGACCCTGGCCCAACTCTAGGCGAAAGATCCGACTTAAAACAAAGAGCACTAGCCCTTTAATCAGGGCCAGACCGATGACAAGGCTAAGGATCAGCCAGGGATTTTGAAATAATAAGCTGAAATCAATACTGGCCCCCACGGAAATAAAAAATAGCCCCAATAACAGGCCTTTAAAGGGTTCAATATCGGTTTCAAGTTCGTGGCGGTACTCATTTTCTGCTAAGACAACACCCGCCACAAACGTGCCAAGGGCCGGTGAAAGGCCAACGGCATTCATCGCCAGGGTAATGGCAATGACCAGGAAGAGAGCTGTGGCGGTGAACAGTTCCCTCAAGCCGGTTGTGGCAATGAAGCGAAACACGGGTTGCATCAAAAAACGACCTGCCAGGATAATGCCGCCGACCGTGACTATCACCAATAGGGTTTGTTGCCAAGGCGGTAAACTGGCCTGAGTGGTCTGGGCCACGTTCAGCCAAGGGGATGCAGTGCTGCTGACGAGACGGGCCTGATGCGTTGGAGTAATGGCGAGGAGGGGCAACAGCGCCAAAATGGGAATCACTGCAATGTCTTGAAATAAGAGTACGGAAAAGGCTGATTGGCCTGCCTCGGTTTTCATCCATCCTTTTTCGTTTAAGGTCTGCAAGACAATAGCAGTAGAAGACATTGCTAAAATTAAGCCCACTGCTAGAGAACTTTGCCAGGGTAAACCGATCAACAGTCCCAAGCTAGCCACAACAAGGGATGTTCCCAGAACCTGGAGTCCTCCCAGGCCAAGAATCGGCACCCGCAAACGCCAAAGTAACGCCGGCTGTAACTCCAGTCCCACCAAAAAGAGCATCATGACCACGCCAAACTCAGCAAAGTGCAGGACATCCTCCCCATTTTGGCCAACTAAATGAAAGCCGAAGGGGCCAATCAGGATACCGGCCATCAGATAGCCGAGTACGGAGCCTAGCCCCAATCGTTTGGCAATGGGTACGGAGATAACTGCCGCCCCTAGATAAATAAACGCCTGAAAGAAAAAATCTTGATTATGCATCGGTCTCAGTCGCCTCACCGTAAATCACCTGGGTCAAATCCTCATTGAAATAGGCCGTTTGCCGGAGCCGATCCCAATGAACGCGATTATCCCGTAGGGCCATAATTGCCTGTCGATAGCTCTGCGCTTGGGCTTGGAGAGTTGGGGGGGCTTGCATCTGGTGGGTTCCAAAGGTTACATAGGGGGGAAGATAATCCATCCCACACAGATAGGCCGTTTGCTCAAAAGGCAAGAGGAATTGTCGGAGGGTAAAACGATTGAGCCCATCTAGACTATAGGCAGTGGCCCCTCCCCCAGTGGTCACCGCCGACAGAAATTTTTTCCCCTGGAGTGCTGTCCCGCCTTTCCCATAGGCAAAACCATGCTCTAGAACCAAGTCTTGCCACTCTTTCAAAATAGCCGGACTACTATACCAGTAAATGGGATGCTGAAAGACGATAATGTCATGGGTGAGTAATAGAGCTTGTTCCTGAGCAATATTGATATGAAAGCTAGGATATTGCTCGTAAAGATCATGCACCGTAACACCGGAGAGATTTTGCACCGCCTTGAGGAAAATTTTGTTTAGGCGGGATTTCTCTAGGGCGGGATGGGCAAATAGGATCAGAATGCGATGTAGCGGCCCCATGGAAATGGCGGATTTGAAGGGAATAACTCAATATTTTAGGCGGTTATTTTGCTCCTCACGCTATTTTCTCTGGCCCTAACTTTCTAGCTCTAGATTGGCTTTCATGATCTTTTCACTTTTTGAGGCCCATGCTGAGGTAAACATCATACAGCTTCATTCATTGCCAAAAGGAGGTGGATAACAGGATTGCCAGATCTTTGCTAAAGGGATATTGGTCAGGAAAACTAGCATCATATTCTTGGCTCATATCTTCCCAGGCCTCCTGGTACGAGGCTTCTAAAATCTCGCGCAGATAATTGCGTAAACTGGGAGAATCTTTGAGAATCCGCTGAATCTGCTTTTGAGTACGAAGGAGAGTGACGTCCCAACCCCGATAGCAGTCTGGGAAGGGAACATAACATCGTTTGAGGGCGTGTTCAAACAGCGTAATCAAGCGATTTTCTAGCTCACGCTTATCACTGCGGGTCAAGCCTTCGATCTCCTCAATTAAATGTTCCCAATCTACCCCCGCAAACTCCCCGGCTTTTAGCAGCTGCACCGTGGATTCCAGCCAAAGGGCAAAGTCTTGGTCATAGGATACCGGAGAAGTTGTCACCATAGCGCTTGCATCATCTACAGAGTCTGTACTGCTTAGTGTAGCAATTGATTGATGTCTATCCCAGGGGATGGGGAAGCCGCATTTCTCATAATCTTTTCACTTTTTGAGGCCGAGGTGCTAGAGTGAAAATTATGAGATAAAAATGAAAGCCGTTCACCATGCAACGCTTTGGGGTCAATCTGGGTATTAGTCTTCTGTTCTTTCTGGGTCTAACGGGCTGTCAGGGGGAAAGTTCTCGGCCACCCTCGTCTCAAAACGCTGGCCAGCCGGTGGTGTTAACGACGTTTACCGTCATTGCCGATATGGCCCAAAATGTGGCGGGAGACCGCTTGCAGGTGGAATCGATTACCAAGCCAGGAGCCGAAGTACACGGCTATCAGCCAACCCCGAGTGATCTAGAGCGGGGCCAGGAGGCCAAGCTCATCCTAGACAATGGCTTTAACCTAGAGCGTTGGGCCCAGCGTTTTTACCAGAATTTACCCCAGGTGGCCCATGTCACGCTAAGTGAGGGCATTACCCCCATCCCTATCCAATCCGATGCTTACCAGGGCAAGCCCAACCCCCACGCCTGGATGTCTCCGGCCAATGCCCTGATCTATGTGGACAATATCCGCCAGGCCTTGGTAAAGCTTGACCCAGCTAACACCGAAATTTATAACCGCAATGCCCAGGCCTATCGCCAACGGATTCAGGCCCTGGATCAAAAATTAAAAACAGTCATCGCCACCTTACCGAAAAATCAACGCTATCTCGTCACCTGCGAAGGGGCCTTTGCCTATCTGGCCAAGGATTATGGCCTAGAAAACATCTACATCTGGCCCACCAACGCTGAGCAACAGGCCACACCCCAGCAGGTGAGTCGAGTGATTGAAACGGTTAAAGACAAGAAAATCCCAGCGGTTTTTTGTGAAAGTACCGTCAGCGATAAGGCCCAGCGCCAGGTGGCCCAGGAAAGTGGAGCCAAATTTGCGGGGGTGTTCTACGTCGATTCCCTCTCGCCTCCCGAGGGCCCAGCCCCGACCTATCTCCAGCTTTTAGAACACAATCTCAACACCCTAATTAACGGTTTATCTAATCCTTCTTAGCAACGACCATGGCCCTAACCTCCCCTAGTATCGAGATTCAAAATTTGACCGTGGCCTACCACGGCAAGGTGGCCCTGCACGGAGCCTCTCTGCAACTCCAGGCCGGTTCTATCTGTGGCCTCGTCGGAATGAATGGCGCCGGTAAATCGACCCTGTTTAAAGCGATCATGGGTTTTGTACCACCCCGTAGCGGCCGGGTTTTGATTCAAGGCCTTTCGGTGCGCCAGGCCCAAAAACGCCATTGGCTGGCCTACGTGCCGCAAGCGGAGGAGGTGGATTGGCAATTTCCGGTCAGTGTGCATGAGGTGGTGATGATGGGCCGTTACGGCTATCTCAATTTTCTACGAATGCCCCGTCCGGAGGACAAGGCCAGGGTGCGACGCAGTCTAGAGCAAGTGGAATTGTGGGATTTACGCGACCGGCAAATTGGCGAACTATCGGGCGGTCAAAAAAAACGAGCCTTTCTGGCTCGGGCCCTGGCCCAACAGGCCGCCATTCTGCTATTGGATGAACCCTTTGCCGGCGTGGATGTGAAAACGGAAAAGTTAATGATTGATCTGCTCATCCAACTACGGGATCTGGGCCATACCATCCTGATTTCCACCCATAATCTGGATTCCATCACCACCTTTTGTGACCAAGTCGTGTTGATTAACCGCACGATTTTGGCCTACGGGGCCACCTCGGAGGTGTTTACCCCGGAAAATCTGCAACGCACCTTTAGTGCCAATGTCGCGCCGCTAGCTCCGGTATCTGACCCCTGGTTATCCCTACGGGAGGCGGCCTGATGGATCTCTGGCACTGGTTGCTGGTTCCCCTCCAACACCAATTCATGATCAAGGCCCTGCTGGTGAGTGCCTTGGTGGGCCTGGTCTGTGCGGCCCTGTCCTGCTTTATGATCCTCAAGGGTTGGGCCTTGATGGGGGATGCCGTGTCCCATGCGGTGATGCCCGGTGTCGTCTTGGCCTATGCCTTTAATCTGCCCCTGGCCCTGGGGGCCTTTGTCTTTGGGGTCGGCTCTGTGTTGGCCATCGGTTTTATCCAAGCCCGGACGCGGATTAAGGAAGATACCGTCATTGGCATTGTCTTTACGGGTTTTTTTGCCTTTGGCCTAGTGCTAATCTCGAAGATTCGCAGTTCTGTGGATTTAACCCATATTTTGTTTGGCAACGTTTTGGGCATTGCCAACGAAGATATTATTCAAACCGCCATTATTAGTCTGATCACCCTAGCAACCCTGGCCCTGCTCCGCAAGGATTTACTACTGTTTTGCTTTGATTCCACTCACGCCCGCTCCATTGGCCTGAATACCGATTTTCTCTACTACACTCTGCTGTCCCTCCTGTCCTTGACCGCCGTTGCTGGCCTACAAACTGTGGGTATTATTTTGGTCGTTGCTATGCTGATTACCCCCGGTGCGACGGCTTACCTCCTCTGTGATCGCTTTGACCAAATGTTAGGGCTGGCCATGGCGTCAGGCGTATTATCCAGTTTGCTGGGAACCTACCTGAGTTACTACCTTGATGGCTCCACGGGGGGCTGTATTGTGGTGGTACAGACCCTATTTTTCCTACTGGCCCTGGTGTTTGCGCCCAAGCATGGCCTGTTGGCCCAGAGACAACGACAGGAATAATTCCCCTAGCCGCTACTCCCTAAAGCGAGATGTCCTTTGTTAAGTTAGAGTCTAGTTCATCCAACGGGATGCTTCGTTCGGATTACTTAAATATCAGAGATTGACGGTCTTCGCCGTCCACCGAGACCCCTTTTCAAATTGCATACCCTTTGCCAAGGCAAGGGCCCGTTAGTTCCCTGCTGTTGATTAAAGCTGACTATGCCCCTTTCGTCTTCTCCCTCCTCCACTGTCTCTGGGGTCTCCGTTCCCACTGCTCCGCTTCTTTCTTCGCCTACATGGCTCCGCTGGCTCGGTCTAGGTCTCCTAGCCGTTTTGGGGTTTACCCTCATGCTTGACCTGAGTCAATGGCTCCAGACTTGCCAAACGCTCATTCTAGGGCCGGTTTTACTTCCCCTGGTCACCAGCCTTTTCACGATTCCGACGAATCCTTCTCCCCTCATTCTTTTCTGGCCAACGGTGGTTTTTGTCCTGTTGACTCAAGCCCTAATCTATCTGTCTCCCCGGCCCAATCGTTGGTCGCGGGCCCTGATCATTGCCATTGTGTCGGCATTTCTCCTGCGCTATCTCGTTTGGCGACTGGGGTTTAGCCTGAACTTCGATAATGCTCTCAATGGGGGTTTTAGTCTTTTGTTATTGGTTGCGGAAAGCGTTGGCTTGGCCTCGACGCTGATCCAGTTTTTGCTCTTGCCCCATAGCCGAGACCGCCAACGGGAAGCAGATATTTATAGTCAAGCGGTGCTGACTGGGCAGTATCAACCAACGGTGGATGTGCTAATTCCCACCCACAATGAACCGGTATTCATTCTTAAGCGCACGATTATTGCTTGCCAGGCCCTGGACTATACCCCTAAAACGATCTATGTCCTCGATGATGGCGGCCGTCCTGAAATTGAGCAACTCTGCCAAAAACTCGGCTGTTATTATCTGGCCTATCCCGACAATCACCAGGCCAAGGGGGGCAACCTGAATTTTGGCCTCCGCCACACCCAGGGGGAACTGATTGCGGTGTTTGATGCGGATTTTGTTCCGACTCGTAACTTTTTGACCCGTACCGTGGGCTTTTTCCAACAGGAAAATCTGGCCTTGGTGCAAACCCCCCAGAGTTTTTATAATGCTGACCCCATCGCCACGAATTTAGGCCTGGCGGGCCAATTGACCAGTGAAGAAGAATCCTTTTATCGTCAGATCCAACCGATGAAGGACGGGGCCAGGAGTGTCCTCTGTGCAGGGACATCCTTTGTGATGCGTCGTCAGGCCCTGGAGCGTATTGGGGGGTTTGATACCGATTCCTTGAGTGAGGACTATTTCACCGGCATTCGTCTCTCCGCTGAAGGCTATGACCTGGCCTATTTAGATGAAAAACTCAGTGCTGGCCTGGCGGCGGAAAGCATTTCTACCCATTTGATGCAGCGTCTGCGCTGGGGCCAGGGAACCCTCCAGGCTTTTTTTATCCAGGCCAATCCACTGACCATTCCGGGGTTAAATTGGCGACAACGCCTGGCCCACCTAGAGGGCCTGTTGAATTGGTTTGGGGTCTTACCGCGGGTTTGTTTTTTATTGATTCCCTTTCTCTACGCCGTTTTTGGCATTGTGCCCCTGCGGGTTACGGCCGCCGAGGCTTTCTATTTCTTTGTACCCTATTATTGCCTGCAATTGAGTACCTTTCATTGGCTCAATTATCGTTCCCGCTCCATTTTTCTTTCGGAACTCTATGCGCTTGTCTCCTTTTTTCCGGTGAGCATTACCGTTGTACAAACCCTGCTCAATCCCTTCGGTAAAAAGTTTAACGTCACTCCCAAGGGCCTGCTAAGAAAGCGCTACCGCTACGATTACCAATTAGCTTTTCCGGTAATTATTTTTCTGCTGATTACCCTGCTGAGCTTGTACTGGATCACGACGGATGCCTACGGCAAGGGCCATTTTAATTTGTCGATTGTTTGGGGTTGTTTTAATCTGCTGTTTCTGACGGCGGCCCTCAATGCTTTCTTGGATGTGCCCAAGGTGGATTTCTACACCTGGCTAACAGTACAAAAACCTGTCACCCTGCTCTTTCCCCAAGGATTGGTCTCCGGAGAAGTGGTCAAAATTTCGGAAAAAGGGGCGGAACTGCGGCTAAAAACGCCAACACTCCCCCAAAACACCTTTGAACTCGTGTTTACGGAAACGGCCTTGCAATTACCGGCCAAGGCCCTGGCTCAATATCCAGAGCGAGATGGCTCTCGCCTCAGTATCGAATTTGCTCCCCTGAGCCTGGAGCAGGAACGTCAATTAATTGAATTCCTCTTTTGTCAACCGGGCACCTGGCCCTACCGCCAAAGCCCTGGTGAATTAGGATCATTAGAACTAATTCTCAAAAGTCTGCTCAGGCCCTGGCAGATCCACCGACAAAACCATTTATTGTCCAGGGACAGATTACCCCAGTTGGGCCAGTAGGGGAGCGGCTTGCAGAAGTTTTTGGGTGTAGGGATGGCGGGGCTGATGAAACAGACTGGTGGTCTCGCCCATCTCGACAATTTGGCCCTGTTGCATGACAGCAATGCGGTCGCAGAAAAAGCGGGCTACCCAGAGGTCGTGGGTAATAAACAGGTAGGTCAGGCCAAAGAGTTCCTTTAATTCCTGCATCAGATCCAGTACCTGACTCTGGACACTGGCATCCAACATACTCACCGGCTCGTCACAGATCACCAGTTTGGGTTTAGTAATCAGGGCCCGAGCAATGGCCACCCGCTGTTGTTGGCCCCCGGATAGTTCCCTCGGATAACGATGATAGTAGGTGTCTACCGGCGTTAACTTGACCCGTTCCAGCATCTGCTTAACTTCCGTCTCGGCCGTTGCGGGGGTAGCCAGGCCATGGATGAAGAGGGGATCGGCAATGCTTTGGCCCACCGTCATCATTGGATTCAAACAGGCATGGGGGTCTTGGAAAATCATTTGAATGTCTCGGCGTTTGGCCCGCAGTTGGCCCTCGGAAAGACAGGTTAAGTCTTCTCCCTCGAATTCCACCTGGCCGGAAGTTGGCTTGAGGAGTTGTAAAATTGTCCGGGACAGCGTGCTTTTGCCACAACCGGATTCTCCCACCAGGCCTAGAGTTTCCCCCGGATAAAGCTCAAAATTAATGTCCTCAACGGCCTTGATCCAGGTTTTTTGACGGGTAAAGAACTGTTGAATTAAATTACCCTCTAGGCTGAAGTGTTGCCGGAGATGCTTGACAGCTAAAAGGGGCTGGGGTTGGTCTGTCGTAAAGGGTTTGCGGCCCTCTAGGTCATGGATATGGAGGGCTGCCTGGAGCAGAGAACAACTATAGGGGTGTTGCGGATTTTCCAACAATTGCTGGATTGGCCCTCGTTCCACAATCTCGCCCTGGTTCATCACCGCCAACTGGTCGCAGTATTCCCCCACCATGGCCAGGTCATGGGAAATCAACAGCAGGGCCAGGTCATCCTCGGCGCAGAGTCGGGTTAATTCCTGCATAATTTCCGCCGCGACGGTGACATCCAGGGCCGTAGTCGGTTCATCAGCCAAGATCAGTTTCGGTTTCAGGAGCAGGGCCAGGGCCAGGGCCACCCGCTGACGCATACCGCCACTAAATTCATGGGCATACTGGCCCCAACGGCTGTTGGGAATTTTGACCCGGTCTAGGGTCTGGAGGGCAATGGTTTTGGCTTCGGCTCGGCTTAACTGGGGTTGATGGGCCAACAGGGTTTCTAGGCAATGTTCGCCAATGGTCATCAGGGGATCGAGGCGGGTCATGGGGTCTTGGAAGACCAGGGCCACCACTTCGCCCCGAAATCGTCGCAGGGCCTCCGGGTTCAACGCCGCCAGGGATTGGCCCTCAAAACAGATCTGGCCCTCTTGCTGGGAGCCGGGGGGCAGTAGGCGCATAATCGCTCGGCCGAGGGTAGATTTCCCACAGCCCGATTCCCCCACTAGGCCGAGCTTTTCCCCCCGATGCAACTGGAAGGAAACCCCCCGAACCGCTGGGTGTTGACTATGGGGATAGGTAATGGACAGGTTTTCGATGGCTAGTAGGCAAGACGGGGAACTGGAGACAGGATGGGTCATGTTCAATGCGAGTCTGCTTGTAAGAGGGCCAAAAACTGACGCAGGAGGCCAATGGTCACCGCCGGTAATTCTAACTGGGGGGTGAGACCCACATCGGGCAATTCCACAAAGGCCTTGATGGCCCTAGGATTAAGGCTCGCTAAGCGTCGTCCCTGGGCCGGGGGGGTAAATTGCGACCGTTCGCCCCAGAAAATGGCAGTGGGAGTGGTGAGTTGGGGAATAAACTGGGCCAGGTCAAAACAGAGATCGCCCCGCACAAAGGACAGGGCCGCGTATTCCGCATTGGCTTGGGTGGCGGAAGCGAGGTAGGCCTCGACAATTTCGGGAAAAATGCGATTGGCCTGGGCAAATTGACGGTTTTCTAAAAAGCTTAGAATGCCATTACGATTGGCAATCCCCGTCCGGTAGATCACCTTATCCAGAACGGGAATCCCCACAATTTGGGCAAAGAGGTTACGGCGATAATCCTCACCAAAATCCGACAGGCCCGTGGGCGTTGACAAAATCAGGCCCCTAAATAGCTCCGGCCGGGTGATGGCCGCCCGGATCGTGAGAGCCGCTACCAGGGACGAGGCCACTACCCACGGCGGTTCAGAACAGGTCTGCTCGATAAATTCTTGGAGGCTTTGGATGTAGTCCTGGGGTTGATAATCCCGCTCGGGATGGTCGGAGCGTCCCCAGCCCAACAGGTCGGGGGCCAGGACACGGTACTCAGGCCCAAAGGCCGGATAGACTTTTGACCATTCGTAGGCCGAGGAACCGCCCCCAAAGCCATGGAAAAACAGGAGGGTCGGTTTGGCCGAGGTGGTCGGGGGCAGGTCTGGCCAGGGTTGGTCGATGAGGCGGTAGTAAACCATCGTCCCTAGGGAGGTAACGACGGCATCACGTTCGACACCAGTGGGTTCAATCATAGTGGTTGACAGGGATGAAGTGGGTCAAAAGTTCTCTACGGGGGAGTCTGAAGAAAGCTGACTCTTTACCACTGGGGTTGCCAAGACGATCACAGAAAACGGTCTAGAGCCGCCTTGAGTTCCTCAATTTCACTATCAATGTTGCCCTCCCGGGCCGCCCGGGCCACACACTCGCTCAAATGCTCATCTAAAATCAGGCGAGCGACCCGGTCTAAGGCCCCGCGAATCGCCGCGATCTGCACCAAAACCTCCGGGCAAGGACGGCTTTCATTGACCATGGTTTTCACACCCCGGATATGGCCCTCAATCCGCGAGAGGCGATTAATCAGTTGCCGGAGGGAGGCTTCACTGTGAACGTGGGGATGGGTATGGGAACCGTGGTGATGGGGGGTAATGGAGTCAGGGGAAGACAGGGAGGTCATTCGTAATAGATTACAAAAAGCAATAAATTGAGGGGAGAAGGGCCGTCAAGCCATCGGTATCTGCTTAGTGTAACGCGCTTCTAGGAAGCCCAGGGCCAGTCAGTTAACGGCCTTGGAGCAAATAAGTCAGCAATTTATAAATCAGTAAAAATAGCGCTGTGATGGCAATCAAGCCGAAGGCCATGAAGAGGGCCATGGCCAACACCACAAAAAAGGGGTTTTGAAAGAAGGGATTAACTGTGGCTAACGGGGCCTGAATAAGGGCAACAACCGGCAAACGATGTAGAACCGGTAAAAACCAGAAGGCGATGAGGGTCAAGGCTGCAATAATCGCCATTTCCAAGGCCTCAATCCAGCGTCGGCTTTGACTAAAGATCAAGCCGCCCAAGGCCATGCCCACCACGCCCATACTCAGGCCAGGGCCTGGTAAAAGACTCGTAGCGGCCAGCCAAATCAACAGGCCCTCAAAGCCGGTAAAGGCCGCACCGAGCAACACTTTGGAGGTAGAGATACGGGCCAGGAGAGAGGGTTGCGGGGGCCGGGTTTTGACGGGGGCCGGGGTAGGTGCTGGGGCCGGTGCAGGAGCGGGCGTCGCCTGGAGCTTGGTACTGGGGGCCGGCGCGGCTGGCGGAATCGGTTGCGGGGTCGAGATACTGCCCTGGAGAGCCGCTAGGACTTCTTCCGCAGATTGATAACGATCCCTGGGCGTCGGCAATAACAGTCGATCTAGAACTTGGGCTAGGTCATCACTGACCTTTAACTGAGGATTTCGCCATTGCCAGCAGTTGTGATAGGCATCAAAGAGGGTTTGGGCCGTCTGGCCCGTTAACAGGTAGAGACAGGTTACGGCCAGGGCGTAGAGGTCGGTGGCGGGATAAACTTGGCCCCCGGTCATTTGCTCAGGAGGCGCAAAGCCCATGGAATAGATGCCGGTGGAGGCGGCGGGGGTAGCGGCACCGGAGGCAATTTGCTTAACGGCTCCAAAATCCAGCAAAAAAAGCTGGCCATCCTTGGCTCGCATAATGTTGGAAGGCTTAATGTCTCGGTGAATGGAGCCCTTGCCATGGACAAAGGCCAACACCTTCAGCATTTCGGTGAGCACGTGACGGACTTCGGCTTCGCTAAAGGTTCCCCGTTGGGCCAATTCCTCTTCTAGGTTTTTGCCATCAATGAATTCCTGTACCAGATAAAAAAACTGCTCGGTTTTGCCGCTACGGGGATTATCCAAAACCAGGGGAAAAAAGGCATAGAGGTCGGGAATTTGGTCGTGGCGATTGCCTAATTTTTCCAGCACCGCCGCCTCTCGTTCAAACAGGGACAGGGCCAAATCCCGTTGCTCTTGGGTCATGTCTCCAGCGGGCTGGAATTGCTTGACCACGCAAAAGCGCATGGTGGGGGTAAACCGATCCAGGGCCAAAAAGGCGGCGCCAAATCCCCCTTGGCCCAGGAGCTTCACGGGCAAATAACGACCCGCTAAAATCAAGGGCATACCACAACTGGTACAAAACTTTTGCTGGGCCGTTTGTAGGGTATTGCGGTTATCGAGGTCAGGGAAGTGGTTGAGACGACCACAGCCCGGTCGGGTACAGAGGATTTCCATGGCAGGCCTTGACTAGGGGGCGAGGCGAGATTTCCGCCAACCGGCTCCGTCCCGTTGGTAGAGAATGCGGTCGTGGAGACGGCTGGGGCGGCCCTGCCAAAATTCTAGAGAGAGGGGAATCACCCGAAAGCCTCCCCAGTGCGGGGGTCGGGGAATGGTCTGGCCCTGATACTCCGCTGCTAGGGCTGCCAATGCATCTTCTAAAACCTGGCGATTGGCAATCATTTGGCTCTGGGGAGAGGCCCAGGCCCCTAACTGGGAGGCCCGGGGGCGTGCTTGGAAATAGGCATCGGACTCCGCGGCCGGGAGTTGTTCGACCTGGCCTTCAATACGGACTTGTCGTTCTAGGCCGGCCCACCAAAAGACAAGGGAACACCAGGGCTGAGCTTGCAATTCTCGTCCTTTGGCACTGTTATAGTTGGTAAAAAAGGTAAAACCCTGGTCATCTAGACCCTTCAGCAAGACAACACGGGCGGTAGGTCGGCCCTCGGCCGTGAGGGTAGCCAGGGTCATGGCATTCGGCTCCGGTAGCTCAGCGATGATAGCTTGGTCTAGCCACTGCTGGAACTGAACAAAGGGATGGTCGGCAGTCTCCTCTTCCAGGAGGCCTCCCTGGCTGTAATTCAAGCGTAGATCGGCTAAAGAAACCCCCATCAGTATTTATACGTCCTTGGCGTGGTTGAGGCTCATTCAAACTAGTTACTAACATTATGACCACAACGGCCGCGAGTGAAGCGATTGCCACTCTGATTACCCTCGCAGAACAGGGGGAAATTGATCCCTGGGATGTTTCGGTCATTGATGTGATTGACCGTTTTCTAGGGGAGGTTGGCATTCTGCAAAGCCGGGATTTGGCCTACCAACAACAACAGTTACCCAAATCCGGTCAGGCCTTTCTCTGGGCCTCCATGCTTGTCCGCTACAAAGCCGATACCCTAGAACGGTTGGAGCAAAGCGATACAGAAGAGGCGGAAGTCCCCGAAGCCATAGAGCCGGAAGCATTTCCCTCGACCTTGCCAGTGGCCCTAGAACGCCATCTCCGTCGTCGCACTGCCGCTCCCCCCCTCCAGCGTCGTCGCGTCACTCTGGCAGAACTGATCCAACAAATTCAACAGATCGCCCAGGAAATTGAGAACGATCGTCCTCCCCAACGCCTGAAGCGAGCCCGACCCCAATCCCGTCGTGAGGCCCTGCAAATTATTACCGAACTGGCCCACCAGGAAAATTTAACGGAATTGGCCGCCCAACTGGATCACTTTTTGCAAACCCAATGGGCTAGTCCCTTAACCGGCGAGGACTGGATCGACCTAGACACCCTCCTGCACCACTGGCACCAAGCCCAAGCAATGCCCAACCCTTCTCCCCAGCAAGACCGAGTCGGGGTCTTTTGGGCCTTGCTCTTGCTGAGTTCCCAATCCAAGGTGGCCCTGGCCCAAGAAGAGTTTTATCAAGACCTAAAAGTACAAGTCTTGGTGAAAGATTAAGCCATTGATTACCCAATGTTTACCTCGGCCCCTTACCCTGAGAGCTAAACCCCCAAACTTGCCATGGTACTGACATACTCGCCCACTGACTTAGTTTCTCCCCAAGAAGGCTTAGAGGGTCGTCGCCTCCATTTCTACGACAAGGGCAACACGATTCCCCTGGCGGCCGAGGGGACTTGGCAAGTCTATCGCGGCATTGTGCAGGTGAGTCAATTTGCAGCTAATGGTGATGAAATTTTATTGGGCTGGGCCCAGGCCTCGGCTTTTTTCGGTATGTCCCTCACTCTGGGCCAGTTAGATACCTATCAGGCCAAGGCCCTTTCCGATGTCTATCTCCGCTGGTACACCACGGCAGAACTGGAAAATACCCCCAAGTTGGCCCAACTGGTGCTGGGGCAAACCCTGAAGCGATTACGTCAAACGGAAACCCTGCTGGCCATTGCCGGGCTGAAGCGAGTGGATGAACGCCTGCAAGAGCTGCTTAAGCTTCTGGCCCAGGAAATGGGACAACCCGTCACCAACGGGATTCGCCTATCTGTACGTCTGACCCACCAAACCCTGGCCAATGCCATTGGCACCACCCGCGTCACCATTACTCGGTTGTTGGGGGAACTGCAAAGCCAGGGCCGCATTAGTTTTGATAGTGACCGGCATTTAGTCCTTCACGCTAATCTCTAGATCGGGGCTGGGCTACAATCAATAGGCCCCTACTTTCTTTCGAGGCGCGATGAAAACCCTCGTTAAAGCCTGTATCCAGGCCTACCGTCTTTTGATTTCTCCCCTCTTTCCCCCCAGTTGCCGCTTTCAGCCGACTTGTTCCCAGTACGCACTGACGGCCATTGATACCCATGGGGTTGGGCGCGGCAGTTGGCTGGCCCTCCAACGAATTCTGCGCTGTCATCCCTGGCATCCGGGGGGGTACGACCCCGTACCACCGTCTTCCTAGGATCCGATTCGGCCCTGGAGGCTGTCCCCTAAGCCGATACAATGGGGAATGGTCAACCCCTTCGCATACGATTCCTGGGAGAAAGACAATGCCTCAAGCCGTTGGTGTCATACAAACCCTCGGATTTCCGGCCGTGCTGGCCGCCGCTGATGCCATGGTTAAGGGCGGTCGGGTGACTCTCGTGTACTATGATTTGGCCGAGCGGGGGGAATTTTTAGTCGCAGTACGGGGGCCAGTCTCGGAGGTAAATCTTTCGGTGGAAAAGGGGCTGGCCGCCGCGGAGAGTACCCCCGGTGGAGAAGTAGTCAGTCACTACATTGTGCCCAATCCCCCGGAAAATGTATTAGCGGTTCTGCCGGTTGAATACACCGAAAAAGTGGCTCGCTTCCGCAACGCTGCCAACTAGCCGAAAGGCCCTTCTTGACCTATAGTAAGGTCTGGGATTTACCCTACTCAGCCGTTTTCAATTATTTTTATCCATATCCCCTAGGAGACGTCGCATGTCAGCCCAATCCGCTGTTGGTTCCATTGAAACAAAAGGATTTCCCGGTATTCTCGCCGCCGCTGATGCCATGGTCAAAGCGGGTCGAATCACCATTGTGGGCTATATCCGGGCCGGAAGCGCCCGTTTCACCCTGAATATTCGGGGGGATGTGCAGGAAGTCAAAACCGCTATGGCGGCAGGGATTGAAGCGGTGAGTCGCACAGAGGGGGCCGTCTTAGAAACCTGGGTAATTATCCCCCGTCCCCACGAAAACGTTGTAGCGGTACTTCCCATTGACTTCAACGATACAGTAGAACCCTTCCGCGAAGCGGCAGAGGGCCTGACCCGACGCTAGAATAATTGAGTGATTTAGCGAGGTACGGCAACCTTTTGCAATAGCTCTTGAATGACGGTATCCACCGCTAGGCCATCCAGTTGAGCTTCCGGTTTCAAAATGAGACGATGGCGTAGGAGGGGCGGAGCCACACTTTTGAGGTCGTCAGGAATCAGATAATCCCGATTCTGGAGCCAAGCCCGACTCTGGGCGGCCCGGAGCCAATGGACGGTGGCCCGAGGGGAAACCCCAATCAACAGGTCGGGATGATGGCGGGTTTTTTCCACCAGCTCTAAGAGGTAATCGAGGAGTTTTTCTTCTACTTTAATAGTTTGTACCTGTTGGCGAGCTTCTAAAATATCCACCACGCTCGTTACCGCCGTCAGGTTTTCCAGATCCTGGCGTTTGGCCTGGAAGCCCTGCTGATGATTGATCAACATTTGTTTACTGTCGGCGAGGCTAGGATAACCAACAACTAGCTTAAAGAGAAAGCGGTCGAGTTGAGCCTCGGGTAGCGGATAGGTACCCTCAAACTCTAGGGGATTTTGCGTAGCCACCACCCAAAACAGGGCTGGCAGGGCCAGGGTTTCGCCGTCGAGGGTGACCTGCTGCTCCTCCATGGCTTCCAATAGGGCCGATTGGGTTTTGGGGGGCGTGCGGTTAATTTCATCGGTCAGCAAAATTTCCGTGAAGATTGGCCCTTTTTTCAGACTAAAACTATGGCTGTTAAAGTCAAAAATATTGGTTCCTAAAATATCCGAGGGTAGAATATCCGGGGTGAGTTGAATACGGCGGAAATCGGACTGGATTAAACGGGCCAAGACTTTAACCAGCAAGGTTTTGCCGGTGCCAGGAACGCCTTCAAGAATGACATGGCCCCCGGAGAGTAGGGCGATTAAAAGCTGGTTAATCAGTTTGGGCTGGCCCACCACCAGGGCGGCGAGGGCCTCTCGGAGATGGTGAAAGGTCTGGGGAGTGGTCATGGTTTAGGCGGGGGAGAAAGAAAACGAGCCAGGGCCTCGTTGCGACGGGGAAGGGTGGAAGGGTTGCTATCTAAAGCGTCGAGCTGGAGATACCGGGCCACAAAATCGGTACTTTCTGCTTTTTCGAGCACCGTGGCCAGGGCCTCAATGTAGGCCAGGTTATTGTTCAAACGTGGGGGCCGGGGACTAAGAGCCGAGCCAAAGCGTTGATTACCGGCCCAGAGGGCAATCATTAGGAGGACTAGGCCCTGGAGGAAGAGAAATAATAGCGGGGTTTTTTGCAGATAAGCCCAGACCGTCTCTCCTACTTCCTGGGCTAAGGTTTCTGCATCTTTATAACCGTGGATGTATTCGTCAATCCAGAGCGTGTAGCCTGGTGTGTTAGCCAGTTTTGCCAGCAATTGAAAGTTGCCTGGAGAATCCTGATAGGCATTAGCCGCAAGGTAGGGCGTAACGACCCAGATTAACTCTCCCTGGCCGTGGGATTGCCGTTGAATGATGGCTCCGTACTGATCTTCGAGCAGGGTATCGACCTTGGCCCCCCAGCGACGACGGGTGTCAATGCGCACCAAACCTTGGTCACTAGTTAGGCGGTTGTGGAAAGGGGCGTTGGTGGCCGGGGCCCTTACTCCCAGCACAATTAGGCGATTGCCTTTGGCTAACCATTTTGCCTCCGGTAATGTTTCGCTGAGGGTGCGCTCGATCAGGGTTGGCTGAACACGCACCAGGGTTATCGGCTGGGGTTGGTCACTTAATTGACTAGCAGGTTTTTGCCACCGTTGGATCGATATTCCCTGGTCTTGTAGGTAGGCATACCAGGCCCCATAACCGGTGGGAGTGCGGCTATAGGTGGAACCTTGACTCCGCTGGGCCTGTGCCCCGTTATTGAAGAGCAACAGCAGGAGTAGTAACCCCGCCAGGAGGCTCGCCAGAAGAATTTTTTGTCGTTGGGACAGGGATTTAAGCATTAGAAACTAGGGCGCAAGGTGACGATAGGCCTGGTCACACCGAGCGTAGAGGTGAGCCGAAGCCTCTCGTTGCCCAAAACAGAGCTGTTGATGGATTTCCAGTAGGGTTTCGTAGGGTTCTGGGTCAGGCAGGGTGCTAACTAATAGTAAATACTCTTCATCCGTGCGGTCAGGGGCATGGAGAATCAGGGCCTGGTCATGGAGGTGCTGGAGCATGGCCAGGTAGAGACAACGGCAGGCCTGATAATAATTGCCGGATTGCTGCAACTGCTGGGCCTGTTTGAGCCAGTGGGCCGCCGTCAGGGCCGGGGTGAGTTCTGGTAAAGTGAAGTTCACAGCTTGGAGTTGTTGCCAACGGCGTAGCCAAAAGCGACGATTCCACCAAAGACTTAGGGCTAGCAGGGCCACCAGCAGACCAAACAACGCATGGACAAGCAGAGTTCCCCATTCTTCTGGCCAGTCCGGAGTCGGCAAATTCAGGCTAGGCAAGTGGTGGAACCATTGGCTTTGTTGCCATTCCCACCATTCCCCCAGGTTCTGTTGCCATTGTTGGACTTGCCAGCTCCAACTGTTTTTTTCAAAGGTTGCCATACCGATCTGCTTCCCGGCCTCTCCGGCTCAGCCTACAACGGGCGATAGACCCGATAGTCAATACTGGGAAAAATATTATCCATGGCCTCAACTTGGGCCAACCAGGCTTCGTCTAGGGTACCGGCCCGCACATCATCATAGAGTTTATTAAAGCGTAACAAGTGGGAACGGGTACGGCGTTCCGCGTAGGGAACCATGGTGCCAGTGCGCATGATAAAGGCCCAGTCCGAGGATTGCAGAAGCAGGAGTTCTCGGGCCGCTTGGTTTAAGGCCCGCTCTTCTACGGTATCCTGGGCTTCCCGGCGGCTCAGGTCGATCATGCGCTCAGCGGTTTTATGCAGGTGGGGATAGATCCAAGCATTGGTTTCATTGAGCCAATATTCATGGAAACCCTTATAACCCCAACTCGACTGGGAGGGCCGACAAACTTGTTGGGTCGGATTGTGACGCAGATAATCGGCCAAATGGGTCATATCAAAGGTGTTTTGATCGTACCAGGCCTTGCGGAAGAGGTAATCAATAAACCAGGGCCCTTCGTACCACCAATGCCCAAAGAGTTCTGCATCGTAGGGGGAAACCACCAGGGGCGGCCGGTGCATCATGCCGGCCAAATTTTCAATTTGTTGCTGGCGATTATACATAAAATTACTCGCATGTTCTGCCGATTTTTCCTTGGCCCAGTAGGGATCGTACAGGGCCTTATCCGATAAGCCCGCCTGGCGACTGGTGATTTTATGGTACTTAATGCCAATGTTTTTGCGCTGACCATTGGGCATGATGTAGGGCTTGATGTATTCGTACTCCGCTTCCCAGCCCAGGTCTTTATAGAACTCTCGATATTCGGGATCCCCAGGGTAACCGACCTGGGAAGACCACACCTGTTGGGACGACTCGTGATCCCGACCAAAGGCCGCAACGCCGGTTTCCGTAAAAATGGGGGCGTAGGTGCCAAAGCGGGGGCGAGGCCGAGCATACAAAATACCGTGGCCATCAACAAGGAAATAACGCAGGCCGGCATCGGCCAACATCCGTTCTACCCCTTCGTAGTAGGCACATTCCGGCAACCAAATCCCCTTCGGAGCCTGGCCAAAATGTTCTTCGTAATGCTCACAGGCCACCTTGATCTGGGCCCAAACGGCCTGGGGATACATTTTCATCAGCGGAAAATAGCCGTGGGTGGCCCCGCAGGTAATGATTTCCAGGTTATTACTATCTAAAAATTGCTTAAAGGCATAAATAAGATCGCCATCGTAGCGCTCCCAAGTGGCTCGAATTGCGGCAAATTCTTTTTGATAATATTCGGCGAGGTAACGAAAATGTCCGTGGTGTTGGTGGTGAACAATTTCCTTTTCAACTAACTCCTGAAGCTTGGTCAGATGTTCTTCGTAGCGCTTTTGTAGGAGGGGGTCACGGAGCATGGAGACCAAGGGCGGGGTCATGCTCATGGTGATTTTGAAATCAATGCCATCCCGTTTGAGACCTTCAAAAACGTGGATTAGGGGAACATAGGTTTCGGTAATTGCCTCATACAACCACTCTTCTTCTAAAACGTAGTCACTTTCCGGGTGTCGGACAAAGGGTAAGTGAGCATGAAGAACCAGGGCAACGTAGCCAAGAGCCATAGGATTTCCGCACCTTTTTGAGTTGGTCTCAAATTTTGCTAATAACTGTAGCTGATTGTATCAGCATTGCTTCCTTGATCCCACATCCATGCAGAGCTAGGTCTATGTCCTGCGCGGGGAATAGACTGGAGTCTTGGCCAAGGGAAATTGTGAAAAAATGTATAGTTAATTTCTGGAGACGAGGGTTAAGTGGTGAAACCCGTGACGTGGATCATCCCATGGGAAGGCCCGGAGACCACGCCTACTACAAGCATCCCGTATTGCTGCTCCCTTCCGGGCCTGACAAGATTTAGGCGTTGTAATCGCATGGGGCCGAGCCATTTATCATAGTAGCACGATTCACGCTTCATCCGTACTCAAAATCTGGGGTACTCGGAAGAAATCGCCTTCGGGCTCCGGGGCATTGTGCATCAGGCCCTGGCGGTCTGGGTAAGTCGCTTGGGTATCCGGCCGGGTGATATTGTGGAGTTCAATTGCCCGCGTTGTCGGGGCCACATCCGTTGTATCTAGGGCTTCAAGTTGTTCAAAATAATCCAGAATCGCGCTGAGTTGGGGGGCAAACTGGGCCTCTTCTTCGGGGGTAATCTCTAGGCGGGCCAGGTGAGCAATCTTATGGACTTGGGCTTGGTCGAGCATGGGGGCAGGGTTGGGAAAAGAGGGAGTGAGGAAATTAGAAGAAAACGTCGATTTCAGAGCGGCCGGTAATCTTAAGCCAGTTTTGGGCCTCAATGTAATTATTCGGAGCCAGTCGAATCGCCTGTTTCCAATATTCAGCGGCTTTATCAAAAAGGGCCTCGGCCTCCTCTTCATGACCGGCTTCCTTGGCCCGTTCCCCTTGGTAGTGGTAGATCACGGCGACATTATTGAGGGCCGAGGGCATTTGGGGATTGAGTTCAATGGCCTGGTGGTAGGATTCTAGGGCCCGCTCGTGCTCGCCGTTGCTGGCGTAGATCAGGGCCATGTTGTAGAGAATATAACTGCGGTCATTGGCATTGTCTTCTAGGGTCAGGGCCTCTTGGTAATTTTCCAGGGCCTCGGCGTATTCCCCTTCGGCCTGGGCGGACATCCCATCTCGATAGTAAACAAAGGCTTCCTTGGCTTTTTGGTTGGTGGGCAGAATTTTGAGGATGATATCTGCCATCACCGTAAAGCTTTTATCAATAAAGTTATCGTTCCGTTGCGTCCGGGGCATAGGGCTTACCAGTCAGATTTTATATAGGCCTGAGCTAGATCCTATCAAACCCGGTCGAGTTATGGGCCATTGGCTGGGCAGATGATGCTGGCAACGTAAGTCCTTTGTTGCAAAGCATAGCCAGCACCGGAACGATCCGATACCAAGGTTTGTATCTTAGTCCGGTCAGATCTCTTGAAACAAGGATGGGACAGATCGACGAATCCATCTAGAAAAGTGATGCCAATATTGGGATCCCCCAAAGTTGTATGCCAAAGAACATTCAAGAGAGCCGAGATATTGAACTGGTGCTTAAGTAACTGCATCTGGTCAGAAAGCCCATTCAGTATCTTGATGCGGGACGCTCTCCGTCTCAGTCCCAAAAATAAGATTAGCAGATTGACCTTAGCTTGATTTTGGGCTAGGCTAAGATTAGCTTTCTAACTCTAGTGTTATGCTCGAGATCGCAAAAGAAGATATCCTCTCCCGCCTTCAATTTGATAATCCTTGGTGGGAGACAGGCTGTGAGGGAAAAGTAATCTATGAAGATACGCCACGGCGCAAGTACTTTGAGGCTTTTTCTCAAAACATCTTGGACACAAGTGTGCGTCGAGCAACCGTCTTGATGGGACCTAGACGTGTTGGTAAAACTGTCATGGTCTATCACACTATCCGTCTACTCTTAGATTCTGGCATTAGTGCGGTAAATATTTTATATGTCTCTCTTGAAACTCCAATTTATACAGGGCTTCCATTAGAGCGAATACTTAAGTATTTTCAGGAACTATTCAATCACGATCGCAATTCGAGGCTATTTGTCTTTTTTGACGAAATTCAATACTTGCGTGAGTGGGAAATTCATCTAAAATCTTTAGTTGATTCATTTCCAATCTGTCGGTTTGTCGCTACTGGCTCTGCTGCTGCTGCTCTAAGGCTTAAAAGCACTGAGTCTGGTGCTGGTCGATTCAGCGACTATATCCTGCCACCGCTAACCTTTGCTGAATATTTAATGTTTATAGGAAAAGAAAATGAATTAATAGAGACAAATGTCCATGACTCTGAAGATTCTAGTTATCCATCCAAGATGTATGAGTTTGTGTCTAAGGATATTGATCGGTTGAATGAGATTTTTATTGATTATTTGAACTTTGGTGGATATCCAGAAGCTGTCTTTTCTGAAACAATTCGACAGGATCCTGGGCAATATATTAAAAGCGATATCATTGACAAAGTTTTACTGCGAGATTTGCCAAGCCTTTATGGAATTAGTGATATTCAAGAACTAAATAGACTTTTCACAACCCTGGCGTATAATTCAGGCAACGAATTAAGTCTAGAGGGGTTATCGCAATCCTCTGGTGTAGCAAAAAACACTATCAAACGTTACCTCGAGTATCTTGAGGCTGCATTCCTAATCCGCCGAGTAGAGAGAATTGATCAAAACGCTAAAAAGTTTAAGAGAGCAGTTTGCTTTAAAGTCTATTTAACCAATCCATCAATGCGCGCCGCGCTATTTGGTCAGCTTGAAACAGACTCTAAGGCGATGGGAGCCATGACTGAAACCGCTATTTTTAGTCAATGGCAGCACAGTAAAATAATTGAGCTTTACTACGCACGATGGAAAACTGGAGAAATTGATATTGTACATTTAGATGCTGCCCATCAATCACCTTCTTGGATAGTTGAGGTTAAGTGGAGCGATCGCCCTCATAGTACACCTTCCGAACTGGACAACTGCACAGAATTTTTAAAAAAGAATCCCGGCATATCTCAACCGATCTTGGTGACAAGTAAAACTATTAGGGATCCCAATTTTTTATACAAAGATATACGATTTCGCTTTGAGCCCGCTAGTTTATATGCCTATGCTCTCAGTGCAAATATATTGCGAAATATTGACAACAAGGTTAAGCGATCTCGTGCCAGGTCACTACCTCTTGAATAAGCGTTGCTTGGTATAGCCGTGATAAATATACTTAACGTTGCCCATCAGCTGCCTTCAGACAACCTCTCGGCGGTCGGTATGCATGGGGGTTGTTAGACGGCGATCGCTTGCTTCAAGAAATTTGTAAGGATCGTGCGTTCCTAATAATCTATCAGTAAAGGATCTTATCGTGCATTCAGGAACTCATCTCACAAGAGATAGGCGTGATCGTACTGGATTAAGAGATTTCTAGAAAATCTTCCAGAACTGTCCAGAATAATTTCCACAGTCTGCCATAGTTAGTTGATTATTGTTTCCATCATTAATAATATCTAAACATTTATTTTCGCCTGTAAACTTTGTCTGCAAACGGTAAGACTTGCGATCTCCAGCAGGTTTAATACTCCAAAACTGTCCAGAATAATTGCCACAGTCTGCCATGGTTAGCTGATCATTGTTTCCATCATTAACAATATCTAAACACTTATTTTTGCCTGTAAACTGTGTCTGCAAACGGTAAGACTTGCGATCTCCAGCAGGTTTAATACTCCAGAACTGTCCAGAATAGTTTCCACAGTCTGCCATCGTTAGCTGATTATTGTTTCCATCATTAATAATATCTAAGCACTTATTTTTGCCTGTAAACTGTGTCTGCAAACGATAAGATTCTTTTGGGAAATTGGCAGGCTGGGATAAGGTAATTAGTGATGGAAAAACTGAAGCTAGAATTCCTCCTAGACCTAGTAACCCTATTTGTAGGCTTTTTAGCATAATCTATCTCCGTGAAAGATACTGAATTTGTCCTGAAACCTTGTGCCGACAAGAAAAGCTCATGCCACAACAATACCAGGTTTTAGCCGTTGAATGAGCAGATTTTTGAACATCCTATACGGTTTCAACCCTAGATCCGAGAGAGCCATTTTTGCTCAATTTGATGGGCACAAAGTTGATCTCGCTACTCTGCAAATCGAATTCCGCCTGATTGAACTCTGTGAAAGTTTTGAGTTTACTGCCATCACCCTATTAAGTGTGTTTCAAGACTCGAATTGAAGCAGTCTAACGACCCCGTTCACCCGCCGCAAATAACCTTTCGGACTCAACCAACCGTCTCGATACGGTCGGTGTGTAACGGGATTGTTATGCAGTAATTGTACCGTGTACCATTTAACCAAGAAAACCTCGAATAATATCAGTGATTTTTTGTGCTTCTTCTGGAACAGACTCAAACGCGCTCTTGATTAGATGAGTTGCCACAACTTTCTTATCGAGG
Organism: Synechocystis sp. LKSZ1; assembly: GCF_040436315.1. Taxonomy (NCBI): domain Bacteria; kingdom Bacillati; phylum Cyanobacteriota; class Cyanophyceae; order Synechococcales; family Merismopediaceae; genus Synechocystis; species Synechocystis sp. LKSZ1. The sequence goes on along the minus strand of NZ_AP031572.1, from coordinate 1,695,383 downwards.
TTCAAAATGTTTGCTGCTTCGTAAAACTCATTATGTTTACCAGCTCTAGATGCAGAATCTAGTAGATCATCGACTTCCGCTATTGACATTTGCAGTTCTCGCTCGAATCGATCATAAAAAGGTTTTCTATCAATGGTTTTAATAATCCATGCCTCGGGCCATTCATTGCCTGGTATAAATAGTAGGCGCTTCTCCACCCAATCTTTAGATTCTTTTTGCTCATCAGGATTTTCAAGAGCTTTTGTAAATTGATTAATCTGCTCAGTTTTCTTTGATGCTTTATCTCCATCAAGGAATACACAAACTCTAACCATACTATCTTTTTTATGTCTTTCTTCCTTGTACCTTGCAGCGAGGTGTCGCATGACTGCTGCGGCTGAGCCAATAGGTAAAATCTTGGTACGGGAACGAAGTTCTTTGCCTAGCACTGTTTCCAATATTAACTTAGCTGCTTCATCTTCTACTAAAATATCCAACTCAACATTTGGGCGACCTGAAAGCTTTCCAGTCGCATAAGCTGGAGAAATTTTACATATGATATCAGTCTCAACACCAGTGCGTTCAAGAAAAATTCTGCCCTCTGGAGGTAAGCATTCAAGGATACGAGAAGAATGAGTGGTACAAATAATCTGAAACTTACGCTTCTTGCAAACTTCTTTCAGCTCTTTAATTAAATTTTCTTGAGCTTTCTCGTGAAGACCAAGTTCTATTTCGTCAATTAAAATCAGAGATCCATGTGGACATTCATTGATGATTGAAAATAACTCAAATAAAGAGTGCTCACCCGCTCCCATGTTGAAGCCTGAGTAGATTTTCTGATCTTTTTTAGCTACAACAGGCATTCGATATCTTGAATGCTGCCTGTAACTAAAAATAGTGTAATCAGTCCCAAGGATTCTGCCAACAATTTCGCGAACATCATCTTCCCAGCCGTGAGCAATTCCTGACTGAAATTTACCTCGATAACTCTTAGATACACTTCTTTCTGAATGTGGAACAATGCGTTCAACTCCAAGAAACACAACTGTGCGATGAACCCTGGAATCGTAGTTATTCCAACGACCATTTAACTTCTTAATGCGAGTTTGCCAGCCAGCTCCAGGTTCACGACCTTTCCATTTATTGTGAAGAATTTCACAGTCAATTTGTATCTCACCAAGTGAAGTTTCTTCCTTTGTCTGGACGAAAAAATCCGAAAAAGTATAGTAAGGCTGTTTTCTCCCAGATAACTTAAAGCCGTTGGGTGCATTGTGAAAAGCACAGGCTGATAATGCCAGAACTGTAGTTTTACATGAACCATTACGCCCAGCGATGGCTGTTATTGGGTAACAAAACTCTACAGTAACTTTTCTAAGACCTCGTATCTGACCTCGCAAGACCTTGATCGTGCGTAGTGTTGCACACGAATTGTCATTAGGAAACCATTTAAGGTTATCCTCGTCTAGCTTTGAGTAGTTGTACGCCATTTAAAAAGTGTCAGTAGAAAAAATACACTCAAAACAGAGCAGCACCTATAATTCCTAGAAAAAGATTATAGCTTTTCAATCGGATTTGAGCCTACTCTAGCTACATATTTACCTTGAACTCAGAGAAATAACCCTACGTACTGCCCTTACCAAGAACTTGCGGCATAACTAGGGGATATGCGGCGAGTAACCGCATAACACTCTAGGGTGTTGGCTAGTGAAAACAACAATTTTTCAAGAATTTGGGCTTATGCTAGCGCCGTTTTTCGGGGGAGTCAATCCCTGCACAGCGCCAGCGCCGTATAACGCCTCTAGAAGAGCTACCCTAAGTCTGACTAAGTAAGAGTTGACAAAAATGTAAAATCTTGTTTCTGCCGCATAACACGCTTTGCTTGATTCCTGTAAACCAGTTCACTGTAAGTTTTACCGGGATTATTCCCTTGGCGTTATGCCGCCAAACAGCCCGCTATGACCGAACCAGCGTCGAAGCGAAAATTCCTCGACCGACTGCGTTGGCCCTAGGGCCATGGCGCCTAACCCTTGACGCCACTACCGACCTCTGTGGGGATGATATACCGTTGGGCAAAGATGAAAAGAACGATGATCGGGGCGATGGAAATGACCGAGCCGGCGGCAATGAGACGCCAATCAAAATCCAGGGCACTGGCTAGCTTAGCCACCCCCAGGGGTAGAGTGAAATAATCCGGCTGGTCGAGGACAATTAAGGGCCAGAGAAAATCGCTCCAGGCGCCGATAAAGACAAAAATCCCCAGCGTCACCAGGGCCGGCCTCACGGCGGGGAGCATCACATGCCACCAAATTCCCAATTCCGTACAACCATCAATGCGGGCCGCTTCCTCCAGTTCCTTGGGTACTCCCTGGAAGGCCTGGCGTAGGAGAAAGATACCAAAGGCCGAGGCCAGACCCGGAAAAATGATGCCCAGGTAGGTATTGCGCAGGCCCAACTGCACCGTCAGGATGTAGAGGGGGATCATAACCAGTTGGAAGGGAATCATCAGGGTGGCGACGATGGCCGCCAGTAGGGTGTCCCGGCCCCAAAAGTTCAAGCGGGCCAGGGGATAAGCCGCCAGGGAACAAAATAGGAGATTGAAACCGACGGTCAGACTGGCCACCAAGAGGCTATTACCGAGGTAGCGAGCAAAGGGGTAATTTTGCCAGACCGTCAGGAAGTTGGCCAGGGTGGGCCGCTGGGGCCAGATCTGGAGCAGTGAACCAAAAATATCCTCCGTGGGGGACTTGAGGGCCGTTCCTAGCAACCACACCAGGGGAAACAGCATTAGTAGCGCAATTCCGGTGAGGAGGAGGTAACGTCCCAGATGGCGGGGCACCGCAAAGTTGGCCTGATCCATGGGCTGGCTCCGTTACAATTTTCAACATTAGCTTTTTATCTTAGTCCCTGGCGGGGGTTTCCTCGCCGTCTATCTCCCATGCGTTTATCGGCCCCGCTACTCCAAGACCCCGCCCTACTGGAAAGTCGTCTCCAGGAGATTCCTGGCGATCCGGGGGTCTATTTTATGCGGGATGGCCGGGGCGATATTCTCTACATCGGTAAGGCGAAAAAGCTGAGAACCCGCGTCCGTTCCTATTTTCGGGAGTCCCAGCCCCATAGTCCGCGCATTGCCCTGATGGTGCAACAGATTGCCGAGATTGAATTTATCGTCACGGATACGGAGGCGGAGGCCCTGGCCCTAGAGGCCAATCTGATTAAAAAGCACCAACCCCATTTCAACGTTCTACTCAAGGATGATAAAAAGTATCCCTACGTTTGCATCACTTGGTCGGAAACCTATCCCCGCATTTTTATTACCCGTAAACGCCACCTGGGCAACGCTAAGGATCGTTACTACGGCCCCTACGTCGATAGTTTCCATCTCCGCCAAACCCTGCGCCTGATTAAGCGAATTTTTCCCCTGCGCCAACGTCCCAAGCCCCTCTTTAAACATCGGCCCTGTCTGAACTTTGATATTGGTCGCTGTCCAGGGGTCTGCCAACAATTGATTAGCCCCGAAGACTACCGCCAAACCCTGCTCAAGGTGGCCATGGTCTTTCAGGGCCGCACCCAGGAACTGCGCCAAACCCTACAAACCCAAATGGAGGCCCTGGCGGAAGCCCTCAACTTTGAACAGGCGGCCCTGATCCGAGACCAAATGAGCGCCCTCGAACACCTCAATGCTGACCAAAAGGTGGCCCTGCCCAAGGATACGGTATCCCAGGATGTGATTGCCCTAGCTCGGGATGATCACCATTGCGCCATTCAACTCTTTCAAATTCGGGCCGGTCGCCTGGTGGGTCGTTTAGGCTTTTTTGCCGAGGCCCAGACGGTAGATGCGGGCGAGATCCTCCAGCGTGTTCTAGAAGAGCATTACCAACAGGTGGAACCCCTGGAAATTCCCTTAGAAATTGTGGCTCAGGCCCCCCTGCCGGAGAGCGACTGGCTTCTCCATTGGCTGAGTGAGCGTCGGGGCCGCAAGGTGAATTTAGTCATTCCCCAACGCCAACAGAAGGCGGAACTGCTCGAAATGGTAGAACGCAATGCCCGCTACGAGCTAGAGCGCAGTCAGCGCCAGGTGGCCCGTAATCTCAGTTCCCTGGAGGATTTAGCCGAAATCTTGGATTTAGCAGAACTGCCCCAACGCATTGAAGGCTATGATATTTCCCATTTTCAAGGGGCCAATGCGGTGGCTTCTCAGGTGGTCTTCATCGATGGCGTGCCGGCTAAACAGCACTACCGCCACTACAAAATTAAAAATCCTGCGGTGCAACCCGGTCATTCCGATGATTTTGCCAGTTTAGCGGAGGTAATTGGCCGTCGTTTTCGTCGCTATAGCCAAGGCCCTGACCGTGAGGGCTTTCCTGACCTGGTGATGATTGACGGCGGCAAGGGCCAACTATCGGCCGTGGTGGCGGTACTGACGGAGTTAGGCCTGTTAGGGGAATTGCAGCTTGTCAGTCTGGCTAAACAACGGGAGGAAATTTTCTTGCCCGGTGAACCCCAGCCCCTGGACACCGACCCCGAACAACCGGGCCTGCAACTCCTGCGCCGGGTGCGGGATGAGGCCCATCGCTTTGCCGTGAGTTTCCATCGTCAGCAACGTCTCCAGCATAGCCGCCGTTCCCATCTGGAAGAGATTCCCGGACTGGGGTTCCAGCGCCAAAAACAACTCCTGGCCCATTTCCATTCCCTGGACTACATCCGCGAGGCCTCGGTGACGCAACTAAAGCAAGTAGAGGGCATTGGCGAACGTCTGGCCCAGGAAATTTATCAATACTTCCATCCCCAATAAAAAACAGCGGTGTTTCCAGTTGCCTGGACATCGCTGTTCTGGTTTTAGGTTGAAGGATTTATTGGAAGGGATGTTCCGAGGCGGGATCCGACGGTAGTCCCCACTCCTCCGAGCTCAGGGGATCGCTGGCCAGTAATTCCTCTAAGCTCTCCATGGTATCTGTTGTATTGCCCGTGTTGGTTTCGGCTTCCGGGCCACTCAAAAAGGCGTCCAAATCATGGTCGTCTCTGGTGGTAGGTTTTTCTTCCCCAAAGAGATCGTCCAACCCATCTAGAAAATCCCCTTCTAGGGCGTTTGGGTTTGGCTCGTTATCGGCCTGTAGTAATTCCAGCAGTTCGTGGTCGGGGGTATCCACGCTGGTATCGAGGATATTGATAAACGGATCAGCCAAGTTATCATCGGCTCCTGAGATCGGCAACTCGGGCATCTCCTCGGTATTCTCTTCAAAGAGGTCGAGGCCAGGAATATCGGCATCATCGGGGGCCTCCCCAAAACCGGCAAACAGATCGTCGGCGGCCTCCGTTTCCGGTGTACTCTGCTGTAGCTCCATCAAAAAGTCGAGTTCTTCCCCCGAACTGGGAATTTCCTCCGTTAATTCCACTCCTTGGGCTTGGTCAAGGGGAAAGTCTGCCAGAAAATCCGCCGGCAGGGCCTCGGCTTCTTCCACCGCTCTCACTTCTTCGACCAGCACTTCGGGTTGATCCGTAGGGATTTCGGCTAGAAAATCGATGGGTAATTCCAGCGCATCGTCGGCGCTACTCAACTCCTCTAGAATCAGGGGACTTTCCTCAGATAAGGGTAATTCCTCCAACACCGGACTGGCGACGTCTTCAAATAAAGCTTCGGGTTCCATCGCCGCCAATGGGCTGGTGCCAAAATCCTCTAGGTCAAAGATGGCGGGTTCGGCCGCTTCGCCTAGGCCCTCTTCTGTAACGGTCAGTTCAGGGAAATCGGCCAGGGCTTCGCTGGTAGGTGTTTCTCCCAAATCTCCGGTATCCACCCAGTTATCGCTTTCCTCGGTGAAGGGAGAGGTAATTTCAGCGGCGGCACTCTCGGATTCTGGAGCAAAAACGTCTTCGACGGGGGCCTCCGGCATTTCCCAGTTAGGCGGCTCGAAGCTGGACTCTGTCACGGTCGGGGCCGCATCAACCCAATTTTCCTCGGGAGCAACGGTAAAATCAGCAAAATCCGCGCTAGCCTCGGGGGCCCTGTCTTCCAGAGCGGGGGGTTCCCAATTGGAGGGTTCAACGGCTTCTTCCATTACCGCCGGAGCTTCCGGTGTGGCAACATTGGCCCAAGGCTCTGCTTCGGCTTCCGGGGCTGCCACTTCTTCTACGGTTTCGGAAATCTCTGCTTCACTGACCGCCGGTCGAGCTTCCTCCTCAGCAGGAGCAAAGTTTTCTACGACCTCGGGTGCTTCAACCGTTTCGGTTGTCGGGGCCGGAGTTTCCTTCGATAAAAATTCATTGGCAGCCCAGCCAGCTACTCCCGCCAGGCCAGCGGCCGCTACTCCGCCCATTAGGGCATTTCCCTGGCCCGACTCTTCCTTTGATTCCAGGCGGCTTTGTAGGTCTGTGATCTGCTGTTGGTAGGCATCTCTCTCGGCCTGGAATTGGGCGGTCTGGGTCTGGTAGTCTTGCTCTTGCTGTTGCAGGCGTTGACGGAGTTCTGCCAATTCTTGGGTTAGCGGACTATCCGTGGGCTCCGTTTGGGCCAACTGGTTTTGATAACGGCTTTCGAGGTCTTGGTAGCGAGCCTGGGCTTCCTGGAGTTGTTGCTGAAGGTCTAGGGCATCGCCCCCGGCTTGCTCAGCTCGTTCTAATTTTCGTCTAGCTCCTTCGAGTTGATGTTGAAGTTTACTGACCAATAATAGATAGACGCCCCCCGCACCAACAAGGAGTCCAATAAGTCCAAATATAATGTTTTGCATGATTATTGATGTATCTCCAAAAAATTAATGCTAATTTAGCGTTCCCGCATCGGCAATGCAAGTAAACATAGCCTAGTCCTTTGGTTTCCTTTGAGTCAGGCCATGGCGAATTGATGTCTCTTCCCCCCGGACACAACGGTAATGCCTAAGTTTAGAGTCTTTGCTTGAATAATACAAAACTTTGTATGGGTTTTATAATTATGTCAAGATATTTTAAAAAATCAGGTCGAAGCGGGATCAGCTGCCTGTTCCTGGTAGGCCGCATAAACCCCTTGAACGTTGTACCAATTGAGAAAAATACGGGCAATCTCCAGGGCTAATTGGGGACGTTTTTGGTCGATCAACCACTGGAGCAAAGGGGCCAGCGTCTTTTCGTTGAGGTGCCCCCCCAAGGATAATAGGCCCCAAAGCAGGCGGTGAAGCCAGGTCATTTGGATCATCATCCGTACTTCCCAGGTGGGATGTTTTTGATAAAACAGCACACCCATGCGGCCCCGTTGGATTTCCCGATCAATGAGTTGGGGAATCTGGGCCAGGCTGAAGGGCGGATGCCAGTGGTAGCCAACGGCGGCGGGACACTTGATCAACGTCAGACCCAGTTGTTTTAGCCGCACCCCGAGTTCCAGGTCTTCCCAGCCGTAGAGTTGAAATTGAGTGTCAAATAAGCCAGCGGCCTCCAGCCACTGCTTGGCGATGGCTACGTTACCCGTCGCAAAATAGGCCGCCGAGAAATCGGTAATTTTGTATGGTTCGCTGGTAGGGTCGTCAAAGTTGCAGGTATTGATTACGGCCCCGTAGGTAAACAGGCGGTCACTCTGGAGTTGGGCCTGGCCAGCGATGAGGGCATCGGCATGGGCCTGGAGAAAGTTTTCGGTGACGACCAAGTCACTATCAATGAAAATAATGATGTCTCCCTTGGCCTGGTGAACGCCGAGATTGCGGGCCATGGCAGGGCCTTGGTGGTCTTGGCTGTAGGTAACGACCTGGGGAAAGTCTTGGCGGTGCTGGGCCAGCCATTCCAGGGTGCCATCGGTGGAGCCATCATCGACGAGGACAATTTCGTAGCCCTCAACCTGGGTATTGGTGAGGTGCTGGACGGTCAGCGCACGGAGGCATTTTTCTAAAATGAGCCGGCGATTGTAGGTAGGAATAACAACGCTAAAAAACATGACGCTGGGGAAGGAGGACGTTTTATTGTAACCAATGAAAATCGGGATACCCGGCCAGGCCCCTAACGAATTTGCTCTAGGATCTGGTGGATGGTAGGGGCATCCTGGGCTTGGGGGGCCAGGTTAAGGTAGGCCTCTAGGTCAAGAACGGCCGCTGCAAACTGGCCAGTTTGGTAATAAAGCAGGCCCCGGTCACGCAGTTCCGTCGTGGCATGGGGGAGCGTCGCCAACAAAAAGCTGACCATCGTCAGGGCCCGTTCGTAGTCGTGGCTATTGATGTAGATAAACTTGAGGTTGGTCAGCATCCGGGCCAGGATTTGGCGATTTCCCACCGGCTCTAGAAAATGGGGTTGGAGTCGAATTTCCTGCTGATAAACCTGTTGGAGTCGTTGTTCACAATCCTCGGCAAAGAGAATTTCCCCCTCGTTGAAGACATCGACAAAAATGCCTACGTCTTCAAAGTCAGGCCGTACCAAAAAATGACCAGGGAGACCAATGCCCACCATGGGAAAATCGAGGAGTTTTGCCAACTCTAAATAAACCACCGCCAGAGAAATAGGAATCCCCGTGTGTCGGCTCAAAACCTCATTCAAAAAGCTATTACGGGGGTCGTAGTAATTGCGGCTGTTGCCACTGTAGCCTAACTCCTGGAAGAGATATTGGTTGATCGCTTCGATTACCTTGAGGGGATAGCGGGGGGTCGGCAAACGCGGGGCCAGGGCCGCGGCCATTTCCCGCAGTTGAAACAGGTAGGGGTCGGGTTGGAGGTCAGGATATTCAGCTCGGGCAAAGTACAGGGCCGCCTTAGCCAAGTGAATCTGGTCATCAGGCTGACTAACTTCTCGTTGATAGTAGAAATCCATGGAGGGGCTTAACTTTCGGCTGATTTCGCTTTAACGGAGCGTTTACGGGTTGTTTCTTGGGAGGTGCTTTTCTTGCGGGAACTGGATGATTTGCTGGCACTGCTAGTGCGCTTACGCTTGCTACCGGCCTTCTCCGCCAACAGGGGCAGGGCCTTTTCTAGGGTTATGCTATCAGGGGTTTCTCCCTCTGGTAAGCCAACATTAACCTTGCCGTGCTTAATGTAGTTGCCGTAGGGGCCACTATAGACATTGACAGGTTCTTGGTCTTCGGGGTGGGGGCCCAATTCCTTGAGGGGAGTTTTGGCCCCTCGAGCGCCCCCCCGGCCCCGTTTGGGTTCTGCCAGCAATTCTAGAGCCCGTTCTAGGGTAATGGTCAGGACATCATCCCCAGCCTTGAGAGAACGATAATCTTTCCCTTCCTTGCCTTGGTCATGGACGATGTAGGGGCCAAAACGTCCTAAATTAGTTTGGATTTTGGCTCCAGTCTCCGGATGCTGGCCCAGGGTTCGGGGCAGGGCCAACAGACCCACGGCCATCTCTAGGGTGACCATCTCGGGGGTGATGCCCTTGGGGAGGGAGGCTCGCTTGGGTTTTTTATTAGTTTCTGTAATTTCCCCTAGTTGCAGGTAGGGGCCATAGGTTCCCAGGAGCAGAAAAATCGGTTCACCGCTATCGGGATGGCGGCCGATTTGGTCAGGGCCTTCGGTTTTTTGCTTGAGCAGGGTGGCCACCTGGTCGGGGCTCAGATCTGCAGGGGTGAGATCGGTGGGAATAGAGGCAGTAACAACGGCCTCACCCTGGGGAATTTCGATGTAGGGGCCAAACTTGCCGATCTTGACTTTAGCGGCGAGGTTCTCCAGTTGAATGGCTTTAGCGGTTCCCGGATCAATCTGGCTCTCTCGCACCTTGACTTGGTTTTCCAGGCCCTGTTCCCCCAGGTAGAAACCCTGGAGGTAGGGCAACCAGGCCGTTTCTCCCGTGGCAATTTCATCCAGGGTTTGTTCCATACGCGAGGTAAAGCCGGTATCCACTAGGTCGGGAAAATGGGATTCCAGCAGGGTCACGACGGCAAAGGCCGTAAAGGTCGGCACCAGGGCCTTGCCCCGCATTTGGGCATAGCCGCGATCCATAATGGTGCCAATGATACTGGCGTAGGTACTCGGTCGGCCCACCCCTTCGCTTTCCAGGGTTTTCACCAGCGAGGCCTCTGTATAACGGGCGGGGGGTTGGGTTTCATGGCCCACTTCCTCGATGCGTTGGCAATCGGGGCGGTCTCCTTTTTTCAGGGGAGGCAGGATCACCTCTTGGTTTTCAATGGCAGCATCGGGGTCATCGGAACCCTCCACATAGGCTCGGAAGAAGCCCGGAAAATCAATGCGTTTACCCGCCGCCCGAAATTCGGCATCTTCGACCGTCAGACTGACGCTCAACTGGGTAACACGGGCATCAGCCATCTGACAAGCCACGGTTCGTTTCCAGATGAGGTCGTAGAGGGCCAGTTCTTGCCCCGTTAGGCCCGTCTGATTGGGAATACGAAATTCTGTCCCCGCCGGGCGAATGGCTTCGTGGGCCTCCTGGGCACCCTTACTTTTGGTCGTGTACTGTTTCGGCTGGGGGCTGAGGTACTCACGGCCGTACATCTGCTGGACACAACTGCGGGCGGCGGCGATGGCCTGCTCGGAAAGATGCACCGAATCTGTCCGCATGTAGGTGATAAAGCCCTCTTCGTAGAGCTTTTGGGCAATGCGCATGGTGTCGCGGGCCGAGATCCCCAATTTGCGGTTCGACTCCTGCTGGAGAGTTGAGGTGGTAAAGGGGGGATAGGGCTTGCGAGTGGTGGGTTTTTCTTCGGTTTGGCTGACCTGCCAGGGTTTGCCGGTCAAGCGTGCCTTCAAAGCTGTCGCCTGGGCCTGATCGAGCACCACCACTTTTTTGCCCGCACTGAGTTGGCCGGTGCGCGGATCAAAATCGGCCCCTGTGGCCAGTTTTTCTCCCCCCAGACTAACGAGCTTGGCTTCAAAGGGATTTTGGGATTGGATTAATTGGGCCTTGAGATCCCAATAGCTGGCTTCCTTAAAGGCCCGGCGCTCCCGTTCCCGTTGCACCAGCAGGCGTACCGCTACGGATTGCACTCGTCCTGCCGACAGGCCCCAGGCAATTTTTTTCCAGAGCAGGGGAGACAGGGTATAGCCCACTAGTCGGTCTAAAATGCGGCGTGTTTCCTGGGCGTGGACTAAATTTTCGTTGATATCCCGACAATTCTTCAGGGCCTTTTGAATGGCTTCCTGGGTAATTTCATGGAACACCATCCGCTTAATCGGCACCTTGGGGGCCAGCAGTTGCAGGAGGTGCCAGCTAATACTTTCCCCTTCCCGGTCTTCGTCCGTCGCCAGAATCACTTCCTCCGCCTGTTTCAGGGCCGATTGTAATTCCTTCACTACTTTTTTCTTACTCTTGGGAATGACGTAGAGGGGTTCAAAGTTGCCTTCCACATTGACCCCGAGGTTGGCCCATTGCTTATCTTTGTAATGTGCTGGAATTTCCTCCGCCGAGGCCGGCAGGTCGCGGACATGGCCCATGGAGGCCTCAACACGATAGTCCTGGGGCAGGTAATTGCGGATAGTCCGTGCTTTGGTAGGCGATTCGACAATGACAAGTTTGGACATAGGGTTGGCGGCAATTACAGAACAGGGAAATCGGATAGGGAACCAGCGTTGTTGAGCAGGGCTAGGCGGGAGCAGCCAGGAAGGAGCACTCGCATCCTCCGTTGGTGGCTCAACTTAATAATGATAGTAAAGACTTTTGGATTATTTTTGACAAGTTGTTCTCCTGGGCCTAGGGAGAGGAAGCGGCACCAGCATAGCTAAAACCTATAGAGTCAATAAGAAAAATCGTTTTCATCGCCAATGGTTTTCGCCTAGGCTAGGGAAAGAAAATTAAAGAAATGTTAAGGAGTTACGAATGACTAATTTCATTGCTCTAGGGTTTTGTACCTATTTTGCGCTCCTGATTGTATTATTTTCCCTGAAAAGCACACTCCTCAAGGGGTCTGCTAGCCTAGAAAAATCGGTGGATTAGGCCGAGGCTCCGTGGGGAGGCTCTTCCGCAGCCGCTAAAATTTCATCAAAATCAAAATTTTGCACTAGTGCCATTAGTTGTTGTTGCAGGGCCTGCTGTTCTGCGGGAATTTGTTGAATGAGGCGAAGGAGTTGACCACGATCCGTAGCCAGGGCGGCCTGACTCACATCGGTTCGCCATTCCAAGGGCATGGTCTTGAGGTCATCGGCCCGGAGGGTTTTCATTCCTGGAACTGGATGGGGCAGGGTTGCTTGCCAAGAACCGGTCTCCCTGGCCCCCTCCTCTGGGGGAATCAAGACAGGAATCACAAAGCTAAACTTGGCCCCCGAGGGTTGTGCTGGCACAAAGGTCAACTCTCCTCCTAGCAAATGAACAAATTGGTAACTAATGGTTAGGCCTAGGCCGGTTCCCGATTGGATATTTTTTCCGGAAGAAGTCTGGGTAAAGGGTTTAAAGAGATTTTCCCGTTCTTCTGGGGGAATGCCGACCCCTGTATCCTCGACAGCAATGGCCAACTGTACTTGCTTACCCTGCCGGGCGGCACAATGGGCCCGCACCCAAATCTGTCCCTGGGGTGTAAACTTCACGGCATTACTAATTAAATTAATCAGGACTTGGCGGAGCTTTTGCTCGTCGGTTTCTATCAATTGGGGAAGATTCCTGTCCACCTGATAGTGGAGGTCTAGTCCCTTATTTTGACAGGGTAAGGAAAACATATCCTGGCAAGTTTGTAAAAGCTGAGTGAGCCTAAAAACCCTGGGTTTAAAGTCGGACTTACCCGCTTCTAATTTCGACAGTTCAAGGACATCGTTAATCAGGGTGAGAAGATGCCGCCCACTTTGATTAATTAGTTTAATAAATTCCTGTTGCTGGGCATTTAGGAGTGGTTCCCGTTCCAGAAGTTGGGAAAATCCCAGAATAATATTAAGGGGGGTTCGCAGTTCGTGGCTCATATTAGCCAAAAAAGCACTTTTGGCAAAGTTAGCGGCCTCGGCCGCCTCCTTGGCTTGACAGAGGGCATTTTGGTAATGTTGGCGTTCTAATTCTGCGCTGGCCCGGGCGGCAAAAATACGCAGGATGGCCTCACGATGGACATTGTAGGGCATGGTTTTTGTATCAATTACCGCCAGGTGGCCAATGGCCCGCCTCTCTGCATTCAGCAAGGGAATCCCCAGGTAGCTCTCGGCCTGGAGGCTTTGGAGAATCGAATCCAGCGGAAACTGACGCGCCGCCTGCTGGGCAACGTACACCGTCTCTCCTTGGAGTACTGGGGCGCAAATAGTCTGGGTACATTCATAGACTTGATTTTCTTGAATGTGCTCTGTCCCAAGAACCGCTAATACCCTAGCCTGTAGAGGCTGATTCCCTACAACTTCGGTAACTAGGGCGTATCTAACCTGGAGTACTCGAGCTAAATATTCCAAGCAAGAACAGAAAAAATCGTAGCCCGTTTTACTCGCGGTTCCCTCCATCACTAATTGCATTTCTGTCTTCTGATGCTGAGTAATATCCAGGCCAATCGATAAAATTTCCTGGAGTTGGCCCTGGTCATCAAAAATAGGCCGATTCGACCAAGAAATCCAGCGACGCTCGCCATTTTTGCAGATTACTTCATTTTCATTGAGCAAATACTGGGCTGGGTCATTACAAATGTTATTGATTAAAATCCCTAAATCTCGCCCTGAAGATTCGGTGACCGGAACAATCGTGCCGACAACATTACGCCCCAATAATTCCTGGGCTGTAAAGCCGAGTAAGTCTAAACCATAGGTATTAATAAAATGAATATCACCGTCACAATTCCAGCGCAAAATAATGGCATTGGCCATTTCGACCATGGCTTGATAATCAACATTATCCGGTAAAGGAAACGGGGGAGAGACGGACATCAGATTGACTCTCGTATCGCGACATAACGAGAAAAGACCAACAGTACAGCACTGATCTCTGGCATGGGCGATAATCCTCAAGCAAGAACGCTGATGGAGTCAGCCATTGGCTGGATATTTCTAGCTTTAAAACCACTGTATTCACTGTAGCCTCACTTGATATTTTAAGGGGTCTCAATGCATTTTCAGCAGAGATAGCCGTCGGGATTGGGCCAGTGGGCCTAACGGTTCACTTGATCAATGTGTCCTTGCAAGGTCGATTGATGATAATGGTGCAGGAGGCCAGCAATAACCGCGACGAATAAAACTGCTAACATTTTTAAGGGCACAATTTCTAGGCCCACGAGAAAGGGAAAATAGGCCAGGAGAGACATGCCGTTAATGGCGAGGCCCACCCAGAAGTACAGCGGAAAACGAAAACTATAAATGAGTGCAAAAACATCGGCCGCAAAGAAATAACGGTCGTGCATCTTGGGCAAACAATAGGGAATCAGCACCAGAAAGATCAGGCTGAGCTGCAGGAGTTGACTAGCATTAATGGCCTGCTTTTGGGCGATCACCCCGGCCATCAGCCCAATGACAACGCCGAGGGCCAACAACAGGCCCAGGGGAAAAAAGAGCGCATAGCCCTCGTTAGGTAGCCATTGATAGAGATTAGGGGCATTGAGGGTTAAATATCGATAGGTGTTGACCTGTTGGAAATAGATCGTCTCCAGTTCCTGCCAAGGACGGCCCGCCAGGCCCGCCGGAACCATGGCTAGGGCATAGATGACCGGCAATCCGGCCAAACTCCACCAGGGGAATTGGCGTTTAAGGATTAAAATTCCGATCACCGGTAAAAACCAGAGGGCCTGTTGTTTAAAGGCAATGGCCAGGCCGAGACACACGATGACGCCTATGGGCTGGCTTAAGCTCAAGTAGTAGAGACAACCCACCAGGCCGGTGGTGTAGAGAATATCGCACTGGCCCCAGTAGGCCCCATTGAGCACCACCGTGGGAGCAAAGCTGAAGGTCAAGGCCCCTAGGCGGGGTAAAGGCCCGAGGGGATAGTGTAGGCGGAGTAGGCGATAGATCCAAAAACCACACAGGCCCTCAAAGGGAAAAGTCAGTAGCTTAATGGCAATCAGTTTAGGAAAGGGCAAGGCTGTGGCTATGGCCAGGAGGTAGAGGTACGGCGGGGTATAGTTACTAAAATTATCCCCTAAGGCCCAAAATCCACCATTGTTTTGAATATAGTCATACCAGGGGCTAATAAAGTCTCGGTAGTCGCTGGTTTCATGGCTCAGCAGGCTCAGGCGCAGTAGAATGGCCAGAAAAATAACGCCAACGGTCTGTAGGCGCTTTGCCCCGGCGGTGTTTACCAACCGAGATAAAAACGAGCCCTGGGAGGAAGGGAACATTCCATCAAGTAGTCGGAGGACGCTTAGGTGCTCAGGGCCCGATGGCCAATGTCACGACGATAGTACATGTCTTCAAAATAGATCGGCTGAAGAACGCGATAGGCCTCGGCAATAGCTGTTTTCAGGTCTGGCCCTAGGGCCGTCATGCCCAAAACGCGACCGCCTGCCGTCAGCAGTTGTTCTGCTTGAAGTTCAGTCCCCGCATGGAACACCAAGGCTCCCAAGGCCCTGGCTTCCTCAATACCCGTAATCACTTGGCCTTTAGCATAGGCCCCAGGATAGCCCCCGGCGGCGAGAACCACACAGACCGCACTGGCCGATTGCCATTGCAGAGGGGGCAAACTCGCTAGACGTTGTTCAACACAGGCCAGGAGAACTTCCTCCAGGGGCGTGACCAGCAGAGGCAGAATGGCCTGGGTTTCGGGATCACCAAAGCGACAATTGTATTCCAGTACCTTGACCTGGCCCTCGGGGCCTACCATCAGGCCGGCATACAAAACGCCCCGGTAATCAATGCCGCGTCGGCGGAGTTCCGCTACCGTCGGTTCCAGAACCGTTTTTTGTACTTGCTCCATCAGGCTGGGCGTCGCGAGGGGAGCTGGGGCATAGACTCCCATCCCGCCCGTATTCGGGCCAGTATCCCCTTCACCAATGCGCTTATGATCCTGGGCCGGTAGGAGGGGCCGCACGGTTAGACCGTCAGTCAGGGCCAGTACAGAGACTTCTTGGCCCACTAGAAATTCTTCGACAACAACTTTGTTAAATCCTTGGCTAAAGAGCTCGGTAATAGCCTGCTGGGCTTCCGCTTCCGTCATGGCCACTACTACCCCTTTGCCAGCGGCGAGGCCATCGGCCTTAACCACAATCGGGGCCCCCTGCTGGGTCACATAGGCCTGGGCAGAGGCTTCGTTGGTAAAGGTTTCACCAAAGGCCGTCGGGACACCGGCCGCCATCATCAGGGCCTTGGCCCAGGACTTACTGGCTTCGATCTGGGCACCGACTTGGCCTGGCCCAAAGACCTTGATCCCCACCTGTCGGAGTTGATCAGCAAGGCCGAGAGTCAAAGGCAATTCTGGCCCCACCACCACCAGGTCAATGGCCTGGCCCTGGCAGAATTGGGTAATTCCCGTTATATCGTCTCCGCTGAGGGCAATATTTTCTGTTTTAGGGAGGGTGGCTGTTCCGCCATTACCCGGCAAGCAGTAGCAACGTTCGACCTGGGGAGATTGGACAAGCTGGTGGGCCAGGGCATGTTCACGGCCGCCACTGCCGACAACAACAATTTTCATAGCAGTTCGGATGGATGATTCACAAGGGCAGGGTCAATTAGCGTTAAGGGCCGGTTTTCTAGCCTAGAGTCGAGTTGCAATAGTTAACTTATCTAAAGTGGCTTGCTCCTGGGCAGACAATTCTCCCGGTTGGCCCGTCACTTCTTTATAGGTTTTAATGTACTCACCAGCGGAACGATACCAGCTAAAGTTCATGCGCATGGCCCGCTGTTGCAGTTTGCGCCAATCAGCTTTATACCGGAAGCCTTCCCAGGCCCGAACCATGGCCGTAAAGAAGTCGAGGGGTTCATAACGGTCAAAGCTATAACCCGTACCGCTTTCATGGATGGGGTCATAGAAGGAAACCGTATCCACCAGACCCCCTGTCTTCCGCACAATGGGAATCGAACCGTAGCGCATGGCCATCAATTGACTCAGGCCACAGGGTTCAAAGCGCGAGGGCATCAAAAAGACATCACTACCGGCATAAACCCGACGGGACAGGGCATCATTGTGCAACAATTGCACCGCCATCCGGCCGGGAAAACGGGAGGCCATTTGCCAGAGTTGGGTTTCGTAGTAACGGTCGCCCGTGCCCAGGATCACCAGTTGGGCATCGGTATAGGCCATGAAACGGTCAAGGATCTGGATCAGTAGATCAATGCCCTTTTGATCCACCAGCCGCGAAACCATTCCCATTAGCATGGCATTGCGGTTAACCTCCAGGCCAGTTTCCTCCTGCAGGGCCACCTTGTTCAAGGCTCGTTGATCGAGGGTATCGGCGGTAAAGTTGCTCTGGATAAAGCGATCCGTAGCCGGATTATAAAATTCTGTATCAATCCCGTTGAGGATGCCCCGCAGGTTTTGGCTAACAAAGGACAGCAGGCCCTCTAGTTTTTCCCCGTAGGCTGGTGTCTGGATCTGGGCCGCGTAGGTGGGGGAAACAGTGGTAACGCGGTTGGCAAACTGAATGGCCGCCGCCATGGCATTATCCCCCTGCATATACCAAGGGCACCAGGTCATTTTTTCTAACAGGCCGCGCCAGGGGCCTTGATAGGCCAGATTATGGATCGTAAAGACCGTCGCAATATCGGGGGATTGGTGCATCCAGACAGGAATCATCCCCGTATGCCAGTCATGGCAATGGATCACATCGGGCTTCCAGTAATTCCAGGCAAACTCAGCGGCCCCGTTGGCAAAAAACGTAAAACGCCAGCCTTCGTCTTCCCCTTGATAAATGCGTCGGGGGTTGAAACAGGGATGGCCAAAAAGATAGAGGGGAATGTCGCTACTTGGCAGGGCCGTTTCATAAACCGCAAAGTCCTGAAACATAGCCGAGCCTTTCCAGACGGGTTCCGAGGGAATTTCAATTTTGTCGGGCAGAAAACCGTAGTAGGGCATAAAAATGCGGACATCATAGCCGAGTTTCCGCAATACCTTCGGCAAGGAGCCCACCACATCTCCCATCCCGCCGGCCTTGGCCAAGGGGGCCACTTCCGCCGCGACAAATAAAATTCGCATATCCGCTGTATTTTTTCTGAACAGGTATGCAGAGATTATAGGGGAGAGCGTTACCCAGGCATAGCACCCAAGGCTCAAGCCAGTCGGCTCTCCTCCTACACCCCTAGAACCTGATTAGACGAGGGCTGGTACTGGAATACGCAAATGGGGATAGAGGGGAAAACGCTGACACAGACGAGTAACCCGTTCGAGGCAATCTTGTCGGTTGGCCTCATCATCGGGATTAAGTAAGTGGTCGGCCAGAATATCCGCAATTTCCCGGAATTCCGCTTCGCCCAGACCGCGGGTGGTCATGGCGGGAGAGCCTAGACGCAGACCACTGGTGACAAAGGGAGATTCGGGGTCAAAGGGAACGGTATTTTTATTGGCCGTGATGTGAACTTGGCTTACCAGTTGATCCGCCACCTTACCTGTCATACCGATGGAACGCAGATCTACTAGCATCAGGTGATTATCAGTGCCGTTGGAAACCAATTTGAAGCCCCGCTGTTGTAGTTGGCTGGCCATGGCCTGGGCGTTGGCAATCACTTGACCGGAATAGGTCTTGAAGCTGGGTTGCAGGGCCTCTCCAAAGGCGACAGCCTTGGCGGCAATGACGTGCTCTAGAGGGCCGCCCTGGGTACCGGGGAACACGGCTTTGTCTAATTTTTTACCGAGTTCGGCATCCTGGGTCAGGATCAAGCCGCCTCGAGGGCCACGCAAGGTTTTGTGGGTCGTCGTCGTAACCACATCACAGTAGGGGAGGGGACTGGGGTGATGCCCTGTGGCCACTAGGCCGGCAATGTGGGCAATATCTGCTAATAGATAGGCCCCGACTTCATCGGCAATGGCCCGGAATTTGTCGAAGTGGATGGTGCGGGGATAGGCTGAATAGCCGCAGATCAGGAGTTTGGGACGGACTTTGAGGGCCAATTCCCGGATTTGGTCATAGTCGAGCTGTTCCGTTTCAGGGCTCACGCCGTAGTGATGCACCTTAAACCATTTACCCGAAACATTTACCGGGGAGCCATGGGTTAGGTGGCCACCGTGGGACAGATCCATGCCCATGATCGTGTCACCGGGTTCGAGGAGGGTCAGGAAGACGGCAAAATTGGCCTGGGCGCCGGAGTGGGGCTGGACATTGGCATGGGCCGCGCCGAAGAGTTGCTTGGCCCGGTCGATGGCAAGTTGTTCCGCTTCATCAATAAATTCACAGCCTCCGTAGTACCGTTTTCCCGGTAGGCCCTCGGCATACTTGTTGGTGAGGACTGACCCTTGGGCGGCCATAACAGCGGCGGAGGTAAAGTTTTCGCTAGCGATCAATTCGATATGGATACGTTGACGCTGTAACTCCCGGTCGATAATAGCGGCGATGGCCGGGTCAGTGTCGGCGAGAAATTCTAGATTCGTTTTAGTCACGTCGATTCCCATTCCTGTAAACGGCTTCAAGGGTGGAGGCTGTCAAACCCTTTATTATAAAGCTTAGCAAGCTCAGCGCAAACCATTGCCCGATACGGCAACGCCCCGCTGTTACCCTGTGGCCTTTGCCATCAGAACCACGGAAGTACGGGCCTGAACCCGATAGGTCGTCTCCATTACCATAGGGGCCAGGGCCAATTCACAAAAGTCTTCGGGGGTGGGCAAATAGGTATCGACAACCCGATGCCAGGCCAAGCCAGACGGGAGGGGGGGAATTTCAAAGGTCAGGGCCTCCCAGTAGGCATTAAACATCAGGTAGAGCAGTTCATCGGCCCTGGGTTCATGGAGGGTTAGGGCCAGGGAGTGGGAGTAGTGGTACCAGTCCGGCTGGAGGAGTTTGACCCCATGCCAGATCACGTAGGGCCGGGTTTGTTGACTAGTCTGTTCGAGGTAGCGAGCCCGCAGGGCCACTTCATCCACGGGCGGCAGGATCTTTTCTTCCTCTTCCTGTTCGAGTTCCGGTTCCTCAATGGGTTGACGGGGAATTTCTATCTGCAGGATATCGAGGACTCGTTCTTCCTGGAAAATCTGGAGGGATTGGGTCAATTGAATCAGACCTCGCAGGAAGTGGGTTTCATCGCTGTGGTTTTCCTCCCCTTGCCAATCAAACCAGCTCAGCTCGTTGTCCTGGCAGTAGGCGTTATTGTTGCCTTTCTGGGTTCGGCGCACGGGGTCACCCATTAATAGCATGGGGGTGCCCTGGGAAAAGAAAAGGATGGTCAGGAAGTTTTTAATTTGGCGTAGGCGTAGGACATTAATTTTCGGGTCGTCGGTTTCGCCCTCAGTACCACAGTTCCAACTAAAGTTGTCGTTGGTGCCGTCACGATTTTTTTCGCCATTGGCCTCGTTGTGCTTAAGGTTATAGGAAACGAGGTCATTAAGAGTAAAGCCATCATGGCAAGTGACAAAGTTAATACTGCGGTTGATATCGGTGTCCTGACGGTGGTAGATATCGGGACTACCTAGGAGTCGATAGGCCAGTCTGACCACGGTATTTTCGTCGCCCTTGACAAAGCGCCGCACATCATCCCGGAAGGGCCCATTCCACTCCGCAAACCAATCCGCTAATTCGACGAATTTGCCGACACTATAGAGGCCCGCCGCATCCCAGGCCTCAGCAATGAGCTTGGTTCCCGCTAAAATTGGGTCGGATTCAATGGCCCAGATAATATTGACCGTGCCCATATCCGTGGCATGGATAGGATTGCCATTCACATCCCGCGCCAGCACCGAGGCCAGATCAAAGCGAAACCCGTCCACATGCATCACCGACACCCAGTAGCGCAGACAATCGAGAATCAGTCCCCCAACCACAGGGTGGTTGGCCTTGACGCTATTACCGCAACCACTGTAGTTACTGTACTGTGATTTGTCCTCATCTAAAATGTAGTAGGTACTGTTATCAATACCCCGAAAGGACTGGGTCGGCCCCTTTTCGTTACCCTCGGCAGTGTGGTTAAACACCACGTCTAGAATGACTTCAATGCCTTCCTCGTGCAGGGCCTTGACCATATCTCGAAATTCATCCACTGGGCCGAGGGGGTCGCGTCGAGAACTATAGGCCCGGTGCGGTGCGAAAAAGCTGATCGTACTATAGCCCCAGTAGTTGGTCAGTCCGGGTTGGGCATCCTCCGGGTCAAAGTAATGCACCGGCAACAGTTCCACTGCTGTAATGCCCAATTCCTTCAGGTAGGGAATTTTTTCAATCAAACCGGCAAAGGTGCCTCGTTTTTCTGCCGGCAGGCCAGAATTGGGATTTTTGGTAAAGCCGCCGACGTGCAGTTCGTAGATCACACTAGCGGCGTAGGGCGTGCGGGGGGGCCGGTCGCCTTCCCAGTTGTAGCCGTAGGGACTGGTATCCACCACCACACTGCGGAGGGCCTGGGCGCAATTATCTCCGGGAACCATAGCCGCTTGGCGGTCATATATTTCATCCCCCACAATCGCCTTGGCGTAGGGGTCGAGCAACACTTTAGTCGGGTCAAAGCGATGGCCGTTCTCCGGTTCCCAAGGGCCCTCCACACGATAGGCATAAACCTGGCCCTCCATCAGGCCCTCGACGAAAATATGCCAGTAAAAAAAGGTGCGATTCCGCTTCGGATCTAGGGCAATAACCTGGCTTGGCTCAGGGCTATTGGGACTATCAAATAGTAATAGCTCAATGCCCGTAGCATGTTTCGAAAAAAGGCAGAAATTAACACCATCAAGATAAACGCTGGCCCCCAGAGGAGAGGTTTGTCCGGGACGAGTGGGGTTAGATGGCATTGAGGGTCTCCATAGCAAAGGGCAGGGCCTATCCAAATCTTAGGAGAAAATTTGGGAAGGGGAACGCGCTTTGACTTGGACTAAGAATTAAAAACTTAACTTGAGGGCATTCACTGGCACCTCATCCCAGGACTCGACGGTGCGGAGCTGGGCCGACCAGCCCTGTTGTTTTTGCTCATCGCTGAGATTACTTAACCAGCTTTGATGACAATCCTGGGCCGCTGTTTCATCTAGACAGGCAATGCAAGCATAGACAATGCCCGTGGGATCGAGTTGTTCATTAACCCAGATGGTTGCCATGGTGCTTGCCTCGTTAACGGAAAAGTCTGGATTTCTTGGTGGATCTTCGAGTGAGAAAATAGGGCCAAAGAAGTAGGTAATACAATGTTGTTACTTCAATTTAGCACCTCCCATTATTGCCGTAAAGCGCGCCTTGCCTTAGGTTACAAGGGCCTGGCCTATCAAGTCCGCAATCTAACCCCCGGCCTCCATGCCCTACAACTAAGGCCCTTGACCGGCCTGACCACGGTTCCTGTCCTCTTGCCCCAAATCGCTGGTCAGCCTGAGTTTATTGCCGATTCCAGTCATATTTTTCGTTACCTGGAACGTTATCAACCCGACCCCCCTTTATTTTTGAGTAATCCCGAGCACCAACACCAGGCCGAACTTTTGGAAGATTGGTTAGATGAAAGCATTGGCACGGCTACCCGCTTTGTGTACTATCACTTCCGGGCGGGGGAGGGTAAGGCCCTGGATCCGTCCCTACCTAGTCAGATCGTAATCAATATTGTGCGGGCCCAGTATGGCATCAATGCCGCTTCCGTGGCCCTGGCTGAAGAACGCTTGGCCCTGGCCCTGCGGGTACTGGCCCCCTGGCAAGACCGGCCCTACCTCTGTAGTGACCAGATCAGTATTGCCGATGTGACTGCCGCTGCCCTGCTCAGTCCCCTGGCCCGGATTCCTGACTATCGAGACAACTATCCCTGGTTATTCCAGCGGATTGGAGAGATTCACCAGCAATGCCGGGAACCCCTCCCCCCTGGCCTAGAGGCTAGCAAAGGTGACCTCTAGCACCGCATCGTTGTAGTCCCGGTCGCCCCCTCCCGGAAGATCTTCAAAACCCCAGAGATTTTGGCCCAAGCGACGAACATGACTCTCTTGGTTTGGGTTGGCGGCCCCGAAGGAGAAGAAACCCTGCACGGCTTTATCGGGGCTATTTCCCGAATGGCTGGCCAGCAGCTCGGCCACCGATGTTAGTTCTGCTGCAACGTAAAACTGCGTAGGTTGTCCATTGCTTACAATCAACGTGACATTAGGCTTTTTTCCCAAAGGGTTGGCCCCACCATTGCCAGCATTCCTTGTTGAAGGGCGGCCGCCACTTGAGAATCAGGTCTCGCTCCCAGCGTTGGAGAATTTTTTTGTGATTGGGTAGATGGTGCCAAAAAGCCGAAACAACGGCAACAGGAAACTCATAACGTCGATGCAGTTCCACGTAGCGAAATAGATAGGTTTTGCAGTCGTGGGTACCCCGCCAGCGCTGGTTAGCCGTGAGCTTGGTTTCACCGATGTAGAGGAGCAGAGGAAGCTGACGATCCAGAATGAAATACAGACACCCTTGTTGAGAATTGATGGTTGCCTGGGGGGCCTGACGCCAAAAGAGAGCTGAGTGAGTAGACAGCTCAAAGGGATCAATCTGCTCCGGCTGGTGCCAACTGGTTGGGCCAGTCTCAAAAAGGGATTGCTGTTGGGGTACGGCTTGACTACGCAGGGCCTGTTGGTAATCGTAAATCCTTTGCTTCCAGCGCCTCAGACCCTCTGGGTCGAGGGTTGGGGCCGCCGACCGGGGCACCTGGTAGGGAGAAGGGGCATCAAAAAGGCTAAGCTGTTTCAAGCAAATATTTGGATCAATTCAAGCACGTCTCAATTCATCATGGCAGAAACCTCCTCCCTCACTCCTAAATTACTCCGGAAATTTGGCCTAATCATGGGCGCGGTCATTGCGGGACTCTTTGGCCTGGTCATTCCCCTCTGGAAAGGCCATGGGCTCGGGCCTTGGCCCTGGGGTCTGGCAGGTCTTTTTGTAGGTCTTGGTTTCAGCTATCCTCAGGCCCTGGGCCCCATCTACCGCTTTTGGATGAAATTAGGCCATGTCCTAGGCTGGGTCAACAGTCGGCTCATTTTAGGATTAATTTTTTTCCTGGTCGTAACCCCCATGGCCATTGTTATGAAACTTCTAAAACGGGATACCATGGTCCGCCAGTTTGAGCCCCAACGTCCAAGCTATCGCCAACGTAGTCGAGTCCGGGAGCCCCAGCACCTGCAAAAGCCCTACTAAGCCGCTATCCACGCCAAAATCCATTACAGCTAACTCGATTTTGAAATTGGAGCTTAATCGGGCCAACGTCGGAAATGAGACGATGACTGCTATCTGCAAGGGGCACTTCCTGGTGATCGACCGCTTCAAGTTAGAGCTGGATATATTCAGGCATGTAGAGATGCACTCCCCCAGAATTAATGAAGGCTTCTACTTGCATCCGTTGGAGGTGTTGTTGACCTCACTGAAGGACACAAGTGCCTCAAACCCTTGCTAGGACTGGGTTTAATTAAATCGACCAGCCCACAATTTCCCAACGCTCAAACCCTTGTTGTATATGGGTTACAAGCAGAGCACTAGTAAAAGTACTGAGAAATGTGTCCGTCACTCAGGTTGTTGACTAGGATTTCTGAGTTTCAGGTCAGTTTAAATAAGGTTAAAAAACTTATTGTTTTATAGTATTTATGATTTGTGTTGCTTATCGTATCTTGCATTTAAGTAAAGACTAAAAATTTCATTACCTTCTTTTGTTGGCACTTTGTATTGTTCGATTTCAAACCATTCACTATTGCTTGCCAGGTGTTGGTTTAAGTGTCCATCAGGTGTGTTTGATACTATTGCACAAACAATACCATCAGGAAACTCTTGTTCTAGATGACTTGACTGATTATCAACATCAACGTGTTTGATTTTAAAATCATTCATCTTCGACTTGAGTAATTGCCACAATGGATACTCCCAAGTATCTTCCTGGAAATTAAGACCAATGTATTTGCATTTGCTATCTAGTATGGCATCAGAAATTTTTTGATATGGTTCTTTTAATTCTTTTCTTGATCCGCTAAAATAAGTGTCCAGTCGACTCAGGCTTAAAATAGAAGCAGATTGTTCTTGCTGTTGTTGATACGATACTATCGGCAATGCAATTAGAGGATGGCGAATAGAAGTTAGCGAATAAAATATTGCAAGGCTTGCAATCGAAAAAAGAACAAAAATCTTTATTTTTTTATGGACAAAAAAGCAAATGGATAGAGTAACAACAGGCATGGCTATTAAGAAATTAATCAATAGCAATCGATTATGAAAGACTGACCACTTTAACAGTGTAGAGAAAATAAAAAAATTAACAATGACAATGATCAAGATACAAATTATGTTATTTTTGTTGTTTAAGTTTATGCTTGATTTTTGAAAAAGCATTTTTTTTATGATTATCAAACCGCCTAACATTAAAAATATCAAGTAAATTGGACTACCAACGAAGTCTTCATGGGGAACTAAATACTTTAGTAAATTTTCTTCATTTAAGATACTACGTCCACCCAAGTTAATCCTAGGATCATCAACGGCGACAAAGAGAATATTCTTGTGAACCCATTCTATTACTGTTTTGAGTGGATTTATTGGGAGATTAATAATTATATTTTTAAACAAACTAGAAATAGTATATTTTATCCCAAAAGCGGTTGATCGAGTTCCTGTATCTATACCCAAAAAATTTCCGAAAAGAATTTTATTTCTTAAAAAATGAGGCAATGATAAACCCAAGCTAAATCCGATAAATGTAAACAAATAAAAAAGTTTGTTTCTGATTGACCAGATTCTGATTGTGAAGATTCTGCAGAGAAAAAATATCGATAGGGAGAGTCCGTAAATTAAGGCAGTAGGTTTAGTTAAAATTGCCAATCCAAAAGACAAGCAAGCCCAAGTAATATTATCGGCAAGTTTTTTGGTATCATTTTGGACAATAAAGTAAGTATAACAAAGTATCCAGAAAGCTGTCACCAAATCACTCTGAGTTGTAGTAGATTGCATGATAGCCATTGGAAAACAAGTAGTTAAAAAAGCACCAACCCATTGATATTTTTCTCCAATGGTTTCTTTAACTATCAAGGATGTACAAATTATACTACCTAAAAAAGCAACCCATTGAACACAGTTTACCAAATAATCATTACCAGAAAGAAGTGTAACTTGTAAGGTTAAGTAGGATGCCCCAGGAGAGAAAGAGATTTGTCTTAGATTGTTTGTAGGATAAGGAATAATACTCTGGTTCTGTATCCAATGCATAACTTTAGGCAAATGATAAGTCATGGAATCCCAATTGTTAGGTGCTCCTACCACAGCCGTTACTAAGGTGATTGCCAAAATAATAACAACTGGCATCAAGACCCAAAAATCGCATTTGTCTGATAAGATGACCTTTATTTTTAAATAAAGTTTTTGGAAAAATTCTTTTATTTCATATTTCGCCTTTTGGTGTAAATAAAGTATCAAAGTGATATTGACAAGACCAGAAGTGTTGAATGTTAGAAGAAAATCAAAAAGGTAAAGCCCCTAAACTTGTATAATTAGGGGCACAAAATCAAAATAACTGAATATGATTATATCAAACTTTCCTCAAGTTGTGCAAAAGCATCTGGGTCACTTGCCCAAAAAGGATTATCCAGAACTGGACACCTTTAAGTTTGTCTCAATTTGGCTAAGTTTCGTGCTAGACCAAAGCCAAACAAGCATGAGAAGTCAATTCAAGAGATTAAACGCGAGAGGAGAGTCAGTAGATATATCGACCTTCTCAAAAGCAAGTAAAAAGCGAAACCCAAAGGTTTTTAAAGAAATATTAAAAAAGCTAAAAAAAGAAGTAGAAGTCTCTCGAGAACCAGAAAAAAGGGAACTGGTTTTGTTTCCACTGGACTCAACAGTGATATCGTTAACGAGCAAATTATTATGGAGACAAGGACATCATCAGGTAAAACTATTTAGTGGGATTAATTTAGACACAGGAGCCCCAGGAGGAATAGTAATTAATTTTGGTCAAGGGCATGATAGTAAATATGGGAATGAAACGATAGAAGCAACGCCAGAGAATGGAGTTGGGATAATGGATAGAGGATTTTGTAGTCTAGCAAGAATAGCAAAACTGCAAGAAGAGAAAGAGCGTTACTTTGTGTTAAGAACAAAGAACAATATAAGCTTAAATATGCTGGAAAATGGAAAGTATGAAATAGGAAGTGGGAAGGAAAAGCTAGAAGGAAGAGTAGTAGTATTTAGTGATAGAGAAGAAAGAACAGAGTTTAGGTTGGCAACAAATTTACCAGAAGAGGGAGAGGGAGGAATAAGTAATGAAGAGATAGCTGAGTTTTATCGATTGCGTTGGCAAATAGAACTATTATGGAAGTTCTTAAAAATGCACTTAAAGTTGGACAGGCTAATCACTAAAAATACAAACGGAATAGAGATTCAGATTTATAGTTGCCTGATTGGATATTTAATGTTGAGATTGGTAAGAATTCCGAAAGAGTTTGGGGAATCTTTATTAGATAAGCTACGGTATTTACAGGCATTTATGTGTGAAAAAATAAGTTATGTACACTGGCTAAGAGAGTTAGTGGTAAATTGTTGAATCTGGGCTTTTACAGAATCGTTGTGTCTATTCCTTGGTGGTTCAAATAAACCATTCAATATTTCTGTGACAAGACTAAACCCCAACCATAACAGGCTCAAATTATTTTGAGTTAATTCTTGGTTTATACTAAGTATTTCATTGGTGAGAGTTATCCAAACGCCTGTTATTATGCAACTTTTGATAAATAGTAGCCGAGCACTATTATCATTTCCTAAGCAAAGTAAAACAAAATAGACGCTTAAAAATCCAGCAAATAAATACAATATATTCATTGTTGTGTTTCAAATTTATCTCAAACTATTCCTAAATACCAAAACCTAACCAACCCTGGAGATTCTGTCGTTGACGTTCCGAGGGCCGTTCCAGGGGGATCAACTCATAGCGACTGGGTTGGGGTGGGGCTAAGCGAACCGTCACCGTTTGCAGTTGGTCTTGGTGGAAGATGGTTAATTCAATCTGGCCCTCTACTGGGTAATCCTTGAGACGGTCAGCCAGTTGATCGGCACTGACGCGCAGGCCATTCAGGGCCAGAAGTTCATCATCAGGGCTAATACCAGCTTTTTCAGCAGGGGAATTCCGAGCCACAAATTTAATTTTGTTAACGCCGTTTTCGCTCTGCACCTTAAGGCCTAGGTAGGGGCTAGACTCTTCTAGAATAGGCTTGAGGGTCAACCCAAAAGGTTCTAGGTAAGCGTCAAAGGGGAGTTCTTCGGTGCTATGGAGGTAACGCTGGAAGAAGTCTTGGAGATCCAAACCAGTAACGGCCTCAATTTCTGCCTTTAACTGGTCAGGGGTAAAGCCAATTTCGTCTTTCCCAAATTTTTCCCACAGGCCCTGGAGCACTTGGTCAAAGGAGCGTTGATTTTGGTGGCGCTCCCGGATTAGTAAATCCAGCAGAAGCGTCACCAATTCCCCCTTGAGGTAGTAGGAAATCTGGCTGTTATCACTGTTGGCATCACGGCGATAGAGCTTAATCCAGGCATCAAAGCTAGATTCCGCTAGGGGTTGAACCAAGCGGCCGGGCGTGAGCAGGTAACGGGTGATTTCCTGGCTTAAATTCTTGAGAAATGTCTTGCCATCGTAGATACCGGCCCGGAGGGGAATGAGCAGATCATAGTAACTGGTGGTTCCTTCAGAAAACCAGAGAGATTCGGTATAGTTTTCCTGCCCGTAGTCAAAGCTTTCCAGGGCCTTGGGCCGGAGACGCTTAACGTTCCAGAGATGGAAAAATTCGTGGGCCACTAATTGCAGGAAGCGTTGATACTTCTCCGGGTCACGAAAGCCAAAACGGGAATAATTTAATGTGCAGGAATTCTGATGCTCCAGGCCACCGTAGCCTTGGCTAGAAAGATGCAAGATAAAAAGATAATGATCGTAGGGCAGACCACCAAAGAGTTGGGCCTCAACTTCAATGATTTTTTGTGTATCGGCCAACAGTTGCGCCACGTTAAGATTCCCATCTCCCCAAATGGCAAAGGTATGAGACTTCCCCAATACTTCAAACCGATGAATTTGATGGGTTCCGACCTCGACGGGACTATCCACTAATGTGTCAAAATTCAGTACCTGGAAACAGTTTGGCTTACCCGGAAGGGGAGCCAGGGCCGTCGAAACCTGCCAATCGGCTTGGGGAGGAACGATTTCTAGGGTCAGGGGCAACCGCTCGTAACCGGGAATCCAGTAGAATAGGGCTGCGCCATTAAAATAACCGTGGCTGGTGTCGAGGTGATTAGTTCGCACCGACAGGTCGTAGGCATAGACCCGATAGGTGACTTGAACTTGTTCACAGCTTTCGGTGTTAATTTGCCAATGGTTTTTACGCTGTTTGGTGACGGTTAAAAGGTTTTGTGTGCTCAGATCTGTAGCTTTTAATTCCTGCACATGGCGCTCGTATTCCCGGATGAGGTAGGAACCAGGAGTCCAGACGGGCATTTTCAGATCCAAAACTGGAGCAGACCAGGAGGTGACCGTGAGGGCCACTTCAAAGTAATGGTTGGCCGGTTCCGGCAGGGCCACTTGGTAGTGCAATTGGGGCAGATTTGCAGTGGAGGACATTGCTAAAATTGTTTAGAAAAATGATGGAGCTGTTTAAGGGCCGGTAAACAGAAACAGGATTCCTCCGGTAAAACCCGCAATAATTGATGGGCTTCTAGATTCTCTAGGGTCGCCGCAATGATAGACGGTTCTGTGTGAACCAGATCGGCGAGGGTTTGTTTACTGAAGTGAAAAATTTCTACGCCCCGGTCAGTGGTTCTACCATAGTTTTCCGCTAGATAAACCAGAGTCTTCATCAACTGCCGTTGGGGAGATTGGTAGGTGGATTTAAGGCGTCGGTAGAGGTGGCGGACTCGTTGGGTGGTCAACTTCAACATCCGCTGTTGGATCTGGGAATCTTTGAGGAGAAGTTGGAGAAAGCGTTGGGCTGAAAAAACTAAAAGTCGGACTTCTGACAGGGCCACCACCTGCGTGAGGGGCGGATAATCATCCAGGACGGCCATCGTGCCAAAATAACTACCTTGACCAAAGATATCGAGGGTTTTTTCGATGCCTTCCACTTGGGTACAGACCTGAACCCAACCGGACAAAATAAAGGCCACCTCCCGTCCCCAGTTATCGGGTTGAGCCAAGATGGTTTGGGGGGGATGAACTTGCGGGTTGGCTAGGGATAAAATCCAGGCGAGGGTTTCCCTATTGGCCGTACTAAAAAGGGGAAGCTGTTCACCCAGTAATTCGGGTTCCATGGCAATGGGGATAGGGACGCAGGCATCAGCCTCAAAGAGAATGCTCTATCATCACATTGCTGTCCTGAAACTGTCAATTAACCTATTGATGGAAGCTATTCCAACAGACGATTTCCCTGACGATCCATCACCATGATGTCCCATTGGCCCTGCTTGGCTACTTCAAAGGCCAGACGTTCGCCATCAGCACTAATGGTCGGATTGCGAGTGTCCGCCGCGAGGTCTGCCGTCAGATTACGTTTCTGTTGCGTTTCTCGGTCGTAAAGCACAATATCCGAGGCCCCTTGGCGACTTACAGCAAAAACAATGTAGCGACCATCCTCTGATATCGCAGGCTGGGAAGCCACTTGATCAAGACTGTTGAGACCAGGAAGCGGTAGAAGCTGGCGCGTTTGGGTATTAAAAAGATAGATGGCCTGGGAACCATTGCGGTCGGACGCAAAAACCACGAAGGGAGGCGTGATCTGCGGGTCTAGGTCGTCGGCAGGACTATTGAAACCCCTGCCCCCCCGCTCAAAAGGCAGGTTGAGATAACGGGGGTACCCCCCGCAGGCCGTCAACCCTAGGAGCAGGGCGAAGGCCAGTAAAATCGACCGGATCTTCATAAACAGAGACGGGTAACGCGCTTGCTTTTCCCAATTTAGGCCAAGGGGCCGCAAAGGAGTGGCAAAATCTTTTCCTCGTTGGGGTCGGTTATGTTGTCAGGCTTCAGAGATTGGGTATTAGGGTAGGCTGGAGATCGCGTTATTTTTCCCACCGCTATGACTGCCCCGTCCGTTTCCAGTCCTTTACTGCTTCTAGTTGATGGCCATTCCCTGGCCTTCCGAGCCTACTATGCCTTTGCCAGTTCCAAGAAAGGCCCTCTACGGACAGCGACGGGCATCCCCACCAGCGTCTGTTTTGGCTTTTTAAACTCGCTGTTGCAAGTGGTTGAACAACTGCGGCCCCAGGCCCTGGCCATTGCCTTTGACCGCCGCGAACCCACCTTCCGCCACGAAGCTGATGCTAATTACAAGGCCGACCGTCAGGAAACCCCAGAGGAATTTTTAGTCGATATGGGCCACCTACGGCAGTTACTGGAGGTCCTGAACTTAGCCACCGTGACTTATCCAGGCTACGAGGCCGATGATATTTTGGGAACCCTGGCCGAGCAGGCTGTCCAGGAAGGCTACCAGGTCAAAATTCTCAGCGGCGACCGGGATTTATTTCAACTGGTGGATGGAACCGGCCAGATTGCGGTGCTGTATCTCAGCCGTAATCCCTTTCAAAGTTCCAGCGGCTACCAGGAAATGGATTGGCAGGGGGTAACGGAAAAAATGGGGGTGACACCGGCCCAAATCGTAGACTACAAGGCCCTCTGTGGTGATAGCTCTGACAATATTCCGGGCATACGCGGCATTGGCGAAAAAACCGCCGTCAAACTATTGCGGGAATACCAAACCCTAGAGAATCTCTACGATAACCTGGGGCAACTCAAAGGGGCCGTGAAAAGCAAGCTGGAATCCGGTCGAGCCGATGCCGAACATTCCCGCCACCTGGCCCAAATTATCCAGACCGTTCCCCTGGCGTTAGATTTAACGAGCCTCACGCTCCAGGGCTTTGAACCTGGCCCTGTGGGTCAACTTTTTCAAGAACTCGAACTACGGAGTTTGGCAGAAAAATTACCGCAAATTCAGGGCCAATTGGGCGGTTCTACCGTTGAGAGATTAGAAGACCTCGTTCAACCGCTCCCCGCTGGAGAAGGGGCCTCGCAACAATTATCCTTTTTTCAAGCCCCGGCCATTGTGGTTCCAGCCCCGGCTCCAACCCCCGTTTCAGCCCTAGCCAGTATTCAACTCAGGCCCCTTATTATTCAAACGCCCCAGCAACTAGACACCTTGGTGGAATGCTTGCAAGGTGCCACTGATCCAGCGCATCCCGTGGCCTGGGATACGGAAACTGATGGTCTAGACCCCTTTAACGCTCAGTTAGTGGGCCTGGGTTGTGCCTGGGGGCCTGGCCCGGAAGCAGTGGCTTATCTTCCCCTGGGCCACCACGAAGGAGAACAATTATCGCTCTCGGAAGTATTGACGGCCCTGCGACCGATTTTAGAAAGTCCTGACTATCCCAAGGTCTTACAGAATGCTAAATTTGACCGTCTGATCCTCCAGCACCACGGCATCCAACTCCAGGGTGTCGTCTTCGATACCATGCTGGCTAGCTACGTCCTCCATCCTGAACAAAGCCATAATTTAACAGATCTCTGCCGACGGTACCTCCCCGATGCTATTGCCCTCAGCTACAAAGACCTGGGCCTGGGTAAGGGCCAAACCATAGCGGATCTAGATATTGCAACCGCGGCCCTCTATTGTGGCCTGGATGCCCACAGCACCTATCGTCTCCAGGAAAAATTGAGCCAGGAACTGGCCGCCTATCCGCTTTTGCAGGCCCTGTTTACTCAAGTCGAACTCCCTCTAGAATCGATCCTGGCTGCCATGGAAGACCGGGGTATTCGCATTGATGTGGCCTATCTACAGCAACTGTCCCAGCAATTGGCCGAGGAATTGCAAGGCATTGAACAACAGGCCTATGATGCCGCCGGGGAAGTCTTTAACCTGGGGTCTCCCAAACAACTGGCCGATATTTTGTTTGAAAAACTGGGCCTGAATCGCAAGAAATCCCGCAAAACCAAAACCGGCTATTCCACCGACCACGCCACCCTCGAAAAACTCCAGGGAGACCACCCGATTATCGACAGCATTCTTGAGCACCGTACCCTGGCCAAACTGAAATCTACCTACGTCGATGCCCTACCCAGCTTGGTCAATCCCCGCACCCAACGTATCCACACCGACTTTAACCAAGCCGTCACTAATACGGGCCGTCTGTCTTCTTCTAACCCCAACCTGCAAAATATTCCCATCCGCTCAGCCTTCTCGCGGCAGATCCGTCAGGCCTTTATCCCGGAACCGGGGTGGATTCTAGTCTCGGCGGACTATTCCCAAATTGAACTGAGAATTTTGGCCCATCTCAGCCAAGAGCCGGTACTTCTACAGGCCTATCAAACTGGCCAAGATGTTCACCGCGTCACCGCCCAACTGTTGTTTGAAAAGGAGGAGATTACCCCCGCAGAGCGAAATTTAGGCAAAACCATTAACTTTGGCGTGATTTACGGCATGGGGGCCCAACGCTTTGCTCGCGAAGCCGGCGTCAGTGCCGAAGAGGGCCGACAATTCATTGACCGCTATCGCCAAACCTATGCCCAGGTCTTTCGCTATCTGGAACTGATGAAAAAAACGGCGATCACTATGGGCTTTGTGCAAACCATCCAGGGCCGTCGTCGCTACTTTGACTTTGCCACCGAAAGCTTGAAACAATACCGAGGCGCTGAGCCGGACAGCATCGATTTAGAGACCCTGAAACTCAACTACACCGACGCCCAACTCCTGCGCTCTGCCGCTAATGCCCCGATTCAAGGCTCCAGTGCCGACATTATCAAAATTGCCATGGTTAATCTGGCTCCCCTACTCCGGCCCTACCAGGCCCGCTTATTACTACAAGTCCACGATGAACTGATCTTGGAGATGCCCGAAGCGGAGCAGGCAACCCTCCAAACCCTGATCCAAAGCACAATGGAACAGGCGGTTTCCCTCAGTGTTCCCCTGCGGGTAGAGGTTCACAGTGGCCCCAACTGGATGGCAGCCAAATAAAACATCAGAACTCAAAAGGGCTTTTTCTAATGGCCAGGGCCTATGATAGACTTTCAAAGAATCAAATTAAGCGCTCTTTTCAAGACCTTTCCTGCTGATTCTACGCCCAAGGTTATCGCCGTTTTCTAGACCTATGTCTCCGAGTCCTTTTAAATCTGCGATACGTCGGTTGAGATCAGAGAAGCGCAAATGGGGAGCGACCGTTTCCCAGCACACGCCCCAGCGGGTCAATCGTTGGTTCAAATGGCTTTCCCCCGGCTTATTTGTTAAGCGATGGCTTTTAATTAGCGCCATAGGCCTGGCGTTGATTTTTTTTGGTCTGGCCATCTGGGTTAAATTAACGCCGATCTATCGCATTGGCGAATTTGTTTCCCAGTCCTTGGAATGGATGACGCAATTAGTACCGAGCTATATTTCTGGCCCCCTGCTGTTGGCCCTGGGCCTTTTTTGTCTGCTCTGGGGCCAGAGTCGCACCGTCGGCTCTCTTACCGAAGTCCTCCAGCCCGAAGGCAGTCAGGAGCTGGTGGATGTTCTGCTGAACCATCGTCGCCTCAACCGGGGGCCTAAAATTGTAGTGGTGGGCGGAGGGACAGGCCTCTCCACCCTTCTGCGGGGACTCAAGCAGTACAGTACTAACATTACAGCTATTGTTACCGTGGCTGATGATGGCGGTTCTTCGGGCCGGCTCCGTCGGGAAATGGGAATTTTGCCACCGGGGGACATTCGCAACTGTATTGCGGCTCTGGCCGATGAAGAAAAACTTTTAACCGAACTTTTTCAGTACCGCTTCCAGGCTGGGGATGGCCTAACGGGCCATAGTTTTGGCAATTTATTCTTGACGGCCATGACCGATATTACCGGCGACCTCGAACAGGCCATTGCCGCGAGTTCAAAAGTTTTGGCCATCCGGGGCAAAGTACTACCGGCTACCCTCACGGACGTGACGCTCTGGGCCGAGTTAAGCGATGGTCGCTATATCGAAGGGGAATCCCAAATTACCGAAGCACGGGGTAAAATCCAAGCCATTGGCTGTTTACCGGCCGACCCACCGGCCCTGCCAGCCGTGTTAAAAGCCATTAATGAAGCCGACTACATCATCATTGGGCCGGGCAGTCTCTACACCAGTATTATTCCAAATCTTCTGGTACCCGACATTCAAAAGGCCATTGCCGCCGTCAATGCCCCCCGCATCTACGTCTGTAACATTATGACCCAGCCAGGGGAAACCGATAATTACACCGTTGCTGACCACCTCCAGGCCATTGATGCCATTTCTGATTACCGTCTGTTTGATGCGGTTTTAGTACAACGCACGCCCCCGTCTCCCCAGGTTTTAGAACACTACGCCAGCAAGCAGTGTCATCCCGTTTATCTAGACCGAGAAGCGGTGTCGGCCCTCGGTTGTCGCATGATCCTAGCTAATGTCATGGCAGAGAATGAACAAACAGGTCAGGTGCGGCATGATCCCCAACGTCTAGCCAAAGTTTTACTACGTTGGTATAGCGGTCAATAACCCGTTTCTTGCCACTTTTCCCTAGGAACGACCCAAGCGACGGAGTTCAGCCTGGAGGGCCTCTACTTGTTTGCGGAGGGCCTCTATATCTGCTTCTGTTTTAGGAGTTTCCGTCGCCGTGGTTGAGGTAGAGCTTTCCTCGTCGTCTTCCGAAATAATTTCAATGCGACGGGGTTCGCGGGGTTGGCTATTCGTTGGGTCTGGGGAAGGAATGCCCTGGGCTTCCCGCATTAAATCATCCACATAGCGCCGGGCTTCTTCCGTCGTCATCTCTCCTCTCGCCACGAGGTCATCGGCCAGTTTCTGCGCCTGCACTTTTAATTCCTGCAAGTTACTGCCAGCTTTTTCAGCGGCATAGGAGGCAATTCCCACGCCAAGGTAAAGCGCTTTTTGGACAAGGTCACGCATAGGTCTTGAGCCAGTCGAGGATACTTTTCCAGTGGTTGCTGGGATTAAGACCACAGTTCACACTGAAGCTTTACTCATTATAAATTTAAACTCCCCGGGTGGGATTCGAACCTACGACCAATCGGTTAACAGCCGACCGCTCTACCGCTGAGCTACCGAGGATTGCTGACGACAGTTACTCAATATAGCAAAAGTCCCAAGCATTGACAAGAGTTTAACAGCATTTTTTTGAGTCTCCCGTTTCCTTGAAAAAATTTGTCGAGGATTCCCCCCGCGCTTTATCGTAGAGTTAACTCCTCTGCCTGCCGTTTCTATGCTCACTCACCATAGCCGTCCCGTCTGTCTTTCGTTCATCTCCACTGACTTGCCCATCCTATCCACTCTGGAGACCTCTGCCACTCTCTACGAACAAGACCCAGGACGCTTCCACTTGCTCTTGCATCCGGCTCAGGAAATTGTCATCAGTCCAGAGGGGGAATCGCTACACACCACAACCCGGCCTCTACTTTGGTTAGAATTATCCTCCCATCGGGTCGTATTGACCCGCCAGGGCAACCATCAGTTTTCCTATCGTCATTTTTGGGAAAGAGGTGTCTACGGCATTAGTCGCTATTGGCTCAACGAGGGCAATCAGCATTTAAGTGATTCCTTTCGGCTCCGTAACTTTACTCGGGCCTTGACCTTGACGGGTAACCCCCTGCCAGAATTTTTGCGCGTTGAATACGAGCTGTGGTCAGATAAGCTTTGCTTAGGACACTACGTTGTCCACCTCGAGATTTATCACTAGGCCAGGTTCAGACGCCGGGTTAACCCTTATAGCGTGACGAGAATCACCGGGGAGCAGTGACGCCTGCGCTTGTGGACAAAGGGTTTTCTTCTGATAATAAGGTCAGGATTCAAAAAAGCGGGTGCATACATAGCACAAGGTCAATTATTTACCCAACAGTGTAAATTAATTGGCCCTCTTTTATTTTCATGGGGAGTGTGGGACTTGAACCCACGACTTACACCGTGTGAAGATGTCACTCTAC
The DNA here is from genome assembly GCF_040436315.1 of Synechocystis sp. LKSZ1. NCBI lineage: Bacteria > Bacillati > Cyanobacteriota > Cyanophyceae > Synechococcales > Merismopediaceae > Synechocystis > Synechocystis sp. LKSZ1. The sequence continues at coordinate 1,658,669 of NZ_AP031572.1, read as the reverse complement.
CGCTGAGTTAACCCCCCTCATCCTGTATTCTACGGGCCCTGGTAGGCCTTGTAAAGCGTGACATCGGCTGGGACACGCCACTAAAAGGCCCTCAATCAACTAAGCTGAGGGCCTTTGAACTTTCTTGTTAATGACTAGCAAAGAACAATTATTGGGTTAAGCGAGTCAACACGGCATTGGAGCGTTCAATAAAGCCCTTCATGCCGTCGGCATCAAAGCCTTTCTGGGCCATCAAGGCCAGGTCATAGACGTGAAGACAGAGGGCCTTGGCTAATTCACCCGAGGGTGACTCACCGCTCGCTTGAACGATACTGCCCTGACTGAGGGAGAGAATATTGTGGATCAGGGGATGGTTCACATTGATCACCAGCATGTGCTCATCGGGAAAGGCCATGGCCTGTTGTTGCATCATGGCAGTCATTTCCCGTAGACGACGCATCGCTTCTGGCAGAAGTACCATGGCAGGAGGGGTACTGTGGGGATCATCGGCCTTGAGGGACTCCGTGCGGATATTGATCTTGGGATTATTCAGGGCCTTCTCGAATAATTCTTTGATCTGCTCACTGCGGGATTTGTTGGTGGCTGGGTCGATGATCTCGTTGGCCTTGTCCTCTTCCAGCAGGGTTTTATCGAGCTCCGAATCCACCCGAGAGAATTTGACCTCACTGTATTCTCGTTCCAGGAAGGGAATGAAGTAATTGGTATCAATGAAGGACTCCATAAACAGGATTTCAATACCCTGATTTTTGTAGAGTTCCACGTAGGTAGCCTGGGTACTCTGGTCTGTGCAGTAGAAGACCCGATTTTCGTGGCGTTCTTTGTTGCGGGCTAGGTAACTTTTCAGAGTCGTGTAGCCGGCTTTTTCGTAGGGATCGCCGTCGTTTTTGTCAGCGCTGACATCAGCCCAGGCATCGTCTTCGGTCTGGACTTCTACGGTGGGAGCGTCTTCAGTTTTTCCCTCGGCCTTATAGGTGGTGCGGTAGAGCAAGATCTCTTCAACCTGCTGTTTGAATTTGTCATCTTTGAGGGAGCCAAATTTGACAAAAGTACCGATGTCTTCCCAGCATTTGAGGTATTCCGCCGCATTTTCGCTGTAAAGCGCTTTCAAACGATCACCCACTTTTTTCGCAATGTAGTCGGCAATGCGACGCACGGTACGGTGGTTGGTCAGGGCACTGCGGGAGACATTGAGGGGAATGTCGGGACTGTCGATTACGCCACGGAGGGGCATCAGAAATTCGGGAATGACTTCTTCGCAGTGGTCACTGACAAAAACCTGATTGCAGAAGAGTTTGATCTGGCCGCGGGACACATCCACATCAGGCCGTAGTTTTGGGAAATAGAGAATCCCATTGAGCAAGAAAGGATAGTCGGTATTGAGGTGTACCCAGAGTAGGGGGTCTTCCTGGAAGGGGTAGAGGTAGCGATAGAGTTCGAGGTAGTCTTCCTTGGTTAAATTTTGGGGAGATTCCTTCCATAGGGCCCGTTGCTTGTTCAGAGTTTCCCCCTCAAAGCGGATGGGGACGGCCATAAAGTCGGAGTAGGTCTTGACCAATTGACGGATGCGGGAGGCTTCCAGGTATTCCTGCTCCTCTTCCATGATGGTCAGAGTGACGGTGGTTCCCACCTGCGTCCGGTCAGAATCCGTCAGTTCAAACTGGGGTGAACCATCACAACTCCAGTGAACGGCCTGGGCACCGGGCTGGAAAGAAAGGGTATCGATCTCCACTTTGGTGGAAACCATAAAAGCGGAATAAAAGCCCAGACCAAAATGACCGATCAGGTCGTTAGCTGTCTTCTGATACTTTTCAATAAATTCTTCGGCACTGGAGAAAGCGACTTGATTGATGTACTTTTTAACCTCATCGACAGTCATGCCAATACCGTTGTCGGTAATTGAGAGGGTCTTATTGACTTTATCGACCACAATACTAATTTCGGGTTCGGGGAGGTCGCCCTGGGCCTCCGCGGCGTAGGCGGCCATCTTCCGTTTAGCGATGGCATCGACCGCATTGGAAATTAATTCCCGCAGAAAAATCTCATGGTCGGTGTAGAGGGATTTCTTAATGATGGGAAAAATATTCTCGGTATGGATGGTAATATTACCTTTCTCGAGGACAGCCATAGAAATTCCAGTATCGTAACAACGTCAATAACTGCCTTCCATCTTACGGAGAAGCGGCCAACAGCGAAGCAGGGCATTCTCACCCCGTTTGATTCGGTTTTCCCGACTTGCCTAACTTAAACAGTAAACAAGAACTGTATTTTGCCTTCACGAGTCCTAGAGTCCAACTCAGCGCAGAAAAACACAATATCGGTTCTCCATCTGATCCGATAGAAGGGCAGTGTATTATTAATTTTAAGCGGTCTTCCTTTATCTTCACTTCGTTATGACTGAGCTGACGAAAAACATTGCTAGCTTTGTACAAAGCTTAAACTCAATTACCTTTAATTTTGGGCAAGTTAGTATTTCACTGTATTCGATTCTGCAAATTTCTTTCTATCTCTTAATTATTTACGTTTTAACTCACTATTTTAATACCCTCCTCAAGAAGCATTTATTAGCTCGTTTCATTACTGAAAAGGGCGTTCGTTACATTATTGCTAATTTAATTAGCTATAGCTTGGGAGCTTTTATTTTAATTATTATTCTACAGACGACGGGGATTAATCTTTCTTCCCTCGCCTTAATCGGTGGAGCCTTGGGTTTTGGAATTGGTTTAGGTTTACAAGACCTGACCCGTAACTTTGTTAGTGGCATGACCCTATTAGCAGAGCAAAAAATAAAGATTGGCGATTTTATTCAATTTGATGGTATCGAAGGCTATGTACGAGAAATTTCGCCTCGGGCAGTGGTAGTTCGTCTTAAAAATGGTTCTTCTGTCATTATGCCCAGTAGCGTCATTATTGAGCAAAAGGTGATTAACTATCATTACGATACCGAAACTGTCCGCTTAACCCTACCCATCGGGGTTGCCTACGGTAGTGACCCGGTTTTGGTGACAGAAACTTTACTCTTGTCGGCCTATAGCCAGAGTACAATCCTGCGGGAGCCGAGGGCCCAGGTGATTTTTACTAACTTTGGAGATAGTGCCCTGAATCTAGAATTGTGGGTCTGGATTAAAACCGCGGATGTGGGCATAAAGCCTGAAATTTTAAGTGCGCTACGCTTTGCTATTGAATACAATTTTCGGATTAATCATATTGTTATTCCTTTTCCTCAACGAGATTTATGGCTACGTAATCCTGATCCCTGGGTGACGTTCTTCCAGTCTGAAGAGCAGGTTTCCACGCAAGCAGATGGAGAGGACGTTTCCCTAAAAACAGCCCCCGAATCCCTGAAAAGTGTTCCCCTTCAAACAACGGTTTCAATCCGGAAAGTTTTGAAGTCAATCAACTATTTCCAAGACCTCAATGATTTAGAAATCAGACAATTAATAGAAATTGGTCAACTAAAGAATATTCAAGCTGGAGAGGTATTATTTCGAGAAAATGACCCCGGTGATGCCATGTATATTGTCATTTTTGGGGAAGTGGAAGTGTATGCTGAACAGTTAGGCAAAGTTTTGGCCACGTTGGGAATTGGTAGCTTCTTTGGAGAATTAGCCCTGATGCTAGGAACTCCACGAACCGCATCTGTCAAAGCCCTGCAAAATTCCCTACTCTTTGCTATTAAACATCCTCATTTTGAATGCCTCCTGCAAACCAACTTAGAATTTCGAGAGACGATCATTAATACCTTGAGCCAACACCAGGAAGAGTTGCGACAACGTAAGCAGGAACTGGCGGAAAAGGGCCTGTTAACGGCGGCGGAAGAAGACCCCAATATTGTCAACTGGATGCGGAAACGTCTGCAAATGCTCTTTGGCTTTTGAGGGCCTGGCCCCTCGTCTCCTGTCGATAAACAGAAAAACAATCTTTGCTACACTTTGGAAGCATTCTTCAATTACTGCCATGGCCCTCCAGTCCTCCCTCGACGACCCCAATCCCTTTTTCTCCCTGCGCTCAGAATTTCCCGGTCTGGGGGAGAAAGGCTACTTCAACTACGGGGGCCAGGGGCCGCTACCCCAATCGGCTTTCCAACGCATCCTCGAAACCTACCAGTTCCTAGAGCAAACTGGCCCGTTTTCCCTCACTGCCAACCGTTACTTCCAGACGGAAATGGCCCAACTCCGCCAGACCTTGGCCGAGGAATTTCAAGTGGCACCGGCCACGATCACGCTGACAGATAATGTGACAGCTGGTTGCAACATTGTGCTCTGGGGCCTGCCTTGGCAGAAGGGAGATCATATCCTAATGACAGACTGCGAGCATCCTGGCGTGATCGCCATTGTCCAGGCCCTGAGTCAGCGTTTTGAGCTGACCTATTCCACCTGTCCGATCCTAGCCACCCAGCAGGGAACAGATCCCGTGGCCGTGATTCAGGGTCATTTAACCCCCAAGACTCGTCTGGTGATCTTCAGCCATCTACTCTGGAACAATGGCCAAGTCCTGCCCCTAGCAGACATTATCCAGGCCTGTCGGGGTTTTCACGGTGAGTATCCCGTTCAAATCCTCGTCGATGGCGCCCAGGCCGCGGGTTCCCTGCCCCTAGATTTTTCGACCCTCTCCGTCGATTACTACGCTTTTACGGGCCATAAGTGGTTCTGTGGGCCGGCTGGTGTCGGGGGCCTGTATGTCCATCCTGAGCGGTTTTCGGAATTGGCCCCGACCTACGTCGGTTGGCGGAGTTTGCGGTATAGCAGTAGCGGTGAAGTTCTAGGCTGGGCCGAAGATGGCCGACGTTTTGAGGTGGCCACGGCCGCGTTTCCCCAATACCGGGGCCTCCAGGCCGCCCTGATGGTACATCGTCAGGCCGGAACCGCCAAAGACCGTTACCACCAAATTTGTACCCTAAGTGCCACCCTCTGGCAGGGTCTGCAAACCCTACCGGGCGTTCATTGCCTGAGTCCCCATCCCCCGGCGGCGGGCCTAGTGTCTTTTGAAGTCGCAGGGCCTCTGAGCCATGGAGAGATCGTTCAACGCTTGGAGCAGGAGCGTTTCTACCTGCGAACCATCGTTGACCCCAGTTGTATCCGGGCCTGTTGCCACTACTTCACCGAAGTCGCTGAAATTGATCGTTTATTAGCGGCTCTTAAACATATTCTTGCCTAACAATAAAGGAGTTTAAGATGAAGACCTTCCTCCTGAGCCTCTGTCTGGGACTGCTCCCCGTCGTTCCTCTTCTGGCCCAAACGACCCCAACGTCCCCCACCGTTCCAACCCCCAAAACCGCCGTCCAATGGTACAACCAGGGTGTTGATAAGCTCAACAGTCAGGACTATGCCGGGGCCATTGCCGACTTTAGCCAATCGATCCACCTCAATCCCAAGGATGCCGATACCTTCTACAATCGGGGCTACGCTCAACATATTTTGGGTAATCATACGGCCGCTATTGCGGACTACACCCAGGCCCTGCAACTCAACCCTAAATTTGCCTATGCCTTCGGCAATCGGTGCTACGCCTTTTTTCTGCTAAAACAGTATGCCCGGGCCATTGAGGACTGTACCAATGCCATTGTCCTCAATCCCCACTACGCCGATTTTTACATTTATCGCGGCAACGCCCAGGATGACATTGGCCAACCCAAAACAGCTTTGGCGGATTTTAACGATGCCATTCGTCTCAATCCCAAGCACGCCAACGCCTACTACAATCGCGGTCTGACCCATAATCGCCTTAAGGAATCCCAAAAGGCTCTGGCGGACTATACCAAAAGCATTGAACTCAATCCAAAATTGGCCGAGGCCTATTTCAATCGAGGCCTGACCCAGGCCCTGCTCAAACAAGAAAAGGCAGCCATCACCGACCTCAAAATGGCAGCCCAATTATTCCAGGCCCAGGGGAAAACGGAGTTGGCCCAGAAGGCTGAGCAATTATCGCAACAGCTTAGCCAGGGTTAGGCCACACCACTAACCTGAAGGAGTTCTGCCACCGTTGCACAATGGCTGGGTTGGCCGAAGCTGGCCGGGGAAACAGGACGGGGATAGGTAAAGTGGCGGTAATCCAAACAAAAATGATCCCAATCCGCCATTTGAATCCGAAAGAGCTTAATGAAAAGATGGGCCAGACTGATGGATAGGGGGATCTGGACATAAATCCGTTTGTTAAGGGCCTGGCAAATGTCTTGAATGGCCTGGGTGGCCGTTAGGGGAGCATTACCCAGCACAAAGTCTTGGCGTTGGCCCGTGGGGTGGGCCAAGAGATAGGCCACCACCCGAGCAATGTCGCGGCCATGGATGAAGTGAAAACTGCCGTCGGCCCGAAACCAACGAATTAAATTCAACCATTGCAGAATTTCTCCCAGGCCCCCGGAAAGATGGGAATAGGGCTTATTGGACTCACCACCAAAAACGAGCGTGGGATACACCACGGTTATTTTTTCGGCCATGACCGGCGAGATCCGGCAAGCGTCACTGTTGGCTTCCAGGGCCTGGTGACAGAGATATTTGGTGCGAATGTAGTCGGTTCCCAATTCCCCCGCTTCCTTGAGGGGATGGCCGGTGCGGTCGAGGATACTGGCTGTCGAGAAATAGATGACCTGCTCACAGCGGTCTGGATCGAGGCAATTAATCAGGGCCAGGGTTTTTTCTACATTGGTATCGTAGGTCTGCTGGTAGTCTCCCCAACTGGTGGCAATTAAAATGGCCACATCCATGGTTTGCAGGAGATCAGCATAATTTTCAATCTGATCTAGACTGGCTTCAATCAAGTGAATATCGGGACGGAGATGATCATTAAACTGGAGTTTCTGGGGATTTCTCACCAGTAAAAAGAGTTCATAATCTGGATTGGTAATCAACTCATCGGCCAAATAATGGCCAATACAGCCACTAATGCCCGTCACAAAAACACGTTTCTTCATGCAATCACAATTCAATCCGAGGACTGACAATGCTGAATAAAATAGCGGAGGCGGAGAAGACTGGCGGTTTGCCCCAGATTAAGCGGCAGTAGAGAAATGCCTTCTAGGCAGGACTGGAGCCAACCATCTCCCCAATACCATTCGTGGAAACCGTCAATGCCTTGACTGAGGAGCAAGCGCAGGTAATTATCCCCGACGCAATCCACCTGATGGGCCACCGCAATCGGGCCAAGATGACTGACAAAGCTCAGGCCGGGGGTTAACCGCTCCGGCAGGCCAGGGGGGAGGGTCTGGGGCTGTAACCACTGCCGTAGGTGGGGAACTAGCAGCAAACTATCGCGGATAGTCGGGGCTTTCGCGTCAATTTCAAAACGGAGATGACTCTGTTGGAAGGTACCCAGCATAGTAGTCGGCCGGTAGGGATAACACCCCAAATCTTAACTAACCCCGCTCAATCTCTGCCAGAATCTCGCCGGCCCCTTGTGCTCGCAGTTGTTCTGCTAGACGTTGGCCTAGGGCCTCGGCTTCCGTCCGGGGGCCCGTCAAATTATCTTTGAGGAGTTGCTGACCATCTAGGCTAGCCACCATACCCGTCAAGGTCAATTGCTCTCCTTCGATCTGGGTATTAACCCCGATGGGCACCTGGCAACCGCCCTCCAACTGGCGCAAAAAGGCCCGTTCTGCTAAGCAACGGTCACGGGTATCCGGGTCTTCCAAGACTTTTAACAAGCTTAATACTTCCGCATCATCCCCCCGGCATTCAATGCCCAAGGCCCCCTGGCCCACCGCATGGAGAGAAATTTCGGCGGGAATTACTTGATGGATTCGTTCGGCCATCCCTAAGCGCTGCAGGCCGGCAACAGCCAGAACGATGGCATCGTATTCCCCGGCATCCAACTTGGCCAGACGGGTATTGACATTGCCCCGCACATCCTTAAAGGTCAGGTGGGGATAGTGGTGGCGCAATTGGGCCAGACGACGCAGGGAAGAGGTTCCGATCACGGCCCCCTCCGGTAAGGTATCTAACTGCTGGCCCTGGTGTTTTGCGTTTAAAACTAACGCATCGGCCGGGTCTTCTCGTTTGGTGACACAGCCCAAAACCAGGCCCTCGGGTAATTTTGTCGGTAAATCCTTGAGGGAGTGAACGGCGAGATCGATGCTTTTTTCGATCATGCCCACTTCTAATTCTTTAGTAAACAGGCCCTTATCACCAATTTTAGCCAAGGCCACATCGAGAATCTTGTCTCCCTGGGTGCTCATGGTTTCCACATCAAATTGCCGCTCGGGAAAATGGGCTTGCAATTCCCCTTGCACCCAATGGGTTTGCACAAGGGCCAGTTGACTTTTACGAGACCCAATGCGGATAGTGCGGGCAACAGTGGAAACAGTCATGGGATATTAAATAGATAACGCTTCATTAAAAGAGACTCGATCTAGCATATCACCGGCGGCATCCCAAATCAGCACGTTCTTGGCCCCACCGCCTTCGCCCCCTAGCCTGGACAGAATGCTACCCTAGGGAAGACTGTTCCCCCGCCAAACCCTATGTCCACCCTTCCGTCTCCCTCTGGTCTTGCGTTACAGAACCGCCTCCAATGGGTTTTCGATCCCGTTAGTTATCTTGAACGAGCCCAGAGAGAATGTCCCGATATTTTCCAAGCCAATGGTCTAGGCTTTGGGGCCGATAAAATGGTGATGACCAATCATCCCCAGGCCCTCCAGCAACTCCTGAGTAATGAGCGCCGCCACTTCATTGCCCCCGGCCGCATCAATGCTATTCTTCGGCCCCTTTTGGGTGATACATCCGTAATCATGATCGAAGGAGACCGTCACCGCAAGCGTCGTCAGCTACTGTTGCCTAATTTCCATGGGGAACGCCTCAAGGCCTATGGAGATTTGATCGTCAAAATAACCCACCAGGCCCTGGCCAGTTACCAACCCGGCCAAGCTTTTCTGGCCCGCAACCTGACCCAGGCTATTTCCCTGCAGGTGATTTTTGAAAGCGTTTTTGGCCTAGCAGAGACTGCTAAATATAACCGATTAAAACAGTTATTGGCGGGCATGGCCGACCTGTTTAATTCCCCCCTTACCTCGGCTTTTCTCTTTTTTCCTAGTCTCCAACAAGATCTAGGGGCCTGGAGTCCCTGGGGCCGCTTTGTGCGCCGTCGCCAGGAGGCCAATACCCTCCTCTTTGCCGAAATTGCCGAGCGGCGGGCCAATCCCCAACCAGAACGCACGGATATTCTCAGTCTATTGATGTCGGCTCGGGATGAGCAGGGCCAACCGATGACGGATCAGGAACTGCGGGATGAGTTAATGACCCTCCTCTTTGCGGGCCACGAAACAACGGCGACGGCCATGGCCTGGGCCCTATACTGGCTCCATGCCAAACCAGAAATCAGTGCTAAGCTGCAAGCTGAACTAACGGCCCTTGGCCCCAACTCCGACCCCATGGAGATCCTGCGCTTGCCCTACCTAACGGCCCTGGGCAACGAAACCCTGCGGATCTATCCGGTGGCCATGTTGACCTTTCCCCGCCAAGCCATTACCGATACAGAGTTGCTGGGTCAGACCATCCCGAAGGATACGATGGTGATGGGTTCTATCTATCAAGTCCATCAGCGGCCCGATCTTTACCCAGACCCCAAAACCTTTAATCCCGACCGTTTTCTAGAGCGGCAATATTCTCCCTACGAATTTATGCCCTTCGGAGGGGGGATTCGGCGTTGTGTGGGGGATGCCCTGGCTCAATTTGAAATGAAGTTAGTCCTGGCAACTCTCATGGCCAACTATCGCTTCAGCTTGGCGGATAGTCGTCCAGAAAAGGCCCAGCGACGCGGGGTGACCCTGGCCCCGGCTCGGGGTGTCCCCATGATTTATCAAGGCCCTCAATCCCCTGTTACTCCGAACTATGAGCTACAATCCTTGGCAAGCTAAACCGTGGTGGTGTCAACCCTGGACGATTCTGCTGACGGGGGCTAGTTGCATCGGTGGTAGCTGGTTCCTTTTTCATAAATGGTGGCTCACCCTGCCCCTGAGTTTTCTGATTGTGCTGTGGTGGGCCTACTTCCTAATTCTGTGGCCGAGATTAATCAGGGAATGGATGGAACAAGAGGCTCGTTCGGTTCAACAAGATGGTTGATATAAAGCTATATTCCTTTAGATTGTAGATAAGGGATTTGTTACCGATAGTTGCTGAGACCCTAAAGCAAGGCTGTACTAAATAGTCCTCCAATACAGACCATGCCAAGGGCCCACATCGGAGAACGTAACCAGGGCCAGTCTAGAAGATAGAACAAAATGAAAAGAAAGCGACTAGTCAAAAAGATCAGAACGTACAGAGAGGTTTGGTCAGTGGCGCTATCGGTCACGTAAACAGTGAGAGTCGCCGCCATGAACAGAGAAAACACCTCAAAGGAATTTTGATGGGCCCAAGTCGCTCGTTTGGCGTAGTCGGGGAGGCGGTCTAACATAGCCCTAGGGGCGCTTAAATCCAGGCCAATGCTAACCCGTCCATAGGCCACCACGATATAGGGTAAATAAACTAGGCCCGCGGCGATGGCCAGGCCATAAAGCAAGACTTGGGAGGAGGTCAGGGATAAACCGAGGAAGCTGGTCATAGTAACCGGAAAATACAAGTACGTTTAACCCAGCTTACAGGAAAATTTTATCCCCTCTAGGAGGAGTCTAGACATTAGCCTTCGACCTCTAGGCATAATTTAGCCTGGGCGAGGGCCTGGCGTACTTGCTCAAAACCTGTTCCCCCATAACTATTGCGGGCGGCGACGACTTGCTGGGGTGTAATGGCCGCGTATATGTCAGTATCAAAAGCTGGGTGTAGGGCCTGCCATTCTGCTAGGGTTAAATCCTTGAGGAGTTTGCCCTGGGCCAGACTGGTTTTTACCACTTTGCCGACCAGATTATAGGCCTCGCGGAAGGGAACCCCTTTGGCCGCTAGGTAATCCGCCACGTCGGTGGCATTGGAAAAATCTTCAGCCACCGCCTGGGCCAGACGCTCAGTTTGAAACACTAGGCCCTCGGACAGCAGAATCGTCATGGCCTCTAGGCAAACTTGGACGGTTTTCACCGCATCGAACAGGGCCTCTTTATCTTCCTGGAGGTCTTTGTTATAGGCCAGGGGTAGGCCCTTCATCAGCACGAGCAGGCTTTGGAGATGGCCAATCACCCGTCCCGTTTTCCCTCGCACCAACTCCGCCACATCGGGGTTTTTCTTTTGGGGCATAATGCTAGAGCCCGTGGCACAGCTATCGGTCAGGCGAATAAAACTAAATTCCTGGGAGGCCCAGAGAATAATTTCCTCACTCAGGCGGCTAAGATGCACCATGATTAAGCTGGCGGCCCCCAAAAATTCAATGGCAAAATCTCGGTCGCTTACCCCATCCAGGCTGTTGGCATACAGGCCCTCAAAGCCTAGCAGATTAGCACTGAAATGACGGTCAATGGGGAAGGTCGTACCGGCCAAGGCCCCGGAACCGAGGGGAGAGATGTTCGTCCTGGCTCGAATTTCCCCTAGGCGCTCCCAGTCCCGTTGGGCCATCTGAAAGTAGGCTAGGAGATGGTGGGCCAGGCTGATGGGTTGGGCCCGCTGGAGGTGCGTATAACCAGGAATCAAGGTTTCAACATGTTCGCTGGCCAGGGCCACGAGGGTTTCCTGGAAAGCCCGTAAACTGGCCCGAATTTGGTCAATCTGATCGCGGAGGTAAAGGCGGATATCGGTGCCGACTTGATCATTGCGAGAACGGGCCGTGTGGAGTTTTTTACCCACATCCCCCACTAATTCCGTGAGACGACGCTCTACCGCAAAATGGACATCCTCTTGGTCAACACCGGGATTGAATTGGCCCTGACGATACTCCTGGCGAATTTGCTCTAAACCGGCCACCAATTGTTCCGCCTCGGTGACGCTAATAATGCCACTATGGGCCAACATTTTGGCGTGGGCCGCTGACCCTGTCAGGTCGTATTCAATTAATTCAATATCAAAACCAATGCTGGCATTAAAAAGCACAATGGCAGGGTGTAAACTACCCTCGAAGCGGTCACTCCAGGTTTTTTTGGCCATGGGGAAAAAGTAGGGGAATGGAAGTCTGAAAAATATTAGAAGACTAAGAGCCAATGAAACTGTGTAGTACCCAACCAACCACTAGGCCAATTCCTAGCGCCCAAACTTGGCCAGACTTAATAAAATTCTGAAAGGCGTTTTGAAAGTCGGCCAGAATATCAATGCGAGAAAGCCTACCATAATCGGTTGTTGCTAAAACGTTAACTTCCTTAGCTACTTGATGCCCAAGATCTTGCAAAGAGGCAGTCAGCATAGACAGGTCAGGGAGCATGGACATCTGGCTCCAATCTAGGATAGACATTTCTCCAATTAGCATCGACAAATCGCTCCCACAACGGTTATATCGCCCCCATATTAGCAAAGAATCTTGCCCCTCACCCCACCGCTTCAAAGTCCTTGGGGACTGGCCCGCCATAATTTTGATAATATCGGACGAACAAAATGCAGGATAATGGGCAATGCATTAAAGGGCCCGCTCAGCCATGCCGATTCTGTCAGATGAGCGGCGTTCCTCAGCTCAGTAACCTTGACTATCTGTTTTAATTCCTTTTGCAAACCCTATGCGGACTCACTACTGCGGCGACCTACGCACCACCCATCTCGGTCAAACCGTTACACTCTTTGGCTGGGTTGATCGCCGTCGAGATCATGGCGGGGTAATTTTTATTGATCTACGCGACCGGAGTGGCACGGTGCAGATTGCCAGTAATCCCAGCCAAACGCCTGCTTCTTATCCCGTGGCCGAGGGTCTCCGCAATGAATATGTTATCCGGGTGACAGGAACCGTCAGTCAACGCCCCCCGGAATCCCTCAATCCCAAATTGGCGACGGGGGAAATCGAAATTTACGCCGATGATATTGAACTCCTCAACGGGGTCAGCAAGCAACTCCCCTTTGTGGTCTCCAGCAGTGAAGCGGATCAAGTACGCGAAGATGTCCGTCTCAAGTACCGTTACCTAGACCTGCGTCGTGACCGTCTCAGTCAAAATTTGCAACTCCGACACCAAGTGGTGAAGGCCCTGCGCCGCTTTCTAGAAGACCAAGAACAGTTCATTGAGATTGAAACTCCTGTCCTAACCCGTTCTACTCCAGAAGGCGCCCGAGATTACCTTGTTCCCTCCCGCGTCAATCCGGGAGAATGGTATGCCCTGCCCCAATCGCCCCAATTGTTTAAACAGTTGCTAATGGTGTCGGGCTTTGACCGCTACTATCAAATTGCGCGTTGTTTTCGGGATGAAGACCTGCGGGCCGACCGGCAACCGGAATTTACCCAACTGGATATGGAAATGAGTTTCCTTTCTCAGGAGGAAATCCTAGGCCTTAACGAAGCCTTGATGGCCCATATTTTTAAAACGGTTAAGAATATTGATCTTCCCCGCCCCTTCCCCCGCCTGACCTACGCTGAGTCCATGGCTCGTTTTGGTACTGACCGGCCTGATACTCGCTTTGGCCTAGAGTTAGTAGAGGTTTCAGAATTAGTTAAGGATATTGGCTTTAAGGTCTTTTCTGGGGCCGTCCAGAGTGGGGGCTGTGTCAAGGCAATTACCGTTCCCGGTGGCAATGAGAGTATTTCCAATGTGCGGATTAAGCCCGGTGGGGATCTGTTCAAAGAGGCTACCGATGCCGGGGCCAAAGGTATTGCCTATATCCGTGTTCGAGAGGGCGGTGACATTGATACCATCGGGGCCATCAAGGATAATCTCAGTCCTGAACAAGTGACGGCCCTGCTCCAGTTAACCCAGGCCCAAGCTGGTGATCTCCTGCTCTTTGGGGCGGGCGACCGGGCCACGGTGGATAAATCCCTGGCTCGTTTGCGCTTAGTGTTAGGAGAACAATTGGGCCTAATCGATCCCGACCAGATTAACCTGCTCTGGGTGACGGACTTTCCTATGTTCGAGTGGAATGCTGAGGAAAAACGTCTAGAGGCCCTGCACCATCCCTTTACGGCCCCCAATCCAGCCGATTTAGACGACCTGAAAACGGCCCGGGCTCTGGCCTACGACTTAGTGTATAATGGTATTGAAATTGGTGGTGGTAGTCTGCGGATCTACCAACGAGACATTCAAGAACAGGTTTTTGCCACCATTGGCCTTTCCCTGGAGGAAGCCTACAGTAAGTTTGGCTTTTTGTTGGAGGCCTTCGAGTATGGCACCCCTCCCCATGGGGGTATTGCCTATGGTCTAGACCGTCTGGTGATGCTGTTAGCGGGAGAAGAGTCGATTCGGGATGTGATTGCCTTCCCCAAAACTCAACAAGCCCGCTGTCTGCTGACGGATGCCCCAGCGACAGTAGAGGCGAAACAGCTCAAGGAATTAGAAGTCGCTTCTACCCATAAACCTAAGGCAAAAACCGCGTAACATCTATGACCGCCCGTTTTCATCCTCCGAAAGCTATGCTGGCTGTCCTCGGGCCTTTTGACCGCATCGTCGGAGTTACAGCGCTAGTATTAGCAGTGGTTCTGGTACTCCTGTTGTGGCGCACCAATTCTGTCGAGTTGCGGGTGGTCAAGTACAGTTGGCAGGGCCAACAAATTGGCACCCAAGACCGAGTATTAAGCTTTCACTTGAATCAACCCCTAGTCTCGGAACAGTCTGCCTCCGTTTTCAAAATTGAACCTCCCTTAGCTGGACAACTCAGTGGCCAGGGCCGTCATTGGTTTTATACCTTATCGGAACTCCCCCGCTACGGTACTAGCTACCAAGTCACCCTAGAGGCCTCGTCGGCCCAAGCCAAGATCCCTCAACTTAGTAGCTTGGTTACTCTCCTCAATACCCATAACCGAGCCCTGGTCTACATTGGTATTAGCCCAGAAGAGCAGGGACGGCTGATTTTATTAGATATTACCAATCCCCAAAAGCCACAAAAATTGATCCTGACCCCCAAGGATTTGCGAGTTCGAGAATTCCAAATTTATCCCCAGGGAGACCGAATTCTGTTCACGGCCTACGACCCCAACCAGCGTCGTCCGTCGCTACAGGTGTTTACCGTAACTACGGGCATTCATTACCAGACCCAGGATGCTTCAGTACTGCCTGGTAAAATCGAACGCATTTTAGAAGATGACAACTACGATAATTTCTCCCTAGCCCTGGCTCGTCACGGCAAGATGCTAGTCTGGCAGAGAACCAACCGTGACAATATAGCGGATTCTAGTCTATGGGCCTGGCCGTTGGGAGAATCACCCCGGCCCCTGGGCCTGCGGAGTGACGATTTTATCCTTTCAGCGGATGGACAGTGGTTGGCCCTGGCTCAAGAGGGGGGCGTTAGCCTATTCCCCTTGGTACAGGGCCTGGGAGATACCCAATTTCTCGCCGGCTATAGTCATCCCTTAGCTTTTTTAAACGCTAAAAATGAAGTGTTATTGTCCCAACTCCAAGCAGACAATCGCTATAGATTGATGTTGCTGCCCTTCACAGCCAACTCCAAAGCAGCGCCCGCGCCTCCCCACATTGTCGTCCAGGCAAAGTATCCAGTTCTCGACTGCCAATTCGAGCCTCGTCAGAGTAATATTTTGTATTGTCTTAAGCAGGATTTTGTTCAGCGAGATAATGGCCAACCGCAAGAAGAACCGTTTTTAGCCATTGTTAATCAACAGACCCAAAGCCTTCGTCCTCTCCTGGCCCTGCCCAACTACCCCGATGTCAGCATGAGTGTGGCTCCTGATGGCCTGGCCCTGCTCTTCGACCAAGTGGCAACGGTTGCCCCCTCTAGGAATAGTGATTTATTAACGCCTTCCGGCCAAGCGATCACCGATGGTCGGATCTGGTTGTTGGCCCTACCCGATAATATTTCAACGGGCCTGCCCAATGAAATATTGCCCCAGGAACTTGCCGTTGGCTTTGCTCCCCAATGGATGCCCTAGCTGGCGAAAATTTATTGATGGCAGATACAGACAATGGTTTTAAGTATTATTGATCTTTGGTATTTATCGTACAGGACTCAGTTGAGAGCTTTCTCTCTGGCCCAGTTTTTAGGCGCCATTGATGTGGGGGCTATCTTTAAGTTTTCTGTAGCAGGGAAGTTGTCTGGCCCTTAGCCACGAATCACAGTAATCTCTCGGCCCGCCGGACTCAGGGCCTGCTCGGTGGTGGTTCGCTCACTAATCGGCAATAGATTGGGCCGACGGTCAAAAATCACCAACCAACCTGTTTCTAGCCCTAAACCATCTAAGTACTTATCCAACTGGGCCAGGCCTTTCGCTAAAGGATCGGGTTGGCCAGGCCGCCAGACTTTGAGTTCCATGCCCATCACTACCGGGCCATAACGGAGGCAAATATCCATGCGTCCCGAACCAATGGCATATTCCCGCTCCAGAGTGCCGCCGCCATTCACCACTCGATGCAGAAAGGCCATTAAAACAAGGTGAGGGGCAATTTCAGGATAGGGGGTACTCTTGAATAACGGTTCCCCGTGCTGTCGCCAAAAGTCTAGAAAGGCCTGGAGGAGTTCCGTTGGCAGGAAGTTGCCCTCGGCATCTAACCAGCGGGGTTCAATCAGGCCAATAGAAGCACGGGTCGTATAGGTCAAGACTCGCGGCAATACTTCTCTATAGATAGGATTCGCAATTTCTAGGCCTCGGCCGTTGCTATCTTTACACAAACCCAAATCTAGTACATAGCGAATATCATCAGGAGGGACATCCGGTAATTCTGCCCCGGCCAAAATCGGTTCAATGAGGGCTTTAACTCGGGTTTCTCGTAATCTTTCTGCCAAGCTATCGAGATGGGTATCCTGGCGTTGAATCAGAATCTCTTTGGCCTGTTCTATTACTTCCAGCGTAATAGGTTGAGTACGGTCTTTGACAATAAATTCCGTGGCCTGTCGGGCCAGGGCATTGACTAACCAGGGCTGGCCATCCGTCAAATAAAAGGCATGGGTCAAGGCTTCGGGAGTAAAGAGTTGGCCCGTTGCATCGGTATGCTGTTGATATAAACTTTGGACATCCTCAAAACTAAAATTACCGAGGGTTAAGGATTCAACCTTAATATTAAACGGACTGGCGGTATTCAATCGCTCACTCCCCCCGGATTTAACCTTGTAATCTCGTACATCCCGCATGCCCACGAGTGCTAACGACTGGGGAAAGCCCTGGGGCCGACGGGGGTAACCATCGCGCAATTGCCGCAATACTGAAATCAGGGTTTGATTTTGTAGAGAGTCAATCTCGTCAATGAAGACAACCAGAGGGCGAGGCGAGGTCTGGGCCCAATGTCCTAAAGCGGCGTTAATTTTGCGCCCGGATTTCGTTTCTGGCCAGAGAGGAGGATAGAGTTCGGGGGGAAGCCAAAAGCGACTAGCATCTTGCCAGGCATCTAGGATGGCATCTTCAGCAATGTCGGGCTGTTCCGGAAAAGCGGAACCGACTTCTGCAGACAACATCACAGCCGTGTATTGGCCACTTTCGGTTAATTCCTTAGCCAGGGCCAGCATGGCGGTGGTTTTACCCACTTGACGCGGCGCATGGATCACAAAATAGTTGCGTTGGTCAATCAAAGGACGCAATTGGGGCAGTCGCGCCGTCGGAGATAGCATGTAGTGGATATCGGCCTGACAAGGGCCTGCCGTGTTGAACCATTTAGGCATGGGGAAAATTGCTCCGAAGGGCCTTTTTTAGATTATCTCAAACCGATAATGACTCTTTTCTGCCAGATGTGTTGGTAGGCCTGCTCTAAATGATGAGCAAAAGTGTGGAGGTCAAACAGGGGAAGCGGGGACTCTCCTAAGGCGACATTTCCCCAACGCTGTGCTTGCAACTTCTGTTTAATAGCGCTGAGTTGGTCTAAATGGGTGGCGAGGGTGATGGCCTGCTGTTCATAGGCAGCGGTGGTTTCACAGATGAGGGATTCCAGGCCAACGCTGGCGCAAATACTAGCCCCCATCCGTGAGGCATTGCTTGCTCCGGCCTTAGTAAGGAGGGGGACGCCCGCCGCAACGGAGGCGATCGCCGTTGATCCAGCGGTGTAAATAAAGGTATCTAGGGTCAGATCTACCAGGGCCAATCGGGCAAGATGTTCGGGATAGGGCAACTTTCGAGCAAAAATAAGACGACTAGGCTCAATCCCGTGGTTTTGGGCCGCTTGTTGGAGGTTATGAGCGATTACCTCAACTCGTGGCTCTGCTAGCCAGAGAACACTATTCGGGACATTATGCAAAATCCGCATCCAGGTAGCAAAGACATCAGGATCAATTTTGTGATGGGTATTGAAACAACCAAATACAAACCCCTTTGCCGGAAGGCCTTGGGAAGTCCGGTCGGGGACAGAGGCGGGGAGCGCCGTTGGACTGCCGACGAAAGCATGGGGCAGATTGATCACAGACTCATAGTAGTACGGGTAAGACGCTGGCGGCACGAGCCAGGAATCAGCCAGTAAGTATTGGATAAAGTCAGCCCCCATCGTGTTGGGAAAGCCTAGCCATTGAATTTGCACTGGTGCAGATTGCAACGCAAATAATTCTGGCCGACCAAAAGCCGTGTACCCTGCCAGATTAACCAGGATGTGAATGCCATCTTGATTAATGCGTTGGGCCGCTTCTTCTAGAGGTAAGTTCGCAAGATCGCGAAAGGTATCGCACCCCTTCCGAATCAATTGGCTATAGGGATCATCTGAATCTAGAGGTCGCAGAGCATAGCCATAGATTTCAAAGTGCTCCCGACTGTGGTGCTGAAATAACTGATCAATCAGCCGTCCAACGGCATGATCAGCAAAATCGGGGGAAGCATAACCAATGCGGAGTTTGCCGCTATCAGGAGGGGCCTGCCAAGAACAGCGAGCACGCAGAGGCGCGACGGATTCAGCAATGCTTTGCCCGTAACGGCGCAGGGTAGCTGCCATGAGATCTAAGGGAAGGGGCAGTAGATTCAGGTCATAGGCCCCCAACGCTAAACTGTCCTTTTGTCCGGCTACATAACAAGTGGCGGCAGTGATGACCTGCTGAACAAATTCATCGTAGTTTTGCCAGTCACATAGGCGAACCTTCACCATTCCCAGCCGTTGGCAAATGGATTCTTGGTCAGGAGTGTATTTTAAACTCTGCTTGTATAGATCCTGAGAAGCTACAAACTTTCCCTGATAATCCCAGATCTGGCCCAGTTGTAGGATTGCTTCATGGTGCTGGGGATCTAAGGCAATAATTCGTTTAAATAGAATCGTCGCCTGATCAAGCTCGTACAACTGACGATAGAGCAACCCAAAGTTAAACAGGGCCGGAATGTAATTGCGATCGAGCTGAAGAGCCGTGCGAAAATGGGCCATCGCCCTTTCGATATCGTTGACTTGCACCAGAATTTGAGCCAGGTTGGTATGGGCCGCAACACTATTGGGGTTAAGGCGGAGGACTTGTTCAAACTGAGGTTTGGCTTCTGGAAAGCGGTCTTGCTGAACCCATACAAGGCCGAGCTGATGGTGCGCGGCGGCGTAGCCGGGATACAGGGCGATTGCGGCTTGAAAGGCGGCTTCGGCCTCCTGATCATTGCCCGCTTTCTGGGCCTGTTTACCTGCTAGAAAGTGGCGTTTTGCTGCTTCGAGGTGTTCTAGGGAGACTTGAGACGTATCGGCAAAGGCTGGTAGCTTTGTGTCTTGACGATCTTTTATACTGTTGCTATTGGCCCTGGTCTTTAGGAGAAGGCGCAGATCTTGGCCGGGTTCCGGCCGTTGGCTGAGGACAGCAGGGCATTGGATATTAGGCAAGACTTGTACGTCGTAGAGTTCGTTAATGATGCCGTCTATCCACATCCAGTGGACAATGTGACCTGTGTTGAGGTCAATAACGACGAGGCCGCAACGGGGGTCAGCTTCTTTTTCAGCTAAACGGCGATCTAGGCTAAGGCCAGCAAAGGTTTGGTCCCTTGGTCTGGAGAGGGCCACAATGGCATAGTCCTTCCAGAAAGCAAGGCCACGTCCGTAGCCAGGACAAAAGGTAATCGCTTCAAATTGGCCGTTGTTGGGGTCGATATAGCCAAATTCACCCTGGCCGGAATTCAAGAGCCAGAGCTTGTCTTGGTAGTACCGGGGAGAGTGGGGCATAGAGAGGCCGGTTGTCAGGATCTCGTTACGGGTGATATCCATGACAATGCCGCTACTGTCCCGTTTTTGACGCCAGCCATCAATGACATCAGACCGACTCACGGCCGTAACGTAGCGGGGTTGTCCGGCCACCAGGGCCAGGCCATTGAGATGGCAACGATCTTCAGGAACCAGTTTGGAGATGAAAGGCGGTTGCCATAAAGTTCGGAATGAACCCGTGCTGGGGTCGGGGGTGGCGAGGCAATTGTATTGGGTATTGACGAAGATAATTTGCCCTTGGGCATCTACTACTAAATCATGGATGTCCAGATCCCCAAGCTCATGGATTTGCTGGGGGACATAGAGACAGTCATACCCCTGACAAGTTTCTGTAGAGCCTAGTAGATTTTCAAACTGCCAAATCTTATCTTTGGTTCCCATGAAAAGTCCATTGGCCGTAGGATACAGGCCCATGGCATGGTCGAACACCCGTTTGAAGCAGGAGGGACGGCCATCCGGTTGTACACCGATTAAGAAGAGGCGGTGGGTCTGGTAGGTGGTCAAGGCGAGGCTGATGTTTTCTGTTGTCAGCCAGGGCAGAAAGGTGCTGGAACTACTGATGTCTTCTTGTGGTTGAGTTAGTGTTGATTGGGAATAAGCCATTAATATCTTCGTCATCCATCAACAAAAGGGGTTCCTAAACCTCGTTTTCAAGGCTTTCTTCGGAAGGTACTGTACCGATTACTTGATTCGACAGTTCTTTGATATACGAGTTTATACTGAATACTGCGAGTCTAAAGTAAATATATTTATTGAAGCGTTTATATCATGCCGGACTTCACCGACCTAGGTAACCTCAATCTAAGCAACGTGGCATATAGCTCGGTGGCGTGGGGCGACTACGACAACGACGGCGATCTGGATGTTCTTCTCACGGGAAAGGAAGGCGGGCGTGTCGCCAAGGTCTTCCGCAATGACAGCGGCTCGTTCACCGACATCAATGCCAGCCTGACGGCGGTTTATAGCGGTGCTGTGGCCTGGGGAGACTACGACAAAGACGGCGACCTCGACATTCTGTTGACGGGAAACTCCAGCGGAGGACGGATCGCCAAAGTCTACCGGAATGACAGCGGCTCGTTTAGTGATATCAACGCGAGTTTGGTGGGAGTTAGCTCAGGTGGTGGCCGGACTGTGGCCTGGGGTGACTACGACAACGACGGCGACCTCGACATCGTACTAACCGGTTCGGTGAGCTTGGGAAACTACACATCGCGCATCTATCGTAATGACAGCGGTAGCTTCACCGATATCAGTGCTAGTTTAACTGCCGTTGGCAACAGTGCTGTCGCGTGGGGTGACTACGACGCCGACGGCGATCTCGACCTCCTCTTGGCTGGCAGTAGCGCGAGCGGCAGCATTGCCCGCATCTATCGAAACAATGCGGGAACCTTCAGTGATATTTCCGCCGGCCTGACGGGTGTCGATTTTGCTTCTGCCGCCTGGGGCGACTACGATAACGACGGCGATCTCGACCTCCTCTTGGCTGGCAATACCGGGAGCAGCAGAATTGCTCGCATCTATCAAAACAACGCAGGCACCTTCAGTGACATTTCCGCCGGCCTGACGGGTGTCGATTTTGCTTCTGCCGCCTGGGGCGACTACGACAACGACGGTGATCTCGACCTCCTCCTCACAGGACGAGCTGGCACAGGCGTGGGCACGAAAATTTCCAAAATCTACAAAAATACCGGCGGCACCTTCACGGAAATTTCCGCTTCGGGGCTGACCGGCGTGTATGATGGCTCGGTGGCCTGGGGTGATTACGACAACGACAGCGATCTCGATATTCTACTGACAGGCGATGCTGGCTCATTCAATCGCATCACTCGCGTTTTCCAAAACACAACGGCCACGCCGAACACGCCACCCACGGCACCGACTGGACTCTCAGTCACCTGGCCGTCACTGACCAGTGTTGTCTTGACTTGGAACGCTCCCACGGATACCCAAACCCCCACTAATGGACTGAGCTACAACCTCCGGGTCGGCACCACGCCGGGCGGTAGTGATGTGGTGGGGCCGATGGCTCTTAGTAACGGCAAGCGCACTGTTGCTGTATCTGGCACCGTCGAAACCACTACCTGGGTGCTTAACGGACTGACACCAGGCCAGCAATACTACTGGAGCGTGCAGGCGATCGACTCTGCCTTCGCTGGCTCGGCCTTTGCCACTGAATCAAGCTTCACCCAGCCGCAGTTTACCGATCAGGGCAGTCTCGGGCTTGTTGGAGGAATCAGAGGTTCGGCGGTCTGGGGCGATTACGACAACGATGGCGACCTCGACGTCCTATCCACCGGTTTTATCAACAGCAGTGGTTTCTCACAGGTCTTTCGTAATGACGGCGGCACCTTCGTCGATATCTCGGCCAACCTTGTTCAGATGGCCAACGGTTCAGCGGCCTGGGGCGATTACGACAACGACGGCGATCTCGACATCCTCCTTACCGGACGCGATCCCAGCAACAATTCGATCTCGAAGGTGTACCGCAACGACAACGGCACTTTTATCGACATTGCCGCTCCTCTTCCAGGCGTCCGCTACAGTTCGGTGGCCTGGGGAGACTACGACAACGACGGCGACCTCGATATCTTGCTAACTGGGCGCACTGTTAGTGCTCCTGCTACCGGCATCACGCGCATCTACCGCAACGACGGCAGTGACAACTTCACGGATAGCTCTGCCCCGCTTCCGGGTGTGGGTTTTGGATCGACAGCTTGGGGCGATTACGACAACGATGGCGATCTCGATATCTTGCTCACAGGCACCAATACCTCCGGCAGTCGGATTTCCCGCATCTATCGCAACGACGGCAACGGCAGCTTTTCCGACATCTCCGCGGCGCTGCTCCAACTGAATAACTCCTCTGTAGCCTGGGGCGATTACGACAACGACGGCGACCTCGACATCCTCCTCAGCGGCCAAGACGGGGGAGGTGTACTACGCAGCCTAGTCTACCGCAATGATGGTGGGGGGAGTTTCCAAGACATCTCCGCCGGACTGACGGGAGTTTTTTACGGTGCCGTGGCCTGGGGAGACTACGACAACGACGGCGACCTCGACATCCTCCTCACCGGACGCACCCAAGCCTCTGCGCGCATTACGCGTATCTATCGCAATGACAGCGGCACCTTCACGGACATCTCCACCAACGTTACCGGAGTGGATCTGAGTTCCGTGGCCTGGGGAGACTATGACAACGACAACGACCTCGACATTCTCCTATCGGGCCGCGACGGAGGGAGCAATACCATTGCCCGCGTCTTCAAGAACGACGCCCCCGTCCAGAATACCCGACCCATCGCACCTACGGGCCTGACGGTGAACGTCCTATCGCCGACCAGCGTTGAGTTGACTTGGACCGCTCCCACGGATACCCAGACCCCCACCAACGGGCTGAGCTACAACCTCCGGGTCGGCACTACAGCGGGCGCGCAAGATGTTTTGGCCCCGATGTCATTGAATACAGGCCTGCGTAACATCGCCCAGCGTGGCCTAGTGCAGACGACTACCTGGACTTTGACGGATCTCACGCCGGGACAGCTATATTACTGGAGCGTTCAGGCAATTGATACGGCCCTAGTTGGCTCTGTTTTTGCAACTGAGACTATGTTTGTAAGCGTAGATCCAGGGGTGAGCATCACCCAGACTGATGGCACTACAGTGCTGGCCGAGGGAGGGGCAACGGATACTTATACGGTAGTTCTGAATTCTCAGCCGACGGCAAACGTTACTAT
This sequence comes from Synechocystis sp. LKSZ1, assembly GCF_040436315.1. Taxonomy (NCBI): domain Bacteria; kingdom Bacillati; phylum Cyanobacteriota; class Cyanophyceae; order Synechococcales; family Merismopediaceae; genus Synechocystis; species Synechocystis sp. LKSZ1. The sequence goes on along the minus strand of NZ_AP031572.1, from coordinate 1,634,882 downwards.
CGCCATAACTCCTGACAGTCAGAGTACAACCAGTCCCACATCCCTAGTCTTTACACCGCAGAATTGGAACATTGCCCAGACAGTCACAGTAACAGCGGTGAATGACAATATTGCAGAAGGGAATCACAACAGCACCATCCAACACACCGCCACGAGTAGCGATGGGAACTACAACGGCATCAGTATTAGTTCGCTAACAGCCAGCATTACAGACAGTGCCAACACCCCCTCTGTCACCAATTCCACGACCAATGAAGACACCCAAACCACTACGGGTCTGGTAATTTCCCGAAACGCTGTAGATGGAGCAGAGGTCACCCACGTCAAAATCACCAATATCACCAATGGCATCCTGTTTTTTAATGATGGCACGACGGTGATCTCCAACGGTAGCTTCATCACCATTGCCCAGGCAAATGCAGGACTCAAGTTCACTCCTAACACCAACTTCTTTGGTAGTGGCAGCTTTGATGTTCAAGCCTCCACCTCCAACTCGGAGACGGGACTGGGGGGGGACGTTATAACAGCAACGATTACTGTTAATCCCGTCAATGATGGCCCTATTTTTAACCTAGGGAGTAATCAAACCGTCAACGAAGATGCCGGAGTCCAAACTGTCACTAGCTTTGCCACCAATATTTCGACCGGCCCAGCGAATGAATCCGGGCAAACATTAACCTTCAATGTCAGCAATAACAACAATAGCTTATTTTTAGTACAACCCGCCATTGATGCATCGGGAAATCTAACCTACACGCCAGCAGCTAATGCTAACGGCAGTGCAACAGTAACCGTACAACTACAGGATAACGGCGGAACCGCCAATGGTGGCGTTGATACTTCAGGCCCTCAGACCTTCACCATCACGGTCAATGCCGTTAATGATGCACCCAGCTTTACAGTAGGAGCCAATCAAACCGTCAATGAAGATGCCGGAGCCCAAATCGTCAATACGTTTGCCACTAATATTTCGACCGGCCCAGCGAATGAATCCGGGCAAACATTAACCTTCAATGTCAGCAATAACAACAATAGCTTATTTTTAGTACAACCCGCCATTGATGCATCGGGAAATCTAACCTACACGCCAGCAGCTAATGCTAACGGCAGTGCAACAGTAACCGTACAACTACAGGATAACGGCGGAACCGCCAATGGTGGCGTTGATACTTCAGGCCCTCAGACCTTCACTATCACGGTCAATGCCGTTAATGATGCACCCAGCTTTACAGTAGGAGCCAATCAAACCGTCAATGAAGATGCCGGAGCCCAAATCGTCAATACGTTTGCCACTAATATTTCGACCGGCCCAGCGAATGAGTCAGGACAAACCCTAACCTTCAATGTCAGCAATAACAACAATAGCTTATTTTTAGTACAACCCGCCATTGATGCATCGGGAAATCTAACCTACACGCCAGCAGCTAATGCTAACGGCAGTGCGACAGTCACCGTCACCCTGAGTGATAACGGCGGAACCGCCAATGGTGGCGTTGATACTTCAGCCTCCCAAACCTTCACCATCACGGTCAATGCCGTCAATGATGCACCGAGTTTTAACCTAGGGGGTAATCAAACCGTCAACGAAGATGCGGGAGCCCAGACCGTCACTGTCTTTGCCACCAATATTTTGACCGGCCCAGCAGATGAGTCAGGGCAGACCCTAACCTTCACGCTCAGCAATGACAACAACGGGTTATTCTTGGCCCCACCGACAATCGATCCAAGCACAGGAAATTTAACCTACACCCCAGCGGCCAATGCCAACGGCAGTGCCACCGTGACGGTCGCCTTGAGTGATAACGGTGGAATCGCCAATGGAGGGGTCGATACTTCAGGCCCTCAGACCTTCACTATTACTGTCAATTCCGTCAATGATGCACCAAGTATTACCAGTGGGGCAACGGCCAGCATTGCGGAGAATAGCCCCGTCTCGACGGTGATTTACACAGCGACAGCAATCGACCCTGACACCACGCCCCCGAACAATACCCTCAGTTTTAGTCTGAGTGGGACAGATGCAAGTCTCTTTACCATCGACTCTGATGATGGGGAAGTCCGTCTGAAAAATCCTGCTAACTTTGAAATAAAGAACAGTTACAGCATAGATGTTGTTGTCACTGATGGCGGCAATCCGGCCCTTTCAGATACCAAGGCTGTCACGATTCAAGTTCTAGATGTTACGGAAGGGGTTACGACTCCCAATCGAGACTCCATCAACACTGGCCCTGGGAATGACGTTGTGATCACCAGCCTCGATAACTTACGCCAACGGGACAGCATCAATGGCGGTACCGGCAACGACACTCTTGTCTTGAATGGCCCTGGTGATTCTACTCCCTTAAAAATTAACCTCAGCAACGCTTCCCAAGTACTGGTTCAACCTAACTTTATTGGACTGCCCATTCCTTTCCTCTTTTTCCCCGTTCCTTGGAGTCAATCCTCCGTTAAGGGTTTTGAGAATGTGGATGCCAGTGGTTTTACTGGAGCTCTCAACCTGACCGGCAGCAACCTGAGTCAGACCCTCAAGGGAGGGAGTGGCGCAGACCGCATCTTTGGCTTAGGAGGAGATGACCTCATCGATGGTGGCACCGGAGCCGATGAACTAACGGGAGGTCTAGGTAATGATTTGATTTACCTCGGCAATGACACAGTCAGGGATAGGGTGTATTACAGTGCTGGGGATGGAACGGATACGGTGTTCCAGTTTAACCGAGCCAATGACCAGATCATCTTCAGTGGCATCGTCAACATCAATGTGCAGACAGTGGGGAGTAATACGCAGTTCCAAGACCAGGCCAACAATTTGCTGATGACGCTGACGGGAACTACTGGTTTTACCTCAGCAGATGTCGAGGCCAGCCTAACCGGGAGCAACTTTACTTTTCTGCCACCCCTGCCGTAGAAGGTAAGAGCTGATTAATGACATCTCACACAAAATCTCTGAAGCCCAACTACACAACTGACTCCTTGTTCTACGCGGCAGCACAGTTCAAACGGACTGCGTCACCTACTATGGACGGCCCAGTGACCCCAGCGGCCTGACCTTTGGGAATAGTGTATTCGCCAGTAATAACGCCAGCTACAGTCCTCGCCTGGGAGATGCTAACTGGCAGTGAGGCCGGGGCCGGCAATAGCATTGTCAACGCTTTTGAAAACTCTAGTGAGGCCAATCATCTCTTAGCCGGATTGAGCCTAGAGCAGAAAATGAATCAAGTCTTCCAGTTCTCCTTTAACCATAATGCTGACCCAGGGGGTTTGGCCTTTTGGAGCAACGCTGTCAAAAATGGTTTATCGTTGGCGCAGTTTGCCTTGGAAATTGCGCTGGGGGCCCAAGATGACGACATCGTTATCCTACAGAACATTTGATAAGCAATGCCATCGATACGCCCCTAGAACGCCAGGCCACCTTTACCCCGGCCAATGAGGTCTTTGGTCGCAATTGGTTAAAACCCTTTGGTGATACTAGTGCGTCTTTCTATGCCGCCGAAACGGCCCTGGCCCAGTTTGTGGCCGATCCAAGTGGGGTTTTCTAGAGTAACAACAATTTGACTTGAGCTTCTGTCAGACCTCCCAGATAGTTTTGGCGAGGTTTGATCCTGTTCGGGACAATTGAAACTAGAGAACTCTCTACATAACCCTTACTCTGGTAGGCTTTTGGCACCTAGCGCTAGGAGGGCCTGAAAGACCAGCGTAAACGAAACTTATCCCATCCCTTGTTCATTACCACCCTGTTATGATGTATATGGTTATTAGCCCACCTGCTCGACCTATCAGGATTGCATCTCGTGCTGTATTTAGCAGAAGTCAAAAAGCAAAATCGCAACTTTCTTGGGGGTATTAAAACCGATCTTAAGCTCCTTGCCTGTCAACACAGCGACCAGACCTGGAGTGCCCTCCCCAGCGAAGAAATTTTTGCCACAGAGGAGATGGAGGCAGCCAATGAAGGAACGCTATGGGTTCTCAATTTAACCAACAATCGTCAACTCCAGGGCCGGCCAGATGTTGCCGCCCCAGAGTTAGTCCGTCAACTGCAAAAGCTTTCCCGCTTATCGGAAAAATTGAAAGACCAGCAGGATGAGATCGAGCGTTGGAAGCAATCCCTGACCTATCAAAGTCAAGAACTGTCCCGGCGGGAAATGGAAATTGAGGCCCGGGAAGCAGAGGCGGAAGAAAAAGAAGTTGAACTAACCCAAGTTGAGCGACAAAAGTACGAAGTAGAGCAGGCCTGGAATCGTCTAGAAAGTGAACGAGAAAATCTCCAATCCCTCCAACGGAGTTTTGGCCCCCTACTCCAGACCCAACCCGAGTATTTAGAACAACTCCAATCCCTACTACAGCGCCTCACTGTTAGTCCTGATGTATTTCCTCGTCTGTATCAGGCCCTCTCCCAGTCCCAGCAGTTCACCCAGCAACATCAAGAACGTTTTAATAGTTGCTGGCAGGAGTTAGACCAGTGCCGCCAACAACTGGCTAAGCAAGAGGGGGAACTTCACCAAGGTCGTGAGATTTTAGCGCTACACCATCAAGAGCTGAGTACAGCCGATGACGAGCTGGAAAAAGCTAAATTACAACTCATCCTTGAGCAGAATGTTCTTAGCAATCAACAACAATTGCTCAGCCATTGGAATACGGAAATTCAATCCGTGGAAGCCCTACAAGCAACTCTCTATCGCCTAGCAACGGGGAGCGTCGAAGGAGGAGAGAGCAAAATTGATCTTCAACACCTAGAACAAATTCCCTTGGGTGAGTTGGAGGAGTTGGTTAAGCAGTTACAATCGGACCTAGATAAAATTGTTCGCTTTGTCAATGATCAGGAAGAAGAGTTGACAATGCAGTGCGAGACGGTGGATGAACTCCAGGCCAAATTAGCTCAGGCCGATGACTACGAGCGTCTTACCGTTGAAGAGGAACTAGCCGAAGAGCAGGAACGGAAACGTATGCTCGATGAAACTTTGGTCGGCCAACGTCGCAACCTTAAAGAACGCCAAGATATCCTCATTCAACACTTGCGCGTTCTGCGTCGTCGCCAGGGCATTGTCGATCTCGAAAATATGCTTCCCAATATTAATCTGGATCCTGCCATTGCTCAGCTCGAGGGCCGTAAAACAAAATTGGTGGAAGAACGCAACAAACTAGAAGCTCATCTGCAAAGCCTACGGGACAGCCTCTCCCATATTCAAGGAATGGTTCAGCACCTGGAACAAGACCACAAACAAAAACACCAAACTCTAGAGCGGGAGGAACAACGCCTGCGTCAACTAGAACAAGACGTGGCCCAAGTACAAGCAAAAGTACAACTTTACGAAAGAATTTTGCAACCCCTCCAGAGTCAACTTGATAGCCTTAAACCCCAAGTAGACTGTCTGACGGATCTCTTGGATCGTCGTAACAGTATCTACTAGCCTCTGTCATCGTGACTCTATTGTAAATATGACTGTATTGGCCTAGCGTTGGGCCAGAACCGGTTGAGGCATAGGGCCTTCAATGGGCGCACTCAGGGCCGCTTCCAGATCGGCAACACCCAAGCGAGCTTCTAGAATAGCTAAAACTTCCCGGCCAAAATCATTGGGATTACTGCGCCAGGCCGCTAAACAGACTTCTCCAAAGAAGGAGCCCAGGGGTTCGGGATTCCAGAGGAGTTTCTTGGCGGTCCAAGGCATGAGGCTCATCGGGTTGTAGCCCGGCTTTAAAATGTCGTTAGCCAAGGCGTACTCTTCTAAGTGGGTATGGGGTTGCAGGCCAATGAAAAAGATAGCCGGTTCGACCTTATCCGCTCCAAAAATTCGTTCTAACTCTCGGTGATAGGCAATGGTTTGACGAATGGTCTCAAAGCTTTCATCAATGACATTGAAGGAATAATTCACGGAAACCAGGTCTTGGAAACCGGCGCTCCTGAGGTCACGGCAATTCTGTAACACGGTGCGGAGATTGTAGCCCATCCGCATTTTCCGCACCAGGGACTGGGAGCCGCTAGTGATCCCAATTTCAAAATAATTCATCCCGGTTTGCACCATCTGGTCACAGAGACGCGGCGTGAGGTTATCCGCACGGATATAGGCGGCCCAGTGAATATCTTTCATTCCCGAGGCCAGAATCGCTTCCAGGAGTTCCTCCACATCTGCCATAAATTTTTTGGCCGGGATAAACTGGGCATCGGTAAACCAAAAATTGCGAATGCCCCGTTCGTATAGCTGGCGCATTTCCTTCACCACTTCCTCCGCAGGATTAACCCGTACCTGCTTTCCTTCCACCACCGTGTAGACACAGTAGCAACAATTGTGGGGACAGCCCCGTTTCGTCTGCACCCCAATGTAAAAATCATTGCTTTGGAGATAGTAATCAAAGGCCGGCCAAATCTGGCTGATGTAGTCGTAGTTGCAGGCCGTTTTGACAAAAGGCGTTGGTTCTTCGTGAATCAGGCGAGCACGGGGAGTCTGTTCCCCCACCACATAGCACCGCTCCCCAGAAAAATCCTGATTCCTAAGTAGTTTTTCCAGTAGGGTTTCGCCTTCACCCACTGAAACAATGGTGCCCTTGGGTAACTGGGTTTTTAATTGTTCGTAGAAAACACTAACTGCGCCACCGCCAACAATGACCTGGGTTTGGGGATCGTAGCGCCGGGCCCGCTGTAAACCTCGACGAATGAGTCCCAGGTTTCGCCATAGTTCACCATAGTACGCACTTGTCACCTTCAGCCCCCCCAGGGCCCCCCGTAGCTTAATCAGGGGGTTTTTTGCGTAGTAAAATTCAAAGGCATTTTGGAGGGGGTTGCCCCCCCGGCCACCAACAGGGGCGTAAATTTGGATATCTCGCCAGGAAAAAACGAGCAAAGTAGGGCGGAACTCGTCAATGCACTGGTCTAGAGCGGTGTTAAAGTCAAGGGGGGGAACCGTTCCTAGATCAAAAATGCGTTGCTCCAGGGCCGGAAATTGCTTATGGACATGATCGGCTAGGTAAACAACGCCAATGGGAAAGATGGGATTGCAAGGAAGACGGACGTAGAGAATGCGCTGAGCCATGGCCAGAATGACGAAGGAGCGGAGGGAATTTTTCCATTAACAATTGTAATATATCTTAAATTTTTGAAGAATTTCCGGCTTGCTCCCAGGCATCTTCACACACAGAGGAAGATACAGTAAGCTGCAAAAAGAGCCTAAAAATACAAAAATGAAGCAAAAAGAGTGTGTTTTAAAGCTTTAATTCTCCAGAGATAGATTTTCCTCTTTCTGCGGAGGCAGTCAAAAGAATTGATTGTAATTATCTTTACAGCCAATGGGGATCAGCCAATGCTAGCTTAGGAGGGTCATGAAAATATTGTTTAATAAACCGCCTAATCTCCCATGTCTCAGATTCTCGACCCGCTCCCCCAAGATCAAAAAGCTTCGTTATTGTGCTGTTATGTGAATGCCACTAGCCAAATTCAGATCGCCCGCATTACTAACATTGAAAATTGGTATTTCGAGCGAGTCGTGTTTCCGGGTCAGCGTTTAGTCTTTGAGGCCCTCCCTCAAGCTCAACTCGAAATTCACTCTGGTATGATGGCTAGTTCCATACTGTCGGATATAATTCCCTGTGAGCGTTTGAGCGTCAATAACAGCCTGGAAGAAGAGGCTGATAGCGCTCTACCACGGTCTGGTCAGGATAGCCGGCCCTCATCTTCGGATAATTTCCGCTCTCCTCTGGAAACAGCCGCTTCCACAAAGGAAAAAGTTATTTTGGCCTAGTTGGTCTAAGTCTTTTACTTAGTCCCCTTTTGAGAGGGAAACCCTGAATATTAGTCTGACTCAAGACCAAGCTTTAGAGACAAGTTGTATGCCGGGGACTGTTCGCCAGCGTCCAGACAACCGCCCAAAGGGCCTTTTCAAGGCCGTTCGTGAAGAAACCAATGGTCTACCGTCATCAAAGCCCGAGCGTGATCCCTTAAGGAAACGCCAGGTAAAAGCGTTGTACAAGGGGCCAAAGCTTCCTGTTCCCAGGCCAGTTGAAAGGCCGCTGTTGGAGACTGGGGGCGACGTTTAACCCGGAACTGAAGCATCGTACCGTAATGGCAAACCAGTTCTGCACCGTATTGCCGATACCAGTGCTCTAAAAAACGAATCGCCATGGAGGTGCCACAGGTGCAAGCCCCATACCAGTGGAGATAGGCCAAGGTGTCCCAGCTATTGGGGGTCGGTAACAAAAGTACCGGTGTCAATGGACTCGAGCTACTAAACCAGTCCAAATAGTCGAGGTAATCGGGGGCCATCACTCGTGACACTTCAAAAGCATCCTGTTCCCATTGCCATAGCCACTGTTCTAGGTCAACTCTAGACTGTATCTGTCCTTGATCAATCAATGCTGTTACTTCAGACGGATCTGGACTTTGGCCGTACCGCCGCCGGGTCAGTTCTAAGGCATCGGCAACTGACGTTTCCAAATACTCTGTCTCCGCTTGTCTCCGCTCCCGCAAGTAGGATTCCCTGGACTGCCCATCGGCCTGTGCAATGATGGCCCTGGGACTAACATCGGCTAATCTTCCTTGACTTTTCTCCTCCTGGTAGTAAAAACGAGAAAAGAAATCCTCCTCTCCCCAACTCTCCGTGATTACTGGATAATACTGTGTCTGCTCAACCCCTGCGTATAGCCGTTGCCATACCTCCAAGGCCTGAGGCGGATCAACTTCTAGAATTAGCGCGACGTGATCGGACGCGGGGATAGATAGCCGTCGCAGGGAAGTCAAAGCTTGGGGATAAACAGATAACTGCTGGGAAATCCAAGGCACTAAATCATCCATCTCAAAAGCTGTAACGCTTACTGCGAAGGGATTTTAGGGAAGAATGGAAAAAAGATGAGTGAAGGGGGTTGACTTTTGGTTGGGGTGTTAGTTATGATAGCTAAGCGCGGTTGAGAGCGAAAGCGAAACGCGCCCCGAACCTAGAAAAATCAATAGTTTGAAAGAAGTAAACCAGACCCTTGTTATTCAAGTAACTAAACAAAGAAGTCTAGTTGCTTGGCAAAGAGTATAACTCAGAGTCAAGGAATTAGCAAGCAAAAGAAGCCAAGAGAACTCACAAGTTGGTTTTTTTGAAGAAAAAAACAATGGAGAGTTTGATCCTGGCTCAGGATGAACGCTGGCGGTATGCCTAACACATGCAAGTCGAACGGTCACTTCGGTGATAGTGGCGGACGGGTGAGTAACGCGTGAGAACCTACCTTCTGGATGGGGATAACAGTTGGAAACGACTGCTAATACCCAATGTGCCGAGAGGTGAAAGATTTATTGCCAGAAGATGGGCTCGCGTCTGATTAGCTAGTTGGTGGTGTAAGGGACTACCAAGGCGACGATCAGTAGCTGGTCTGAGAGGATGAGCAGCCACACTGGGACTGAGACACGGCCCAGACTCCTACGGGAGGCAGCAGTGGGGAATTTTCCGCAATGGGCGAAAGCCTGACGGAGCAATACCGCGTGAGGGAGGAAGGTCTTTGGATTGTAAACCTCTTTTCTAGGGGAAGAAGTTCTGACGGTACCCTAGGAATAAGCATCGGCTAACTCCGTGCCAGCAGCCGCGGTAATACGGAGGATGCAAGCGTTATCCGGAATTATTGGGCGTAAAGCGTCCGTAGGTGGTGATACAAGTCTGCCGTCAAAGAGTGGGGCTTAACCCCATAAAGGCGGTGGAAACTGTGTGACTAGAGTTCGGTAGGGGTAGCGGGAATTCCCAGTGTAGCGGTGAAATGCGTAGATATTGGGAAGAACATCGGTGGCGAAAGCGCGCTACTGGGCCGAAACTGACACTGAGGGACGAAAGCTAGGGTAGCGAAAGGGATTAGATACCCCTGTAGTCCTAGCCGTAAACGATGGATACTAGGCGTGGCTTGTATCGACCCGAGCCGTGCCGAAGCTAACGCGTTAAGTATCCCGCCTGGGGAGTACGCACGCAAGTGTGAAACTCAAAGGAATTGACGGGGGCCCGCACAAGCGGTGGAGTATGTGGTTTAATTCGATGCAACGCGAAGAACCTTACCAAGACTTGACATCCCTGGAACCCCAGCGAAAGTTGGGGGTGCCTTCGGGAACCAGGAGACAGGTGGTGCATGGCTGTCGTCAGCTCGTGTCGTGAGATGTTGGGTTAAGTCCCGCAACGAGCGCAACCCACGTTTTTAGTTGCCAGCATTAAGTTGGGCACTCTAGAGAGACTGCCGGTGACAAACCGGAGGAAGGTGTGGACGACGTCAAGTCATCATGCCCCTTACGTCTTGGGCTACACACGTACTACAATGGTCGGGACAACGGGCAGCAAAACCGCGAGGTCAAGCGAATCCCAGCAAACCCGGCCTCAGTTCAGATTGCAGGCTGCAACTCGCCTGCATGAAGGAGGAATCGCTAGTAATCGCAGGTCAGCATACTGCGGTGAATTCGTTCCCGGGCCTTGTACACACCGCCCGTCACACCATGGGAGCTGGTCACGCCCGAAGTCGTTACTCCAACCTTTTAGGAGGAGGACGCCTAAGGCAGGGCTAGTGACTGGGGTGAAGTCGTAACAAGGTAGCCGTACCGGAAGGTGTGGCTGGATCACCTCCTTTAAGGGAGACCTTACCCACTTCATCTCGAAAGCAATCAGTAAATAGAGAGAAGATTGGTCAACCGAAAGGTCGAGCAAGGGGTTAGCCGAAGGGCTAACAGAAAAGGTAAAAATTCTTTCAAACTATAGCTAGGTGCTGGGAAAGGGCGAGGGCTATTAGCTCAGCTGGTTAGAGCGCACCCCTGATAAGGGTGAGGTCTCTGGTTCAAGTCCAGAATGGCCCACCTAACTAGCGTAAAGCCTAGAAAGTGGAAAAGATTCGGCATCCTATCTAAGGAATCGAGAGAGGAATTAGAGGGAATGCTGGATGAAAATCCAGTGAGAACCTTGAAAACTGCATATCGAAAAGAGAAAGCAGGGAAAGTTATTCGCAAGAATAGCAATCCTAAGAAATGGTCAAGCTACAAAGGGCTAACGGTGGATACCTTGGCACACAGAGGCGATGAAGGACGTAGCAACCGACGAAACGCTTCGGGGAGCTGGAAGCAAGCACTGATCCGGAGGTGTCCGAATGGGGAAACCCAGCATACTGCCCGCTGAATAAAATAGGCGGGAAAGAGCGAACCTGGTGAACTGAAACATCTTAGTAGCCAGAGGAAAAGAAAACAAAAAGTGATTCTCTAAGTAGCGGCGAGCGAAAGGGGAAAAGCCTAAACCAATCTTTACGAAGATTGGGGTAGTGGGACAGCAACGTGGACTGTAGAGATTAGACGAAGCAGCTGAAAACTGCACCAAAGGAGGTGAAAGTCCTGTAGTCGAAAGTCAAAACAGCCTAGCTGAATCCCGAGTAGGTTGGAACTCGTGGAATTCCGATTGAATCAGCCAGGACCACCTGGTAAGGCTAAATACTACTGTGTGACCGATAGCGAAAAGTACCGCGAGGGAAAGGTGAAAAGAACCCCGGCGAGGGGAGTGAAATAGAACATGAAACCGTTAGCCTACAAGCAATGGAAGGCTGATTAAACGGCTGACCGTGTGCCTGTTGAAGAATGAGCCGGCGACTTACAGGTTGTGGCAGGTTAAGGTGTTATGCACTGAAGCCAAAGTGAAAGCGAGCCTGAAGAGGGCGATAGTCACAATTTGTAGACCCGAACCCGGGTGATCTAACCATGGCCAGGATGAAGCTTGGGTAATACCAAGTGGAGGTCCGAACCGACTAATGTTGAAAAATTAGCGGATGAGCTGTGGTTAGGGGTGAAATGCCAATCGAACCCGGAGCTAGCTGGTTCTCCCCGAAATGTGTTTAGGCGCAGCGGTTGTAAAGTCAACCTGGGGGGTAAAGCACTGTTTCGCTGCGGGCGGCGAGAGCTGTACCAAAGTGAGGCAAACTAAGAATACCCAGGAAGAAACAACCAGTAAGACGGTGGGGGATAAGCTTCATCGTCAAGAGGGAAACAGCCCAGACCACCAGCTAAGGTCCCCAAATCATCACTAAGTGAGAAAGGAGGTGGGAGTGCATAGACAACCAGGAGGTTTGCCTAGAAGCAGCAATCCTTAAAAGAGTGCGTAATAGCTCACTGGTCAAGCGCTCCTGCGCCGAAAATGAACGGGGCTAAGTGATGTACCGAAGCTGTGGACTCAGATGTGAGTGGTAGGGGAGCGTTCTGTGTAGGGTGAAGCACTAGCGGCAAGCAGGTGTGGACAGCACAGAAGTGAGAATGTCGGCTTGAGTAGCGAAAATATGTGTGAGAATCACATACCCCGAAATCCTAAGGGTTCCTCCGGAAGGCTCGTCCGCGGAGGGTTAGTCAGGACCTAAGGCGAGGCCGAGAGGCGTAGTCGATGGACAACGGTTCAATATTACCGTACTGATTGTAAATTGTAGCGGGGGACGGAGAAGGCTAATGCAGCTAGATGATGGTTACTAGTCCAAGCATTCGAGGCGATGAGGAGCGGTGGAAACGCTCTGAGCGGAGGTGTGATGGGGAGTCTCTACGGAGACGAAGTGCATGATGTCAAGCTTCCAAGAAAAGCCCGGACTACGTTAATTTGCAGTTACCTGTACCCGAAACCGACACAGGTAGGAAGGTAGAGAATACCGAGGGGCGCGAGATAACTCTCTCTAAGGAACTCGGCAAAATGACCCCGTAACTTCGGGAGAAGGGGTGCCTGCGAAAGCAGGTCGCAGTGAATAGGCCCAGGCGACTGTTTACCAAAAACACAGGTCTCCGCAAAGTCGTAAGACGCAGTATGGGGGCTGACGCCTGCCCAGTGCCGGAAGGTTAAGGAAGTTGGTTAGTCTTCGGATGAAGCTAGCGACCGAAGCCCCGGTGAACGGCGGCCGTAACTATAACGGTCCTAAGGTAGCGAAATTCCTTGTCGGGTAAGTTCCGACCCGCACGAAAGGCGTAACGATCTGGGCACTGTCTCGGAGAGAGACTCGGCGAAATAGGATTGTCTGTGAAGATACGGACTCCCTGCACCTGGACAGAAAGACCCTATGAAGCTTTACTGTAGCTTGGAATTGGGTTCGGGCTTTGCTTGCGCAGGATAGGTGGGAGACTAAGAAGTCATCCTTGTGGGGATGATGGAGTCAACGGTGAGATACCACTCTGGTGAGGCTAGAATTCTAACTCATTCCCGTGATCCGGGAAGAGGACAATTTCAGGTGGGCAGTTTGACTGGGGCGGTCGCCTCCTAAAAGGTAACGGAGGCGCGCAAAGGTTCCTTCAGGCTGGTTGGAAATCAGCCGTAGAGTGTAAAAGCAGAAGGGAGCTTGACTGTGAGACTGACAAGTCAAACAGGGACGAAAGTCGGCTTTAGTGATCCGACGGCACTGAGTGGAAGGGCCGTCGCTCAACGGATAAAAGTTACTCTAGGGATAACAGGCTGATCTCCGCCAAGAGTTCACATCGACGCGGAGGTTTGGCACCTCGATGTCGGCTCATCGCAACCTGGGGCGGTAGTACGTCCCAAGGGTTGGGCTGTTCGCCCATTAAAGCGGTACGTGAGCTGGGTTCAGAACGTCGTGAGACAGTTCGGTCCATATCCGGTGTAGGCGTAAGAGTATTGAGAGGAGCCTTCCTTAGTACGAGAGGACCGGGAAGGACGCACCGCTGGTGTACCAGTTATCGTGCCAACGGTAAACGCTGGGTAGCCAAGTGCGGAGTGGATAACCGCTGAAAGCATCTAAGTGGGAAGCCCACCTCAAGATGAGTACTCTCATGGCATAAGCCAGTAAGGTCACGGGAAGACCACCCGTTAATAGGCTCTAGATGGAAGTGTGGTAACATGCGAAGTCGAGGAGTACTAACAGACCGAGGGCTTGACCTCAACATTCTTTCTCTTTTCTATGCAGTCTTGAGGGTCTCTCTTTGTTAGACCCAACCGTCTTTCTTGGTGTATTTAGCGTCATGGCACCACTCCGACCCCATCCCGAACTCGGTTGTGAAACGTGACAGCGGCGACGATACTCTGGGGGTTGCCCCACGGCACAATAGCTCTATGCCAAGATTCCTTATTCCACAACTTAATATCTTCTCAAAAAAGCCTAGTTTTTACATCTAGGCTTTTTACTTTAGATAGTTCTTCGGCGCTATAGGTATTTTTGGAGTAGCAATGCCAATCGCTTCTTGGTCGCGGCAGGCGCCTGGGCCAGCGGGGTTAGAATAGCATTCCGTAGGGCTTGATGCGCCGAGGAACTGGGCGGATTCGCCGCTAAACGTTTCACAGCCTCTTGGATAATTTTTTGGGCGTTTTGGGCATTGTGCTGGAGATTTCCAATCACCATATCGACAGTAACGTGCTCATGGTCGGGGTGCCAACAATCGTAGTCCGTCACCAGGGCCAAGGTTGCGTAGGCAATTTCCGCTTCGCGGGCTAGCTTTGCTTCGGGTAAATTCGTCATCCCAATCACAGTTCCTCCCCAACTACGATATAACTCAGACTCGGCTAAGGTGGAAAAGGCTGGCCCTTCCATGCAGACATAAGTTCCCTCGGTATGAAGATCAATGCCCGGCAGAGTCAGGCTTTCGATGGCTTCGACCAATACCTTGGCTAAATTTTTACAAACGGGATGGCCAAAGGCAATGTGGGCCACAATGCCTTCCCCAAAAAAACTGGAGACGCGATGACGGGTACGGTCAATAAATTGATCGGGAATAACGATATCTAAGGGCTTGACGTTGGCCGTTAGGGAACCGACCGCGGAGGCCGAAATTAAATACTCAACTCCGAGTTGTTTAAAGGCATGGATATTAGCCCGGAAGGGAATTTCCGTGGGCGTCAGGTGATGTCCTTGGCCATGGCGAGCTAAAAAGGCGACGGGGACACCATCGAGTTCTCCCAGAATCATGGCATCGGAGGGCGCCCCAAAGGGGGTTTCCAGGTGGACTTTTCGTATCGATTGCAGGGCCTCCATCTGATAGAGGCCGCTACCACCAATAATGCCAATTTTGGTATGAGTCATGGGGCTAATCTGGGAATAGCAAGATTTTTCCCATCATAGACCGATTTCCTGAGAAAGTTGCAGGTAAAGGCTTAAGAGGCCAGGGCCACTTCTACCATCTGTTGGAGTTCTCCATTTTGGTAGAGTTCAATCAGGATATCGGAGCCGCCCACAAATTCGCCGTTAATATACACCTGGGGAATGGTCGGCCAATTGGAGTACTCCTTAATGCCTTGGCGAATCTCGTAGTCGTCCAGGACGTTAACAGTTTCAAAGGGGACTCCCAGGACATTTAAAATCTGGACAACATTATTAGAAAAGCCACACTGGGGCATGAGTTTTGTTCCCTTCATAAACACCATGATTTTATGTTGCTTAACCAAGGCATCAATGCGAGCTTGTACATCGGGGGTCAGTTCTGGCGTCATCATTCGGTTTAGTAGATCAGTGGATAGATAAGGGTGGAACACCACCATCATTTTAGGAGATGCTTTGAGGCCATCGGGGCCATTTTCTCTAAATGGGTTGCCCTGCTTCGGCCCAGGCATCGGGAGTAAAGGTCTTCAGGGCCAGAGCATGAATTGCTTCACTGGCTAAGGCCGCCTGCAGAGCAACATAGACCATCTGATGTTGTTTAACTCGACTTTGTCCCACAAAGGCTGTAGAAACAACGACGGCCTCTAGGTGATCGCCACCGCCGAGATCCTTGACCCAGACTTCAGCGTCGGGGAGTTGAGACTGGATCATATCCTTAACTTGTTCAAGACTTATCATAGTTATTTTTCAATGCAAAGAGAGAATAGCATAGCTAACAGTTTACCCATAACCGGGTTTTCAGGCGGTTGCGCAGGGCATTATTTAGGCGTAGAGGGTGGGGTGGGGTTCGTTTTATTCGGGAGTGCAAAGGGCGTGGCGACAAAGCCTAACTCGTAGAGTTGTTGATAGGATTTTCTGCCCAATTCCGTGCTGGGGTTTTGGGAACGGATGATTTGAATCAGCAGAGGTACCGCTAATTCCGGTTCATTGGCCGCTCGGTGTACCAGGGCTAAACGGTAGGTGGCTTCGTCCCGGAGTTGGCCGCTTTTGAGGGCATCATTGCGCTGTTCTTCAAATACGGCAGGATTAATGCCTTGAAAACTGTTGGCGAGTTGCAGGTGGAGGTTAGAGAGTTGGTTAAAGATTTTACGGGCCTGCTGAAGTTTCTCTTGGGCTAAGGCGTATTTCTCGCTATTAATGGCCTGGTTGGCCTCTTCCATTAATTTCTGGCCCCCTTTAATGCTCAAAATAGTGTTGCTCTGACCTAGGGGACGTAGCTCATTCGGGTCTTCATCATCAATCGCCGGCGGCAAGGCAGGGCTAGGTTTGGCCTGGGCTTGCAGTAAAGAAAGCGGGAAGTTCTGAGCTGAAGCACTCGGAATTAAAACGCCAGAAAACAGCAATAAATTGCTGATACAAAGCCAATAAGCAGGAAATTTAACCATAAACGTCTAGGGAGTTGGCTTGCTGTCAGCCAGTAAGGGGAATTCTTGGGGTATCTTAACATCAAGGCTTTACCTATTCAGTGCCTTGAGATTGTATGACAGCAAACTTCGTTCCCGTAATTCTGGCGGGGGGTAAGGGAGAACGTTTCTGGCCCCTGAGTCGTCGCCACCGTCCGAAACAATTTCTCTGTTTGGATGGAACGGGCATTAGCCTCCTCCAGGCAACAGCCCAGCGTTTACTGGCCCTAGCGGGAGGCTGGCCCAATCTGTGGGTGATTACGGCGGCCCCCATTGCCTCGGGTATCCGGGAACAATTACCCCAGTTGCCCGATGATAACCTGTTGATTGAACCGGAAGGTCGGGATACGGCCCCAGCAGTAGCCTGGGCTAGTTTAGAAGTGGCTAAACGCTACGGTGACGAGGCGGTTCTAGGCTTTTTTCCTGCGGATCATTGGATTGGAGATCAAGGGGCCTTTGAGCAGACTTTGACCGCTGCTATTGACTTTGCTCAGCAAACCGAGGCGATCGTCACCCTGGGAATTCAGCCGACTCACCCCGCCACCGGCTATGGCTACATTGAACAGGGCCTGGTTCCCAGCAAGTCTGTAGGCCTGTTGGTTTACCCCGTCAGTCGATTTACAGAAAAACCGGATCTAAGCACAGCCGAGGCTTTTATCAAAAGTGGGCGTTACAGTTGGAACAGCGGTATGTTTTTTTTCCGGGCCGGAGTTGTCTTGGCAGAACTAGAACGCCATGCCCCTCAATTACTCCAGGCCCTGCGGGAGCAGGGGGTTGAAGCCTACGGTAGCTTAGAGAAAATTAGTATTGACTACGCCCTGATGGAAAAAACCCAACGAGCCTACGTTTTGCCGGTGAACTTTGGCTGGGATGATCTGGGAGATTGGAATGCCCTGGAACGTCTCTTGCCGGCCCAGGGGGCCAACGTCAATGTGGCCAATCATGTCGCCCAGGAAAGCCAGGGCTGTATTGTCTATGCCAGTGACCCAGGGGAAGTAGTCGTCACCCTCGGACTGGAAGACCTGGTGATTGTCCGGGACGGGAATGTTACCCTGGTGGCCCGGAAAGACCAAACCCAGGCCATTAAAACCGTGCTGAAGCGTCTTGCCCAGGACGACACCTATCAGTCCCTGCTCTAACTCTTATGTTCTCCCTCACGCAGTCCACCGCTCGTCAACGGGAAATTCTGGAAATTGTTTTGGGCAATGGCTGGGACTATATGCGGAGTCTGCTCACGGGGGGTAAGGCCGATGAACCCCAGATCCCGCCCCCGGAAGTTCTTCGTAAAATTCTGGTGGAATTGGGCCCCTTCTTCGTCAAACTAGGGCAATTGCTCAGCACTCGCCCCGACCTCCTGCCCCCGGCCTACATTGAGGCCCTGACGGCCCTCCAGGCCAATGTACCGGCTGTTGCTTGGCCAGCCATCGAAGGCCAGTTGCGCCAACAGTTTTCCCGGCCCCTAGAACAAATTTTTCAAACCATTCAACCCCAGGCCATTGCCGCGGGTTCCATCGGCCAGGTGCATCGGGCCACCCTGCTCTCGGGGGTTGAGGTGGCCCTGAAAGTGCGTCGGCCAGGCATTGAGACCGTTGTCAATCAGGATGCCCTGTTGATCAAGGCCATTGCTGAACTGGTGGGCCTGACAGAATTTGGCCAAATCTACGATGTGGTGAAACTGGCGGAGGAATTTACTCAGACGGTACAGGCGGAACTCAATTTCATGACGGAGGCCCGCTATACCGATACCCTCCGCCGCAACCTGGCCCAGAGTACCTGGTTTGACCCTCAGCAACTGGTCATTCCCCAGGTTTATTGGGAACTAACCTCTGAGCAATTACTGGTCTTGCAATGGTTACCGGGCCGTCCGATTCTGGAGGCCGATTTATCCCAACCGGCCCTGAAAGGCGGGGAAAGCGATCGCAAAAAACAGATCACCACCCTGCTCTTTCGGGTCTTTTTCCAGCAGTTGTACATTGATGGCTTTTTCCACGCCGACCCCCATCCTGGCAATCTTTTCTATCTGGAGGATGGCCGCATTGCCCTGATTGATTGTGGCATGATCGGTCGCCTAGACCCGCGGACTCAACAGCTACTGACGGAAATGCTTCTAGCCATTGTGGATCTCGATGCCCAGCGTTGTAGCCAGCTCACCCTGGAATTATCCGTGGCCGTCAATCGCACGAATTTAGAAAAACTCCGTCTCGACTACGAAGGGATGCTCCGCAAATATTACGACCTGAGCCTAGCGGAATTTAACTTTAGTGAAGTGGTTTATGAAGTTTTGCAGATTGCTCGGGCCAATCGTCTCAAAGTACCAGCTAGCCTGGGTCTTTACGCTAAATGTCTCGCTAACCTTGAGGGGGCCGGCCGCCGCTTTAACCCCGACCTCAATCTCTTTGCCGAAATTAAGCCCCTGATGGCCGACCTCTTCCGACGCCAGTTAGTGGGCACAACCCCGCTCCAGACCACCCTCCGCACGATTCTTGACCTGAAATCCATCTCCCTGCGGACACCCCGCCAGATTGAAGTCTTTCTAGACCGCTTAACCACAGAAACCTTGCAATGGAATCTCCGCCTCCAGGAACTCGACCCTATCCGCCGTAGCTTGGAGCAATCGGCTAATCGGCTTTCCTTTAGCGTCGTGGTGGGGGCCTTGATTATTGGGGCGGCGATTATTTCTACTGGGGCCAATAGTCAGCAGTGGGAAATTGTAGCCAATGTCTTATTTTCGGCTGCGAGCCTACTGGGCCTGTGGCTGGTGATCAGCATTCTGCGTTCGGGCCGCCTCAAGTAGGAAGGGGCCCTTGGCCGTAGACTAGACTTAGCGATTTTTTTAGCACAGGCAAGGCCATGACCACTCATTTCATTACCGCTGAAATTAACCTCCAGGAAAATCCTCTCCAACTCCAGCAGGCCATTGAAGCCGAGTTGGCTAAGCGGGGAGAACCCCTTCGTTGGGCGATCACCGCCGTTGACCCAGAAGACCAAACTGCCACCGTTGAAGCCGTGGTTACGACCCCCTCAGCCTAGACCAGTCGCTGCGGTGAGTTACAACGTTGCCTTAATTATTCCCACGGGTATTGGGGCGGCCCTAGGGGGATTTGCGGGGGATGCCCTGCCCATTGCTCGGGCCTTGAGTCAGGTCTGCGACCATTTGATCACCCATCCCAACGTGATGAATGGGGCCCAGCTTTATTGGCCCATTGCCAATGTACTCTACGTGGAAGGCTATGCCCTCGACCAGTTTGCTAAAGGCCATTGGGGCCTGGCCCCCAGTCGAGGGAATCGTGTAGGCCTAATTTTTGACCAGGGTATTGAGGATGACCTGCGTTACCGTCATCTCCAGGTGGCAGAGGCGACCAGGGCCACCCTAGGCCTAAATTTGACTGACTATGTGATCACCGATAGCCCTCTGAAGGTCGAATTACGCACCTCCGATTCAGGGAGCAGTTGGGGCACCATTGGCAATCCAGGAAGTTTACTCCGCGCCGCTGAATGCCTCATCCGGGAAGCGAAGGCCGAAGCCATTGCTGTTGTGGCCCGTTTTCCCGATGATGTGGATGCGACGGTGCTGAATCAATATCGCCATGGTTCGGGAGTGGATCCCCTCTCGGGCGCCGAAGCAGTGATTTCCCACTTGATTGTGCGACAATTCCAGATTCCCTGCGCCCATGCCCCTGCCCTGGCCCCCCTCCCCCTCGACCCCACTATTTCCCCCAGAGCTTCGGCGGAAGAAATTGGCTATACTTTTTTACCCTGCGTGCTAGTGGGCCTGAGCCGTGCTCCCCAATTTACCGCGCATCCAACCCCGGCCAGTCTCTGGCAACAGGATGTCCAGGCCTTGATTGTGCCAGCCAGTGCCTGTGGCGGCAGTGCTACCCTGAGTTGGGGCCATCGTTCGACCTTGATAATTGCTGTCGAAAATAATACTACCCAACTGCAAGTCTCCCCTGAGGCCCTAGGCATTTCAGCCCTTAGGGTAAACTCTTATCTAGAGGCAGTGGGGGTACTGGTGGCCCATCGGGCCGGATTAAACCTTGACTGCTTCCATCCCCATTTCCCTTCTCTCCAGCACCTAAGCTAACTCTGTGACACCCTCTAACCATTCCAATTTTGACCCCCTGACCCGTACCCAAATTCTGGGGGTGATGGCCATCACGGCGGTTGTGCTGTTGGGAGTGGCCAAGCTCTGGCAACATTTTGGAGACATTCCTTTGCTGTCTTGGCAATTTACTGTCCCGGCGGCCCTCCAGGGTCTGGCCCTTGCCCTAGGTATTGTGCTAGCCAGTGGTGTAGTCTATCGTTGCTGGCCTGCTTACCGTCAGAGTGCCGATAGCTACCTGGAATTGGTGATTAAGCCCCTAGCCTGGCCTGACCTGCTGTGGTTAGGCCTCCTGCCTGGCCTGAGTGAAGAATTGCTATTTCGAGGGATCATGCTACCGGCCCTAGGCCTCAACCTTGGAGCCGTGCTCCTTTCCAGTTTGGTTTTTGGGGTTTTGCATCTGAGTAGTCTGCAACAATGGCCCTATGTGGTGTGGGCCACTATCGTAGGCCTTGCCCTGGGTTATGCGGCCCTGGTGACGGGCAATTTAGCCGTTCCTGTCCTGGCCCATATTGTCACCAATTGGGTCTCCAGTAGCCTCTGGAAATGGAATCATCCGGCCCTGTAGCTTCCTCTCTTCATCATCGCTTCTGTCCTTTCTGTTTCCCTGCCCATGGATATTCAATTTCGAGAATTTAACCCCTTTGACCTCTGGATCTGGCTGGAGTTTGAAGCTGTCCCCTCAGCCATGGAACAACAATACGTCGAAGAGGTGTTTAATTCCTGGTTCTATCTGGGCAAACTGAGCGCCTTTAATGCCGAAAATCTTCAAGTACAGGACACGGGTATTGAAATCAGTTATTTGGAGTACGATAACGCAGCTTTAGAGAATAGCCTAATGGCCCCGATGCACAATATGGCGGATTTTCAGTACCAAGGTGCCTGGGGCCGGTGTTGGTTTGATCTGGGTACAAGTGATTTAATTGCCCTCGATATTTTGATCAATGCCCTGCACCAACTGAGTCAGGAGTATGTGGCGATCAAGCAAATGATTATTGGGGGCGTTAATGAAGACTGGCCCGTAGGCACTCGTCACCGGGATTTAATGTTTGACGACTTTGAGGATAACTAGACGAGACTGAGCTAGACCGCAAGGGATTTTTCTAGGAGCAAGCGCCGGGGCCAATGAAACAGTCCGGTGGGCCACTGAAAATCCGTCCCCTGGGTCTGATAACCCAAATCATCATACAGGGACTTGGCACTGTGATTGTTGTCAAGAACATGGAGGGCCAGCGTATGACAGTTCCAATCCCTGGCAACCTGCTCACATTTGAGCAATAGCTGACGGGCAACGCCATGACGACGGTGGGCCGGGCTCACTGCCAAATTAGAAATATAGCCGGTACGAGCCTGGGGATAGAACCAACCCCGTAGGGAAATCTCAGCAGTACCAATGATTTCTTCGTCGGGGGCCCTGAGGGCAATCAGACAGGTGTAGTGAGGGGAGGAAGCCCGCAGACGAGAACGCAAATCTTCGTAAATGCCCAACCGCAGGAGGGGGTGAAACCAGGCTGACCAACGCCGAGGCGGGTGAAAGCTTTGCAGTAAGACCTCCGTCAGGCCTTGAATATCCTGGAGCTTGGCACAACGAATCGTAACTCCCATGGGGGCCGCCCCATGATGCGCTAGAGGAACAAAAGTAATGGATTCAGAACTGGAGACACAAGAGTCCATGGTTTCTCCCGGACAAGGGAACGCTGTATCCCTCATTGATTGGGATTTCCGGCTCATTTTAACGCCTTTTGCCCTGATTGCCAGTGCCAATATTTAACCATTTTTCTTCCTATTCAACATTCAACTAGGGTTTCTGTTTTTACCTCTGGGAGATAGAGGCGATCTTCACTGGCATCATACTCAAATAACTCAGCATAACGTCCCCAGTCTACGGCCGTTGCAAACTGGCGTTCTGCTTCCTCCTGCGGAAAATGCTCACCCCAGAGGTCTAAAAAAAAGTCTGCTCGCATGGAACTGTTTCGCTTTTCTCGTAGAGTTTGGACAATACTATTTAGAACAGAAACATGCGTTAGGGCTTGCTGCCGAAAGAGATCTTTACTGCGCAGAATAGTGGTTGTCGCAAAGTCTTGCCCTATTTCAGTGAGCCGTACATCGCCTTGGGCTACTTCTGCAAATCCCAAAAGGACAGCAGCATCCAAACTAGGTAGAAGGTCATCGACTGCAAGCTGAAGACGATCCGCTAATCGAGGAATATCATCAGTTCCTTTTGGCTGATCGACAATGAGTTCTAATAAACCACTAATTCCTCCAACACGAACGTGGGGTAACGCCTTAGCGTAGGGGGAAGAAGTAACTGAAATAGTCTCTGGTTCGTACTGAGTAGATACTTGGCTAGTCACCTTAATTTCAGGATTAGTCATCACGGTGTAGATATAATCAACCAGAGCTGCAAAGCGAGGATGGTTTCGGTCGTGGGGGCGTGGTAGGTCAATCACGACTTCCCCTCGGATGTGTCCTGGATTGGAGCCTAAAATGATCACACGATCAGCCAGAAAGACGGCTTCTTCAATATTATGAGTGACGATCAGAATACTTTGGGAGGGAAACATTTTCGCATTCCAAAGATCGTCAATTTCCCCCCGTAGGTTTTCAGAAGTTAAAACATCTAATGCGCTAAAGGGCTCATCCATAAATAAAGCTTGGGGTTCTAGCACAAAGGCACGAGCAAAGCCCACCCTTTGCTTCATGCCTCCTGATAATTCCTTGGGATAGGCACTCTCAAACCCATCCAAGCCCACAATATCAATGGCTTTGAGAGCCCGTTGCCGGCGTTGTTCTCGCCGAATTCCCCTAGCTTCTAGTCCTAATTCCACATTCTCTTGAACAGTAAGCCAAGGTAACAGGGCAAAATTTTGGAACACCATGGCTACTTTGTCGTTGGCTCCCCGCAGGGGTTTTCCCTCGCTCAAGACTCGACCCTGACTCGGTGGAATTAATCCGGCCATGATGCGCAACAATGTACTTTTACCACTACCGCTACGTCCTAGCAGGGCCAGCACCTCGCCCGCCTTAACCGTTAAGCTGACCCCCTTTAAGACGGTGAATTCCTCTTTCCCGTCGGGCAACGGAAAGCGTTTGTGAACATTCTCAACTGCAATCAGGATGTCTTGAGCCATATTAGCTACCATAGGACATTGTTTTTAACAAAAATGAGCGGTTGGCTCGCAACTTCTTGTGGGACTTGCTATTGTGTCTTTTTAGCATGGGTTCGCACCATCTCCCTCAACATACCGCACCTTAGGATAGGACGGGAGTAGCCCTTAAGTCTTGCTTATCATTCATAAACTAAATTTATATCAAAAAGGTGTTTATATTCCTGGAGATTATGTTTATGCTAAGGACATCGATTTGAAACAAGCAATACATTGCAGCGATGAACACCCTAAGCAATTATTCATTTCCTCAATATCCATTGTCCCCAAGCAACGGTCAACGTCGTCAGCGGTGGGGTGAGGTATGGTCTCCAATGCGTCGCTGGCTCGGCCAATGGGAAATTCCCAATGCAGTGATTGCCCAAGCGATTTGTCACTTGATTCCAGCCCAATGCCCCTTTGCTCGAACCGTTAACTGGCGGGGGCAGGTTGTGATGGTAATTCCCCCTTTGTGTAAGCTAAATCCTCTCTACGACGATCTGATGATTTTACGATTTCGTGCCCTTTCCTACCTTGCCGATCAAGCCTGCGGGGAGGGCTAGGGAAATGAGTTCGATGAAAAGATCACAGATGATATTTGGTTTCTGCCAATTGGTAAAGCCGGCGCCACAGCAGACGATTGAGCCCAACCACAAACAAACTCATCATGCCGATGCCTAGGGTAATACGGGGCCAGTCTCCCACTGTAGTTGCTTCAGCAATATAGGCACCTAGACCCGTTGCAGCTAGAGTACTTGAACCCCAGGCAACAATTTCGGAGACGATGCTGGCGTTCCAGGCTCCTCCACTGGCCGTTACCCCTCCGGTTACCCAAGCCGAGAAAATACCGGGAATAATTAACTTTTGCCAGTGTTTCCAGCCTCGCAAGCCAAGATTGCTGGCCATTTCCCGCAAGTCCGTAGGAATACTCTGAGCCCCAGCAATGGAGTTAAACAGAATATACCATTGAGCCCCCAGGGCCATGAGTAGGATACTCCCCCCTTCAATGCTGATGTGGGTACGGAGAAAAAAGAGGGTGGCAAAGGGGAAAATGAAGTTAGCCGGAAAGGACGCTAGAAATTGGACGATGGGTTGTAGTGTACTTGCTAGCTTGGGGTTAAACCCGATGGCAACCCCGATCGGCGTCCAAATGACGGTTGCCAATAGCAGAAGGATGGTGACTCGCGCCAAGGTAAGCAGTCCTAAGCCAAAGGTTTTAAAAACTTCGCCAATGCCTACTGTACCTAGGATGAAGTGCAGGGCCCAGGCGATTAAAAAGCCAATGGTCACCCATAAAATTGAGTTATAGAGGCGATCCCCCTGTTGTTGGGGAGTGTCTGGGGTGAAGGTGAACTGGGTTCGGGTTAAGCGAGACAGGAAATAGTTAATGCTTTCCTGGATAGGGGCCAGCATTTTACCGAGCATCCGGGGAATACGGGCCGTTTGCAGAAGATCATAGACCCAGGATTCCGGGTTTTCGGCTGAAGCGCTTTGTTCTAGGCGAAACTTATCAGACCAGGCAATCAATGGCCGCCAAAAGAGTTGATCAACTAATACAATAACAGTCGCGATGGTGACTAAAGCCCAGCCTAGGGCGGCTAAATTCTCTTTGGCAATCGCCTCTGCTACATACGAACCAATCCCTGGCAACGTATAGTCTTGGTTTAATACACTAATGGCTTCACTGGCTGCTACAAAAAACCATCCTCCTCCAAAACTCATCATGGCATTCCATAACAGCCCAATAGTCGCGGAGGGAACTTCTAGCTTAGTAAACCGTTGCCAGCGGGATAATTGGTAGAGGTTAGCCGCTTCATTGAGTTCCTGAGGAACCATGCGTAGAGATTGATAAAACGAAAAGGTCATATTCCAGACCTGACTAGTGAAGATGGCAAAAATCGAAGCCGCTTCCAGGCCAAGCAAACTCCCCGGAAATAAGGCAATAAAGCCCGTCACGGTAATAGACAAAAAACCCAGAACTGGAACCGATTGCAAAACATCCAATAGGGGAATCATTACCCGTGCCGCCCGACGACTATTGGCAGCAATGTACCCGTAGGCCAGTGTGAACACGGTAGAAAAAAAAAGCGCAATAAACATGCGTAGAGTTGACCGTCCCGCATAGTAGGGTAAACTACGAGGGTCGAGATCAATGGCTGGTACGATGTCCGGTGGTTTAAAGCTGGCCAATGCTCCAGCCCCAATCCGTCCAATCAACGTTAATAGAACCAAAGTACCCAGCATGACCGCAACATCGGCTAGTCCGAAGGGAAAGCGCCGCAAGACTTCAGGAGAGGGAAAAGTTTTCATAGAGACACTTGCTACTGAAACTTGACAAAATCAGTCTGAGTATTTCATTTAGCATTATGCTATGGTACGCAACCTTTAGCAGGGAAAGCTTATTGAGTTGATTGATTCAGTCAGTATGGCAGAGCGTTTTTTTGTTACTGGAGGAACCGGCTTTGTCGGGGCCAACCTAATTCGTTTGTTATTAGACCAGGGCCATCAAGTACGAGCCTTAGTGCGTCCTCAGAGTTCTGTCCGTAATCTCCACGGCCTAGCTATTGAATGGGTCACCGGTGATCTTAATGATTCCCAGTTGGCACAAAAAATGCAGGGTTGTACCGGTCTGTTCCATGTGGCGGCCCATTATTCCCTCTGGCAAAAAGACCGCGACCAACTCCATCGCAGTAACGTCTTGGGCACTCGCAATCTATTGGCCTGTGCTCGCCAAGCCGGCATCCAACGCACCGTTTATACTAGTTCTGTGGCCGCCATTGGGGTACGAGCTGATGGTCAACCGGCGAATGAAACCTACCAGAGTCCCGTCGAGCGGCTGATCGGGGCCTATAAGCAATCCAAATATTGGGCTGAACAGGAAGCCCAGCAAGCGGCTCAGGCCGGGCAAGACATTGTTATCGTCAATCCCAGTACTCCTATTGGCCCTTGGGATGTTAAACCAACTCCTACGGGGGACTTGATCCTCCGCTTTTTGCGACGACGGATGCCCGCCTACGTCGATACCGGTCTGAATCTGATCGATGTGCGGGATGTGGCCTGGGGTCATCTCTTGGCCTATCAGCACGGTCAGTCGGGAGAGCGCTATATTCTGGGTCATCAAAACCTGAGCCTGAAAGAAATCCTTGAGAAATTGGCCCAGATCACAGGTCACGAGGCGCCCAGAACTACTGTTCCTCTCTGGCTGCCCCTAACCGTGGCCTGGATTGAAGAAAAACTGCTGGCCCCCTTCGGTAGATCCCCTTCGGTTCCCATTGAAGGCGTGCGCATGTCCGCCCAAAGCATGTATTACGACGCTCGTAGAGCCGTCCAAGAACTGGGTCTACCCCAATCAAGCATTGATCAAGCCCTGGCCGATGCCGTGGAGTGGTTTTACCAGCAGGGCTATGTTCGCAGACCTTAAGCTCCTCACTCTTCTCGACTCAAAGATTTCTAACCAGGCGGATTAAGAATTTCCAAATAAATATGTTCTAGTTGAATCGCCTGGCGACGGACGGACTCTAGAGGAATGGCGTCCAATAGGGGCAAAATCTCTCGCAATTCCAGGGCCTGGGGTAGCCAAAAAGCCAACTCCTGGCCATAGCGACGGTGTTGCCATCCCAAGGCCTGGGCTCGCGCAATGGCCTGTTGTTCCGCCGGAGTCGTCAGAAGCAAAATTTCCTGGGCTGGGATTAGGGCCCGTAAGTCTGCCAGGCTTCCTTCATAACGCAATTGGCCCTGCTGGAGAATACCGAGGCGATGGCAGAGGTGTTCCGCTTCTTCTAGCAGATGGGTCGTTAATAAAATAGTCATCCCCTGCCCTTGCAGGTACTGAATTAATCGCCACAGGGCCTGGCGCGTTTCCAGATCTAGTCCCGTGGTGGGTTCATCAAGAATCAAGAGCTTGGGGCGGTGCATCAGGGCAATGGCCACGTTCAGGCGCCGTTGCATCCCCCCGCTCAGGGTATCTACAGAATCCTGGGCACGGTCAAGAAGATGCACCGCCTGCAGGCAAAAACGAGTACGACGCTGGCGTAATTTTGGCCCGAGGCCGTAGAGTTTACCAAAAAAATTCAGGTTCTGCTCACAGGTCAGACTACGATACAGGATATTTTCTTGGGGGGCCATGCCTAGCCACTGCTTTGTCTGGGTCGATAGAGGTTGGCCGTTAAGGGTAATATGGCCATGGTCTGGTTCCAATAGCTGACAAATCAAGTTCATGATGGTGGTTTTTCCCGCACCATTCGGCCCCAATAGGCCATAAATTTCTCCCGGTTGGAGCTGAAAACTCACCTGGTCTAGGGCACGGTATGAACCATAGGTCTTACTGACCTGATCGAAGCTCAGCATGGCTTGTTCTGCATAGTATAGCGATAGCTTAGCATCCGGGATCGGTTTCCCCGGCAGGAGCTGGAGAAGTCTTTCCCCTCGTGGGTCAGGCGGTGAACCAGCCCTTAACGGAAGGATTTTTAGGCAAGCGAAAGGATTTGCTTTAGGCCCTGAGGTAGCTTTCTACGGCCTTGGTGGTCTCTAGGGATTCTACCCAGTCAATCCTTAGCCCTGACTCTGGTCAGCGTTCCCCGAAAACATTACAATCTAAAATAACTTTGCGCCATCGCGTCCGTAAATTCGTAATTCGACGATTCATCCGGCATTTTTTCTTTTACTTGATACCTTTTTAGGAGAACCTCCATGAAAACCCTATCCCGTGTTGTTGTGCTCATTACCCTCGTGGTTAGCCTCTTTGGTTTTATCGGCAGTGAATTGGCCCAGGCCCTTCCCCTAACCTCCGGTACGCCCCTCCTAGCGGCCCTCAATGCAGTGGATGCGAAACTAACTACTGAGTTTGGCCAAAAAATTGATCTTAACAATAGTGATATCCGGGATTTCCGCGACCTACGGGGTTTTTATCCTAACCTAGCCAGCAAAATCATTAAAAACGCTCCCTACGAAAAGGTTGAAGATGTTCTTAATATTCCTGGTCTGAGCGAAACTCAGCAAGCTCGCTTGCAGGCTAACCTCGATAACTTTGTGGTGACGGAAGTCAGCAGTGAACTCACCGAAGGGGATGACCGGATTAACCCCGGTGTTTACTAGGGATTGAAAGACAAGATCCCTTGTCCTCCGCCTTAAAAATCCATTGTTAGGTACTAGCTCCAATCACTCCAATAGCCACGCCTTCCGAGGGGTGGTTTTTTATGGGGTCAAGGACTGGGGGGAGAGGGATTCTCTGCAATGGGGGATAACAAAAGTGTTAGGATCGCTCCTAGAAGAAGAAACGTGATACATAAGGAAAAACGCTACATGCAAGAGTTTGTTAAGTCGATATCCTTCGATGGACGGGATATTCGGCTCAAGATTGGGACCCTCGCTCCCCAAGCAGGAGGAGCCGTCCTGATCCAGTCCGGTGATACGGCAGTTTTGGTAACAGCAACGAGAGCAAAAGCTAGAGAAGGCATTGATTTTCTTCCCCTAACGGTTGACTACGAAGAACGGCTTTACGCTGCAGGCCGGATTCCAGGAGGCTTCCTACGACGAGAGGGCCGACCCCCAGAAAAGGCAACCCTGATCAGTCGTTTAATTGACCGGCCCTTGCGTCCTCTCTTCCCCAGTTGGTTACGCGACGATCTGCAAGTCGTGGGTACAACCCTGTCCATGGATGAAGAAGTGCCGCCGGATGTGTTGGCCGTAACTGGGGCCTCGGTGGCAGTCATTTTGGCTCAAATTCCTTTCATGGGGCCAATGGCCGCCGTTCGGGTGGGTCTGATCGGGGATGACTTTATCATTAATCCGACCTACCGAGAAATTAACCACGGAGACTTAGATTTAGTCGTAGCCGGAACCCCCGACGGCGTCGTGATGGTGGAAGCCGGTGCCAACCAACTGCCAGAACAGGACATTATTGAGGCCATTGATTTTGGCTACGAGGCCGTGCGCGATCTAATTACGGCCCAACGGGAATTAATGAAAGACCTCGGTCTAGAGTTGGTCAGTTTAGATCCGCCTCCGATTAATGAAGTCGTGGCTAAGTTTATTGAAGAGCGAGCCGCCCAGTCTATCACCCAGGTGCTTAGCCAGTTTGATCTCGGTAAAGACAAACGGGATGCGGCCTTGGATGAGATCAAAGCCACCCAAGTGGAAGTGGCCCTGGCCGAACTGCCCGAAGAAGATCCGGTTAAAGTTGCCGTTGCCGAAGATAGCAAACTGCTCGGTAATTACTACAAAGGCCTGACCAAAAAACTGATGCGCCGCCAAATTATCGAAGATGGGGTGCGTGTAGATGGCCGCAAACTTGATGAAGTCCGGCCGATTAGCTGTGATGTGAGTATTTTGCCGCGACGAGTCCACGGGAGTGCCCTCTTTAACCGGGGCTTGACCCAGGTGTTGTCCATTGCCACCCTGGGTTCTCCTGGAGATGCCCAGGATCTGGCGGATGACCTCCATCCCGAAGACGAAAAACGCTATCTACACCACTACAATTTCCCGCCCTTTTCCGTGGGAGAAACCCGGCCAATGCGGTCTCCTGGCCGCCGTGAGATTGGCCACGGTGCCTTGGCGGAGCGGGCCATTCTTCCCGTACTTCCTCCCCAGGAAGCCTTTCCCTACGTGGTGCGGGTGGTTTCCGAGGTACTGTCCTCCAATGGTTCCACTTCCATGGGCTCGGTCTGTGGCTCGACCCTGGCTCTGATGGATGCTGGTGTACCCATTCAAAAACCCGTCAGTGGGGCCGCCATGGGCCTGATCAAGGAAGGTAATGAAGTGCGCATCCTCACCGATATTCAAGGTATTGAGGACTTTTTGGGCGATATGGACTTCAAGGTTGCGGGTACCGACAGCGGCATTACGGCCCTGCAGATGGATATGAAAATTACAGGATTGAGCATGGATGTGGTGGCCAAGGCCATTCAACAGGCCCGGCCGGCCCGTCTGCATATCCTTGAAAAAATGTTGGCGACCCTCAGCCAGCCACGCCCGGAACTCTCTCCCTTTGCGCCGCGCCTCCTAACCCTCAAAATCGATCCAGATTTGATTGGTTTACTGATTGGCCCTGGGGGTAAAACCGTTAAGGGGATTACCGAACAAACGGGCTGTAAAATCGACATTGCCGACGAT
Organism: Synechocystis sp. LKSZ1; assembly: GCF_040436315.1. Classification (NCBI taxonomy): domain Bacteria; kingdom Bacillati; phylum Cyanobacteriota; class Cyanophyceae; order Synechococcales; family Merismopediaceae; genus Synechocystis; species Synechocystis sp. LKSZ1. The sequence goes on along the minus strand of NZ_AP031572.1, from coordinate 1,604,073 downwards.
GGTACCGTCACCATTGCCTCCAGTGAAGGGGAACGGGCCGAACGGGCACGGCAGATCATCTTCAACATGACCCGCAAGCTCAACGAAGGCGAAGTCTATGTGGGCCGTGTCACCCGCATTATCCAAATTGGGGCCTTTGTGGAGGTTCTGCCAGGGAAAGAAGGCATGATCCACATTTCCCAGTTGGCTGAAGGCCGAGTGGGCCGGGTGGAAGATGAAGTTGCCGTTGGCGATGAAGTCGTGGTCAAAGTCCGCGAAATTGATAGCAAAGGCCGTCTCAATCTCACCCGCCTGGGGATTCATCCCGATGAAGCCGCCGCCGCCCGCCGGGCCTTGGGGGCCAGCACACGGGTTGATTAGACGTTTTTCTCCAGGGCTAGAATACTGACTGGCCCTGGAGAGAAGGGCTTAAAAGCAATATGTTACGATTAGCTAAGCTTTGCCTACTCGTTGCTCATTTCATTTCTGGATGCCATGACCGCTACTCTCGTTGTTGAAAAGCAAAAACTAGAAACCCCGCCCCTGCAACTCCACTATCTTGGGGACAAGGTTCTGCGTCAGCCGGCTAAACGCATTGCCAAGGTGGATGATGCGGTGCGTCAATTGGCGAAGGAAATGTTGCAAACCATGTATAGTGCCAATGGCATCGGCCTAGCCGCCCCTCAGGTGGGCATTAATAAGCAACTGATCGTAGTGGATTGTGAACCCGATAAACCTGAAAATCAGCCCCTAATCCTGATCAATCCCCAGATTACCCGCACCAGCCAAGACCTCTGCGTGGTAGAAGAAGGCTGTTTAAGTATTCCCAATATCTACTTTGAGGTCACGCGCCCCAAGGCCATTGAAGTCAGCTATAAAGATGAATTTGGCCGGCCCCAGAAACGCCAGGTCGCAGGTTTGCTGGCTCGGGTGATTCAGCACGAAATTGACCATCTCAATGGGGTGGTCTTTGTGGATCGAGTGGACAATGCCCTGGCCCTGGCGGAATCTCTAAAAAAAGAAGGCTTTTCCGTCCAAGCTGTCCGCCCAATTACCTAAGCCAGCAGTGAGACCAAGTACAATAAACTTCTAGCTAACCTAACTAGAGGCGTATTATCTGTGACTCCCAAAAGTGGTATTTTTCTGCTGGGCTCCTGCATTGCGGCTATCGCGGCCGTGGGTTGTATTTTTGAACTGTCTTCGGGTCAGCCGGAACTAGGTCAATCCCTAACAACGGGAATTTTACTGGGTAGTCTGCCCCTAACGGGGCTCCTCTTTTGGGCCGCCGTCCAAGATACCCGAGCCAATATGAAGTAGCTTCTCCTACTTATTTTTTCTCTGAATTATCTAGATCCTATCAATCAGTTTTCTAATGTCCTCTTCTCCCCAGCCCCATTCTAGCCTTGAAGAAATTCGCGCCACTCGCCTAGAAAAAGCGGAACAGCTTAAACAGTTAGGGCTCAATCCCTACGCTTATCAATGGCACAGTACCCACACCGCTGCAGAACTCCAGGCGAAGTACGTGGATCTAGCACCAGGGGAGGAAGTCAGCGTTGAGGTGGCCGTTGCCGGTCGTATCTTGGCCCGGCGCATCATGGGGAAATTGGCCTTTTTCAGCCTGCAGGATGAGACGGGAACCATTCAGCTTTATCTCGAAAAAAAACGTTTAACGGACTGTATGGCCCCGTTACCAGAGGGGGTCAACGTCTTTACCACCCTGACCAAACTCACCGATAGCGGTGACATTTTGGGGGTTAAAGGGACAATTAAGCGCACGGAAAAGGGAGAACTCTCAGTCTACGTGCAGAATTACCAGATCCTCACCAAGGCCCTCTTGCCCCTGCCCGATAAATGGCATGGCCTAACGGATACGGAAAAGCGTTACCGTCAACGCTACGTTGATCTCATCGTCAATCCTGATGTGCGGCAGACCTTTCGGCGTCGGGCCCAAATTACAGCGGCCATTCGTCGCTACCTCGATGACCAGGGCTTTATTGAAATCGAAACGCCAACCCTACAAAGTGAAGCGGGGGGAGCTGATGCCCGGCCCTTTATTACCCATCACAACGCTCTGGGGATGGACCTCTACCTCCGCATTGCCACCGAACTGCATTTAAAACGCTTAGTGGTGGGTGGCTTTGAGAAAGTCTTTGAATTGGGCCGCATCTTCCGCAATGAGGGCATTTCCACCCGCCACAACCCCGAATTTACCTCCATTGAGGTTTACCAGGCCTACGCCGACTACGAAGACATGATGGCCCTGACGGAAGCCCTGGTGACGGAATCGGCCCAAACCGTCTTGGGCCAACTGACCTGTACTTATCAGGGCCAGGAAATTGACCTCACACCGCCCTGGAAACGGATCACCATGCACGATGCCGTTAAAGAACAAACGGGACTGGACTTTAGTCAATTGACGGATCTCGACCAGGCCAAACAGGCCGCTGAAGCGGCGGGGATCGGGGTTCCCGAAGATTGCGACTCCATCGGCAAACTGCTCAATGCCGCCTTTGAGCAGACGGTAGAGGCTACCCTGATCCAGCCCACCTTTATTCTGGATTTTCCGGTGGAAATTTCTCCCCTGGCCAAGCCCCACCGCAGTAAACCGGGTTTGGTAGAACGCTTTGAGTTATTCGTCGTTGGCCGAGAACTGGCCAATAGTTTTTCTGAATTAACCGATCCCCTGGATCAACGCCGGCGTCTGGAGGCCCAGGCCCAGAAAAAAGCAGCGGGAGACCTGGAAGCCCAGGATGTGGATGAAGATTTTTTAACGGCCCTGGAGTATGGGATGCCCCCGACGGGGGGCCTGGGTATTGGCATTGACCGATTGGTGATGTTATTAACCAATTCCCCCAGTATTCGGGATGTGATTGCCTTTCCTTTATTAAAAGCTCAGATAACTGCAACCTCCGAAAAGGAAGATGAAACGCCCGAGGTCTAAAGCTTTGCTGAATTTATCAGGGAAATTAATCAGACTCGCCAAGAATTGTAATCGAAAAATCAGTGAATGCAGAGCATAGGGTGTCGTTAAGGTTTCCGCCCCGTGATAAGATTAGGTCTCAGAAAACAGATAGTTGCTGGGTTGTCGCAGAGCTTTCTCGTCACCGAATAACTTAATAAATTTTCCGATCTCTAGGGAAAAAGCCGGGCCTAATCCAGCTTTTCTCGGAGACTGATGCGCCTTTAATGTTTATGGAGGAATAACCTAAATGGTACAAGCCAAATCCAAAGCTGGGTTTGAGGCAGGTGTAAAAGACTACCGCCTGACTTACTATACCCCCGACTATACCCCCAAAGATACTGACCTACTGGCCTGCTTCCGTATGACTCCCCAGCCGGGTGTTCCTCCCGAAGAAGCCGGGGCGGCGGTAGCAGCGGAATCTTCCACCGGAACCTGGACCACTGTTTGGACTGATAATCTGACTGACCTAGACCGTTACAAAGGTCGTTGTTATGATATCGAGCCCGTCCCCAACGAAGATAATCAATATTTTTGCTTCATTGCCTATCCTTTAGATCTATTTGAAGAAGGGTCCGTTACCAACGTACTGACCTCTCTAGTAGGGAACGTTTTTGGCTTTAAAGCGCTCCGTGCCCTGCGTCTAGAAGATATTCGCTTCCCCGTCGCTCTGATCAAAACCTTCCAAGGCCCTCCCCACGGGATTACGGTGGAACGGGACAAACTGAACAAGTACGGTCGTCCTCTGTTGGGTTGTACCATTAAACCCAAACTCGGTCTGTCGGCCAAGAACTATGGTCGTGCCGTTTATGAGTGTCTGCGCGGTGGTCTCGACTTCACCAAGGATGACGAAAACATCAACTCCCAGCCCTTCATGCGCTGGCGCGACCGCTTCCTGTTTGTACAAGAAGCCATCGAGAAAGCCCAAGCGGAAACCAACGAAGTTAAAGGTCACTACCTAAACGTCACCGCTGGCACCTGTGAAGAAATGATGAAACGGGCTGAGTTCGCCAAGGAAATCAAGACCCCCATTATCATGCATGACTTCCTCACCGGAGGTTTTACGGCTAACACGACTTTGGCTAAATACTGCCGCGACAACGGCCTGTTGCTCCACATCCACCGAGCCATGCACGCTGTTATCGACCGTCAGAAAAACCACGGGATTCACTTCCGCGTCTTGGCTAAGTGTCTGCGCCTCTCCGGCGGTGACCACCTCCACTCCGGTACCGTTGTCGGTAAACTCGAAGGGGAACGCGGTATCACCATGGGCTTCGTTGACCTGATGCGTGAAGACTACGTTGAGGAAGACCGCTCTCGCGGTATTTTCTTCACCCAGGACTACGCTTCCATGCCTGGCACCATGCCCGTAGCTTCCGGTGGTATCCACGTTTGGCACATGCCCGCGCTGGTAGAAATCTTTGGGGATGATTCTTGTCTACAGTTTGGTGGTGGTACCCTCGGTCACCCCTGGGGTAATGCGCCTGGGGCAACCGCAAACCGGGTGGCCCTCGAAGCTTGTATCCAAGCCCGTAACGAAGGCCGTAGCTTAGCTCGCGAAGGTAATGACGTTATCCGTGAAGCTTGTCGTTGGTCTCCAGAATTGGCCGCTGCTTGCGAACTCTGGAAAGAAATCAAGTTTGAATTTGAGGCCATGGACACCCTCTAAACGCCAGCCCTAGGCGGTGAGACGTTAACGGTGAACAGCTATCAGCCAGTCCCTAGGATAGGTTGATAGCCAATTAATCCAGACTTTGAACCGCTCAGGAATGAGGCCAGCCATGGGAACGAAGCAAGTTGCCGAAGCGACAGCTAAAGTACTGCAAAGCTACTTGACCTATCAAGCAGTCAAAACCATTCTGATGGAGTTGGGAGAAACGAACCCTCCCCAGGCCCTCTGGCTCAACCAGTACATGGCTACTCATGGTATTCAAGATGGTGAAGCCTTTTTAGAGGAACTGCTCAACGACAACAAAGAATTGGTTCTGCGTATTCTGACTGTCCGCGAAGTCTTGGCCGATACCGTGCTAGATTTTCTGCCTGGTATGGTTCGCCAAAGTATCGGTCACTCCAATACCGAGCATCGTCGTCACTTGCTAGAGCGCTTAACCCGTGCCGTTCCCCCGCCGGAGTCCGAGCTTCCAGATTTTCCTTCTCCTTAAAGTTGTAATCAGACAGGACGTTTACCCATGAAAACTCTATCGAAAGAGCGCCGTTACGAAACCCTTTCCTACCTTCCTCCCCTCACCGACCAACAAATTGTTAAGCAGGTTCAATATCTGATTGACCAAGGCTTTATTGCGGGTGTGGAATTTGAAGAAAATCCTGAGCCCGAAACCCACTTCTGGACGATGTGGAAACTGCCCTTCTTTGGGGGAGCCTCGGCCCAGGAAATTTTGGCAGAAGTCCGGGAATGTCGTTCTGAGTATCCCAGTTCCTATATCCGTGTGATTGGTTTTGACAATATTAAACAATGTCAAACCATTAGCTTCATTGTTCACAAACCCAACCAAGGCCAAGGCCGCTACTAAGAGCTCAGGCTAAATCAGTCAGTGTGAACTAAATGGCTAACCCGCTACGGCGGGTTTTTTTGGGACATTCCCCATCCAAGGGGCAGATTTGGCCGTAGATCAAAGGAAAGAAAAGACGATAGTTTACCTTTGATCAGGCGATGTTAGACTATGGAAGCCATGATGTCCCTGGGGATTGCCCCTGCCAGCCCAACACCAATGGATCTTAAACCCGTTAACCCTCGACTGGCCCAACACCCCCTGACGACGGAGGCAACGGATGTGGATATTTGGCAGGCTCTCCAGCAGGATGACCCCCGCTCGCTCCAGCTCTTGTATGAACGCTATGGAACGCTGGTTTATCGTTTGGCCCTGCGGGTTTTGACCCATCCCCAAGAAGCGGAAGACTTGACCCAGGATATTTTTCTGACCCTCTGGCGGACACGCACCTACAATCCGAATCGGGGTTCCCTTAGTAGTTTTTTGACCACGTTGACACGCTCCCGGGCCATTGACAAGCTGCGGGGCCGCACCACTCGTCTCAAATTTCTCCAGCGTTGGCAACGAACCGTAACCGCGGAATCATCAGCCCTGTCTCCCTTTGAAGTGGCATCCCTGAGTCAACGTTCCGAGCAAGTGAAACAGGCCCTGGCCCAATTGCCCGACCACCAACGCCAAGTCTTGGAAATGGCCTATTTTGATGGCCTGTCCCAGTCCGAAATTGCCAAACAGTTGGCGGCTCCCCTGGGAACAGTGAAAAGTTGGTCGCGCCAGGGCCTGCTAAGCCTCAGAAAACAGTTACAACCTTTTATTGATTAACGCTCCTAGCACAATGGCCATGCATGAACCCGAACTGCCGGATCAATTAGATGAACTGCTCGCGGGCTATGTTCTCGGCAATCTCAGTGCGGAAGAAGCCGAAGCACTGCAACGGTACCTAGACGCTCATCCCGAAAAGCGTCAGGAAATTCAGGGTTTGCAGGAGACCCTGGAAATGCTTCCCTACGCCCTCCCCCCCGTACCCTTACCCGAGAGTCTTCACGCCGCCATTGCCCAGATTCCTCAGCAACGGCCCAAGCGCTGGCCTCAAATCGGGATAGTCCGCCATCTCTGGCAAAGAAAAGTCAGTCTGGCTCTAGCTGGCTTAGTCGCGGCCCTAGCCTGGAGTAACTATCGTTTGCACCAAGATCTGCAATTGGCCCAAGCCGAAACGGCCTACCAAAAAGATGTCGTAGCAATGCTGCAGAATCCCCAGACCCATCTCGTTTCCCTCCAGGGGATGGAGTCGGCCCCCCAGGCCACGGGCCGGGTCGTGATGACCCCCGGCGAGCCGCAGTCGGTGTTGATTATTCAAAACCTACCGCCCCTACCTCCCGGCCAATTTTATAAGCTGTGGTGTGTGAGCCAGGGAAAAAAAATTCCGTCAGAGTCCTTTAACGCTGGCAAAAATGGGACTGTCCTGGCTAAACTTCCGACCCCCTCGGCCGATGACGTAACCGGTATTGTAATTACCCTCGAAAAGGATTCCCAAACAGACCCGTCTCCTGGCCCGATGGTCATGACCAGTCGTTTATAGAGATCAACTAATTGGCCCTCAGGGGGTTTCGACGGCATTTACTCGCCGCAGGTCAATAATATCTGTCATGTTTTTAATCTTGGCCAAGATACTGTTGAGTTGTTCGTGGTCACGAATATCAATTTGTAAACTAATCAGGGCCGGCTTACCAAAACTGGTCTTGACCCCCGCATTCCTGACATTGATATTGTGATCACTCAGGCGAGACAAAATATCCTTGAGGACCCCGACGCGGTCGATGGCCTCGATCATGATGTCTACAGGGTAGGTTTGGGCACTGCCATTGAGGGGATTCCATCGTACCGGAATGAGACGTTCTCCCTCTACATGGCCGACATTGGGACAGCCCTGGCGATGGATAGAAATTCCCTTGGCCCCGCGAGTAACAATCCCAATAATCGGTTCTCCCGGCAGGGGATGGCAACAGCCCGCAATGTGATACAAAAGGCCCTCGATGCCGGCAATGGGGGATTTACTGCCCTTGTCAGTTGGGTGGCCAGGGCTGGCAATATAGGGAGAAGAGGAGAGGGTAACTTCGGTTTGCTGGGTTTTGACGGTGGTTTCCCGTAGGCGATTAACCACCAAGTTTAGGGTGACTTCGCCATAACCCAGGCCGGCCAGGAGATCCTCCACAGATTGATAATTACACCGTTCAGCGACGGTTTGCATCGGGGCCGATTTCAATAAGGACTCCAGTCCGCTCTTGCCCAACTCTTTTTCCAGGAGTTCCCGACCCCGCAGGACATTTTCATCCCGACGTGACCGCTTAAACCATTGGCGGATACGATGGCGAGCGCTGGGTGTCACCACAAAATTAAGCCAATCAAGACTGGGATGGGAGTTCTTTTGGGTGATAATTTCCACAATATCGCCGTTTTTGAGGGGGGTATCCACCCCTAACCATTGGCCATTGATGCGGGCCCCCTTCATGTGATGACCGACTTCGGTATGAATGCGGTAGGCAAAATCCACCGGCGTGGCCCCCCGAGCCAGGGAAACGACATCCCCCTGGGGCGTGAACACATAGACATCATCATCGAATAAATTTTCCTTGAGATGCTCCACGTATTCCTGGGCATCCTTGAGGTCGTTTTGCCAGTCCAGCAGTTGCCGGAGCCAGGTAAATTTTTCGTCGGAGGAGGACAATTGTGTCGTATTCGACCCGCCGGTTTCTTTGTATTTCCAGTGGGCGGCGATCCCATATTCTGCAATATGGTGCATTTCCAAAGTCCGAATTTGTACCTCCAAGGGCCGACCATTTAAGCCCACCACCGTTGTATGCAGAGATTGATAGCGGTTGGGCTTCGGCAGGCCAATGTAGTCCTTGAAGCGGCCGGGAATGGGTTTGAAGGCATCGTGGACAATGGCCAGGGCCCGATAGCAGTCATCTTTACTATCAACAATGACGCGCAGGGCCGCTATATCATAAATTTCTTCAAACTCTTTTTTCTGGCTTACCATTTTGTAGTAAATGCCGTAGAGATGCTTAGGCCTAGCCTGGAGTTCTAGCAAATTCACGCCAATCTCTTCTAAGCGTCTGCGCAGAATATCCTTAACTAGTTCTAAACGCGATTCCCGGTCTCCCCGCTTTTCAGCCACCAGGATCTGAATCTGTCGATAATCCTCGCTTTCCAGGTATTTAAAGGCCAGATCTTCCAATTCCCATTTAAAACGCCAAATCCCGAGGCGATTGGCCAGAGGAGCAAAAATTTCACGGGTCTCACGGGCGATGCGTCGTTGCTTTTCTTCGCCCAGGGCTTCCAGAGTCCGCATATTGTGGAGGCGGTCGGCCAATTTGACCACAATCACCCGAATATCCTGGGCCATGGCCAGGAACATCCGTCGGAAGTTTTCGGCTTGGTGCTCGGTTTTACTCGAAAAATTAAATTTAGAGAGTTTCGTAACCCCCTCCACCAGACGGGCCACCTCCCCCCCGAAGAGTTGTTCGATTTCCGCCACCGTTACTGCTGTATCTTCCACCACATCATGGAGAAAACCGGCCGCAATCATAGACTCATCTCCCCCGAGATCCCGCAATAGGCCCGCCACCGCCACAGGATGGGCAATGTAGGGTTCTCCCGATTTACGGTATTGGCCCCCGTGCAGGTCATAGGCAAAGCGAAAGGCCCGACAAATTAAACATTCTCCTTGGCTGGCCCGATCCCTAGACATATCCTCTAGACAGGCCTTTAACCAGGCGGGAAGCTCGACATCAGCAGGCAGTAAAGGAGCTTCTGGAGAAATCTCCACAGGTGAGAGGGGGGCTGTCACATTCATGGTGGTTTAGAGAAAAAATAAAACGGGATAGGGCCATCCGCTCCTTAGTAGGACAGGGCCCCTAGGACTAATGAGCTTATTTAACCCAGAAAATGGTTAAGTGTGAGGGTAGGCACCAGGGCCAGACCGGTTGCCGGTTTACAGCAGAGACGGCTTCTCTTAATGTTCTAGCAAATACCAGGTTAAGGAGAAGATAAAATAGGAAGAATTTATATAATTGTTCAGCGTTAGTCGGCTGAAGCCCCCAAAAAAGACGGTGCTGTTGGCAGGAACCAGGGGCAAGAAATAAAAATTTAACTAAATTTTAACGTAATCTAGTCTAGTTTTTAACTTAGATGTCATTTTTGATACTGACGAGTCTCCGCAAATCGGCTCAAACTTTCCGTTTAGACCTAGAGGGCCTAGAACAGCAGAGCCAGGCCCCAGAACCAGATTGGGTGCAAGTCCAGGGCTATCTCGATTCTCTACAAAGTCTGATCAAAAACCAATGGGCCAATCTTTCCCCGGAGGCCTTGCCGAAACCCTTGAGCTTGTCTTGGCTTTCTTTACAGACAGAAATCCAGCGATCCTGGCAACTTCTATTGACGGATAGCCATTTTTGGCGAGCGGCGGTCAAGGCCCGGCGTCCTTTTCAACACCAGGCCCGCTTGCAGGGCCATATTCAGCGTCTCCGGGACTATGGACAATACTTAGAACAATTGATGGATCAATGCGCTTCCCCTTCAGAGTAAACCGAGGGATTGGAGGGCGGCAGTGGCGGCGGCCTTCGTAGCGAGTTGCTTACTTAGTCCTTTACCCTGGCCATAGACTTGATGCTGGATCTTGACGGCAAAGGTAAATTCGCGGGCGTGGGGCGGGCCGGTTTCATCAAGTAACACGTACTCCGGTAGCTGGCCGTGGTGTTCCAAGGCCCATTGCTGGAGTTGATTCTTCACATCTACCAGGCCTTTTTTAAGCAGGGGTTTTTCTGGGGTGGCCCCTTGGCCCAGGGCCGACTGGAGGAGCGTCTGGATAAATTGACGGCAGGCCTCAAAACCCGCATCCAGATAGTAGGCCCCGATAATCGCCTCTAGGGTATCGCTCAGTAGGGAAGGATTTTGGCGTTCCCCATTATTTTCGGCCCCTTTCCCCAGCAACATCAAATTATCAATTCCCAGTTCCAGGGCCAGGCGGGCCAATTGGGATTCATTCACCAACTGGGCCCGTAACTGAGTGAGCTTCGATTCCCGAAAGGTGGGGTAGTGCTGATACAGGAATTCCCCGACCACAAAACCCAGCAGAGCATCCCCTAAAAACTCCAGCCGTTCATTGTGCAACATCGGTGGATGTTCATTGGCATAGGAACGATGGGTCAGGGCCCGTTGCCAGAGGTCTTGATTCTTGAAGGACGGCAAGGATAGGCTCCGGGGCAGTGGTTTCGCGTTACTCATGGCACCCTTCTTGATTTATTGGCCGTTTAGGCAATGGAAGCGGTGACAATGGCCTCGGCTTCGGTGAAAATTTGCTGGAGATGGGCTTCGTCTTTAAAGCTTTCGGCATAGATTTTATAGACATTTTCTGTCCCCGAGGGCCGGGCCGCGAACCAACCCGCATCGGTGGTGACTTTTAGTCCGCCAATGGGGGCCTGATTGCCAGGGGCCTGGGTCAGCTTGGCCGTAATTGGGTCTCCCGCCAGGATCGTAGCCGTGACAGCTTCAGGGGACAGCTTGCTCAATTTAGCCTTTTGCTCCGGTGTTGCTGGGGCATCCACCCGTTGATAAATGGGGTTCCCCAAACGAGCGGTGAGGTCTTGGTAATGTTGACCAGGGTCTTTGCCCGTCTGGGCCGTAATTTCCGCCGCTAGCAGATCCATAATGATGCCGTCCTTATCGGTTGTCCAGACAGTGCCATTTTTCTTCAGGAAGGACGCACCGGCACTTTCTTCTCCGCCAAAGCCAAAGGAACCATCCAACAGTCCCCCCACAAACCATTTGAAGCCCACAGGTACTTCGTAAACCTTGCGGCCAATTTCCTTGCCTACCCGGTCAATCATGCTACTGCTTACCAATGTTTTGCCAATGGCACTCAGGCCAGACCATTGTTGTCGATGGGTAAAGAGATACCAAATTGCTACCGAGAGGAAATGGTTGGGATTCATTAATCCGACGCTCGGAGTAACAATGCCATGACGATCAGAATCAGTATCATTGCCAAAAGCAACAGCATAGTCATCTTTTAATCTCACTAAACTAGCCATGGCGTAGGGAGAGGAGCAATCCATGCGGATTTTGCCATCCCAGTCCAGAGTCATAAAGCCAAAGGTGGGGTCAACGGTGGGGTTGATCACCGTCAAATTTAAACCATAGCGTTCGGCAATGCTTGCCCAGTAGCCCACATTGGACCCCCCCAGGGGATCAACACCAAGGTGAATACCCGAGGCCCGAATCACCTCCAGGTCTAAAATTTTGTCGAGGTCGTTAACGTAGGGTGTGACAAAGTCAAATTCGTGGGTGGTGCTGGCTTGCAGGGCCTTTTCGTAGCTGAGACGCTTAACCCCTTGGTTGCCTTGCTTGAGTAGTTCGTTAGCCCGATTCTGCACCCATTTGGTAATTTCCGGTTCCGCTGGCCCGCCACTGGGGGGATTGTATTTAAAACCGCCATCGCCAGGGGGGTTGTGGGAGGGGGTGATGATAATGCCATCGGCCAGGCCGGAGGTTTTGCCCTGGTTGTAGCTCAGGATGGCGTGGGAGACGGCGGGAGTCGGGGTAAAGCGACGGTGATCGTTAACGGTGGTCAAACAAACTTCAACCCCATGGGCCGCTAGCACTTCCAGGGCCGTTTTTTGGGCAGGTTCCGAAAGCGCATGGCTATCCATCCCCAGAAAAAGCGGGCCATTAATGCCTTGACTGGCGCGGTATTCGGCTACGGCTTGAGAGACTGCCAGAATATGGGCCTCATTAAAGGTGGCGTTGGCGGACGAACCCCGGTGGCCGGAAGTACCAAAACTCACCTGTTGCAGGGAATTGTCGGGGTCAGGCTGGAGTCGGTAATAGTCGTCTAAGAGCTGTGGCACATTGATCAGACTATCCGCGGGAGCGGGCTGTCCTGCCAGGGGATGGAGTTTTGCGGCCATGGTTGTTTTCCTCAAGGGTCGTCACCTCCCAAATCCTATCCAAAAAGGGTTTTGGGGCCAACTTTTTCTGGCCCTGAAAAAATCCTGAACTTGTTACAATTCTTAACAATAAAGCCTAGCGAAATCCCTTTTTCCCCATGACCACTCTGCTTGAGCCCCCATTATCCTCTGATCTACTCCCAGCAGGGGGGAATGACCCTGACCGTTTCGACTGGCAGATGGCCTGGTATCCCGTTTTTTATGTTGAAGATCTCGACAAAACAAAGCTGACGACCTTCACGTTGCTCGGTCAGAACTTGGTGATCTGGTGGGAGCAAGCCGCTAGCACTTGGCGGGCCTTTGTTGATCAATGTCCCCACCGTTTGGCCCCGCTCTCGGAGGGCCGCTTGAATGAACAGGGATTACTGGAATGTCCCTACCACGGCTGGGCTTTTTCGGGAGAAGGGGCCTGTGAAACTATTCCCCAACAGGCCGACGGAGGCCAGGCCCACACCAGTCAACGGGCCTGTGCGAAGGCCCTGGCCACCTGCGTTCACCAGGGATTGCTATTTATCTTTCCCGGCAATCCGGAACGAGCGGAGAAAACCACGGTTCCCACCATTGATGTGCTCGATGACGATTCTGGGGAATGGGTCTGCCTCAATACCTTTCGAGATATTCCCTACGATGCCCTGACTTTGTTGGAAAATGTGTTGGATTCGAGCCATATTCCCTACACTCACCACCGCACCGTGGGCAATCGGGCCAATGTCGGGCCGGTAGAGTTAGAAGTGGTTCAGGCAGACCGCCAGGGCTTTAAAGGGGTTTGGGAAGAAGGGCCTAGACGGGGCACCCTGGGCCGTCAGGAAACGACCTTTATCGCCCCCAACCTAATGTGGCACGACCTTACCTCCAAGCAATTTGGCCGTACCCTCACCGTGGTCTATGCCACCCCGATCCGCAAGGGCTATTGCCGTCTATTTGCCCGCTTTCCCTTCAAATTTCCGTCTAAATTTCCCCGTCTAGCGATTAAATTAACCCCCCGTTGGTATTCCCACCTGGGCCAAAACCGTGTCCTAGAAGATGATCAAATTTTTCTCCATTGGCAGGAGCGGTATCTAGAACAAAAGGGCGGTAGTGAGTGTTTTAATCAGGCCTTTTACCTACCCACCAAGGCCGACCTTTTTGTATCCCAATTGCGCCAATGGGTGAACCGCTATCAAGCTGAATCCTTCCCTGGCCAGTCTCTCTCTCCAGCCCTGAGCACAGAGCTATTGTTGGATCGCTACCATGCCCACACCCAGCACTGTGCCAGTTGTCGCCAGGCCCTTAAAACTATCCAACGGGCCCGACAGGTTGCAGTGTTGATTGTAACTATCGTTCTGAGCCTTCTGCCCTTGCTGGTACTCAGTGGTTTATCCAACCTCTTTCTGGGCCTGGGGCTAAGTAGTTTACTAGCCCTAACGGCTGGCCTCTGGTTTGGCCTGGGCCAATTGGAAAAATCCTTCTACCAAGGCAAACCCATCCCGCCCCGCAATCAGCCCGAGAAAAAGCGCCGTTAGCCCTGCGCCTTGCTGGTAAAATTAAGAGTTTGCAGAAAGAAAACCGTTGCAGGAAGGAGACCGTTTCATGGCTCAAATGTATTATGATCAAGACGCTAATTTAGAATTATTGGCCGGCAAGACCGTGGCCATTATTGGCTATGGTTCCCAGGGCCACGCCCATGCCCTTAATCTCAAGGAAAGTGGCGTTAATGTGGTGGTTGGCCTCTACGCCGGCAGTAAATCCGCCGCTAAAGCCGAAGCGGCTGGCCTGAAGGTGCTATCGGTGGCCGAGGCGGCCCGCGTGGCCGACTGGGTCATGATCCTATTACCCGATGAAGTTCAAAAAACTATCTATGAAGCGGAGATTGCGCCCCACCTAGTAGAAGGCAACGTCCTCTCCTTTGCCCACGGTTTTAATATCAATTTTGGCCAGATCGTCCCCCCCAGTTTTGTCGATGTGGTCATGGTGGCCCCCAAAGGCCCTGGCCATTTAGTCCGTCGTACCTACACCCAGGGCCAGGGGGTTCCGGCCCTCTTCGCGGTCTATCAAGATGCCACTGGTCAAGCACGGCAACGGGCCATGGCCTACGCCAAGGGCATTGGTGGTACCCGAGCCGGTATTTTAGAAACCACCTTCCGGGAAGAAACAGAAACCGACCTCTTTGGCGAACAAGTTGTCCTCTGTGGCGGTTTAACGGCTCTGATCAAGGCAGGCTTTGATACCCTCGTCGAAGCCGGTTATCAGCCGGAATTGGCTTATTTTGAATGTCTGCACGAAGTGAAGCTGATTGTGGACTTGATTGTGGAAGGCGGCCTGGCCAAGATGCGGGATAGCATTTCCAACACTGCCGAATACGGAGACCTGACCCGTGGCCCTCGCATTATCACCGACGACACCCGAGCTGAAATGCGGCAAATCCTCAAGGAAATCCAAACTGGCCAATTTGCACGGGAATTTGTCCTGGAAAACCAAGCGGGCAAACCGGGCTTTACGGCCATGCGTCGTCGGGAATCGGAAGAGCTGATCGAAGAAGTCGGCAAGGATCTGCGGGCCATGTTTAGCTGGCTCAAGGAACAGTAAACCCATTTCTAAAGGCTCTGAATTCCTCTTCTGCTGATGCTTGTGGAAGAGGAATTTATTTTGGCACGCTTTCCCGGAGAGCCAAACGCGCCTAGTCGCAGCAATGTTTTTAGCATAGAGCCTGGATTGAGGCCACCATGGTAATTCCCAGAGCCCTAACGAATAGTTCATCAACTTTATAATTGTGATAGGTCAAGACTTTCCTGATGCCTTTAATAGCAAGATTTTTAATCCATCCCAACCCAGCAAAGTCACCGAGATAGACGACTAGTTCAGGCAACGACAACAACGGCTCGTTTCAATTTCTTAACAAAGTTAACCACGACTTAATCAAAGATAAATCTCAATTTAATTTCTCGGCCCTCTCTTGATTCAGGGAAGGTTATTGTCAAGGATTAAGGTGTTTTCAACGTCAACGTTGCTTAAGCATACGTTATCTACATCAGGCAAAAAACCTATGGCGTTACTTTCTCCATCCTTCACTAAAACCGTAACCCTATCTACGGTTGCCGTTCTATCTTTGGGCGCTGTTGGTCAGGCCGCTTATGCGGGGACACTCAACGGTGCAGGCGCTAGCTTCCCTGCTCCTTTGTACCAACGCTACTTCGCCGACTACAAGGCACAAACTGGAACGACCGTTAACTATAACTCTGTGGGAAGTGGTGCTGGTATTCGCCAATTCATCGGTGAAACCGTTGACTTTGGTGCCTCTGATGCGCCTTTAACCGACAAAGATAAATCCCAAATGAAGCGGGGGGTCATCACCGTTCCCACCGCCGGTGGTGCCGTTGCCGTCGTCTACAACTTAGCCGGCAAAAAGGTTCAGCTCTCTAGAGATGTCCTTCCTAAAATTTTCATGGGTCAAATCACCAACTGGAATCAAGTTGACCCTAAACTTCCCAGTAAGCCCATCCGCGTTGTTGTCCGAGCAGATGGTAGTGGTACCACGGAAATCTTTACCAGCCACCTAGCAACCATCAGCTCTGACTTTAAGAGCAAAGTTGGGGCCAACAAAGAACCCAACTGGGGTTTCCAAGTTCTAAAAGGCCCCAAAAATGATGGCGTTGCGGCCCTCGTCAAGCAAACCGATGGTGCTATCGGCTACGTTCAGGATACCTACGCTCGTAAAAATGAAGGCCCTACGATGCAAACCGCTAAAGTTCAAAACAAAGCGGGACAGTACGTTGAGCCCAGCCTAGCCCAGGCCAACAAGGCGATCGCCAATGCGAAGTTTGATGCCAATTTTGTGGCAGATGTTAACGACCCCCCAAGTGGTTACCCCATCGTTGGGATTACCTGGTTGTTGGTTTACAAAGACTATAAAGATCCTGGAACCGCTAAAGATATGAAGGCGTTAATCAACTGGATCATGACCAAGGGCCAAGCCATCAATCCCCAACTCGAATTTACCCAAATTCCCGCGGCTGTTACCAAAAAAGTAATAGCTGAAGTGAACAAAATCAAATAGGGTTTGGCTGAAGACCTCAATCTCAGCGATTAGATCAACATTATGGGGTATTTTCATAATGCCCCTTTTTATACCTAAACAAATTATGGTGAATCCTTCTCCCGTATCAGATGTTGATATTACCGTTTCCACGGGCTACGCGAAGATTTTTGATTTCATCTTCAAGCAATTAGTCTGGGGCTGTGCTTTTTTAGTGGCCCTTATTTTATTGTGGATTGCTTGGATTGTCTTTCAGGATGCCCAGTTGGCTATCCATGATTTTGGGATTGGCTTTTTATTTAGCAAAGACTGGAATGTCTCAGAAGAGAAATTTGGGGGACTTCCCTATATCTATGGCTCGATTGTGAGTTCCTTCATTGCACTAATTTTTGCCGTCCCTTTGGGCCTCGCGGTGGCAATCCTCACCAGTGAAAATTTTCTGCCCCAATCCATTCGGACTCCCATCGGATTCATGGTGGAACTCATTGCCTCCATTCCGAGTGTCATCATTGGTTTATGGGGGATTTTCGTTTTCATTCCGGTGTTAATGCCCCTGCAGCAGTTCCTCTTTAAAGCTTTTGGCTGGATTCCCCTATTTAGCTCAGAGCCCTTTGGCCCCAGTATGTTAATGGCCGGGCTTATTTTATCTGTGATGATCTTACCCACCATTGGCGCCATCAGTCGCGATGTTCTGTTAGCCGTTCCCCCCCAATTGCGGAGTGCTTCGATGGCCTTGGGGGCAACCCGATGGGAAACCATTTGGCTGACCTTACTGCCAACGGCTAGCTCTGGGATCGTAGGGGCCACGATCTTGGCCTTGGGTCGCGCTTTGGGAGAAACCATGGCCGTCACGATGGTCATCGGAAATTCCGACATTATCAATATTTCGTTATTGGCCCCAGGCTATACGATTCCGGCGGTGATGGTAAACCAATTTGCCGAAGCAACGGGGGAACTGCACATTGGTGCCTTGATGTACTTGGCATTAGTCCTTTTTGTTATCACCCTTGGGGTCAATAGCCTCGCGATTTTGTTAGTGCAAACTATCCAGCGTCGAACCCAAGGCGCATAACTTTGTTTTGAGCCCATTTTCGCTTTCTTATTTTATAGGCACCTCAACTTCGCTATGACCGTATTCAATCCCAATTCACCGGATAGCAATCTAGAGAAGGAACTCCACCTTCCCCTTGCTTGGAATCGCAATTTTTTTAGCGTTGGCATGACGGTCGTGGCCTTTGTGCTAACGGGTATTGCTCTATTGCCCCTTTTTGCCATCATTTGGTCTATTACTAGCCAAGGCATTTCCGGATTGTCCTTAGAGGTGTTTATCGCTTTACCGGCACCGGTCGGTGTGGAAGGAGGCCCCAATGGGTTTGCTAATGCCATTGTCGGTACGCTGACCATGGTGGGGATTGGAGCAATTATCAGTATTCCCATCGGTATTTTAACCGGAATTTTTCTGTGTGAGTTTGCGGCCGGTTCGACGATCGCCAATAGTATCCGTTTTGTGACGGTGATTCTCAGTAGTGTTCCTTCCGTCATCGTCGGGGTATTTGCTTACGGGGTTTTGGTGGTCACCACTAAACAATTTTCGGCGATCGCCGGCGGATTTGCCTTAGGGGTCATCATGATCCCCATTATCTCTCTGACAACGGAAGAGGCCCTCAAGCTTGTTCCTGTTTCCTACCGTTTGGGGTCAGCCGCCCTAGGGGGCAACAAGTTTCAAACCACCCTCAAAATCATTGTCCCTACCGCTATTCCGGGGATTACCACGGGCGTTCTGCTAGCGGTTGCTCGGGCGGCAGGGGAGACGGCACCGCTGATGTTTACTGCGCTCTTTAGCCAATTCTGGCAAGAAGGGCTGATGTCACCAACGCCCTCGCTTCCTGTACTCATCTATAACTATGCCAGTTCTCCCTTCCCAGAGCAAAATAAAATTGCTTGGACGGCCTCCTTGGTGTTGCTACTACTGGTATTAATTACAAGCCTATTATCTCGCTTGCTTACACGACGTAAACATCAATAGGGTAGACCGATGTCAATTTTTCTATTTCCGTGTTGCTCGGGCTTGGCCTAGCGACACAGTACTACCCGCCAACGGTTTAAAATCAGCTAACGTTTAGCGTATTACTATCACTTATCACAGGGTCTATCATGGAAAACCAAACTGCTATGAACACCGAAAACTCCATGTCTTCTGGAGAAAACCTCATTCCGGCTATCCAAGCAACGGGCATGGGATTTTATTATGGAACCAAAAAAGTTTTGGAAGGGGTCTCCATGATCATCCCCCAATATAAAGTCACTGCCATGATTGGCCCGTCGGGGTGCGGTAAATCAACTTTCCTCAAATCCCTCAATCGTATCGGTGAACTGGAGGGAGCCGTCAAAGTCACCGGCAAGGTAGAGTTTTTAGGTCAAGATATTTACGCCCAGAACGTCAATCTTAATACCCTTCGTCGTCAGATTGGCATGGTATTCCAGCGTCCCAATCCTTTCCCGGCCAGTATTTACGACAATATTGTCTATGGGGTTAAAATTTTCCAAAAGAAGACTCGCGCTGAGCTAGATGAAATTGTTGAAATGGCATTGCAAGGCGCAGCCATTTGGGATGAAGTCAAAGACAGCTTACAAAAATCTGCCCTTGGGCTATCTGGGGGACAACAACAGCGACTTTGCATCGCCCGCGCCTTGGCAGTGAAACCCAAAGTGCTATTGATGGACGAACCCTGTTCAGCCCTTGACCCCATTTCCACTCTTAAAGTCGA
This sequence comes from Synechocystis sp. LKSZ1, assembly GCF_040436315.1. Taxonomy (NCBI): domain Bacteria; kingdom Bacillati; phylum Cyanobacteriota; class Cyanophyceae; order Synechococcales; family Merismopediaceae; genus Synechocystis; species Synechocystis sp. LKSZ1. Next base: position 1,584,841 of record NZ_AP031572.1, on the reverse strand, counting down.
AGAACTGATCAAAACCCTGCGGGATCAACTAACCATTGCCATTGTGACCCACAACATGCAGCAGGCGTCGCGAGTATCTGACTATACCGCCTTCTTCAATACTGATGAAAGCCGGATTGGACAATTGGTGGAATTCGATTACACTGAAAAGATCTTTACCGATCCCAGCAATGAAAAGACTCGGGATTACGTTGCAGGTCGTTTTGGTTAAGTCGATTGGTGGGCCAATAACCCCAAGTCAGGTTTTTCCTGGACAAACTTGGCAGAACCAATCTTCATCTTATTTATTCTGGCAAACTTTCCTGCAGGGCCAGGCTTTCTTGATCGCGGCGACGTTTTTTGGCATAGAGTTGGATCGACGCCGCCATCGCAACGACCAGGGCCACAATTAACCAAGTTGTTGCGTCTAGGGGCAAGTTGTTTTTAAAAACAGCCAAGAGCACAATCACCACTAACAGCAGAGTAGGGGCCTCATTCAAGGCCCGGAACTGTTGTCCTGTCCAGGTAGACGTACCCTGTTCCAATTGTTTCATCACTCGACCACAGTAAAAGTGATAAACCAGCAGGAGAGCAACAAAGGTTAACTTGATATGGAGCCAACCCGACTTAAGGATCTCCGGCTCCGTGGAAATTAGGCCGATGGCCATTGCGACCGTCACGGCCATTCCGGGCGTGGTAATGATGTTATAGAGACGCTTTTCCATCAAGGTATATTGCTTGGCCAAAATGGTTTGGACGGGTTCCCCTTCCTGCTTGGCTTCAGCATGATAAACAAACAAGCGAACTAAATAAAAGAGGCCTGCAAACCAGACAACAAAACCAATAATATGAAAAGCTTTAAACCAATAGTAGGCCATGGCAGTGGAGATGAAAAAATAAGGAAGTTTAAAATTGTCGCCGAGCGAATATCAGGTTCGCCAGGGTCAATAACAGCACAATATATAATACCCCGTAGAGCAGATTACTCCATAGCTCGATACTCGTAGGTAGGATGCCATAGACGGCTTCATTTTTGAGATTAAAGCGTTCTAAATTGGGCAGAACCAGGTACAGGGAGCGGGTGATTTCGGCAATACTTTCATTTTTGGCAATTTCCCCCAATTTCAGTAAGTCACGACTAATGTGACCCATGAAGTAAACTCCGAAACTGAATAGGGTAGCCAGAATAGAGCTGGTAAAAACCCCAAAGAGAATAGCTACGGCGGTCAGTACTGCACATTCCAATAATAGAAAAGCCTGGGAAATTAGCAGACTGGTTAAGGAAAAGGGAATTTTGGCCCATACCAACATTCCCAGGTAAATCACCGTCATTACGCCAATCATGACAGCTAAAACCGCCGACAGTCCCAGATGTTTTCCCACCAAAAACTCCGTGCGACTAATCGGCTTGGGGATGAGTACCAACACCGTGCGTTTTTCAATTTCCTTATTGATCAGGCCGGTGCCGACAAAAATCGCCACAATGGCCCCCAATAGGGAGGTCGCGGCTAGGCCCAGATCTAGAAAAATTTTGCCATCGGCCCCAACGGAAATTTCTGGCAAGATGCGTAGAGCCAGGGCCATCAAAATGGCAAAAAAGCCAATGACATATAAAATGCGGTCGCGGATCACCTCTCGAAAACCATTGGCGGCGATCACCCATACCCGGAGTAGATTCATGGCAGGTTTACCCGATTCACAACAACGGTATTATCTCGATATTATAGTTGGCCAGAGTCTCTACCCCACGCTTTTCTGAGCCGTTGCTCCTTTTTTAAAACAAATTTTATTGATTAATGCTGGGGCGATAGGGGGCTACCAGAGCGCAAATGATCAGAGAGAGTTCTTGAAATATTAAGGAATCAGGAAAACTTTCCGAACATAGCTTAATTTTTTGTTAACCTCCCCCATCAAGCTTTATTGAAATAATGAAGAGCAAAACCTCCTGTATCAGCCCCCCCGATTATGGCTATGTTCTTCGTCAATTCTCGCCTAAGGGCTTGGTGTAAACCCGGCCTACTGCTTGGCCTTGGCTTGAGTCTCTTCGCCTGTAGTGGCCCCACTAAAGAGCCAATTACCATTGATGGTTCTAGTACTGTTTATCCTATTAGCAAAGCGATGGCTGAAGCCTACCAAAAGGAAAATCCTGAGGCCCCAGCGGTAGAGGTAAAATTTTCCGGAACGACCGGCGGCTTTCGTCAGTTTTGTGAAGGCAAAACCCAAGTGAGTGATGCCTCCCGGCCGATCACCCAGGCCGAGATCGACCACTGTAATAAAAATAATATTCGGTTTATTGAATTACCTGTTGCCTTTGATGCGCTGACTTTGGTCGTGAATCCCCAAAATACCTGGGTCACGAGTTTAACGGTGGCCGACCTCAAAAAAATGTGGCAGCCGAGTGCCGAAAATACCATTAAAAAATGGAATCAGATCCAGCCTAATTTTCCTGATAAGCCCCTCACGCTCTTCGGCGCTGGCACAGATTCGGGAACCTTTGATTACTTTACCGAGGCCATTGTCGGGAAAGCTGGGGCCAGTCGCATGGACTACGTTAAAACTGAAGACGATCAAATCACGGTGCAAGGTGTCGAACAAGACCCCAATGCGATTGGTTACTTCGGATTGGCCTACTACGAAAAAGCGGCTAAACAGCTTAAGCCTGTAGCGATTGATAGTGGCAAAGGGCCAATTTTGCCCTCCAGGGAAACCGTGGAGAAGGGCCAGTATAATCCCCTCTCTCGGCCGTTACTGGTTTACGCTAACTTAGAAGCCGCTCAGAAGAATGACAACTTGAAGGACTTTATGGAGTTTTATCTGACCAAGGCCCCGGAAGTTGTGCCCCAGGTTGGCTATATTCCCTTACCCAAAGAAGGCTATCATCTAGCTTCGGTAACGTTTCACAATGGCGAAGTCGGAACAGTTTTTGAGGGCCATTCCCAAATTGGCTTGACTATCAGTGAATTACTACGTAAGAAAGCTAAATTTTAAAGCCAAGATTTCCTGACCCAATAAATTCCTTAACCAAAGCTTTCCCATCACTTAATTCAAAGATTGACTATGAATAGGAAGGATGTGCAACGATAGCCTGTGTCTTAATGTTTCAAATTTCACGATTATGTTAACTCAATCCTTTGAATCCCTTAGAAAGGTTGCTGGTAACACTGCTGTACGCAAAGGTGCTCTAGTCACAACAGCAGCTTTCACCACCTTATCTCTCGGTTTGGGCCAGTTTCCCGTCCAGTCCCAAGGTGTGCCCACTATTCAGATTGATGGTTCTAGTACCGTTTATCCGATCACAGAAGCCGTTGCCGAAGAGTTCCAAAAAGCGGAGAAAGGTAAAACCCGTGTAACCGTCGGTATTTCCGGGACGGGCGGTGGTTTCAAAAAATTCTGTGCTGGTGAAACCGATATTTCCAACGCCTCTCGTCCCATCAGTGCTAAAGAACGGGAAGCTTGCAAAAAAGCTGGCATTCGCTACATTGAACTGCCCGTCGCCTTCGATGCTCTCACTGTAGTGGTGAACCCCAAAAATACCTGGGTGAAGAATCTGACTCCTGAGCAACTCAAGAAAATGTGGGAACCCGATGCCAAGGGTAAAATCACCAACTGGAATCAGATTGATCCCAAATTCCCCAATGCTCCCCTCAAGCTCTATGGCCCCGGTGCGGATTCTGGTACTTTTGATTACTTCACTGAAGCCATCAACGGTAAGGCCAAAGCCAGCCGTACGGACTTCACCCCCAGTGAAGATGACAACGTCATCGTGCAAGGAATCAGCCGTGACAAAAACGCCTTGGGTTACTTCGGCTATGCTTACTACGATGCCAACAAGAGCAAAGTCAAAGCGGTTCCCATTGTGAACAACGGCAAGCAGGTTATGCCTTCAATGCAAACGGTGATGAATAATTCTTATCAACCCTTGTCTCGTCCTCTTTTCATCTACATCAGCGACAAATCTGCCAAAAAACCGGAAGTGAGGAAATTTGTAAGCTTCTATCTAAAAAATGGCGCTCGGCTATCTAAATCCGTCAAATATGTCCCCTTACCTACTGATGCTTACACCACAGCTTTAGACCACTTCAATAACAACAAGTTTGGTAGTGTGTTTGTCGGGAAAGATACTGTGGGAGTCACCATCAACGAACTACTTAAGTTAGAAGGGGTGGACTAGGCTTGTCCTAGTTGTAACCGCTCACTAACGCCAGGCCGGGGACGAGTACTCCGGCCTTCTCCCCATCTCAACAAAAATTTATGTCTGAAACCCCTATATCATCATCTGCGAGTCAGATTTATACCTTTAAGCAAGCTAGAGTTTTGCGGGAACGAATCATTGCCGCTGTCCTTTTCCTTGCGGCTTTTTCCTCCGTGGCAACGACCATTGGCATTGTTTACATTCTGTTGGAAGAGTCTTGGCAATTCTTCCAACAAGTGCCGGTGCTGGAATTTTTAACGGGAACGGAATGGACACCCCTGTTTCAAGACCCCCAGTACGGTATCTGGCCCCTACTGTCGGGAACTCTGACCACCAGTGTCGTGGCTCTGGCCCTAGCGGTTCCCCTGGGAACAATTGTGGCCCTCTACTTGAGCGAATTTGCTAACCCGAAATTTAGAGAGGTGGTTAAACCGGCCCTGGAGCTTTTAGCGGCGATTCCCACCGTGGTTTACGGTTACTTTGCCCTGCTGTTTGTGACGCCGGCCCTGCAGGTGATTTTCCCTAATTTACCCGGTTTTAATATGCTCAGCGCCGGTCTGGTTATGGGCCTAATGATTATTCCGTCCATTAGCTCCATTAGTGAGGATGCCATGCGGGCGGTGCCCCTCAATCTGCGGGAAGGTTCCTATGCCACCGGGGCCACACGTTTACAAACTGCCTTAAATGTAGTTTTTCCAGCGGCCTTTTCGGGGGTCATTTCGGCCTATATTCTTGGGGCTTCACGAGCCGTGGGTGAAACAATGATCGTGGCTGTAGCGGCCGGTCTCCAGCCCAACTTGACCTTTAACCCCTTCAGTGAGGCAGCAACGATTACCGCCTATATCGTTCAGGTCAGTCTCGGGGATTTACCCCACGGGAGTTTAGAGTACCAGACCATTTTTGTGGCAGGCTTATCTCTGCTAGTAATGACCTTGATTTTAAATATTATTGGCTATTTTCTATCCCGACGTTTTCGGGAGATTTACTAGGCCCGGGGAAGGTTCTAGGATGTCCTGGGCTTGGTGTAATACACCAAAATTCGTTGCCTGAGTGACGAAGGAAACAACCAAGAACACTCCACCATAAAAATTTCACTACATGTTGGCTAAATCATGACAAATTATCAGTCTGAGTCCTTGATGGCTGTTCAGGCCAACGTTAAATTTCGAGAACGCCTTAATAAAGGGTTTGCCATTGCTGGCCTGGGGATTATCGTCGTTTCTGTCCTGATTTTATTGCTCCTGGTGTTGGGCATGTTCTTCCAGGGTATTGGCCGACTCACTCCCCAATTTTTTCTGAACTTTCCTAGTCGTAATCCTGAAGAAGCTGGTATTCTCTCCGCCTGGGTCGGCACGATTTTAGTGATGTCAGTCACGGCTATTATTTCCGTGCCAGTGGGCATTGCTTCGGGGATTTATCTGGAGGAGTACGCTCGTAAGAACTGGCTAGCGGATGTGATTGAAATTAATGTCACCAACCTAGCCGGGGTTCCTTCCATTGTCTATGGTCTCTTGGCCCTAGGCCTGTTTGTTTACCAATTCAAGCTTGGTCAGAGCATACTAGCCGCGGGGTTGACCCTGGCGTTACTGATTTTACCCATCGTGATTGTGACCACCCGAGAATCCCTACGGGCCATTCCCTCCAGCCTGCGGGAAGCTGCCTACGCGCTGGGAGCCAGCAAATGGCAAATGATTTGGGATCACATCTTGCCCTACTCCCTGGGCAGTATCATGACGGGGATTATTATCGGTCTGTCTCGGGCGATTGGTGAAACGGCACCGGTAATCACCATCGGGGCTTTGACCTTTATTGCCTTCTTACCCGATTCCCCCTTCCAGGATTTTCCCAAAAATGTTTTTGCTTGGCTCTTTGCGCCCTTCACGGTGATGCCGATCCAGATGTTTAACTGGGTCTCTCGTCCTGAACCTGAATTCGAGGTCAACGCAGCGGCGGCGGGGACAGTGCTAACGGTGATGACCCTCAGTATGAATGGCCTTGCTATTTACCTCCGCTATCATTTTCGTAAAGGAATCAAATGGTAAACAATCGCTCCGAATCCCAAACCACCAAACAACAGGCTGCTATCAAAGCCGAGGTTCAAGACCTGAACTTTTACTACGGTGGCCAGGCCCAGGCCCTTAAACACATTAACTTAAAGGTTTTTGAAAATCAGGTAACGGCTCTGATTGGCCCCTCTGGTTGCGGTAAAACCACCCTCCTGCGTTGCTTTAACCGCATGCATGACCTCTATCCTAATAACCGCTATGAAGGTGGCATCATGATGGACGGGGTTAACATTCTCAGCCGCAAGGTGGATCCTATCGAAGTGCGGATGCGGATTAGCATGGTGTTCCAGAAACCCAATCCCTTCCCTAAATCCATTTACGAAAACGTGGCCTACGGCCTGCGAGTCAAGGGGATTAAATCCGCCAGCATCATCGACGAAAAAGTCGAACATGCCCTGCGGGGAGCGGCTCTGTGGGATGAAGTTAAAGACCGTCTCCATGGCCTAGCCTACGACCTTTCCGGGGGACAACAGCAACGTCTCTGCATTGCCCGGGCCCTCGTCTCCGATCCCGAAATTGTGCTCTTTGACGAGCCCACGTCGGCCCTAGATCCCATTGCCACCGGCAGTATTGAGGAATTGATGCGGACACTGCGGGAACAGGTCACGATTCTGATTGTGACCCACAGTATGCAACAGGCCGCTCGCATCTCCGACTACACCGCCTTTATGTACCTAGGGGAAATGATGGAGTTTGGTGCGACTCACCAGGTCTTTGAACAGCCAGTCAAACAGCAGACTCGGGACTACGTTTCTGGCCGTTTTGGGTAAGCTTCATTTCTTTTACCAGGCCCTCCAGAATTCTTCCTGCGGGGAGAATTTTTTGTTTTCAGTCAGGAGAGAATACAGGGGATAATATCCGCTATTCTGGTAGGAATACTGGATAACGATACTGTGATGACCCTTGTACAAAGCTGGCTCAATTCCCACCAAATCCTCTTGACCCTCGTGGTGATTGGATGCGCTCTGGTCATGTTTGTAGGGGAATGGTTGCCCATTGACCTCACAGCCCTTTTGGTGACGGTGGTGCTAATCGTCTTGGGTCTGGTGAGTCCAGAGGAAGGCATTGCCGGTTTTGGCAATTCTGCCACCATTACCGTAATGGCTATGTTTATCCTCAGTTACGGCATCACCCGAACAGGGATTATCCAAATTGTGCGGGATTTTTTGGTGCGTTGGGGTGGCAAAAGCGCCGGGCAACAAATTATGGTATTGGGCCTAGTGGTGGGGCCAATTACAGCGTTTATCAACAATACAGCGGTGGTGGCGGTCTTTTTGCCAATTGTGGAGGAATGGGCCCGGCAACGGAAGATTTCTGTCTCCAAGCTAATGATTCCCCTATCCTACGCCACGGTTTTGGGGGGCATGATTACTGTCATTGGTACTTCGACCAATATTTTGGCCAGCGGTCTGGCCAAAAAACTCACAGGCCAGGAATTCAGTCTGTTTCAATTTACGCCCCTTGGCCTGCTCACCTTTGGTTTGGGTTTGCTGTACTTGGTTTGCCTGGCCCCCCGGCTCTTACCTGACCGTAAACCCGCTGTTGTTGGCAAAATTACTGAAGAGTACCAACTGAAGGATTACGTTAGTGAAATTATTATTCCACCCCGTTCTAGTCTGATTGGCCAAACCCTGCGGCAGAGTGAAATTCAGCGAAAATTTGACATTGATGTACTGGAAATTATTCACAATGAGACCCATTTTCCCCAACCCCTAGCGGATAAAGTACTTTCTTTGGGAGATATTCTCATTGTTCGAGGAAGTCGGGATGATCTTTTAAAAATTAAGGCGGAGCGTGGCATCGAAATTTTGGCGGATATTAAATTTTCCGAAGCCGATATTGAAGAAACCCTCAAGGAAGGAGAGGAAAAAATTGCCGAGGTACTTATTCTTTCCAACTCCCGTTTAATCGGCTCGACTCTCAAGGAACTGCGCTTTCGCCAACGCTACAATGCCACGGTGATTGCCGTCCGACGGGGAGAAGAAATTCTGCGGCAACGACTGGGGAAGGTCAAACTCAAATTTGGGGATCTGCTGCTGGTACAAGGCCCTAAGGAAAGCTTTTTAGGCTTACAAACAACGCGGGAACTATTGGTTTTAGAAGAGAAAAGTTGGGAAAATCTACGTTTAGAAAAGGCTTGGATTGCTCTGGCTATTATTGTTGCCGTGGTGGTCGTAGCGGCCGTTGATTGGATGCCGATCCTGGTCAGCAGTTTAATGGGGGTGTTGTTGATGGTGATCACGGGTTGCCTTAAACCCGGAGAAGTTTACGGGGCCATTCGTTGGGACATTATTTTTCTGCTGGCGGGCCTAATTCCGCTGGGAACGGCCATGGACAATTCGGGGACGACCCGCTGGCTGGCGGAGGGCCTGGTCAGTTTCGGTGGTCATCTCTCCGGCTACTGGATTCTTTTGCTCTTCTACGCGGCGACGGCCCTGTTGACGGAAATTTTGTCGAACAATGCCACAGTGGTGTTGATGTTGCCCATTGCCTTTGAAGTGGCGAAAAGCCTGGCCCTCAATCCCCTGGCTTTTATGTTTGTGGTCACCTTTGCCGCCTCCAATAGCTACATGACCCCCATTGGCTATCAGACGAACACCATGGTTTACGGGCCAGGGGGCTATAAGTTCTTTGACTTTACCCGCGTGGGTGCACCTTTGACGATCATGTTAGCTTTATTAACCCCCTTGTTTACGATTTTGCTCTATGGTCTGAAACCAGCCTAGACAGGGTATTGGCAATGTTAAGTATTGCCACAAAAGATCGGGTTTTGGAAAGAGGCTCCCTATAATTTGGGATGATTCAACTCTTTTTGAAAACAATACTTAATTAGGAGAACGCTCAACAATGTCTAGCCTCTTCTTGCTGGCCCAAGTGACCCCGACCACTGCGCAGTGGAGCCTGTCCATTGGCCTGATCATGAGTTTTTGCAATCTGTTTGCCTTCGTCATTGGCTATTTTGCCATTCAAAAAACGGGTCAAGGAACGGGCCTACCCTTGCCCCAACTGGCTTCGAAAAAAACCTTTGGCCTGCCGGAATTACTCGCTACCATGAGCTTCGGCCATATCCTCGGTGCAGGCATGGTACTTGGGCTAGCTAGCACAGGAGTTCTGTAGTCTTACCTCTCTTTTCAATCTCCGAGGGGCTCGGCCGCATTCAGTGCTCTCCTCTAGCCCCTCGGAGATTCTGACCTAGCGGAGTACTGCGAAAATCTTTGGTAGGGATGCCATGGGGAAAAAACTATTGCTTTTAGCTGGGGGGCTACTCCTCGTCAGCGCCGCTATCATCTATTATTTTTGGCGACAGGCCACGACGATCCCGGATTGGTACCAGCGGGAGATGGCCCTTCCCAGTAGCCTAGCTAGTCCGATCAATCCCGAGACCCTGCTCCAGCAAAAACTCCAAGCCGCGAAGGAACAATCGTCTCAGAACCCAGGCTCTGTCCCGACCCAACTGGATATCCGCTTGAAGCCCCAGGAACTGAATCAAGTCCTTCAAGCCGAGTTAGCGCAAATCTCAGCCCCCCGCCACCTCCCCACAGCCCTCCTGCCCCAGCTCAAGACCCAGGTTAAAGCCGATCAACTGGAAGTGGGAACCGTCATTAGCCCCCAATCTTTGCAAGGTTTGAACCTCGGGCCACGGGAACAGGCCCTGCTCGAAAAGCTCCGCCAGCAATTTCCTCAACTGCAAACCCAAGACCTCTATCTCGGTATTGCAGGTAAGCCCCAGGTGCAACAAAATACCCTTATCCTACCGGTAGATAGCACCATTAAAGTTGGCCAACTCCGTTTTACCCTAGCCGAGATGGCTCAGCAATTGCAGATCCCCCCCGAACGACTCCAAAAGGGTTTGGCCTTGCCCATGGGCCAGCTCAATTTGCGTAACCTTCAGTTAAATAATAATGAGGTCATCCTCCAGGTTGACTCCCCTAGCCATGGCGCCAACTAATTTCCTCTTATCCCCGGAGACGCTTTGGGCACGGGTTTGTGAGCAGACCCAAAGGGCCCTAGCCTGTGGGGCCCTAGAGCCCATCGCCACTGAGATCCAGACCCTCACCTCTGGAGATGTGACGTTCTTGGTGAGAATCCTGGCCAACCTCGAACGCAAGCGCCAGCAAACCGCCAGCCAGCCCAAGGATTTTAATCCGTTTCTGCCCTACGATCCCGATCTCTATGTCGGTGACCTTTCCCCGACCCACGGGGCCCTGCTCAACAAATACAATGCGGTCAAACACCATCTATTGATGATCACCCGGGCCTTTGAAGCTCAGGAAAGTCCGTTGACCCTAGCGGATTTTGCCGCGGCCTTGCTAGCCCTCCAGGCCATCGATGGTTTGGTGTTTTACAATAGTGGCCCCCTAGCTGGTGCTAGCCAACGCCACAAGCATTTGCAATTGGTGCCTTTTCCCCTAATGCCCTCAGGGCCAGCCTTTCCCTTAGCCCCTTGGCTAGAGGTGGGCCTCTCTGTTCCTCCCTACCAGGCCCTGAATCTCACAACTTTACCTTTTCAACATTGCTTCATTCCCCTAGAAACCAATCCAACTGCTGACCAACTCCACCAGGTCTACAGCCAGGCCCTGCAACAACTCAATCTAGCGGCTAACACCGTTACCCGTCCCTACAATCTGCTCCTAACCCGCCAGTGGCTTTTGCTCATTCCCCGTTCCCAGGCCAGTTTTCAAGGGATTGAGGTGAATGCCCTGGGGTTTGCCGGGGCCTTGCTAGTCCGCAACCGTCAACAGTGGGAGCAGTTAACCACCACGACACCGCCCCTGACCTTACTGACCCAGGTGGGATTGCCATGGCCCTAGATCCTAATCTCAGATCGGCCCTAGCCGTTACCCTGGGGGCCATTCCGGGAGCATTGAGTCGCTACTACCTTAGCCTATGGGCCGCCCGTTGGCTGGGGGAAGGTTTTCCCTTCGGGACATTCCTGGTGAATGTGAGTGGGTCTTTTTTAATGGGCCTGATCGTGACCCTGGCCATGACGCGTAACTTGATTACCCCAGAACTGCGACTCCTGTTAACCGTAGGTTTCTTGGGTTCCTACACCACCTTTTCGACCTATGCCCTCGATACCCACCTGCTCCTGCGGGTCGGTTTTTTTGGCCAAACTTTAATCTACGGGGTGGGAAGCCTGGTGCTGGGAGTGGTAGCCGTCGAATTGGGGGCCCTCTTGGCCCGTAGCCTACCCTAGGCAAAAGAAAAGGGCTGAGGGATTCAAAAAAAAATTTCTGTTGCCGTCGAAGTGTTGGGCCTTATGGGATATTATTGGTCTGAATTAATACTTCTTTAATGTATTGAGCTAAAACACAGAGGGTAAGACGCAGTGATTAGAGTAGCAATCAACGGTTTCGGACGTATTGGGCGTAATTTTCTACGATGCTGGCTGGGGCGGGCCGCGAGCCAAATCGAAGTCGTCGGCATCAATGATACTTCAGACCCCAGAACGAATGCCCACTTGCTGAGATACGACTCCATGCTGGGTAAACTTAACAACGTGGATATCACTGCCGATGACAACTCCATCACCGTCAACGGCAAAACCATTAAATGCGTTTCTGACCGTAATCCCCTCAATCTTCCCTGGGCGGAATGGAACGTTGATTTGATTATTGAAGCCACCGGGGTCTTTGTCGATCACGAAGGGGCCTCGAAGCATTTGGCCGCGGGTGCTAAAAAGATTTTGATTACTGCTCCTGGGAAAGGGGCCAATATTGGCACCTACGTTGTGGGGGTCAATGCTCATGAATACCGCCACAGTGACTACGATGTCATCAGCAATGCGAGCTGTACCACCAACTGTCTGGCCCCCATTGCCAAGGTACTACACGAGAATTTTGGCATTATCAAAGGCACGATGACCACGACCCACAGCTACACTGGGGATCAACGGATTCTCGATGCCAGCCACCGAGATCTGCGTCGGGCTCGGGCTGCCGCGGTGAACATTGTTCCTACTTCCACGGGCGCTGCTAAAGCCGTGGCTCTGGTAATTCCCGAATTAAAAGGCAAACTAAATGGGATTGCGCTACGGGTTCCGACTCCTAACGTTTCCATTGTTGACCTTGTGGTGCAAGTAGAAAAGAACACCATCACTGAACAAGTGAATGAAGTCCTGCAGGCAGCGGCGGAAGGCCCCCTCAAGGGAATTTTGGACTACACCGATCTGCCTTTAGTGTCCAGTGACTTCCGGGGCACCGATTGCTCCTCAACAGTGGACGCTGGCCTGACCATGGTGATGGGCGGCGACATGGTGAAAGTGGTTGCTTGGTACGACAACGAGTGGGGCTATTCCCAACGGGTAGTAGACCTGGCTGAAGTGGTTGCCCAAAACTGGCAATAAACCCCGGTCATAACTACAATTTCCCTAGCTGGATGTCTTCCGATGGCTAGGGTTTTTTTATTGAGTTCCCTATGAAAAAAATATCTGGATTCTTACAATTCCTCTTGGGCTTTATCCTCGGTATTACCCTCTTTACGGGGGGAGCGGCTCTAATTGGCTACGTTATTTTGACGCGCTTTACGGCCCCTCCCAGCAAGCCTGTATTTAGTGAAGAAAAGCCAAAAGCAAGCCCGATACCTTCCCCAGTAACGGCTTCGCCGTCCCCCAGTCCGAGTAGTTCACCGACCATCAGTCCTAGTCCGTCTCCCAGTCCCAGTCCCAGTCCCAGTCCCTCTCCTAGCCCAGAAGCGACCCTTCCCCCTGGAGCCTATAAAGCCAAGGTTATTTGGAGCGGAGGGTTAAGTTTACGCAGTGAACCCAGTCGTTCCTCTGAGCGGGCCGGTGGGGTGGCTTATAACGATGAAGTAATGGTGCTAGAAAAATCCGCCGACGGGGAATGGGTCAAAATCCGGGCCGGAAACCAGGAAGGTTGGGTGCGCCAGGGCAACCTGGAAAAAACGGAATAATCCTTAAAAAATCTGCTGCCATCGCTAGGATAAAGGCAGTTTCCTCTGCTGGTCACTACGATGAAAATTCGTTACTTATCCCTGCTGATTCCCGTTGGTTTGGCCCTGGCTATCTTCCCGCTGGTGGCCAAGGAAATATCTCCCGTTCCTGAAGACCCCAGTCTCATCGTCTCTCCCCCAGGGCCAGTGGCCACTTTTTCTGACCGACCAACGATCCAGATTGCGATCTTGCTGGACTCTAGCAACAGTATGGATGGGTTGATTGAGCAAACCCGCACTCAGATTTGGAAAATTGTTAATGCCCTAGCTAACGTCACCAAGGATGGCAAAACGCCTGTTCTGGAGGTGGCCCTTTATCACTACGGTAACAATACCCTGCCCTCGGCGGAAGGATTTAATCGCTTGATGAATCCCCTCAGCCCAGAATTGGATCAAGTGTCTGAAAAGCTATTTAGTATTACTACCGATGGGGGCCAGGAGTATGCCGGCTGGGTGATCGAATCGGCAACCGCTCAGCTCGACTGGGACCGCAATCCTGATAATTTCCGGGCTATGTTTATTGCCGGTAACGAACCCTTTGATCAAGGCCGAGTCTCGTGGCAAACGGCCATTGGCCAGGCCCGTCAAAAGGACATTGTGATTAATACGATCTACTGTGGCACGGCGGAAAATTCTGAAAGTCGTCTTTGGGCCGAAGGAGCCGACAGTGGCCAAGGCAGTTATTTTAATATCAACCAAGACCAAGCCGTGGTTGACATTCCTACTCCCTACGACCCAAAAATCGAGCAATTAAATCAACAACTCAATCAGACCTATATTCCCTACGGCCATAGTGGTGAAGCTGGTCAACAACGCCAGTTAGCAGAGGATCAGAACGCTGCCAGTCGTGGCAGTAGCGGCGCCGCCCTGAATCGAGCCCAAGCCAAAAGTTCGGCCTATTATCGCAACAGTTCCTGGGATTTACTCGATGCCCTGGCCGATCAAACCGTTAAACTGAATGAACTTTCTAAGGAAGAATTGCCTGAGGCAATGCGTTCCATGAGTGCCAATGAACAACGACAATACCTAGAAACCAAGCAAACGGAGAGGGCCCGGCTCCAGGCCCAGATCACCGAGCTTGGCCAAAAACGCGCCGACTATCTTCGTCAGCAAGCCTCTTCAACCGCCTCCGCCAATACCCTAGAAGTCGTGATGATCGAGGCCCTGCGCAAACAATTAGCGGCCAAAGGGTTTGTTTTAAACTAGGGCCTCGGGTTCATATGATCCTAGCTCTAATCAGCAAACACATAGCGGTAAAGTTCGCTGGGATCAGGTTCAGGACTGCTTTCTGCAAATTGCAGGGCCTCATCAATGATGTTCTGGATTTTCTGGTCAATGGCCTTGAGTTCTTTGTCTTTGACTAGCTTGTTCTCCGTGAGGTAAGCAGCAAACTTGCGGATGGGATCACGGGCCCCCCAGAATTGTTTTTCGTCTGCGGAGCGAAGTTCGTCGGGATCAGCAAGGGAATGGCCACGAAAACGGTAGGTCAGAGCCTCGATCAAGGTTGGCCCTTCACCAGCACGGGCACGGGCTACGGCTTCTTGGGCCACACTATGAACCGCGACCACATCCATACCATCTACTTCCACGCCGGCCATATTAAAAACACTGGCCTTTTTATAGATTTCCGGTTGAGAGGTCGCCCGTTCGTGGGCCATCCCAATCGCCCATTTATTATTTTCCACCACAAACAGGATCGGTAATTTCCAGAGGGCCGCCATATTGAGACACTCAAAAAATTGGCCGTTGTTGGTAGTACCATCCCCAAAGAAACAAGCCGTTACGGTATCACTACGCGGATCCCCCAGCACTTCCCGGCGATACTTGCTTTGGAAAGCGGCTCCTAAGGCGACGGGAATTCCTTCACCAATGAAAGCAAAGCCGCCTAATAAATGGTGTTGTTCCGAGAAGAGGTGCATCGAGCCTCCCCGGCCTCGACTACAGCCGGTTGCTTTACCAAATAACTCGGCCATCACTTCCCGTGCCGGCACCCCTGCGCTCAGGGCATGGACGTGATCCCGGTAGGTACTGCAAACATAATCTTCATCTTGGCGCATGGCCTTGATCACGCCAGAGGAGACGGCTTCCTGACCATTGTAGAGATGGACAAAGCCGAACATCTTGCCCCGATAATACATTTCAGCGCATTTATCTTCAAAAAAGCGGCCCAGAACCATATCTTCGTAGAGAATCAGTCCTTGTTCCTTGCTCAAGGAAACGGTAGCGGTATTAAATTCGGGCAAGATGCGCTCTGCAACCATAGTCTTGTCGGTAAATAAAAATATGATGGAACAGGCTGGCTAAAATCTGCGGAAACTTAACGGCTAGCCCAGCTTAAATTCTAGGCGATTACCGTAGTCTTGTTAACGGTCGGGTAGGGGAGAGGCCCTGGGCAAAGGGTTAGAGCTACAACCAAACGCGGCATATTTAAGCTTTAATCTCTGGGTTAATCCAGTAGCAATAGAGATCCTATTTCAAGGAAAAGTTAACCAGAATACCCCAGCCGGTTGCCGTGGGACTAAGGAAGACCCCATCCCCAGAGAGTTACGGCTCAGCTAATCTGTTAATGTAGTAAACTTTAAGCAACTTTTTAGGACGACCCGCTGAGGAAGCCCGCCGTGCGAATCCCTCTCGACTATTACCGAGTTTTAGGAATCCCATTACATTCATTAGAAGAACAAATCGAACAGGCTTATCAAGACCGACTTGTTCAACTGCCGCGTAGAGAATACAGTGAAGCCGCCATCACCTCCCGTAATGAACTCTACGCCGAGGCCTACGCGGTCCTAAGCAATCCTGATCAACGCCGCTACTACGATCAACAATGGTGGGGTCAGAACGAGGAGGCCGTTTCCCTCACCTGGGACGCCTTGGTCGATGAGAGCCGGGAGGCCGATCCTGAACTACCAGCAGCCGACGAAGACGACCTCAGCCCAGCCCCTTTCCTGGATCTAGCTCCAGAGCAATGGATGGGGGCCTTTTTAGTGCTTCAGGATCTAGGTGAATACGAACTAGTTTTAGCCTTTGCTGAACCCTTACTTTTGGAAGCTTCTCCTGGAGAAAAATCCCTTGATCTTGTTTTGACCGTTGCCCTGGCCTACCTGGAATTAAGCCGAGAACAATGGCAACAACAAACCTATGAAGCAGCGGCTACTTCAGGATTAAAAGCCCTGGCCCGCTTACAGGAACACAATGACTTTCTTTCGGTGCAAGCGGAAATTCGCCAGGAGCTCTATAAGCTACGCCCCTACCGTATCCTTGAACTGCTGACACCAGCGGCTATGACCGCATCAGACCTTGAGTTGAGACAACGGGGGCTGGCTCTCCTCCAGGACATGATCCAAGACCGGGGGGGTATTGATGGCAAGGGCGATGACCAGTCCGGTCTGACAACCGACGACTTTTTAAAGTTTATTCAACAACTCCGCAGTACCTTAACCCTCCCAGAACAACAGCAACTATTTAGCCCAGAGTCGGCCCGGGCCTCAGTGATTAGTCGCTACTTGCGGTTTCAGATTTTGATTGCCCAGGGCCTCAGTCAAAAAGAACCCCAGCGACTTCTAGAGGCTCAGACTCTTTTGCAAAACATAACAAATCATCAAGATGTAGCCCTAGAGGAAGCGATTTGTGCATTATTATTAGGTCAGACGGAAACAGCAATGCTGGCCCTTGAAAAAAGCCAAGACCAAAAAGCATTGGCCTTAATCCGCGACCCATCTTCGGAAGACTCGGATGCATTCCTGGGCTTGTACCGTTACACAGAAAAGTGGCTGACCACAGAACTGTGTCCCTATTTTCGGGATATTACGACGGCCAATCTCTCCTTAACTGATTATTTTGCTGATGCGGATGTTCAATATTTTATTGAGCACGACGCTAACTCCCTCACCACTCCTTCTGCCGTGTCATCTTCTTTGGATACGAATCCTCTACCCACCATGGCTACCCCTTTTGCGACGTATTCAGATGACATTTCCGAGCTCCCTACCAAGAGACGAAAAGGAAATAGCGCTCGTTCCCGCACTGCCCCAGCGCCGGTCTCTCCTAGCGGTTCTACCCAGGTGTTATCCTCTCCGGCCATAGTGCCAGCAGAAGAGAGTGCTCCCACGCCCATTTCAAGTTCAGAAGAAGCAGTTGAGACTACTCCAAGGCGGAAGCGACGCCGCAAAGTGACGATTAAGCCCCTGCGCTTTGGCCTGTTTTTAACGGTTGTGGCAGCGGTAATTGGCCTAGGCAGTGTTTTTTGGGCTCAAAGTCGCTCTCCCCTCAATGGCCTAGAAGGGGAGCAGTTGGATGTGAGCTTGCTAGCCCCCCCCATCGAGCTTCCTGATCCCAATAAAGCTCAGGTTCTGCTTCTGCCCCAAGGGGATCTCAATGCCGACGTAGCCCGTCAAGTGGTAGAAACCTGGTTGGCCCGCAAGGCTCAGGCCTTTGGGCAATCCCAAAATAGTGCGGCCCTAACGGATATTCTGGTCGAGCCGATTCTGAGCCAACAACAAAATCGTGTCCGCCAAGACCAACTCCAAAAACAGTATCGCGAGTATCAGCACCAAGCCGACATTCTTTCTTTTCAGGTGGATGCTCGCAATCCCCAGCAGGCTGAAGTCATTGCTCGGGTCAAAGAAGCAACTAAGTACTATAAAGTGGGAAGGGCCAACCAGCCCCTACGGCAGGAAAAGGATGACCTGACTGTGCGCTATCAACTCCAACGCCAGGGAGACCAGTGGAAAATTACCGATATCTCTGTGCAAAAAATTCACTAGCGGTTGATTTCTAGCCTAGGTCAAAAAATAACGGGATCAGCCTTGACAAATGCCCAAGATCTCCCTAGACTAATAAAAGTCTCAAAAACCTGGGTCTGTAGTTCAATTGGTTAGAGCACCGCCCTGTCACGGCGGAAGTTGCGGGTTCGAGCCCCGTCAGACCCGTTAAGTAAGTAAAAAAACGGTATTCTGTTCAGAGCGGTTCCTTCCTCAATAGAATGCTGAATTCCCGTCTTAAGCTCCAGTTATCCTGGTTTCAATGGATGCTAGGGGTACTTTTCATCGTTGCCCTGATCCTCCGTTTCTGGAAACTAGAGCAGTTTAATGTCCTTGTCTTTGACGAAGTTTATTACGCTAAATTTGCCAACGATTATTGGCTGGGTAAGCCCTTTTTTCCCTCCCACCCGCCCCTGAGTCACTACCTAATCGCCCTGGGTATGGGTCTGGGATCGTTATTTCCCGCAGGGCCAGACAGCTTAAATGAACTCACTGGTTCCCTGCGTTCCACCTGGAGTTATCGTTGGCTCAATGCCCTAGTGGGGTCAACCATTCCCTTGCTGGTTGGGGCCTTGGGCTATCTGCTGACCCAACGGCGACGTTTCACGATTCTCCTGGTTCTTTTGGCTAGCTTGGATGGCCTGTTTTTGGTGGAGTCCCGCTACGCCCTCAATAATATTTACCTGATTTTTTTTGGCCTGCTGGGCCAGATTGCCTGCCTGACCTACCTCCGACAACAGCAACGCTGGCAGTTAATCCTGGCGGGTATTTTTCTCGGTTGTGCCGGAAGTGTGAAGTGGAATGGCTTTGCCTTTTTGTTGGGAATCTACTGCCTATGGGCCTTGGCCTGGGGTCTGGCCCTTTGGCAGCGTTGGCGAGGAAAACCAGAGCCTGGGATTCCAGTGTTATGGCACCGTTTCCAGCAAGTTTCCCCGTTGCAGGTGCTACTTTACCTCGTGCTGATTCCCCTACTTACCTATAGCCTGCTCTGGATTCCCCATCTACTGATGAACCCGGAGTATCGTTCCCTGGCCGGATTTTGGCGGATTCAAGTGGAAACCTGGCAATACCACCAGCGCATCGGCAACACGCCGGATGTCCATCCCTATTGTTCTCCCTGGTACAGTTGGCTCATTCTTTGGCGACCCGTAGCCTACTATTATCAAACGGGTAAATACGGTGTGGTTTACGATGTCCACAGCATGGCCAACCCAATTTTGCTTTGGTTTTCCACGGGGGCCTTAGCTGTTTTGGGCGCGAACTTACTGAGTACCTATCGTTCTCGACGGCTCCATAACCGCTGGCTCCGGGGCATGGGCCTATTTTTGGCTGTTAATTATCTGGTTAATCTCCTCCCTTGGTTAAAAATCAGCCGTTGTACCTTTTTCTATCACTACATGCCGGCCTACCTCTTCAGTTGGTTTGCTTTGGCGTTGATTCTGGATAATCTCTTGGCCAGTCGCCAATCCTTTGGACGGATCGTGGCCCTGACTACCCTCGGTCTGATTTTTGTCGGTTTTTTATACTGGTTGCCAATTTTTCTGGGGCTTCCCCTCACACCCCAGGCCTTTTCTTGGCGGATGTTATTTAGGAGTTGGATCTAATGCGGGTAACGATTATTGGTGCGGGGGTTGTGGGGGCCGCCATTGCCTACGAATTAAGTCTTGTCTCAGGCTTACAGACCACGCTCCTGGATGCGGCCCCCCAACCCGGCCAAGGGGCCACGGGAGCAGCCCTGGGGGTGTTAATGGGGGCCATTAGTCGCAAAACCAAGGGCCGGGCCTGGCGGTTACGTCAACGGAGTTTAGAGCGTTTTGAAACCCTGATCCCGGAACTGGAGCTCTTAACGGGCCAGACGCTAGGGGTGAATCGTCAGGGCATTGTTCTACTCCAGGGCCCGGAGGCGGATTTAGAACCATGGCGACGTTTACAGGCCCTGCGACAAAGCCAAGGTTATCGCCTCGACCTGTGGGATCAGTTCACCCTAGAGCATCATTGTCCCCAGGTAGTACTGGACAAGGGAGGGAGCGCTATCTACTCGCCTCAAGACTGTCAAATTTCCCCAACCCTGCTCACTCAGGCCTTGATTACCGCGGCCCAACGGCAAGGCGTGGACTGTCGTTTTGGCGTGGCCTGTCAGCCCCTAGATCCTTCGGCCATAACGACATCGGGGCTTACACTTATGACATCCCAAGGCCCTCTGGAAACAGATCTCGTGATTGTGACCGCTGGCCTTGCTTCCAGTGCGCTTACTCCGCAGGCCCTTTCTCTACAACCGGTCATTGGCCAGGCCCTGGAGGTACGCGTAGCCCATCCCCTGGGTCGAGACGATTTTCAGCCGGTGCTGAGTTATCAGGATGTGCATATAGTCCCCCTTACCCAGAATCGGTATTGGGTGGGGGCAACGGTGGAATTTCCAGCAGAGGAAGCTGCTTCTCTACCGACGGCAGCCCAATGGCTAGAGCAGGTCTGGCAAACCGCCGTTAGCTTCTGTCCGGCCTTGGAAACGGCTGAGATTCTACGACAGTGGAGCGGCCAACGGCCCCGGCCCCTGGGGGAATCAGCCCCCGTGATTCGTCCACTACCCGGTTATGCGGGAGTCCTTTTGGCCACAGGCCATTACCGCAATGGGGTATTGCTGGCCCCGGCCACGGCCCTGGAGGTGCGCGATTGGGTTTTGTCCCAAGGCAATCCTGGCCTAGAGGGCCCCAGCGGCGGTTTTATCCAAGACGCCTCCGAGGTGGGTGGTTAAATTAATGGCCTGGAGGACGGGTTGACTATCCGGGCCATGGGGGTAATCAATCACGCTCACGCCACCATTGCCCTGCTTGATATTCCAGAAATTAGCCGGACTCAGACCTAGCAAATCCGCCAGGATCACCTTGTTAATTGCATCGTGGGCCACAACAATACCAACGGTTTTATCGGTCTGCTCACAATAGTACTGGACGCGCTCGTTCCAGCAGGCTACGGCCCTGTCCCACACTTGTTGTAGATTTTCGCCCTCCGGCATTTGCACGGTTTCCGGGGCTATTTTCCAGGCCTGGAGTAAACCAGGAAACTCGGCTTCAATTTCACTTTCTAGCTTGCCTTCCCAGAGACCATGACAGATTTCCATCAAGTCGGGCTGAAGGTCAAGGGACACCGTGGCATGGTTTAGCAGAATAATTTCGGCCGTTTCCTTGGGCCGGAGCATCGGGCTACTAATGGCAAAGTCTAGAGGAACGGTTTGCAGAAAATCAGCGGCCTTTTGGGCCTGGAGGCGACCATTATCATTGAGGGGAATATCTCGAATGCCTTGGAAGCGGGACTCCTTATTCCATTGGGTTTCCCCGTGACGAATTAACAACAGACGTAAGCGATTTTTCTCTGAACGAGGCGGTGGCAAGGGAACCCCTAAATGGGAGGTTTGGTTGAGGGATTCTAGCTGTACCGGCTCCCCCCAGGCCCCGGTGAAATTCAAGACATTAATATTACAGTTGGACTGCTGGAGCCGATGGTAGTGGGACACCGGCATGCCAATGGCTGCCATAATTAAGCAACGATTAATGCCATTGTGGGCAACGACGAGGATGGTTTTACCTTCGGCCTGGGGTAACAGCTTTTGCCAAAAATGTTGGGCTTGCTGGTAAAGGGATTGCACCGGAAAAATTTCCTGACCATCGGCCAAGGTCATGCTGAAATCCTGGGGCCGTTCATGCCAGCATTTGTATTCTGTGGGAAACTGGGCGATAACGTCGGATTTTGTCCAATTTTCCCAAATTTTAAGGTCAATTTCCAGGAGGTCTGGAGTCGAGGACAGAGGGGGGGGATTATCAAAACAGCCGTGGATAATGTCCGCGGTGCGTCGGGCCCGCTGGAGAGGACTGCAATAGATGGCATCAATGGGCAACTGGGCTAACACGGCACCGACTTGCTGAGCATCGGTTTCGCCCTTGGGGGTCAACACTGATTCATCGCTACGGCCTTGGATACGTTTTTGCGCATTGTAACTACTTTGTCCGTGACGAACGATAATAACCCGTGTAGCCAAGCTAGGATGCCTCCCCTCAAGAACTGTTTTGCTGGGTTCATTGTCACATCCTTGGGTCGCTCCGGCAAGCTGAAGCCCCTCGATTTCCATGACCTATTCCGTTGATTATTTTCCCTACCACAATCTCCTCAATCCACCCCTACAAACCCGCTATGGCTGTTGGTCTATTCGTGAAGGGATTACCCTACGGTTAATCGATGACGAGGGCCGTACTGGTTGGGGAGAAATTGCCCCCCTCCCCTGGTTTGGTACCGAAACCCTGGCCCTGGCCCTGGAATTTTGTCAGGCCTTGGCTGGTCAGAT
Organism: Synechocystis sp. LKSZ1; assembly: GCF_040436315.1. Lineage (NCBI taxonomy): Bacteria > Bacillati > Cyanobacteriota > Cyanophyceae > Synechococcales > Merismopediaceae > Synechocystis > Synechocystis sp. LKSZ1. The sequence continues at coordinate 1,562,557 of NZ_AP031572.1, read as the reverse complement.
CACAGCCCAGCAAATTGAGATAATTCCGGCTCAACTCCCCTGCTGTCAGTTTGCCTTCGGCTCGGCCCTGGCGGATCTCACCGAAACCGCCGCCGGGCCTTCTAAGTATCCCCTAGCCTATTGTCAGCTCCTGCCCACGGGAGAGGCGGCCTTGGACGTTTTGGCCCAGGGTCTCCTGCCTGGCGTGACAACGTTTAAATGGAAAATCGCTGTGCAATCCTTTGCGGTGGAAAGCGCTCTACTCCTGCGACTTCTAGATCAATTACCGCCCCAGGGCCGTCTCCGCTTGGATGCCAATGGGGGCCTGGACTTCGCCACCATCCAGTGTTGGCTGGCCCTACTGGATACGCTACCGGCCATTGAATTTTTAGAACAACCCCTGCCCCCTGGCCAGGAAACAGAGATGCAGGCCTTCGGTCAGAATTTTCGGACGGTGCTGGCTCTGGATGAATCGGTGTCTAGCTTGGCCCAATTGCAACAGGCCTATGATCAAGGCTGGCCCGGTGTTTATGTGCTCAAGGCCGCCATCATGGGGTTTCCCACAACGTTAGCCCAGTGGCTGGAAGCGCATCCCCTTGATGCTGTATTCTCCTCCGTGTTGGAAACTGCTGTAGCCCGTTGTCAGGTACTGGCCCTGGCCCGGCGCTATAACCATCCCCAACGAGCCGTGGGCTTTCGACCCATTTGCTAAGAGCCTGTTGGTCAAGTCTTATTTTGCTCCCTAAATCCCTCAATATGGGGAAACTGAGCCGTATTGACGATGTAAATACATTGCCCCTACACTACAGGCATGGATGTGTATTTCGCACTCAATGGTATTGCCTTCGTCTGGAACGATGAAAAAGCTAGGATTAACCCGATAAACTACGATGGTGTTACGTTTCAGCAAGCGGCAGAAGCCTTCTTTGACCCATTCCTGGTGGTCATTGATGCCAGTCGCAACGATGAAGCCCGAGATGCCATTATTGGCTTAGATCGACGTTGGAACCTGCTGTACGTTGTCTTTATTGAACGCGAAAATGACACTATTCGGATTATTTCGGCCCGTAAAGCAACGCGCCAGGAGCGGGAATATTATGAAAACTGAGGCCTTGAAAAAGCGGTTGGATCGGAACCGTCCCATGACCACGATTACCATTCGTATGCCTGAAGATGTCATTGAGGATTTGAAACGAGTTGCGCCGTTACTGGGTTTTTCTGGGTATCAACCTCTAGTGCGTGCTTACGTTGGCCAAGGGTTAAGGGCTGATTTGGAGCGATTGGATGGCGATACGGTGTCTGCTTTGGTTGCAAGCCTAAAGCGTCGCGGTGTCAGTGATGACGTAATTCAAGGGGCACTCAGTGAAGTAGCCGGGGGCTAGTTTCAGTGGAATGTGCGGCCAGTATCCCCGCAGTTCATATGGATAATGGTAGATAGTTCTGGTTAACTTGCTTAACTTATCTGCCACCGCTGTAGGAAAAACCGAGCCTATTGTCCTGGGCCCTGCCAATCCTGGCCAATTTGAATAGTGACATCGGAAATCAGATAGCCACTACTATCGACGAGGACTTCCCCAAATCCCAGGGCCTGGCGCACTTGGGCCGCCCCTTGACTATCCCCCTGCTGGGCCAAAATTCGGGTTTGACGGAGGGGTTGCCGCCAGCCCTCCACCACCGTGATTCGACGATAACCGGCTTGGCTTAGACGACGCACCAGGGCCCGGACAGCCTTGGGATTATTGGTACTGTCTTGGATGGCAATGTGCAGACGACTCGGATTCTCCGACGAGGCCATCTCTGCCGACGTGGTTTCAGCCCAGGGAGAATCTGCCGTTTCAGAACTAAAATGTTGGGCCACCAAGGCATTGATTTTGCTTGACTGGGGCAGCCAGTAACTCGTCCCCGTGCGACCACTAAAATCACCGGGCAGTAACATCATTTGTACGTCACTGCGTTGACGCTGGGCCGCAAAGCCCCCCATGGCCACCAATTCTTCCATGGTTAGGTTGGTATCAATATGGGATTGCAGAATAGCGACGATATCAGGAATTTTCAGGAGAGTTTGGGGTTTCAGGGCCTGTTCCATGACGGCCCGTGTTACCAACTGTTGGCGCTGGATGCGGCCAATATCCCCCAAGGCATCCTTGCGGTAACGGAGTAAGCCGAGGGCCTCTTGCCCATTAAGATGCTGTTGGCCCTCTTTTAAATTGATGTAGAGATGCTGGCTATCATCCTGGTATTTCATATCCTTGGGGACATAAACCGAAACCCCGCCTAAGGCATCAATTAACTTTTCGACGGCTTGGACATTCACCCGCAGGTAGCGGTCAATGGCGACCCCAGGCATCAAGTCTTCTATCGTACTCGCGGCTAGGGCCGGCCCACCGAAAACATTAGCAGCATTAATTTTTTGGGTTCCATGGCCAGGGATTTTGACTTTGGTATCTCGGGGAATGGAAAGGAGCGTCAACTTCCCTTGGTTGGGATCGAGGCGAACGACCATCATTGTGTCAGTCAACCCCTCTAGGGAATTGACTAAGGCCTGATAACCCTGATCTGGGGATGTCTTCCCTATATCGCTGGTTAACACTTTTGTACCCAAAACCAAGACATTGATGGGGCGACTCAACTGGGGGAGATTGAGACTTTGGTAGGAAATAGCCTTATCTTGGCGAAAAACAGCGGCTTGGGCGGGGGTTAACTTGGCTTGGCGCAAGGGAACAGAAGCCAGGGCCATGGCCAACCAGGCCCCACCAGCGGCGGAGGCCAGGGCAATGATCATAAAGCCCGCTGTAATCCATCCCCAACGTCCTTTTTTGGCTTTATTTAACCGCTGAGAAGAAGCCGAGGAACGTTTATGAGAGGAAGTTTTTGCAGACAAAGCCATGGGCCTCACACCAATTAGGGAGAACGAGTGATTGCAATCAAGATACAACAATTTACTCCAATTCTGCCGCGACTCCTCAGCAATCGCTAAACTAGGGGCGGTTTCTGCTGGTGCCAAGTCGTGGCCTGCTCGTAGGCATAACCGACATGGAAGAGTCGGTCTTCTCGGAGTACGTTGCCAATCAATTGCAGGCCAATGGGGAGATGCTGACTATCAAAGCCACAGGGGAGGCTCATGGAGGGCAGGCCCGCCAGATTGACGGGAATGGTCATCAAGTCCGACAGATACATACTCAAGGGGTCGGTGGTTTTTTCCCCCGCGCGGAAGGCCGTGGTGGGGGCGGTGGGGCAGACAAGGACATCCACCTGGGAAAAAGCCTGGTCAAAATCTTCTTTGATCAGGGTACGAACCTTTTGGGCCTTGAGGTAGTAGGCATCGTAGTAACCAGCGGAAAGAGCGTAGGTTCCTAACATAATCCGCCGCTTGACTTCAGGACCAAAGCCCTGGGCCCGCGTCTGGGTGTACATTTCCATCAAGTTGCGATTGGAGGCTCGGATACCGTACTTAACGGCATCGTAGCGGGCTAGGTTAGCCGAGGCTTCTGAGGGGGCAATGATGTAATAAACCGGTAGGCCATAGCGAAAGCGGGGACAGGAAACTTCTTTGATCTCGGCCCCCAGTTTCTGTAATTGCTGGATGGCCGCTTGCACGGTTTCCGCCACCACCGAGTCAAGGCCCTCGCCAAAGGTTTCACGAATCACCCCAATCTTCAGGCCCTTGAGGCTCGGTTTGAGGAACTGGGTATAGTCGGGGATCTCGACGTTGAGGCTGGTGGAATCCTTGGCATCGTAACCGGCAATGGCCTGAAGCAGAATAGCACTATCTTCGACGCTGCGGGCAAAGGGGCCAATTTGATCCAAAGACGAAGCGTAGGCCACCAAACCAAAACGAGACACCAGGCCATAGGTCGGCTTGAGACCCACCACACCACACAGAGATGCAGGCTGACGAATCGAGCCCCCCGTGTCTGACCCCAGGGCCACGACACATTCATCAGCGGCCACGGCGGCAGCGGATCCGCCGGAGGATCCCCCCGGCACCCGGCTTAAATCCCAGGGGTTGGCGGTTACTTGATAACCGGAGTTTTCCGTCGAACTGCCCATGGCAAATTCATCTAGATTGGTTTTCCCCACCATCACGGCCCCGGCATCCTTGAGCTTCTGGGTCACGGTCGATTCGTAGGGCGGAATAAACCCTTCTAAAATCCGAGAGGCGCAGGTGGTGGGCACGCCCTGGGTACAGAGATTATCTTTAATGGCGATGGGAATACCTTCCAACAGGCCAAGGGTTTCACCGCGGGCAATCTTGGCATCAACCTGTTGGGCCGTGGCCAGCGCCTGGTCTGCGGTAACGCAGAGAAAACTTTTGAGTTTCGGTTCCAAGGCCTGGATGCGCTCTAGGGTGGCCGTTGCGATTTCCACCGCCGAGCGTTCCTTAGTCACTAACTGTTGATGAAGCGTCCGAATAGAAGTCATAGTAGATCAGCCCGCAGTTTCCAGCTATCTAGTCTATCAGCCTCCAGGAGGCCTGATGTAGGCCCTCCGGGTCTAGACCTCAAGACCTGCCAAGCCAAATTCTTGCAGGGCCGGTAGAAAATTGCGGTTTTCATGGCCCGGTTGGCTGAGCTTGATCAAGGCAAAACGCTGCAGAGGACTCAGGTCGGCCCAGGCCGTAGTGGAAAGGAGAGGTAGTTGCCGTTCCTGCATGTGTTGGAGCACCGTGGCGGGGATTTGTTCCGTCTCTAACCAGGGGGGCGCAGGGTCAATGGACAGGGTATTGGCCGGGGTTCCCGTCTGGGCCGCGACCCAGGCCTGGAGTTGTTGACGATACTGCTCCACCTCGAGGGCTGTCCCGCAGGGGGCCGTCACCAATTGTTGACGTTGGTCTTGGGAAAAACCATGCCAGTGCTGGAGTTTGAGCTTTACGCCGCAGGTATCGAGCTTGTAGCGAACGACCATGGGGATGCAGCGCAGGGAATCCACAAATTCCGCTTCAAAGTCAAAAAAGAGCCTGGGAAGGTTAGAACTGGCCAATTCGGGGTAACCCACTTCGATTAAAGCCTGGTCACGTATTCGGCAAGCATCACAGCGACCGCAGGGCTGGAGGTCTCCCTGATAACAAGACCAGGTTTGGGCAATGGGAACCCCCAGGGCCACTGCTTTTTGGATGATATCGACTTTACTGTCCTGGATTAGGGGCGCGATCAGTTGGATGGGATGGCCCTCGATGCCAACCTTAGACGAGAGGGCCGCCAAGTGCTGATAGGCCTGGAGATAGTCGGGACGACAATCGGGATAACCGGAATAGTCGATGGCGTTAATGCCCAGGAAAATGGCTTCGGCCCCTTGGGCTTCGGCCAAAGAAAGGCCCAGGGCAATAAAAATGGTATTTCGCCCCGGCACGTAGGTAGACGGAATCACGCTAGTATCAACGCCGCTAGTGGGAATGGCCTGGCTTGTATCCGTCAGGGAAGAGCCCCCCCATTGGGCCAAGTCGAGGTTGATGGTGTAGTGCTGGGTAATCTGCAAATGCTGGGCCAGGGCCAGGGCGGCCTGGAGTTCCCGTTGGTGACGTTGGCCGTAGTTAAAGGAGAGGGCAATCAGTTCATAGCCTTGTTGGCGGGCGATGGCCGCTGAGGTGGCCGAATCCAGGCCCCCGGACAGTAAGACAACAGCACGTTTAGTCATCTTGATTGATAGAACAATGAATAGTATGGGGCAAAATCCACAGACTTCCCCGATAATGGAAAGTACCACTCTGCTGTAATCCAGTCTTTGCCGCTGGACAGGCTATCTTACCCATTCTTCATGTTAGACCAGTTACTCGACTCTTCCCTCGCCCTCAGTCTCAAAACGCCCCTCATTCTGATTGTGTTGATCGCGCTGGAAGCTGTACTATCCGCCGACAATGCCATTGCCCTCGCGGCCATTGCTCAGGGATTGGCGGATAAGCAACAACAGAAAAACGCCCTCAACCTAGGTCTGCTGGTGGCCTACGTCCTCCGCATGAGTCTGATTTTAGCGGCAACTTGGGTCGTTCGTTTTTGGCAAATTGAATTATTGGGGGCCCTGTATCTCCTCTGGCTGGTGGCAGATTATTTTCTAACGGAAGAGGATGAAACCCATCACCGTAGCTTGCCCTTTACCTCCCTTTGGCAGGCCATCCCCATCATTGCAGTGACGGATCTGGCCTTTTCCCTCGATAGCGTGACCACAGCCATTGCCATTGCCGACGACCTTTGGTTAATCCTGGCCGGCGGCACCATTGGTGTGATTACCCTGCGGTTTTTAGCGGAGTTATTTATCCGTTGGCTAGAGATTTTTACCCATTTGGAAGATGCGGGCTTTCTGACCGTGGGCCTGGTGGGCCTGCGATTGTTGATTCGGGTGATCAATCCCAGCCTAGTACCGCCGGAATGGTTAATGCTTCTGTTAATTGGCTTGGTGTTTACCTGGGGCTTTTCCCAACGCCGGCCCCCAACGGTAGAAGCGACAGAAACGGCCGCCACGGAGCCTGAAACCGTTCCCTTGTCGAAAAAAGATTGACTTCGCTAGGCGGTTTCCCCCTGGCAACGGTGGCACAGGCCAAAAAACTCTACGGTATGATAGTACAGTTTAAAATTCTGGGCCTGGCACCATTCCATAAATTGGTGATTAAGGGGACAACTTTCGAGGGGAATGGCCTGGCCACAGCGCACACAGTTGAGGTGGTGATAATGGCTAGGGGCATCGGCAATGATATGGTACATCGCTTCCCCAGTGGGCGTGAGGCGTTCCTGAACAAGGCCGTCACTGTGGAGGGATTTGAGGCTCCGATAAACCGTTGCCAGACCAATCCTAAACCCCTGGGCCTGGAGTTCCCGGTGCAATTGCTGAGCGCTGACCTCGGTGGGAGTCGTCTGTAAACGGGTCAGTACCTGGCGCTGGGCTTTGGTCAAGGGTTTGGGCATGAGCTGCGCTTAGGCGAGGGTTTGCAGGGCCTGGGCCAGACGGCTTTGATCCCAGCCTTTTTGGTGTAGAAGTTGCCAGGATTGGATTAAATCGGGGCCGTGGACGGTTCCCATCAGACCTACCCGCAAGGATTTCATCACCACGCCTTTTTTCACTCCCAGGGCCTTGGTGAGTTCATTAATTTTGGTCTTGGCGCTCTCAGCCGTCAGCACTTCTCCCGTGGCCAGCCAGTCAGAAATATCAGTTAAAACCGCCTTAGCTCCCGGTTGCTGGAGTTGTTCCTGGCCCTCTGGGCTGAGCGTGATGGCCTCTGTGAGCAACAGTTGACTTTCCTTGACGCCATCCGTTAAACGAGTCAGGCTGGGGCCAATCAGGGCCGCTAATTGTTGCCACCAGGCCCCGTCTTGCTCGAGGTCAACGGTATAGCCAGCGCCCTGCCAGTAGGGAGTCAGCAAGGTGACTAATTCCACTGGCGGTAGTTGATGCAGGTATTGGCTATTGATCCAGTCCAGTTTATCCCAATCGAATTTGGCCCCAGCCTTGTTCACCCGCTCGAGGCTAAATTGGCTAGCGGCTTCCGCCAGGCTAAAAATTTCCTGGGTCGAATCCGGGGGTGTCCAGCCCAGCAGGGTCATGTAGTTGGCCAGGGCCTGGGGTAAAAAGCCCATGTTTTTAAAGTCATCAATGGAGGTGACACCATCCCGCTTCGAGAGTTTACGGCCCTCTTTGTTCAAAATGAGGGGCGTGTGGGCAAATTCCGGCACGGCGGCCTCCAGGGCCTCGTAGAGCAGGATCTGTTTCGCCGTATTGGCAATGTGGTCTTCGCCACGAATAACGTGGGTAATGGCCATGTCGATGTCATCCACCACTACCGCTAGGTTGTAGAGGGGCTGGCCAAAGCTGTCCATGGGATTATCAGGAGTCCGGGCAATCACCATATCGCCTCCTAGGTCACTCCCTTTCCAGAGCATTTGTCCTCGGATCTGGTCTTGCCAACGAATTTCGCGCTCGTCGTCGATGATGAAGCGAATCACCGCTTGGCGGCCCTCGGCTTCAAAGGCGGCTTGTTGTTCTGGGCTGAGGTGGCGGTGGCGATTATCGTAACGGGGGGCCAAATTCTGGGCCTTTTGCTGTTCCCGCATTTGTTCTAATTCTTCGGGAGTACAGTAGCAACGGTAGGCCAGGCCCTTGTCGAGCAGGGTTTGAATGGCTTGGCGGTAGTGCTCCAGGCGTTGGGTCTGGAAAAAGGGCCCTTCATCCCAGGTCAAGCCCAACCAGGTCAGGCCGGTTTGGATATTTTCGGTGTATTCGGCCTTGGAACGTTCTAGATCCGTATCTTCAATGCGGAGAATGAACTGTCCCCCATGGCGGCGAGCATAGAGCCAGTTAAATACCGCTGTCCGAGCAGTACCAATATGTAAATTACCCGTAGGACTCGGGGCAATACGAACACGAACGGTCACAGGGTCTCCTTGGGGGGTCAGAAAGTGGGGATTTACGGTCTTCCATCATAGCAAGGACAGGCCTAGCCCCTAGGGCCAACAACGACGAATGGCCTCAAAGTTATCCAGCAGGGCCAACAGGGATTGAACATAATCCTGGGTCGTCCATTGCCGGGCCCGTTGCCAGCCGCGTTGAATGTAGGTCTGACGCAAGCTCCGGTCTTGCCAAAGTTTTAGAATCGCTGCGGTCATTGCCTCAGGGGATTTGGGATCCACCAGCAGGGCCGCCTCGGCCAACTGTTCCCGGTGGCCAGGGACATCCGAGGCAATCACCGGACACCCCAGGGCCATAGCCTCCAGGGGCGGCAAATTATCTGGCCCGAAAAAGGTCATAAACAGGAGTGCAAAGGCCTTTTGGTAAAGGGCCACCAGATCCCGTTGGGGGATAAAGCCCAAGAAATGTACCTGCTCCGTTAGACCAAGGCGAGCGGCTTGCGCTTGCACAAAGGCCAAATTCCCCTGGTCCGAGCCGGTAAAAACCAGGCTGAGAGGCAGTTGATACTGTTCCCGCAAAATTTGCAGAGCCAATAAGGCCCCGACATGATTTTTATGGGGCCAGAATTGGGCCGGATAGAACAGATAGGGCCCTAGGACACCATGACGTTGCAGAATCGGTTCTGGCTGGGGCGATGGATGGAAAACAAAGGGAGGGGTTGGTGCCGGAATCACTTGAATGCGACTGGGGGCAATATTATAGAAGCGCTCAATTTCTTGTTTGCCCACCTCTGTCCCCGTAATAATATAGGCGGCCCGAGCCAGTAATTGGGCAAAAAAACGTTCCCGTGCCTCCCATTCACCGCCACTACTTACCTCTGGAAAATAGGGCTGGAGGCGGTGTTGTAGATCCCAAACGATGGTGATGAAGGGAATTTCTAGGGTTAAATGCCGGGGGGCTAGGGAGAGAATTAATTCAATCTGATGAGCCTGGAGGGAAGCCAAAATTTGTGCTTCTGTCCAGGGCTGGCCTGCAGAGCCGGGGCCAGTATGGAGGGGAATTAGGGGAACCGTTGCCGGGATGCTGTCCGTACCAAGGAAAGGACTGCGGCTGTAGAGAAAAAACTGGTGCCGACTCGGGGCTAGGGAATCTAACAGAACTTTTAAAATCTGAGATTCAAAGGTATAGCCGCCGCCCACCGTCGGGGGTTGCTCACTTAGGTACAAGGCAACCCGCATGGATTAGTTACACTCCTGGGCGATGAAATAGGTACTCCAACTGTGCTGGCTGAGGGGCAGGCCCGTCATCCATTCCCCCCGCGCAATTTCCTGGAGATGGCATTGCTGGAGGAGTAGGCTTAATTCCGGGGCAAAAAAGTAGCGCATCTGATGTACTTCCTGAACCATCTGGATTGTACTGGCTTTCTGGTCGTGGATGAACAGTTGATAGTGGACATCGACGCAATTGTCATTAACCATTAACTGGGGTTCAGAAATGCGGGTGATCTGTAGGGAATCCGTCTCGGCCCGCTTCACCCGCACCAGGGGCGGGTCGGTTAAAATTGCCGGGCCATACCAACAATCAAAAATGAGAATACCTCCCGGTTGGAGGTGCTGTCTCACGGTGGTCAGGGTGGCCAACAAATCCTGATGGCTAATTTGATAGCTCAAGACGTGGAACAGGAGCAACACCACATCAAACTTTCGATCTAAGGTCAGCTCGCGAATATCTCCCACCTCAAATTGTAGGTTTTCCGCCAGGGCCGGAGAAAGGGATGCACGACGGGCCTCGGCCTTCGCCAACATCGCGACACTCTGGTCAATGCCCTGAACGCTATAACCCTTTTGGACGAGGAGAGAACTATGGCGGCCGGTGCCACAGCCCAGGTCTAGCACAGTACGGGCTTGGGGCCGATGGGACTGAATTAAGCCATGGATAAAATCCACTTCACCAGGATAATCCTTGTCCTGATACAGGACATCGTAGTAGTCGGCGTAGTCAGCAAAAATAGCCATCGGTTGGGAAGGAGAGGGTTGAACGGGGATTCTAAAAAACCTTGTGGGTGACGACGTCGCTGACAGTCTAGTCCTGGCGCAAAATGGTTTGGAGGGTATGGGCCACCGTGAAGATTTGCGCTTCAGTTAAGGCCAAGCCACTGGGCAGATAGAAGCCACGCCGGGCCAACTTCTCGGCCACAGGACAGGCAACCTCCGTCAGTAGGCCTAAGTCATGGAGAATGGGTTGCTCGTGCAGGCCCCAAAAAAAGGGACGGGTGCCAATCTGGGCTTCCCCGAGTCGGGCCATTACCTCCCTAGCTGTTAGGGAGACCGTCTCCTCAAGAACAACGCCGTAAACCCAGTAAATATTTTCAGCATAGTCGGTTTTGGCCAGGGGTAACTGTAATCCCGGTAATCCGGTCAACAATTCGGTGTACAGGGCCCCCATACGACGTTTGCGTTGAATAAATTCGTCCCAGCGTTCTAGTTGAGCCACCCCCACCGCAGCCTGGAGATTGGTCAGGCGAAAGTTCCAGCCCAAATCATCGTGGATAAATCGCTGTTGGGGTTGAAAACAGAGATTACGCAGGGCCCGACACCGGTCAGCAAGATGGGGATCGTCCGTCATCAGCATCCCCCCTTCGCCGGTGGTAATTAGCTTGTTGGCATAGAAGCTAAAAGTACTAATATCGCCAAAACTACCACAGGGCCGTCCCCGATAGGTCTGGCCGTGGGCCTCCGCTGCATCTTCAATCACCGCCAGGCCGTACTTTTGGGCCAGGGCCAAAATCGGGTCTAGATCCACCGGTAGACCGTAGATATGCACTACCATAATGGCTTTGGTCTGGGGCGTAATCTTGGCCTCGACCTGGGTAACGTCCATATTCCAGGTGAGGGGATCGGCATCGACTACAACGGGGATGGCCCCGGCCCGAATCACCGCTGTCGCACAGGAAATAATCGTAAAGGTCGGCAGGAGCACTTCGCAGCCCTGCCCAATGCCCAGGGCCGCTAGGGCCACCTCCAGGGCCACGGAACCATTACTCACGGCAATGCCCTGCTGTCGCTGGGTTCGTTTGGCTAGGGCCCGTTCAAATTGGCGAACAAAAGGCCCTTCCGAGGAGATCCAGCCCGTCTCAATACATTGATTGAGGTAGCGTTTTTCATTGCCGTCCAGGAGGGGCTGATTAACGGGAATGGGCAGACTCACTCCCGTATGAAGGGGCTGTTCCAACATAGATTAGGTTGGCGGAAGTTTGTACTGAGCCACAATGCGCTTGGCGTACTCGGGCACCTGGGCTTCCAGTTTTTCGGGATACTGGCGACGCAGGTAGAGATAGTTGCGGGTGAAGTGGGAATCAATGCTAAAGCGGGCATATTCCAGGCCCTTGGGGCCAATTTTCTCGATTACCACCCCCATCAATTTAGCGGCCCACATGGGGAGGGTCACGCCCTGGTCGTAGGCGGGAATACTCTGTTGTACCGCCTGGCGGCGGTCGCCTTGACTATGAACCGGCTGGACATCCAACTGGTCTCGCACCAGGTTTAACATTTCCTGGCCGGTTTGATTGCGTACTACAATCCACTGCCAACCAAAGGGGGCCCCCATGTAGCCAACAACGAGATCTGCCAGGGAATTCACGTAGTCAAAGCAACTCATGCAGGAGGGGGCAAAGACATCCTTGAGCTGATTGGTTTTCAAGCCAAAGAAGGGTACTAATTCCGTCGAGCCATCTTCGTGTTTAAAGTGAACCCGAAAATCCTGCATAAATTCGTAGTGAACAACGGTTTCCGGGGAACGACTGGTAGTTTCCAAAAACTTCTGCAAGCCAGCGCGGGTAACATTATCCACGCAGGGTGTCCCCAAAACGTACAATTTTTCTAGACCCAACTGCTTTTCCACCGCCCGCAGGGCCTGAATTTGACAGCCGACCCCAATCACCAATAGGCGTTTCAAACCAGCCTGCTCCACGGCCTCTAATACCGAAAGATTGGGTGAGAGCGTCGGTTTATTCACTTTGGCCGCTAAGACCTCTTCCGGTGTCCGAGCAATCACCACCTGCGGCTGAAAGCGGTCTTCCGGCGTATTTTGAACGCAGACCACCCCTTCTACCAGGTTTTGCGTCAACATTTCACAGGCCAGACTACTCACAATCCCCGTCCATTGGGCCCCAGGGATGGGTTCCTGTTTCCGGGCCGCCATCATCTCCTGGTGCACCCCAAAATACCAATCATCCTCGCTCTCGACATTGCGACTGCGCCCATGGGTTTTGGCTTCAAGATCGGCAATTTGTTGATTGAGGAAGGCACAGGCCTCTTTGACGTAATGGATATAGTAGGTATCGCAAAGACCGCATTCACTACAGAGCGCTTTGGCCGGACGGGGACTACCCGGCTTGAGGGCCCGGGCTTTTTGATGGGGAGCAGTAGCGGTCATGGCTAGAAAAACAACTAAAAGGGTGTTTAAACAGGGGTGTTGACTCTTGATCTTAACTAAAAATGTTGCCGAGTCTGCCTCGTTCAGTATCATAGGAGAAAGATTTTGAAAATTGAGTTAGCGTTCCCTTTGAGGGTGTCTATCGTTATCCAAGGAGGAAAACAGTGTCTACCGAAGTCCTAGAGAAGCGGTCTAGTGCCTCAGAAACGATTCGCAAACCAGCTCCCCGCTACCGAGTGCTCCTCCACAACGATGATTTCAATTCCATGGAATACGTTGTACAAACCCTGATGCAAACCGTGGCTGGCATGACTCAGCCCCAGGCAGTGGATATTATGATGGAAGCCCATACTAACGGCACGGCCCTGGTGATTACCTGTGCCCTAGAACATGCAGAGTTCTATTGCGAAACCCTCAAAAACCATGGACTAAGTAGTACCATTGAACCCGATGAGTAGGGCTTTTCCTATAGCCAGATGGTCAATTCTCCCATTGGGCTAGGGTCAGCAATCCCCAATATCCCCTGCCAACACCATCATGTCCCAAAGATGTTAGAGGATTTGGGCTTCTGGGGCTTGAGATTCATTAAAGTCCCTGTCTAACCTCAATCCATTGATGGGGAAATTCTACAGTAGAATATTACCGAAATGTTTAATTAATTTACGAATTTCCAGCTATCGCAACAATGTTTTACAAAAATTCAATTTCTGTTATAAGTGCTTATCTTTTAATGAGTACTTCTTTAATGGCGGCCAATCCCTCCAAAGCTAAACTGCCTAAAAACTGCCAATATCTCAAAGAAGTCGCCACCAACCAAACTCATATTCGTAAGTCGATTGACTCAATCGTTGGTAATAATTTTGATACTGACTTTGCCGTTCCTACCGGCGAACGGTTTACGTCCTACAAAGCTTCAATGCTGCCTGAAAATGTTGGAACTTACGGCGTGACAATCAATTTAAAATATCCAGACAATTCTGTAAGTACTGCTTTTCGCAAAAATGTTGAAATGACTAGAAAGCTCTATTCGTTAGACTTTAAACCTCCTACCAAGGCCCAACCCTATCAGATTAATTTAAATATCAACGGTAGTAATAAAAACGCCTACACGATTGCAGTAATTGCTTGTAAATAAATGCCCCAGGGGATGCTTATTTCGCTCAAAATGGTGCAATAAAACTACAAAACCAGTCAAAATCAAGGAACAAGTTGTAGTCCAAGAGTATTTGCTGTTTGTCGTGGTAATCAAATGTCGCCCTGTGAAAACCTCAACTTTTAATCCTGCGCAACTCCCAGCCCCCCTACGGCTGGGGCTTTTTATCCTGGCCCTGTTGGTGCTGTGGCTGCCCTGGGCTCTCTTTGCCTACGGGGCCTTTCAGCCAGATACTAATTTAACGACCATTGTGGCCATGGGGGGCCTCTTTCTCCTTTTTTTGGCCCTTCTGCGCTGGTGGACTCGTCGTTTTTATGGCCAAAGCCAGGCCTTTGCCTACTACGGCCTAGTTGCTAGTCGGCGGAATGGCTGGGACACTTTACAGGGCCTAGCCTTGGGCTTTGCTATGACAGCGGGGTTATTTACTCTAGAAGCGCTTTTCGGTTGGGTGACGTTCCAGTCTCCGGTGCTGGCCTGGGGCCGTTTGATCTGGGAAGGGAGCTTAACGGGCCTAGGGGTTGCCTTTGCGGAGGAACTTTTTTTTCGAGGCTGGTTTTTAACGGAATTGCAACGAGACTACACGTTGAGAGTGGCCCTGGGGGGCAATGCGCTCTTTTTTGCTATCCTCCATTTCCTTAAACCCTTGGGGGAAATTCTGCGAACCTTTCCCCAGTTTCCGGCCCTGGTTTTGCTCGGTTTGATCTTGGGCCTGGCTAAAAACCGCCACGGTCATCGCTTGGGCTACTGCATTGGCTTGCATGGAGGATTGGTCTGGGCCTACTATATTGTTAACGTTGGTCAATTAGTACAATATTCGGATAATATTTTCCCTTGGCTCACAGGGGTTGATGGTAATCCCCTGGCTGGCGTGATGGGCCTGATGGGTCTTTGCATATTATTGTTCATTGTCCAAAAACAGCAGACTGAAGCGGCGGTGGACTAAGTAGAAGCGCCCATTCGACGGTTCCGCCATGGTAAGCTATGGGCTGTCTATTGCAAACTGACCATGACTGTATTATCTCCCAAGATCACTATTTATACCGATGGGGCCTGTTTGGGTAATCCTGGCCCAGGGGGCTATGGGGTTGTCCTACTGGATGGACAACAACGCCGGGAATTAGCCGCTGGTTATCGCCTCACCACCAATAACCGCATGGAGATGATGGCAGCCATTGCTGGCCTAGAGGCCCTGACGACTCCCTCCACCGTGACATTGTATAGTGATTCCCAGTACTTGGTGGATGCGGTCATGAAAGGATGGGCAAAGCGTTGGCGGGCCAATGGTTGGAAACGCAATGCCAAAGACAAGGCCAAGAATCCAGACCTCTGGGCCAAAATTCTAGGTCTGTGTGAACAACACCAAGTCACCTTTATTTGGGTCAGGGGCCATGCCGGTAATGTGGAAAACGAACGCTGTGACCGCTTAGCCGTTGCCGCCGCCAATGGACAAGAGCGTTTACTAGATCAAGGGTTTGAAGTATCCACAGTTTAATATTGGGACGCAGAGCGATAGCCTGCAACATCAGTCAGGCGGCGTTAATACACTAGAGGAAATTCACCCAGATTAGTACACTGCTAGCTTAGGTATTTACGCTGGATGGGTAGTCTTGACGAATAATTGATTAAGATAAACAGAGGATGACGATGCCCCTAAGCTGGAACGAAATTAAGGCCAGAGCAATCACCTACGCCCAAGAGTAGGAGCAGGAAGTCTCGGAAAAAGCTGAAACCTAGACCTTCTGGAATGATTTTTTCAATATGTTTGGCATTTCCTGGCGCAGAGTGGCCAGTTTTGAACAACCGATCAAAAAATGGGACAACCGACAGGGTTTTATTTGGTATTCTTACCTCAGCAATGCACATGACTTGGGTGAAATATGTCTGTGGTCGGTTAGAAAGTCGTTTTCGTTATTCTAATACCATTGTTTATAATAATTTTCCCTTTCCTGAAAATGTTAATGACAAGCAAAAACAAAAGGTTAAAACCCTAGCTCAAGCTGTCCTCGATACATGGGCCAAATATCCCGATAGTAGCCTAGCTGACCTCTACGACCCGCTAACCATGCCCCCAGATTTGGTCAAGGCCCATCAAGGCTTAGATAAAGCCGTCAATCTTTGCTATCGGCCCCAACCCTTCACCAACGAACTCAACCGCATCGAATACCTCTTTAGTCTGTATGAGGCCCTGACCGCTCCCCTACTCCAGGCCGAAAAACCTAAAAAGCGCAAAAGCAGGGCCGGTCAATCTCCGGCTTAGGGCCATTCCGGAACTGTGGCAAAATGGGGAACGTGATTTTTTCCCCATGAGCAAGCTCCTATGACCACCGCCCTGCCCCCCCAGTACGAACCCCAAGCCACCGAGGCCAAATGGCAAACCGCCTGGGAGCAGGAACAGGTTTTTAAGGCTGACCCTAACCATCCCGGCCAGCCCTACTGTGTGGTGATTCCACCGCCCAACGTCACCGGCAGTCTGCACATGGGCCATGCCTTTGAGAGTGCTTTAATTGATACTTTGGTTCGCTATCACCGGATGCGGGGCGATAATACCCTCTGGCTACCGGGAACAGACCACGCCAGTATTGCGGTGCAAACCATCCTAGAGCGCCAATTAAAGGCCGAAGGCACCAATCGTTACGACCTCGGCCGCGAAAAATTTTTAGAACGGGCCTGGCAATGGAAAGCAGAATCCGGCGGCACGATTGTTAACCAACTGCGTCGTCTTGGGGTATCGGTGGATTGGTCGCGGGAACGTTTTACCCTCGATGAAGCCCTGTCCCAAGCCGTCAGAAAGGCCTTTGTGCAACTCTACGAAGAGGGCCTGGTCTATCGCGGTAACTATCTGGTGAACTGGTGCCCAGAATCCCAGTCCGCTGTCTCGGATCTAGAAGTCGAAAATAAGGAAGTAAACGGCCATCTCTGGTATTTTCGCTATCCTCTCAGTGATGGCAGTGGAGAACTGGTGGTGGCTACCACTCGACCGGAAACCATGCTGGGGGATACGGGGGTGGCGGTGAATCCCAAAGACCCCCGTTACCAGGGCCTGATCGGGAAAACCTTGACCCTGCCGATTATGAACCGGGAGATTCCCATCGTCGGGGATGAACTAGTGGATCCTGAATTTGGTACGGGTTGCGTCAAAGTGACTCCGGCCCACGACCCCAACGATTTTGTCATGGGTCAACGCCATAACCTGGCCTTTATCAACATCCTTAATAAAGACGGTAGCTTGAATGAAAACGGTGGCCCCTTCGTTGGCCAAGACCGTTTTGAAGCCCGCAAAAATGTGGTGAAAAAACTAGAAGAACTGGGCTATCTAGTCAAAATCGAAGACTATAAGCACACCGTTCCCTACAGCGACCGAGGGAAAGTACCGGTGGAACCTCTACTCTCGACCCAATGGTTTGTCAAAATTGAACCCCTGGCTCAAAAGGCCCTGTACTGTCTGGATCAGGAGCAATCGCCCCGTTTTGTACCGGAACGCTGGACGAAGGTCTATCGGGATTGGCTGGTTAAACTCAAGGATTGGTGTATTTCGCGGCAACTGTGGTGGGGCCATCAAATTCCGGCCTGGTATGTGGTCAGCGAAACCGCTGGGGAAATCACGGAACATACGCCCTTTGTGGTGGCCCACGATGAAACCGAAGCCCTAGAAAAAGCCCAGGGCCAGTACGGCGAATCAGTGCAGTTGGTACAAGACCCCGATGTTTTGGATACCTGGTTTTCCTCTGGCCTCTGGCCCTTTTCCACCATGGGTTGGCCCAACACGACCCAGGACTTGGCCACCTACTACCCCACCACGACCCTGGTGACGGGTTTCGATATTATCTTTTTCTGGGTGGCCCGGATGACGATGATGGCCGGTCATTTCACTGGCCAGATGCCCTTTAAGGATGTCTATATCCATGGCCTCGTCCGGGATGAAAATGGCAAAAAAATGTCAAAATCCGCTAATAACGGCATTGATCCCCTGATCTTGATCAATAAATACGGCACCGATGCCCTGCGCTATACCCTAATCCGGGAAGTGGCAGGTGCGGGCCAGGACATTAGCCTGCAGTACAACCGCAAAACCGATGAGTCGGAATCCGTTGAAGCCTCGCGCAATTTTGCCAATAAGCTCTGGAATGCGGCCCGCTTTGTGATGATGAATCTCCACGGGGAAACGCCGGCCAGTCTCGGCCAGCCCCATCCCCAGGATTTAGAGTTGGCAGACCAGTGGATGCTGTCGCGTCTGCATCAAATTATTACCCAAACCCGTCACCAGATTGAAAATTATGGCCTAGGCGAAGCGGCCAAGAGCCTCTACGAATTTATCTGGGGAGATTTTTGCGACTGGTACATTGAGTTGGTGAAATCTCGGCTCTGGTGCGACGAGGGCGATAGTTCCCGACGGGTTGCCCAGCAAGTTTTGGCGGCAGTATTGGAGTCGATCCTAAAACTACTCCATCCCTTTATGCCCCACATCACTGAAGAACTCTGGCAAAATCTGAGCCAACGGCCAGGGGAATTTTTGGCGCTCCAGGCCTATCCCACGGTTGATCCTGCTTTCATTCAGCCTGAGCTGGAACAGTCCTTTGATCTGTTAATTGGCGTCATTCGTACCATTCGTAACCTACGGGCCGAGGCGGACATTAAACCCGGTGTTAAGGTTGCCGTCATTCTGCAAAGTGAGAACGCTATCGAGCGGGCCATCCTCGAACAGGGCCAGGCCTATCTCCAGGACTTAGGTAAGCTCGAAGGCCTGACCATTACCCCTCAATTGGAAAATGAGGGCCTGCAATGTATTGCGGGCGTGGTGGAAACGGTGCAAGTGCTGATTCCCCTTTCCGGGGTAGTGGATATCGATCAACTCCGCAGTAAGCTGACGAAAAAGCTAGAAAAGGTACAAAAAGAGGCCCAGTCCCAGCAAAAACGTCTGGAAAATCCTGGTTTTGTCAACCAGGCCCCTGAGGCCGTGATTCAATCTGTGCGGGATACCCTAGCCGCGGCCTTGAAACAAGTAGAAATTCTACAGGAACGCTTGGCCCGGTTATAGCCTGAACCCTTAGCTCCCCTCTTGAGACTGGGCGAGGGGAGTCATCCCCAATATCTGAAACCCCACTACACTAATGACCCCACTGTCCCCTTAGTAAGGGGAGGTGCCGCTGGCGGAGGGATAAAAATCTATAGACCTTGTTTGGAGACTTGGTACAAGCCTGTCTCGAATGTGAACCGCCAGATCAAGCTATTGCGGGTAGGGCCTCGACCAAAAGCCAATTGCCAGCGGCATTATAGCGGCCTTGCAAGGTCACAAGCTGGCCAGAGCTTAACTGGGCCAGGGCCTCGTTCACTTCTGGGCGCAGGGTCATCACCTCCCAGGCCTGCGGGATTCCTGCCAGGGTAAAGCGGTAGGTTTGCTCGGCAATGGCTTCAAAATGACCGGTATAGATGGGAGCGTCCGAATTAATTAACGGGGGACAAGCCTCAGGACAATTGCCATCCGGGGGATAATCCTGGGGATGCTCTAGGTAATGACGTTGCCACTGCAACCATTGGGGATGATCGAGGGGCAGGTTGTAGCAGGGAACAACCGCAGCCGGGGCCTGGGGATCGGTCAGTAAGGCCTCCTGTAGGGCTCGCACCGATAATTCCGCCGGTTCACAGCCCTGTTCTAAGCACAGGGCCGCGGCCAGTCCAGCCGCCTGACCAATATTGAGGACTAAAGGTTGGAGACGAGTGGTCCCGTTGGCCATGTGGGAAACGGAAATATTTTTTTCACAGACTAAGAGGCCCGTGACCGTCGCTGGCACCAGGGCCGGGTAGGGGATGGTGAAGGGCGTTCCTGTCCAGTTGCCGCCCCAGCGCAGGGATTTCGGGGCCAGGGGAAATTCCACACCGGGATAGTGATGATCGTTGGGGTAATTGCCGATGGCGATGCTGGCAACCTGTTGGTTGTAGATCGGTAGGGGAGCGACTTGGCCCTGGGGTAAAATCATCGATTCCGTGACTGTCATCAGGCCCTGGAGACGACGACTTTCGCGGTAGTAGGGATGGAGGGCAAAGGCCGTAGAGTGATTCCCGATTTTTGGAAAAAGACCTTCGGCCAGGCCTAAATGCTGGCCCAGATTGCTTTGCAGAAAATGGGCAAAGTTATAGCTATGGTCATAGGCTTCTTGGAGCAGGGCCTGACGCTCCGCTGGACTACCGACTAAACGGCTCAGATCCTGGCCGTAGTCATTACCGGCAATGGGCCAATTGATCATGAAACGCCCACCAGGGATGCGGCCATAATTCAAAAACATCTCGGGCCCGTAGTTCTGCCAGGCCGTGGCGAATTGTGCCGGGTTGTAGGGGCCAGGATTCTGGACGGGGGGAGCTACCGGATCGCCATAATCTTGAAGATAAAAAACCCAGGTGGGGGACTGGACGGGATAGCGTTGGGTTAAATCATTCCAGCTTGAGGGGGCGGTCACTTCCCCAAATTCCGACTGCAATTCCCAACCCCAACGGTAGGGGACTTCTCCCAGGGCCAGAACATCCCCTAATTCTGTGCCATCAATGGTCAGCTTGGCCCGGATTTCGTAATCTTCAAAGCGCACACCGAGAATGCGATCCCCCTGGCGCAAAACGGCTTGGGGCGTTTGGCCCTGAATCCATTGCAAGGAAGGCAGGGCCTGGGCCCAGTCTGCAAAGATCTGCGCTCCCAGTCGGGGATCAAAGGCAAAAAAGCTCACCCAGTTATGGTCTAGCCCTTCGGGTTGACGTTGTTGGAGGGCCCGTAAAAATTGGCCCCACAGGCCCGTCTGCCAGGCCGCCAATTCATTGCCATCGGGGGCCGCCACACCGGCCGCAGTTAACATGCCCCCCAGCCACGGGAATTCACTGACAAGGATAGTCGAAATTCCCCGACGGGCCGCTTGCAGGGCCGCCGCGGTTCCTCCGGTGCCACCGCCGACGATCAGCAGGTCTGTTGTTAATTGTTGGCAAACCATAGACGAATGAATTAAGCGTATTGTTTTAGGACTGTTTCAAACAGCATTGAGACCCAGCCGCTCAGGCCCAACGACATCAGAGACCCCACCCCTGCCGACGGAGGAGGGGTAAAATTCTGTCATTGTTGCTGGACGGGGGAGGGGATGATGGCTAAAACTAGGCCTTGCCCAGCAGGGGTTTCCAGCGATCCGGTTCAAAGGATTCTCCCTTCAGCATCCGATTCCAGTAGAGCCAGGGGAGGACATAGCGTTTCACCAACCACATGCTCCAGCGTTCCTGGGTGGGATCAAAGGGAAAGCTCGATTTTGGTTTATTGTCGTAATCAAACTCGGCCATGATCGTTTTGCCGTAGCCCGTCACCAGGGGACAACAGGTATAACCGCCGTACTGGCCCTGGGGCGTTTGGGACTGAATCAGGGCCAGCAAATTTTTGACGACCACCGGGGCCTGCTGACGAATCGCCGCCGCCGTGCGGGAAGTGGGCAAGGAAGACGCATCCCCCAAGCTGAAAATATTGGGATAGCGGTTGTGTTGGAGGGTAAATTTATGGACATCTACCCAGCCCTTACCAGGGCCATCGGGCACTGCCACCGCACTATTTTTAATAAAATCTGGCGCACTCATGGGCGGGGCCACATGCAGGAAGTCGTAGGGAATGGTTACGTCTTCCAGGCCCGTATCCGTGGTGACGGCAAAGACGGCTTCTCGACTTTCCGGTTTAATGGCCTTGAGGTTATGGCGATAGCGGACATCAATCTCCTTACCCGCTGCCACTTTTTCCAGGGCCTCGCAATAGCCTGGAACGCCAAAAATCTTGGCCACGGCGACCCCGTAAATAATCTGGGTCTTATCCCGCACGCCATTGCGCCGGAAGGTTTCATCGGCCAGGTACATAATTTTTTGGGGCGCACCGGCACATTTAATCGGCGTAGCTGGGAAAGTAAACAGGGCCGTTCCCCCTTTAAAATTGCGGAGGAGTTCCCAGGTGTAGGGGGCATAACGCCGGTCGTAGTTGCTAGTAACCCCATTTTTACCCAGGGCCTCTTGCAGGCCGGGAATCAAATGCCAATCGATCTGAATACCGGGGCAGATCACCAGGTAATCGTAGCTAATGGTGCGGCCATCCTGGGTGGTGACGCTATTTTGGTCGGGGTTGAGGCTTTCCACGCTGGCCTTGATCCACTGGGCCCCACTGGGAATACAATCTTTTTCAGCTTTGACCGTGGCCTCCATCGCATAGGCTCCGCCGCCGACCAACGTCCAGGCGGGTTGGTAGTAATGCTTATCCGAGGGTTCAATAATGGCAATATCAAGACGATGGTCTTGCTTTAACAATTGGGCTGTAACGGTGATACCTGCCGCACCGCCGCCAATAACAACAATTTGATGATGTAACGAGGTCATGACTTTCGGGCCTAAACTAGCCGCTAGCTTGCTTTCCAACCATAACCCAGGCTTTTTGTTCGGAGCGCGACCTGTTAAAGAAAGTTTATCAGCGTAGAATTTTCCAGCCCTGGCAAGTATCCTTCATCCGTTGATCTTCCAAGTTAAATTCACTGCGGAGTTGGTAGTTGCGTCCAGGATGAAAATAAGCACTATAAAAGAAAGAATGGGGGGCCTTCCCCACCAGGCAAATTTTGTCGCCGTCCTTAATTTGGTTAAAAATTTTCGGCTCTACCATCCAGCTATTGTCTCGAATTTGCTGGGCTAGGGGCTGAAAGGCCGGATAGCTAAAGAATTTATTGGTTTTTTGCACAAAGATCAGGATAAACACCAGGGCCACCAAGCCAAAGTATTCCGGCTTAAAAGGATTGCGCCATCCCGGTCGAGCCTGCGCCACCTGGCAGACTTGATACGTGTTGAGGGAAACCAGTACTATCATCCAATACATATAGTATCTAAGTTCGTAGGACTGGGGCATCCAGACCGTAACCCCCGTCATGGCCCCTAAAAACAACAGACGCAATTGACTGTCCCGGCCCCAATCGCGCCCACAGAGAACCCCAAACAGGACTAAGTTAAAGACCACGTAGGCCCCGAAATAGCCCCCCATGCCAAAGCGCTCCTCATTCCAGGAAATGAAATCCATGGCTAGCGTCCAGGGCCAGGGCCGACGGGCATCAAAGGCATCAATTTCTAATACAGAGCGGCCCCAACGCAACGGCGGCGGCAGTTGACGAATATGGGGGTGCATGAAGTTGGGAGATTCTTCTGTGTGGTTCAGTACCCGGCCCGCTAAGGTAATTTTGACGGGATAAACCGGATTTTGGTACAGCAGGATATTCTTGATCGGGGTGAAAAAAATCAACAGACTAGCCAGAACTCCCAGTCCAACTACCTTAGCAGTGGTTTTGAGATTGCTGGCCCGGTCAAGCTCCGGCTGCCAATAGTGGCGTAGGATCAACGGCAGGGCCGTCAATACCAGCAGGAAAACAATGGGAATAAGCTGGAGCTTGATGTTGGCCGCAGAAAAGGCCGCCAGGAACAGAATCAGCAGGATTTGGGGCGTCAGGGCCAATTTCTGGGCGTAGAGAAAATAGAGGGTCAAAATCAGAATGGCAATGCCTACGTTGCCCGGCAGGTCGATGTAGCTCCGCGCCGCGTGCATGTAAACCATGGGGATGGCCAGCAGTGACAGAGTAGCCAGATAAAAAGGAATTTGGGCCACTCGGACGAGATAGACCAGGAAAATGAGTAAACTGCTGTAGGCCACCAAGTTCGTCGCTTCAATGCGCTGAAAAATCACCCAAAACAGGCCCTGGAGCCAATTGGCTAGCAGGGGAAAGCCCAGAAAGCGATTTTCTGTGAAGTATTCAAAGGTGTATTGTTTCGGCGTGATGATGCCCCAGAGCCGAGCGGCAAAGGGGACGTGGTACATGAAGGCATCCCCGCCGTAGTTATAGTCAAAGAAGGCAATCAGAAAAATTAAAAAGAGGGCCACCGCGGCCAGGCCAGTGAGCAGGTAGCAAATGACCTTTAGGCTATCTAGGGTCTTGATCCAGGCCAGCAGAGGCAAGCGCCGCAGAGGGTTCTGCTCGTCTAAGCGATTCAGCACCGCCAAGCCACTCAAGAGAATACCAAGGAGCAAGAGAAAAGTACGGCCCAAGCGGAGGTCATTGCCATTAAAAACATTCCAGTAGCCCGCCACCCCTAGCATGGCCGCCAGGGCCACCAGACTATTGCCCCAGAGAAAGACCACATCCCCCATTAGATTGTCGAGGAGAACCGGGCCACTCAGCCGACTAGACCCCCGGTAGATCAACACGGTTACGATGGCGAGGACAAGGCCAAAACCAAAGCTGAGGAGGGGGACTAGCATGGAATTTTAGTAGGGGAAAATAAAAAATTTAGACGTAGAGGGCCGAAGACAGGGTTTTGAAGTTGGTGATTTCGGTAATTTTGGCCCCCTCCACTGTCAGAGTCGGGTCGCTGGTGCCGTGCTGAAATTCAAAATAGAGCGTGATTTGGCTGGTTTCCGGCAGGTCAATCACCCAATCCCGGTAGCTGGAAGCCAGTAGTTGGCTAAAGCCGTGGTAACGAAAAATTACCTTTTCGCCAATTTTGACACCGCACATCAGGTCATTTTGTTGGCCCTGGGCCGTAAAGTCGAGGTCGATCAGGTAGCGTCCTTTGTCTAGTACCAGGGTTTTGGTTAAATAGGTCGAACCATTGGCCCGTTGGCTAAAATCCGCAGTGGTCAGTTCCGTATGGGGCCGGAGGTCAAAGGGCGATTGGTAGGGTGTTTCTCCCAGGCGGTCACTGTGGATATAGAGGTTATTACGAATATCGGCCCCCTGAGGATAATCATCGGGGGTCTGAATTTCTCGGTAGGTGTTGAGGTCGATGGCCCGGTAGCCTAACTGCCGCAGAAAGTCGAGACAGCGCCGGTCATCCCGTTGAGTTTCGAGGATTAAGTGGGGTTTAGCGGCCTTGAGGGTGACTTCAAATCCTTGCAGGGCATCAAATTCGGCCCCTTCAATGTCCATCTTGACCAGATTGGGCGCGAGCTGAGTATGGCCGACAAAATCATCCAGGGCGATGGTCTTGACTTCGTAGGCCGACCCCTGGCCATGCTCGCTGTAGATGCTGTCGTTGAGATGGCTACCAAGGTAAATCTTGACCGTCTGGCCTGAGGTGTGATAGACGGCCTGGTGAAATAATTGGACGTTATGGCAACCACTCAACACCAAATTACGCTGGGTTTTATCGACAATCCGAGGGCTGGCCTCAAAGGCACAGACGACGCCTCTCGGGCCCACCATTCGCGACATCACCGTAGTTAGGCCCGCAAAATTGGCCCCGACATCAAAGACCACATCACCGGGTTTGCAGAGATCCCGCAGGGCGATCTGTACCGGTGGTTCCCAGAGATTTTCCTGGTACCAAGGGGCAATGCCGTAGAGGGTCACGCTGGCTAGTTTTTCCTCGACCCGTAGTTTTTTGTCAATTTCCGGGGCCAGAATCTTGGCCAATTTCAATTTCAGTTTGTCCTTGAGCTGATTGAACATCCGCTTATTTTTTCACCTCGGCAATATCAGTAAACCACAGGAAGGAATGTTGTTCGTGGCGGTTGTCGTTGAAAATTTTGTAGCTTGGCTGCTGGGCCTGCCGCTCTGTGGGCCACAAGGCCTGATGCTCCGCTTGAATTTGACTAACTAGTTGGCGGGTATCCAGCATTAATTTCAGCGGCGAAAAGCGACTCAATTTAGGCAGCCAATCCAGGGCCTGATAGGCTTGGTTTAGGGCCTCAATGCCGGGCAACAAACGCAGGGCTGGAGAATTTGGCTCAACGCTTTGCAGGTAGCGTCCCAGATTGACCGCATGGTCAAAGTCTGTACTGGTATGGCGACAGTAGGACTTGCGATAGCCCAGGCAATGGTACATGAGGTTCTCGACCTCCTCAGGACTACGGTGCTGGAAGGCATAGCGAACCCCCGCTAAGGTTCGGTGCAGATACCAGGCCCGCATATCCTCGATTTCGGCGTTGGGGCTTTGGGTGGTGCGCTCGTCGGGATAGTTCCAAAACAGGCCCAGGGTTTTATCCACCACTTTGCTTTGGATGAAGGGCATGACCCGGCTCTTAAATTCCGTATCACCGGCCCCGCGAAAACTCTGGTCGTAGTAGCCAAAGCGGTCATGAATGGACTTGCGATACAAGGCCCCGACCCAAGAAAGATAACAGGTCTCTAGGTACACCAAATCCTGCTCGTAGCCGGTGCGGTCGTAGGTCATCACATCGTTAACCCAACTGCCCCGCAAGTCCACGTTGGTCACTAGGCTATGGCCAATCACCCAATCCAGGGCCGGGTCGCGATCCAGCTCCCCCGCTAGGATTTCCAGGCAATCCGGCAGGATGGTTTCGTCCACCCCCAAAAAGGCCAGGTAGGGAGAACGGGCCAGCTTAATGCCACGATTCCAGGCGCTTTGAATCGTTTCCCGTTGAAAGGAGCGGACGTAGAGTAGGGGATAGCCCAATTGGGGGGCCAATTCCTGAAAAACGCGATATTCTCCTGTCGGAGAACCACTATCGACGAGAATCACCTCCGCTTCTCCCCGCCGGATCAGGGTCTGATGCTGGAGGGTTTTCAAAAAATAGGCCAATTTTGCTTCGGCATTGTAGAGGGAGACGATAATGGTGGCCCGATAATCCCCCTGGCCCCGACGGTCATCCCAGATCTCGTACTGGTCATCGGCGGGATTGGTGAGGCTATCCAGACGGGCCTGTTCCATTAGTTGGAAACACCGCTCTTCCCGCTCAGCGGATTGACCGTAGAGAGCCGCCACGGCCTGGGCCTCCTTGGGGAAGTTCTTTTCCTGGAGCGTTCTCAATACAAAAGGCAAATCTCCAAATTGATCCCGGCCTAGGGCCCGCATGGCCCGGAGCTTATAGGTCGCTGTCACTAGGGTATTGCCCCGCAATTCCTCCACCCGTGCCGCTTCCCGCCAGAGCCGTACTCGATCAATACGATAATTCGTGCTTAGTTTGCCCCGTATCCCCTGAAACTCCGTTTCGTATTCCGACCCCACGCGCCAACACTGCTGAATTTTGTAGGCCAAATCTTTACGGGTCTGTTCCCCAAAATTAAAGGTTTCCTTGTATTTTTTCAGTAGAAAAGGGGCCTTGATCGTCTGGAAGGTTTGGGCCTCGCTCAAGGGCCGGGTCAGTTGCCGTTGCAGATTTCCCTTCGTTTGTTTGAGGTTTTGCTTGAGTTGTTTGAGGGAGGGTTTAAGACTGGTTTTCAATGCCTTAACGGGAGGCAGTTGACTCAGACTAAAGCCGCCTTGGAGGGATTGCCAATAGCTAATTAATTGATCGTACCAAATCTGCAATTCTTCCCGCACCTCAGGATTGTACTGGCCGGGTTGCTCATAGATGTGCTGAATGTCCGGGCCTTGGGGATGGAAAGCCAGTTGATTTAAGCTTTCAACAAGGTGGCGACGGTAGTCCTCATAGTGCTCTAGTATGTATTGAATTTTCGGCAAAGAAGCGTAAATATTCTCGATATCCAGCTTAACGAAGGGAATTTGGGGGAAATCTTCTTCCAGTAAGCGACAAACCCCGGCCCCACTGCCAATCACCGTTGGACAACCCGCAAAGAGAGATTCCAGGGCTACCAGGTTCAGGGTATCGTAGCGGGAGGGCACAAAGGTAACGGTTTTCTGGGCAAAGCGGGCCAGCAATTCATTGGGGCTTTGGGGTGGTAATAGTTGCACGAGATCCGAACGATTCTGCAACATCTTCCGCAGAAAAGATTCCGAGGAAATCGTGCCGGTTTCATCAAAACTATGGGGACCAATGATCGTCGCTTGGCTGTAATGAGTTTTTGGCAACCACCAGGCCAGGTCAATAAAAATATCTGGCCCCTTACGTTTTTCCGTGCGGCCGATAAAGGTTAGCTGGGGCGGTTCCGTCTTGGGAATGGCCTGGGTCGGCTTCGGCAGATCAAAAAAGTGGAGGGGATGGTAATAATGGGAAGGTAACGGACTCTGCTGATGCCATTCCTCTAAATAGCTTTTGCTAATGCCGTAGCGGAGATCAACGGTGTTGTACTGTTTGCTTTCTTCGAGGTCGAGGGGAATATTTTCCTGGCCGTAGGTGAACCAATCCAGTTTCAGAGTGGTGGAAATAACGCCATGCATGGACAGGGCCACTTTCTGGTGTTCCACTCGGTAGTAGCCCAGGGCCGCCGGTAGGAACAGGCCCCATTGTTCGTAATCAGGGCAATCCACCACATCAAACTGCATGCCGGCCACCGAAGCGGCGATATTGCTGGCCCGGACAAAGGAACGATAGACCCACTTGGGCGGTGTCACATCAAAAAAGTTCTTAAAGTCTGCCAGAAAATGGATTTCTTGGTAGGGAATGGCCTGGACATTAGCAGGCCGCTGAATATCCCTGGCTTCCTTGTGGGCAATGTAATAGAAATTAATCTCAGGATTTTTAAGAATCAGGTTTCGGTAAAATGTTTGGCCACCGCCGACCTTCGCAAAGAGGTCAAAATCTGCAATCAGAACTTTCATAAATATTGGTATCAGTACAATAAATCAACAAGGGCGGCATGACCGCAGAAACAAGAATTCCTAGGTTGGCCGGGCGATTAAATCAAGGATTAAATCTCCATAGCCCTGGTAGAGGTGGCGGTAGTCGTAGCCCTGGGCAAATTGCTGGGCCTGTTGCCCCAGGCCTTGGTAAGCCTCGGGTTGGCTAAAAATTTGCTGAATCCGGGCAGGATAGTCATCCAAGGTATCACAAATGAGGCAGTTTAACCCTGCTGTTACCGGATAGCCCCGAAAGGCAATACTCGTTCCTAAAATCACTTTGCCGTAGGCCATGGCCTCAATGGTTTTCACCGACATGCCGGTGCCGCTGGTGAGGGGAATTAAGACTAAAAATGCCTGACGATACAACCAACCCAACTGCTCCTGAGAAACTTTTCCCAGGGCCCAGCAATTCCCCTGACGCTGGGGAGAACTGCAACTGCCGGCGATGACGATATCCCAGGTTTGCCCCCCGGCCTGGCTCCAATTTTTGAGTTGTTCGACGGCTTCCAAATTAGGGCTGTGCTGACTGCCCACGAAGAGACAAAAGGGTTTACGCCAATCCCGTTGACTGGCCAAAGAATCGAACAAATCTGGCTCCAAGGCCTCTGACTGTTGAATTTGAGCGTAGTCAATGCCGATGGGAATGCACAGACTGGTCAGGCCCCAGTCGGCAAAAAAGGCCTGGTCAAGGGGGGAAAGGGTAATAACAGCGTTAGCGAGTTTAAGGGCCTGTAATTCTTCGTAGAGGGCAATGGGGGCCAAGGCACTAGTAGCCGCTAACTGCTTGGCCAAAACATCATGGGCCGTCAAAATGAGTGGTCGGCCCTGGCGTTGACACATCGGCCCAACCAAAGCCCCCCAGAAGGGATATTCGAGAATCACCGCATCGGCCTCAGCGATAATGGCTTCCAGCCAGGCCTGGAAATGGGGGTCGTGGCGGAAGGAATAGTAGATCCAGGGCAACCAATGGCGGGTTTCTTCAGATGTCTCTCGGTCGACCTGAGTCTTGAGATGATGATTTTGCTTAAATTCCTGGGCCGCCTGCCAAGTTTGATAGGCCTGTTGATAGACATTCTGGACGAGAGGGGCCTGGTCAAACTGCGGTCGATGGTACTCAAAATAAACTTGGTTATGCCATCCCGCCGGTCGCTCGCCAATGCTAAACACGCTGACTTCAAAACCCTGCTCTTGCAGGTAATCCACCATCAGGCCCGTTCGTTGACTGGCCCCACTTTGGCGCTCAGGCAGGTCTCCCCAGGGATAAAGAACCGCAATCTTGAGGCCCTGGCTTTTTTTCGGTATGGCTATCGGACTGGTGAGGGCCTTTTCCGGTAAAACTAACGGCAAGATCTGGTTGAGTTGTTGTTGAATAAAAGCCTGTTCTAGGTTGCGTTGGGCCGGAATGCTCTGCTGGTGAGAACGAAGGGGATAAATTTGGGAATGGCCCGTTAGCTCGGCCAATTTTTCCGCCAGTACGGGAGAGGTGGGCAATAAAACCCGGGCCTTTTGCAGGACTGCGATTTCCGCCGCCAGTTCCTGGGGGTTAATCTCCCGCTGATGCTGTTGAGCGTAGCAATAGCTCTGAACGGTCTGAATCGTGATTAGGACGGGGTGGCCGACGTTTACCTGCTCCAAGCCAGCCCAACAGAGGGGATTATCTAAGCAAATGAAATCTGGCCCCAGGGCCTGCCAGTTTTGAGGGAAAGCGACTTGTTGCCAGGCCTGCCAATCCTGGAACCAACCTTGGCCCAGGGGGGAGTCTGTTGGGAAGCTCAGCCAGTGGCAATAGGTAACACCCAGACGCTTTAAGGTTTGGCCCCAGCGAGCTTTTTCGACTGAGACGGTGGATTCTGGCCCATAGACCAGGACAAAGAGCCGATAACCCCGTTGGCCCCAGTACCGCAGAATAGGCTCTAGTGCTCGAATACTTTCCAACGCGATTACAAACAACAGGGCCGGAATCCGACTTTCTGGCTCTGGTTCAGGCCTCAACAAAATTTGTAGTAGTCGGTCGGGGGATTGCTGTTGCCGCCACTGAGGAGCATAGGCCTGGGCCGCTTCCGTCAGGTCCGTTAAATTGTCTAGAGCACTGATCACCGCCTGGGGTAACTTGCCGGGATGGACATAAATGCGACCCCGCTGGTCATCGACCTGTTGGGCCAACCAACTGCCAGCGGGAACGACGACGGGTTTACCGGCCGCCAGGGCCTCCGTTAACACCCCGGAAGTGCGTTGATAGCTCTGGGGATCGTAGGGCAACACAACGAGATCTGCACTGACCAGGAGTTGATAATAGTCCTCTGGGGTTAGGGGGGCCTCAATTAGTTGCACTTTAGCCCTGGGGTATTGGGCCAGACTGATCTTGGCCGCCAGGATGCCCGGTTCTCCTCCCTGGACGTTGTAGTTGGATTGGATAGTGAAGCGGACTTTGCCGGGTTGGAGGTAGTCGTCCCAAAGCTGGGCCACCAGGGCCGGCAGATGTTGATAGCCTTTTTCAGAGCGGGCGTCCCCTAAATAGACGAGGTGAATCGGTTGAGCGGGGTCAGGCTCTGGGGTGAGGCTTAATTTTTCCTGGCGGAAGGGAATCGGAATTTGGCCCAGACGAATGGGACTCAGGGCCTCATGATTGCGGACAAGGTCTTCTGTATCAGTGTAGAAGCGAATTTTACTGGGCCAGAGTTGACTACTGTAATAGGTCTGTAAACATCCCGTTAGGCCTAGACCCGGAGCATTCAGTACCAAAGGTTCGTCGGGGTCTCGGCGGAGCAAAATATGGAAAAGCGGTAGGGCCTCTCGCGCTTGCCCTTGCAAAAAAATGAATAGTTCCTCTAATTGTTCAATGCCAATGGTGTGGATAAAAACCTGGTCTTGGGCCGTTAATCCTAGACTCGGCAATATCTCCGCCAGACTCTGGCCAAAGGAGCAGTAGGGCAACGTTTGGGTTCCGGTTGGGCCAACCTCCTGCTGGGTAGGCCGGAGGGATTGACCGGCAAACCGCAGGCCACCCCAGAGGGTTTTAAGTAAACCGACGGTGAGATGGCTAAAGGGAATGGCCTTGAGAGCCTCCCGGTCTTTTTGCCACCAAAGCCCCAAGCGTTCTCGACTGCCCTGGAGTTTTTCCCGGAACTTGGCCCCTTGAGCAGTTTGGGCCCAGTCTTGCCACCAGGAAATCACTGACTCCTCGACCGCTACGGTCTGGGATGACTCTTGGCCGCCGGTTTGATTCAACCAATCCACCTCAAACACTGGCATAATCGGGATCGAATCGGGCGTTGGGGAGGAATTAAACTGTCGGTGAGCCAAGATCAGAGGATCATAGCCCGCTCGCTGTGCCGCTTCCGCAATACTCAGACTGCATTCGTAATGATGGCCCTGTAAGTCCCGCAGAGAATGGTCAATAACAATAAATTTGTGCATCAGTACACCAGGTCAGCATCCCTAATAATAGGAGGCAACTTCCTCCACCTCAAGCCATGTTACTGAACTATGATCCCAGGTCTTGTCTGCCCTCAGTATTGATCCGGAGTAACTGTAAATTCTAGAGCGTCCAACTATGGCAGAGACATTAGCCATTACCACCCAAGGCCTGACCAAACAATTTGAGCGTCAGCGGGCCGTCAATAACGTTGACCTTGAAGTTCCCGAAGGAGCCGTCTATGGTCTCATTGGCCCTAATGGGGCTGGCAAGACTACCTTAATCCGCCTATTAGCCATGGCCGAAGAAGCCTCCACGGGGGAAATCTTTCTCTTTGGCGACCGGCTGATACCGGGGGAAGACAATCTCCGCCTCAAGCAATATCTGGGCTATCTTCCCGATGACTATCCCCTCTACGACAATTTAACCGTCTGGGATTACCTCGACTACTTTGCCCGCTTGTACTTTTTAACCACGCCCCACCGCCGCCACCGTATCCAAGAGGTTTTAGAACTGGTGCAGTTGACCAGTAAACGCCAGAGCAAAATTCGCACCCTTTCTCGGGGTATGAAACAGCGACTCAGTCTAGCCCGCACCATTATCCATGAGCCGGTTTTACTCTTACTGGATGAGCCGGTATCGGGGCTAGACCCCCTGGCCCGGATGCAGTTTCGGGAAATTATCAAGGTTCTGCAAAAGGCCGGGATGACCATTCTGATTTCCTCCCACGTCCTCAGTGACCTAGCGGAGCTTTGTACGGCCGTGGGCATCATGGAACTGGGCTGTTTGGTGGAAAGCACCTCTTTGGAGGCCCTTTACCGACGATTAGGAAGACAGCAAATTCGCATCAAGGCCCTGGAGCGCTTAGCTGACCTCCACCATTGGTTAAGTCAGTATCCCGGTGTTGATTCCTTAGATCTGAATTTAGACAAACAACAAATCACCCTGGCTTTTAGTGGTGAAGCATCAGCCAGTGCTGATTTACTTCGGGCCCTGGTTCTGGAAGGATTTCCGCTGACAGAGTTTCAACTGCTCCAGGAAAATCTGGAGGAAATTTTTCTCAAATTAGGACATCAACAGGTGTCCTGAGATGACTGACTTACCTTTACTAAGTATTTGTATTCCGGCTTATAATCGGCCGGTTTGGTTGCGGCGGGGTTTGGAATCCATTGCCGAAAGTGCCGGGGTGGGAATCGAGGTGGTGATTACGGATGATTCGGATACGGATCAGGGAAGGGATATTGCGGCTGAGGTGTTTGCCGGGTGGTCTGGGGTTTGGCGGTATGAACACCATGAACGGCCGTTGGGGATGGCGCAAAATTGGAACCGGGCCATTCAATGGGCGACGGGGCGGTATGTGGTGATCCTCCATGATGATGATTTTTTTGTGGCGGGGGGGCTGGATCGGTTGGTGGCGCAGTTACGGGGATTGGCGAATCAGTATCCGGTGATGTTGTTTGGGGTGCGGGTGGTGGATGAGCAGGAACGGGTGATGAAGCGGCAGGTTTTTGCTCAAGATCGTTATTTATCACCCCAGGAGGCGTTGATGCGCTTATTTTCTAATTCGTCGTTTGTGCGGTTTCCGGGCATGGTGATACAACGGCCGGTGTTTACTGAGGTGGGTTTTTTTAATCCGGATTGGCGGGAACCCTGTGATCTGGAGATGTGGATGCGGTTGTTTTCTTGCTATGGTGTGTATTGTTGTCAGGAGGTGACGGTGGCCTATCGGGTGCATTCCCAGGCCTTAACAATGGGGTCATTTCATAGAGAGACCGTAAAAATATTGCTGGCGTTGTTTGGGGAGTTGGAAAAGCTAAATATTTTGGCGACAGCAGAGATTAGTCGGTGCAAGGGCGCATTTTTTCATCAATATGTGTTATCAGGGGCCTGGCGGCAGTTGCAGCGGGGCCGTTGGCGGCAGTTTCAGGAGGTGATGGGATTATTGGAGTTGCCGGCGTTGAGGGGGTTAGATTGTCCGCTGAGGTGGCGATTTTTGAAGGGGGTGTTTTCTGTCTTCGCCCAGGTATTGAAGGGTTAGGGCTACCAGGTTTTAGGGCGAAATTTAGCATCGTTTAAAATCATCAGATCTTTGCCGGATTGGGCAATGACAAAGAGGCCTTTGCGGTAGGCATAGCTGGCAATCTGAGCGGGCACTACCATGGCGGCCACAGCTCCCAGTATTTTGAGGGGTTGGTAACGGGGCAGGAGTTGCCAGACTTCTTGGGGGGTGGTGGCCATGGAATAGGAGAAGAGAGAGTAGCTCTATTTTAATCCTGGGTCAGGCAGGGTTGACTGGGCCTAGGATCGCCAGGTTTTGCCGAGCTTGTCGATGAGGCCAGGGTAAAAGCCGAGGCCAGATGCCCCGATTTTCAACTCTGGAGCCAGCTAAAGATTTCCTGGGCGCTTAAAGTTAGGGGCAGATCGCTAGGAACGGGGAGAATGCTATCACCTCGGCAAATGAGAAGGGGCTGATGGGGCTGAAAAACCAAGATAATTTCTTCGAGGGGATCGATTAACCAAGCTAATTGGGTTCCTTCTTCTAGGCAGGTTTGAATTTTAGTGATAATTTTGGTGCTTCTTTGGTCGGGGAATAAAATTTCAATGAGCCAATCGGGGGCTCCTTCTAAGGGTTGATTGGTGGTGGGTAGTCGGGCGGTGTGGGTGATGGCAATATCGGGAACGATGGAGTTGGTACTCAGGACACAACGAAATTCAGGGAGAGCTTCATAGATGGTGCTGGCATTATCAATTTTGGCAACGAGGCGTTTTTGCAGTCGGCTGTGATACAAGGTGGGCATTGGTTTTTGGCTGGGCACTTGGTTGATGAGTTCCCAGGCGGGGGATTCTTCAATGTTGGGTAGTTGCAGAAAATCCTTGAGGGTAAGGGGGGAAAGGGCTAGGGTCATTTTTAATGATTGGTGCATGGGTTTAGCCCGATTATAAAGTCTTTTTCGGGGAGGATTGGGGCTAGGCCTAGGGCAGCCAGGTTTTGCCGAGTTTGCCGATAAGGCCATGATAAAAACCAAGGCAGGATGCCCAGATTTTTAGTAGTTTTTGGTCGGGTTCGTAGATGATAATTTTGCCAATTTTTTTGATTAGGCTTTTGATACGGTGGAGGTAGGAGAGGGTTCTGTAATAGGGGTGATCAGAAAGGCGGGTTTCAATATAAGTATGATTACGGTTGATGTAGTAGTAACGTAGGGGAGAATAGATATAGATAGGATGGTCTTTATTCAGATGAGTGAGGTATGTGCCAAAGTTATGTTGCATGGTGGTCTTTTCGCTAACGCAGATGTGATAACCCTGTTTTCTCAGGTTGAGGCAGTATTCCCAATCCACGCCATCAATAAATAAGTCAGGGTTAGGGAGAGGAATATTTTTAGCAGCTTGGAGATTAATAAGAGAGCCAGAAGTGATAACAACATCACACTGATAAAGGCTCTCCTGATAATAATCAACTTTATTGGGTAATCTCCAATTTAATTGATACTTATTTAAGTAACCATTAGCTAGTCTTATTTGAGATTGTGAATCAATTACAGTAGGAGAAATAATAGCAACAGGAATATGGTTTTTGTCAAGATAATTATATTCTGAAAGCATTATTTGAAGGCTATTAGGAGCAATTTGGCTATCTTGATCAAATGCCCAAATGAAGTCATATTCATTATCTAAAAACCATTGCATAGAAGTACTTAATCCTCCTGCTACACCAATATTATTAGGGCAATGCTTGATAATATGTGGAATGGAAATAGATATATTTAAACTGGCGGGAGAATTGTCAACAATAAATATAAAATCTACTGCGTGTGACTGTGATACAAGGTATTCAATCGTTTTTTGTATGAGATAACTATCTCTATAGCCAGTAATATAGGCACCAATTTTTATAAAATTTGCTTTATTTCTACGATAACTCATGCTATGATTTAAAAATCTGTTTAAATTTTATAGGTAGTGGTCTTAGTATAAAGAAGATAATTATGAATTTTATAAAACCATGATAAAAATAATATAAAAATCCAATTTTTCCAAACACTGATTCGTATGCTGATACCTGTATCTTCCAATAAGATGGCGATGTTTGTAGAAAAAAATCATGCCAATATTGTTTAAATGATTTTTTAGAGTACAACCATGATGCATTTTGGGGATTTTGAGAACAAAAAGAAATAGCTCCTCCGTGAATATAAAGCTTAAAGCCATTTTTAAGAGCGTTATTTGTGTAAACAAAGTCTCCTAAATGATGAGGGAATATTTTGTTATCTGGGTAGCCAATTTTATCTATTAAGTTCCGACTAAAACATACTAAATTTCCGTTTAAAGCATCACATTCTATTATCGATTTAGATTGACAATGAATTGCCTTAAAATATTTTCTTTTTGTTGAAATACCAGCATAACTGGGTTCTAAAGTAGAAGAATCAATACATTGTGATCCAATAATTAAATCAGGATCTTGATGGCAAAAAAACAATAATTTATCGATAGTTCCTTTTTGAGGATAACAATCATCATTTAGCCAAATAAAATAGTTGGCACTCTGCTCGTATGCATATTCCATACCCATGCGAATAGCACCAGTCCACCAAAGATTACCATCGCCTTGTAAAAGGATAACCTTAGGATATTCAGACTTGATAAACTCACTAGTGCCATCAGTTGATCCATCATCGATAATAATGACCTGATAAATATCTAGATCGCCATTTCTTTTCAAATTATTTAAGCAGTTTGTGGTAACAAGCTTTCTATTGTGTACAGGTATTATGATATAGGTGTTTTTTTTGGGGGCAAGCATTTTTATTCAGCTAGAATTATATTTTTTTGACCTTCCAGGTTTTTTCTTCAATAGAGTAAATACATAAATTATGCTCATCCTTGATTTTTATTTTAACTAGAATTTGTCTGATAACATGAGGCAGTTTAATATATCTCTTTAAACCAAGAATAAAACTTGAGATTATCGAAGGATAACAATAGCCACCATATTTTATTAAACTTTCCTTCGCCTCTTGACAGTAATTATCATATTCAATAACGGATTTCTGATCGCCGTATAAACGAAAACCACCTAAAGGGACTTCTACCGTATAAAGCTTTGCTTGTTGATAAAATCTAGTCCAAAGTTCAAAATCACCTGCTAATCTTAACGAAGAATCCAGTTTAGCTCCTGTCCTTTCCCAGAGTGAGCGTCGCCAAAAAACAGATTCTTGTTGAATACAATACTTTGGTAAGTTTTCACCTCGCATAAATCCGCTATAGGTGTAGCCTCCTCTAGAGAGAAAAGAAACTGGATTACCCTGTCTATCCCAAATGAGCGGACACAGAGTAGTTAACCACTCAACTTGAAGGAGTGATTTAAACACTTGAGCTATAACATTAAAAGCCCAAGGAGTATACTTATCATCGGAGTTTATCCAAGCCATGATCTCTCCTGTCGTTTGTGCAAAACCCTTATTAATTGCATCGTATTGACCTCTGTCTGGCTCACTAATCCAATACGTTAAATGATCTTGGTATTTACGAATTATATCAATACTATTGTCAGTAGATCCTCCATCAATAATGACATATTCAAGATTAGGATAATTTTGCGATAAAACAGAAAAAATGGTTTCTTCTAGAAATTCTCCTTGGTTAAAGGAAGGAGTGACAATGCTGATTTTTGGCAATGTTTGATTTATCATAATTTACCTCCATTGATTATCCTGGAAGAATAGACTAGAAGAAGGAATAAAAAATAAATCAAATTGCCATAATGCCTTATCTTGATTACGAAATAATGGGTCACAAATATCAATACAACGAAAACCTTCCTGTTCCAAATATTGGCACATCTGCGGAAATCTTAAGCTCTGGGGATTAATATCAAAGTTATAAGTTTCAACAATAATAAGATTCGTATTTGATAAAGTTTTAACTGCACCTTCAAAAATAGGAACTTCAAAACCGTGGGTATCCAGTTTAAGTAGGTAGGGGGGGGGGAGTTTGTATTTTTCAACAATGCTATCAATAGTAACAACAGGAATTTTTAAGTTAGTTTCCTCTGATTGAGTGTGGGATGCAAGACCACCAAAAGGATCGCTATCATTAAAATAAATTTCACCGACAATATCTCCTGCGGCAGCTAATGTATAATCATAGTTTTTCCATTGTGTTTTGAGATTTTCTAAGGATTGAGCATGCCAAGGATTAGCTTCAATTAGGTGATAAAAGGCTGTCGGAAAATATTTTCGAGCTGTAGCTGACCAGCAACCATTGGATGCACCAACATCGATTATAGTATTAATTATGGTTTGCCTAGTAACACAACGACTTAGTGAACTCGTCAACGATGTTTCTGAATCATAAAGTTTGGTTTTCTTTAATATTTTGAGAATGGCTTTTGAAAGTAAGTTTTTCATGTTTTTATTATGATATAAATCTTTTCTTGTAACAAGAATTAATCGAAATCAGGTAAGATTTTAAATCTTATTTTTCTATTTATCAAATATTTTATCCATTGTTTAATTGACCAATCATCAAAGAATTTAGCAAAGCCGATATTATTTACTGGAATATTTAATTCTTTCATTTTTTTCAAGTTTTTAATTAAGCTTTGACAGTAACTTTCATAAAATATAATAGCATTGCTGATTATTGTGTAGTTATAGAATAACAAAATGGTTCTAGAATTGATTATTCTCAAGCTATGAAAGTGATAAAATACCGGAAATAGCTGAAAGCCTAAGTGTTTTTGAAAATAAGTAACATTCCACGGAGCAAGAGTGTTCTCTTTTTGTTGTAAGATCCAAATATTTTTAGAAAAAATGATAGGCCAAATATCTAAATATTTTTGATCACCAAATTTTCCATCCATTAAATAGTCAGAACACCACATTAAGCACTTGTTTTTCCACCATTGAATAATTTTATTACCGTCAGTGTTGTTTTTGATGGTTAAAAACTGAACACAAAATTTGCCATACAATAATGTTTGATCATATTCTGGCGCATAACCGTGTTCTGTGATTAAAACATCTCTGCCACTTTCTTCAAATTCCTTAATTAGAATTTGTGGATTCCTAAAAAAGTAGAGATCAGCGTCAAGGTAGGTTACCCTTTCTACGTCAGGCTGTTTTTGAAAAACGGCTGTAAAAGTAAAGGGTGTCAGCGTCCAACAATATTCCCCTTGACTCCTTTCTGGCTTAACAGCTAATAATTCTGGGGTTTCTATTTCTTGCAATGGGATTGAAGTTACTTGAGGTAAATCTAAAATTTTAAGCTGTTTTTCTACTAATTCATCCATGCAAATAATCCATAAATGAAAGGGTTGAGCGTGGGTCATCAGGGATTGATGAAGACTCATTCCCATCGGCAGAAACTTATGATCAAATAACGTACAAAAATGTTCTGTTTTGCATTGGTTAGTATTCATTGATAACCTCAATAACCCGAAGAATTTGTGGATCAGTCATTTGCGGATGACAAGGTAATGATAAACATTGATCTGCATGGATTTCAGCATATTTTAGACCTTGGGGGTCAGTTCTAATTCCTAAACAAGGTTCTTGGTGGTGAATAGGAATGGGATAATGAGATAGATTATTAATCTCACTTTTGTTTAAGTGTTCCATTAGTCGTTCTCTTTGGTCGGTCTTGATAACAAAAAGATGATAGACATGGTTTTCTTGGTCTTGGGGAGGATCTAAAAGTGTAATTTTGGGATTAGTAATTTTTGTAAGATAACAATTGGCAATATATTTTCTTTGTTGTGTAAACTCGGCTAACCATTTGAGACGAACAGATAGCAAAGCAGCTTGGAGTTCATCAAGGCGACTATTTAAGCCAATTTCTGGATGGTGATACCTTTGGGTCTGACCATAATTACGCAAAATAATGGCTTGTTGGGCGATCGCCAGATCATTGGTCACTAAGGCCCCGGCATCTCCAATAGCCCCTAGATTTTTGGTGGGATAGAAGCTATAAGCCCCCCAGATACCAAAACTACCTCCAGCTTGACCTTGCCAGGTGGCTAAATGGCATTGGGCGCAATCCTCTAATAGAGTTAGGTTGTAATGTTGATAGAGATCCTGCCACCGATCCATTTGGCGAATTTGTCCATAGAGATGCACTAATAAAATAGCTTTAGTTTTGGGACTGATACACCGTTCAACGCTATCTGGATCTAACAAACCTGTCTGGGGATCGATATCTGCTAATACGGGCACGGCTCCTGCTCGAATGATGGCTAAAACTGTGGCAAAGGCCGTCATGGGAGTGGTGATGATTTCATCATCCGGTTGGAGGTTTAGGCTCAATAGCCCAATTTCTAACGCTTCCATTCCATTGGCTACACCAACCGCATGGTTAACCAAACAGTTTTCAGCCCATAATTTCTCAAAATTTTTAACTTCTGGCCCCAAAACATACCAGCCGGAACGAAGTACTTTTTCAACTGCTGATATTTGTTCTTGTAACAGTTCTTCGGGTTCGCCCGCAAAGTCGTTCATTTTGATCATGCTTCTACCTCCCAATAATGATGATAATGTTGGCGATAATACTGAATAGTTTGTTCCAGTCCTGTTTGTAAATTCACTTTTGGCTCCCAGCCTAGGGATTGATGAATTTTTTGATAATCGCTGTAGTAATCACCAATATCAATTTTTTTTCGTTCCGGGGGAAAGGGAATTAATTCATAGGAGCCGTCCTGGAATATTTCGACCATTAAAGCGGCTAAGTCCTTCAGATTTACATATTCAGAGCTACCTAGATTAAAAATTTCCCCATCAGCTTTAGGATGAATGGCGGCCCATAGAAGGGCTTCGACTACATCGTCAACATAGTTAAAATCCCTGAGTTGGGTTCCATCACCAAAAACTTGAATGGGCTGTCCTTCAATTAGTTTACGAATCCAAATGCCGAGAAAGGTTTGTCGGGCGTCCTTGACCCGCATTCCTGGCCCGTAGGTGTTGGTTAAGCGTAATGCACAGGAGCGGATGTTATAAATGTCATCATAAAGCAAGTGATACCACTCACCCGCAAGTTTGTTAATACCGTTAACGTCAACGGGATGAATGGGATGATTTTCGTCAACGGGCAAATACTGGGGTTTGCCATAGAGTTGTCGGGTGCTGGCAAATACGAGGGTAATGTCTGGGTTATGTTTGCGACAGGCTTCCAGAATTGACAGTTGGGCAGAGGCGTTAATGTTCAAGTCGGTTTGGGGATCGACCATGGAGTCAAGGTGGCTGGTTTGTCCTGCGAGGTTGAATAGAAAGTCTTGCCCTTGGACTAGGTAGGCGATCGCGTAGGGATCTCGAACATCTGTAATATTTAGGGTAACTTGATCTTGAATGTCATGAATATTGAACAAATTGCCGCCATATTGGGGAATGAGACTATCAACGAGAGTAACTTTGGCGTTAAGATTGACGAGTTTTCTCGCCAGAGAAGAACCAATAAAACCAACTCCACCTGTGATGAGAGTTTTTTTATGGGAAAACTGTGTGAATTCACTCATTATTTTTCTCCTTTTTAGCAAGAATAATGCTGTCCAAATATAGGTCGTTGTTTTTAGGAAGAATTTTTGATAATAGTTCACCCAATACATTAAACCAAGACATTAAAAATATGGTGCTCATTAGGTTAAAATATTGGTTTGATGTTACTGTTTTTTTGTATAAATAAGCATTGATTAGTTGAAAAATCACTCTAACATCATTCATGCTTTTTCGATATTCTATAATCTTAAATCCATACTTATTAAGTAAATATTTTAATCCAAAAGATGAATAACGGGCATAGTCATAGGGTTGTTCATGTTCATCCCAGACGAACGGGACAGTAATCAATAAAGTTCCTTGGTTTTTCAGCACTCGATTAATTTCAGATAAAAAGGTGTCAGGATTAAAAATATGTTCTAAAACTTCATTGCTAATAACAGAATCAAATTCTTCATCATTGAAAGGAAATTTATCACCCTGATAAAAATAGTCCGCTTTTTTATTTTTTCTGTTGTTTTCTGAGTCTATTTCTAGCCCAATATATTCTGATGCATCGAAAAGTTTTTGATAGGGTTTGCTTCCACAACCAACGTCGAGGGTTTTTCCTGTGACCAATGGGCTAAAGTCTTGAATATTCTCAAGGAGTCCCTTTCTAGCGAAGTAAAAGGGGTTAATCAATAACCCAAACAAGCTAGGATAAAATTGCTCTTTTTCAAATAATTGTTTTAATTTAGTTTTCATCCTTTTTTTTTGAAAATAAAGCCTTTAAATTTCGACAAAATATTAACTTTATCGGTTCCCTGGAATTCAAAAATCAATTCATATTTTTCCTGGAAATGCTTCAAGAACTTAGATTCACCAAAAAACCAAGAAGGATAACTAGCATTATATATTTCTGGAGAAACTTTTTGAATAGCTAGTCTATCATCATAGTCTTCAATCAAAGCAAGTCTATCAATCAAAACATAAGAAAAATTGTATTTATTGATTATGTTTTCAATAAATTCATGGGGTTTCTCTAAATACTGAATTACGCTAGACAATAAAATAACATCTGGTTGTTCACATTCTAAACAAGCATCTATATTTTCATAAAATTTTAGTTGATTATCTTGAAAATATTTCTGTCCATATTTAACAAAGTTGGGCTGTTCGACGATGCTCCACCGTAGTTTTTTAACACCTGCTAAAAAGTCTCGACACTGAAAGTAAGAACTGCCTAAAGAGCCACCAAAGTCAAGCACACTTAATTTTGCCTCATTTTCCAATGCCACTCTTAATAGAGTGGCTAAAACTGGAAAAGAATATTGAATTGTATCAAATAAAACAGAATCACGCTCATAAATGGCTTTTCCTTCTTTGACTTGTAATAATGAGTTCTTTACTTTTTCTAAAATCACATCTGAGCTATAACCATCGGAATCTTTTAATGCCGCTTGCCAAGAAGAATAATTTCCAAAAAATCCATACTCTTCAGGTGAATTTAGCTTTTTTAATGCTTTCCAGATAAATGGAGGCATTAGCTCCTTAGCTAAAAATTTTGCCTTTGAAAGAAAACGTGATTGCTGGGAATTCATTTGCTGTTAGAACAATAATTCTATCTTGTGAACATTTTCCTTTATAAAGATTTTCTAATTATTTCATCTAATTGAATAGCTCTTTGGGAAAAAGTATGATCTTTTAGTGTTCGCTTTTGTCCCGCCTCAGCTATAGCTTGACGAGCATCATCATTTTCTAGTAACCATTTTACTTTCTCAATACATTCTTCAACATTACGATAAGTTACAACTTCTCGATCTGACTCGAATAGTTCAGTAAGATTATCTTTCCAGTCAGTGATTAAACAAGTTCCAACACCTGTCGCTTCAAACAAGCGCATATTGGAAGCGGATTGTAATGAAATATTAATATGATTGTTAAAGGCTAGCTTAGATTTGGCAAGCTGTTGATACATTTCCAATCCATACACAGGATTGTGAGATCTTAATACAATTGACCTACTTATGAAATCTTTATTGCTTGGACGATCACTCAATTTAATGAAATTTTTAAGCTTAGGTAATTTAAGTATAATTTTAGATAGAAATGGATTTTTTTTACAAGGTTGAATACAATCATGCACAAATTGCTTAATTGGTAGCAATTTCTGGTTGAGTAATGATGATGAAGAAACATCAGACCAAATTTCTAGATTAGTTTGATTGACTAGCTTCTCTAAAAAAACTTCACGTTCAATATGATAATTCGACGCTTTGACGATGGATCCAATAAACGAAAAATCAATATCCTGTGCAACTAGCTTGTTGATTTTATCCAAGATCCTCGGCTCAAAGGCATGATTAACATGATAAGATTTATGTCCGAGTTTTTGAAATTCTGTTACCAATTCTGGAATGTTCGACAAGATGATATCATAACTATTAAAGACAGAATAATTATGAATAGGAGAACCGCACCAACCTAAAATGAGCCTAATTGATGGGCATTGCTCTCGGACATGATTAATGAACTTTGGAGTAAAGGTTGAATGATCATCAACAAATAATATTTCAGGTGCGACTGATTGTATTTGCCTTAGTGTAATTTCTTCCAGCCAATTAACCGAATTTATGGCAATCTGGTTTTCTCTTGCCCAGGCAAATTGCATATATTTTGCGTTAGATATAATTTCTGTAACATCATATCCATGATGTTCTAAGGCTTTTGACCAAAAATCTGCCCACCCAAAACAATCATCTGTTATTTTTTGATACTGTATCGAAAAAAGCTTATTTTTAAGTTCTGATTTTTTTGTATAGAACTGGCTTAAATAATTAGGATAATTCGTGGTGATTCGGAGAAGGCGCATAAGCGATATTTTTGTGATGGATAGATTTATATTTAAGCATCAAATATCCAAGCTGAAGTTTTACTTAAAGATGATAGATAAGGGCAAAAACCTGGAAAATCAACAGAAACAATATTTTTAGGTACTATTTTATTTATATAAATTAAATAATAGTCTCTATCAGAATTGTCTAGCATAATTATACCACCGCTTTTGACTTTCTTATAAGCATGCTTAAAACAAGAAGGTCTAGCTCTTCCGTCAATCAAAACTAAATCAAAATATTGATCAGGAT
Source organism: Synechocystis sp. LKSZ1 (assembly GCF_040436315.1). Classification (NCBI taxonomy): domain Bacteria; kingdom Bacillati; phylum Cyanobacteriota; class Cyanophyceae; order Synechococcales; family Merismopediaceae; genus Synechocystis; species Synechocystis sp. LKSZ1. Next base: position 1,518,115 of record NZ_AP031572.1, on the reverse strand, counting down.
AATTGTCAATACTCATTGCATAGTTTTTAAATGTTCTTTCTTTAAAATTTTCATCTTCTGAAGTATAAGAATCAGGATCAGATGCATTAATGTCAACATTCTTAACACTTGTTTCTGCTTCTATTAAATATCCCTTCCAATTACTATATCCTTTTTTTTTGATGTTTTCTTCAACTAAATTAAACCATTTTTTATCATGTTCTACTGAAATAATTTCTTTAACCCGTTTTGCAAAAAATAATGTTGACCCCCCCATTCCATATTCATAAACTCTCATATCCTTGTTCAGATTTTTTTCGAGAAAATCAATCGCAAGAAAAGTAATCCAAGGCTGTTCATCTTTTAATGGATTAGATTTGCCATTTAAGTTTGTTCTCCATTTGGGAAAAAGCTTAACTAAATCCCAAAAATTAAAATAATCAGGATAATCATTTTTTAGCTTAATTGATTCTTTGATATACGTTTTTATTCCCCAAAAAAACATAATAAATTTATGTATTAATAAATAATGGAACTGTAAAGTGATAATCTAGTAGAAAGTTTCCTTGACCAGTTGGCGGTAACTTACCACTTCGATAAAAATCATCTGATTCTACATCAAAGAATCCAGCATTTTGGATCCAGTCAGCAACAACACCATTAAGAGTAGAATAAATCGTAAGACCGTATCTCCCTTGAGTTAGAGGTAGTCGTTTTATATCAATCTCTATGTTATTAGTCTTTGCAGGCAAACATAAGAAATCTTCATTTGTAACTTCACTACTAATTAAAGTAATTCTATCACCGAGATAACTATCAATTCCAATAGCTATATGTAGATTTTTTAAATCTTGCTTAAGATTATTTTTGAAATACAAAATAAAACGGACATTTTGACCACTATAAAGTGTATGTATTTCTTCTCTATTTTCATTTTTAAAGCTTATGGCTGTAAATTTTATATCACCTGTTCCTTTTCTATCTTTTCTATCTTCTAATAAATTAGATGGCTCATTTCGACATTTCTCTGTATACTTTTTAATAGCAATTTCTGCTTTGTCTTGTATCAAAATTTCACCATGATTAAGTAAAATTCCTTGTTGGCATAAGTTACGAATTGCCGCCATATTATGACTAACAAATAAAACTGTCCTTCCCTCCTTAGTTGCCACATCCCCCATCTTCCCCAAACACTTCTTCTGAAACGCCGCATCCCCCACCGCCAACACCTCATCCACAATCAAAATTTCCGGCTCCAAATGCGCCGCCACCGCAAACGCCAACCGCACATACATGCCCGAAGAATAACGCTTAACCGGCGTATCCAGGAATTTCTCTACTTCCGCAAAATCCACAATTTCATCAAACTTGCGCTTGATTTCCGCCCGACTCATCCCCAGGATGGCCCCATTCAGGTAAATATTCTCTCGGCCTGTAAGTTCAGGGTGAAAGCCAGTTCCCACTTCTAATAAACTCGCTACTCGACCATTCAGTTCAATGCGGCCCGTTGTCGGTTCCGTAATCCGGCTGAGGATTTTTAACAATGTCGATTTCCCAGCCCCATTGCGGCCAATGATGCCAACACATTCCCCCCGCTTCACCTCAAAGGACACATCTTTCAAGGCCCAGAACTCCTCCTGGGTTTCCCGCAGGCCCCGACTACGCCCCGTAAACCGCCGCACCAAAGACTTGGCCCCGTCAGTCAAAACATCCCGCAAGGCCACGTAGTTCGACTGGCCCTGGGCTTGGTGGCCGATAATGTACTTTTTACCTAAATTTTCTACCCGGATCATTACATCCGACATCAACAGACTCGCTCAAAACCAATACTCAATAGCTTACCCAACCAGGCCTTAACAGTGATCATCCTTCACAAACCGTTACCCTAACTCTACCAAATAATTTTTCAACTTAGGAAATCATTCACTCAGGGAAATAACGCGATTCAACACCTCATCAATGCCATAGGGACAGGTGTCTGGAAGCTCTAAACCCGTTTCCTTAAATCCATCGGCTCGGGCAGTAGGATAAATTTTTGACAGAGACTCATTGATCAAATAGCGATTTAAGCTGGGACTATCCTTTAAATAAAGATTAATATTGGCCCTTTCTCGCTCTATTGTTCCCTGCCAACTACGAGAGCGTCGCTTGGGCTGATAATCCCACTTCAGCAAATGATGGACAATCAACCGCAGGCTACTCAAAAGGCGATCACGTTCTCGCTTTGACAAATCCCGCACCTCTTCCACTAAATTTTCAATATCAAGCTCTTTAAAATTGCCTGATTCGAGTAAGTCGGCCATGGTTTCTGCCCATTGGCTGTAGTCTTGTTCGTACAATTGATTCATTTTGATGTTGCTCATGAATGTTTTTGATTGAATCCTAGCACAATTTACTTGGGAGGTTAGTGCCGACCAAATCTCCGGCTCTAAATGTGCCACCACTGTAAATGCAAACTTTCTATTGAAGCGGTTGTTTGAGGCATTTTATCTGGTGATTGAAAGGCTCATTCTCTCGCTGAGGGACAGTATTTAAAACCCTATCTTTTTATTCCGCCTGACTCTTTTCAAACGTCCTTTAAGTGTTGTCAGTCAATTAGACGTTCACTTCAGGCTCCAGTAAGCTCAGAATCGATTGGGGCTTGAGTTTCTCCTTAAACCAAACCAGACGGGCTGGTGTATTTTGGAAGTTAACTCCCGCTTTTTCTAGGTTTAGCCGTTCTGAAATAGCCAAAATCAGATTATCAATGCTGGCCCGCTGGACTTGGGCAAACTTTTTTTTGAGGTATTCGGGCCGCCAATAGCCGACAATTTCCAGCAGATAGACTCGGCCATCGGGATGAACCAAGCGAAAATCAGGAATCATTACACTCCCCGGTAAGGGAATCAACTCCACCTCCCGCTCCAGTTGCCAAGCACTGTCTAGTTTCTGCCAACCCTGAGCAAAGGCGGCCTCTAACATACTGTCGTAGGCCTGACCGGCGGGATAGTGGCTCACGAGGCCGCACTCATGATCCAATTCAAACTGGCCTAGTTTGCGTTGACCAGAGTAGGCGTCTTTGTCCTCTAGTTGGGCCTGGAGATGCCAACGACGGACGTGGAGCAGGGCCGGGATCAATTTGGCCAGGGCCAGACCATAGCGGGTATTGGCCTTAAATAGACTCGTTGGGCCATCGATGGTAATAGTAAAACCCAGATCCGCATCCCCTTCGATATAGGCCATGAGTTGAAATAGTTTGAGATAGCGAAAGAGAAGCTTGTACTCACCGGGGTCATTACGATAGGCCTGGAGAACAACATGGTGGGCCCGGTAGAAAATGCCCTGGACTTGGGACAAATTGTAGCGATGCAGAAGGGTTTCCGGGGTAGGGGCCTCAAATTCCGTCAAAATTCGGTTTTCGGGTAGATCGGCGTAGAGGCCCTGCTCAATTTCTTGGGTAAGTACCTCCCGTCCTAATTCCTGGCCCAACTGCAGGGCTAAGGTGTCGAGATAACGCTGGCGCTGTTCAGCGGTGAGGGGCGGCGGTTGGGCCCCCTGGAAGACGCGCCGACGTAGGGCCATGGGGTCGAGGGGACTGCGGATATCAAAGTTAGCAAAATGATTTTTGAGCAGATGGGCCAAGCCACGGGTCAGACGGTATTGGGGACTATCGCCTTCGAGGTCGGCAAGGGTACGGTCTAGGTCTCCCTGGGTTTTACCCAGATGGTGTTGAAACGTCTCAATTTGCCCTTGGGCTAAGGCCAACAGGCTATGATTAAGGGGTAGGCGTTTCGGAATGATTGTGTCTCCATGGCGCCGGGATATGAGCAGTGCAGACGGTAACATGACGAGGAAGCTATGACCCGATCTCCCAGTTTAACGGTTTTCAAAACCCTAGAATGTCGGCCCGACAGCTATCAGGGTTGGTATCAGCAAGGGAATGCCCTCGGGCAACAGGGTCGTTTTTTCGAGGCTTTAACCAGCTACGACCGGGCCTTGGAATACTATCCCCGCGACTACTGGGCCTGGTACAAGCGCGGCAATACCCTAGAGCAATTGGGACGCTACGAAGAGGCCGTGACCAGCTATTACAACGCCAGCCAACTCCAACCCAATAATTACTGGGCCTGGTACGATCAGGGTTGTCTTTACCTCCAGGAACTACAGGACTATCCCCAGGCCATCTATTGTTTTGAGCAAGCGCTCCAGGCCTGCCCGATGGACTACTGGGCCTACTACCGTCTAGCCGAAGCCCATCGCCATGCTGGCCAGTATTCCCAGGCCCTAGTGGCCCTAGACCAAGCCTTGAAGATTCGTCCCCGTGACTTCTGGTGTTGGTATCGCCAGGGAGATTGTTGTCGGGCCTTGGGACGCTACGCCGATGCCTTGCGCGACTACCAACAGGCCGCTCAGCTTAAACCCCACGACTATTGGGCCTGGTTCCAACAGGGCCAGATTTTAGCCCTAATCCAACGCTGGCCCGCCGCGATTACTTGCTATCAACAGGCCCTAGCCGCCGAAGATTACCATCCTGATGCTTGGTACCAGTTAGCCCAAGCCCATCTTCATCTAGGACAATTGGACTTAGCTCTGGATTGCCTAGAAACCTTGCTGGCTCTAGACTCTAACTTTATTGGCCTCCAGCATCCTGATGCTATGTTTGCGCCGTTGCAGACCCTGCCTCGTTACCAGGCCCTGCTCCAATCCTTGGCGTAGGTTATGGGCCAGGCTTATTTTGCCACCGTGGCCCGGGGCCTAGAACCGCTGGCCGTCCAGGAATTAACGGAACTCGGCGCAGTGGATGTTTCTCCTGCCTTTACTGGTGTTCATTTCCAGGGCGACCGGGCTCTGTTGTATCGGGTTAACCTCTGGTCACGGTTAATTTTTCGTGTTTTAGTCCCCATTGCTGAGGTCAAGGCGTTTAATGCGGATGTGTTGTACAAAAGCGTCAAAAAGTTGGATTGGTCGGCCTACCTCCAGCCGGAACAAACCTTGGCCGTTCGTTGCACGGGTAGTAATCCCCAGTTGAACCACAGCCACTTTACGGCCCTGCAGATTAAAAACGCGATTGTTGACCAACAGCGAGAACGTTACGGCCAGCGCTCCAGTATTGAACTAGAACAACCCCAGATCGTGGTGAATGCCCACATTGACCACAATCGCTGTCATCTCAGTTTAGATAGCTCTGGGGTCAGTCTCCATCGTCGGGGCTATCGGCCGGCCCTCGGCTTGGCCCCTCTCAAGGAAACCTTGGCCGCCGCCATTTTAAGGCTGATGGCATGGCAACCCCAGCAACCCCTCTACGACCCCCTGTGTGGTTCGGGAACCCTGCTCCTTGAAGCCGGTTTACAAAGTTTGCGACGGGCTCCTGGTGGCTTTCAACCCCAATTTTGTTTTCAGCACTGGCCTGATTTTGATGCCACGCTCTGGCAGGCCCTCTGTCAGGAGGCCCAGGCAGGAGAACTAGAGCACTTACCGGCGCCGATTTGGGGGAGTGACCAGGACTCAGCAGTGATTGAACAGGCCCAAGCCAATGCCGAGCGTTGTGGCCTCGGCCCCCACCTCAAGCTGTGGCAACAGGATTTTCGTCAGGTAGAGGCCCCCGCTGGCCAGGGAATATTATTCTGCAATCCTCCCTACGGCAAGCGGATTGGCAATACCGAGGCCCTGGGGGATTTCTATCAATTACTAGGAGATACCCTCAAACAACGCTTTAAGGGTTGGACAGCTTTTATTTTGAGTGGCAATGCGGCCCTGACTAAGCGCATTGGCCTAAGAACGGCCCGTCGTTTTCCCTTGCTGAATGGGGCAATTCCCTGCACCCTTCTCAAATACGAACTTTACTGAGGAGATACTGGGACGCAATGGGGCAGGGTCAGGCCAGAGAAGGGTTGACACCATCAATTTCAACCCATTTGTAGCGAGTGGTATGGCCGCCCAAAATTTTGACGGCAGATTTTGGAACGCCAAATTCCTTGGCCAAGAGTTGAATCAGTTCCTGGTTGGCCCTGCCATCAATGGGGGGAGATTTGAGATAAACCGTTATACTGTCGTCTTCCCCATGGATAACTTTGGCTTGTTTGGCCTGGGGCTTAACTTTGACTTGTTTTTTGAGCATAACTGTTGGGTGGAAAAAGCTTACGTCGGGAAGTCCCGTAGAAAGCGAAGGGGAAAATGCTAGAGTATCTGAGGATGTTAATAATTGTGACGTAAAACGCTGAGGCTCACGGGCTGGGTTTGGCGTTAAAAAAGGCCGGTGACGCCAGGTTTTTTCGGCAAGCAGTATCGTAGGAACGACGCATGGGAATGATTCGACTAATGCACGCTAAATTGCATCGGGTGCAGGTGACAGCGGCCAACGTGAACTATGTCGGCAGTATTACTATTGACCCTGATTTGTTAGCAACTGTCGGTATTCTACCGTTAGAAGAAGTCGAAATTGTCAACCTCAATAATGGCCAGCGCTTTTCTACCTATGCGATTCCTGGCCAGAGCGGTAGTCGTGAAGTCTGTCCCAATGGCGGCGCGGCTCTCCTCTGTCAACCGGGGGATCTCTTGATTATTTACGCCTATGAACAGCGGGAACGGCAGGAGGTTCTGCAATCGGGCCACGAAGCCAAGGTTTTAGTAGCCAGCCCCGATAATGGCATTGAGGCCTTTTATCACCAGCGCTTGATTCCCCAGGGCCAAGGGGTGGCCTTTTGCAACATCCCAGAAGATCTTCCCGCAGAACTCGCCAGTTCCTCAGCCGTCATTCTCCCCTGAGTTGGCTGGAATCAGCTCGGGAGATGGGATCGATTCTAGGGCCTGGCAATGCTGAAGGAGCGTCCGGTATTGTTGGCGATGGTCTGGGTCGAGGAAGTCGCTCTGGAGAGGCAACCATTCTAGCCAGTACTGATGACGATGGTGTTGGAGACAATCTTCAAACCGTGGCATTGGTTCAGGAGTATGCATTCGGTCGTGATCCTTCACCATTTCCCTTAACACACAGCTATCCTGTAGGGCCCCTAGAATTTCTTGGAGGGCCTTGATTTTGTCCAAAAGGTCTTGATAATCGGCCCTGTAAAAGGGCGTAAAGAGTTCCATTTGATAGCGCGTTCTTTTGGCTGTTTTGCGGAGGTCATGGAGCAAGGTTTCTTGCTCCGGGGCCAGGGTTTCTAGACTGGGGGGGATAGCACCGGACAGCGACCGGCCCACAAGCCAACCGGGATGCAGGAGTAATTGACTAAATTGGGGCAAGAGCAAGTCGGGTAATACTGTTGTAATGGGCAGATCGGCAATGGCGGTCAGTTGAGGCGCCGCTAACCATTGTTGGAGCTTATCCTTCAGAGCAAAATAGTTGGCGTGGGTCAGGGTTTTTCGCGTCCGCTGGACGGCTCGTTGTCGTTGCTGTTGGAGATGGGCTAGAACGCTCTGGACGTATTCTTGTTCTTTTTCTGGTAATTGGGATTGGTAGTCTTGGGTCAGGCTCGCCTGGAGAACGTCATTGTCTCGCAACTGGCCCAGAATGCGGGCAATGGCACCAATTTTTTTTTCATTGACCCCCTTCGGTAGAACAACCGCCCGGCTAAAACCTACCATGGCTGTGCGTAGCCGCCGCATCCCGACTCGCATTTGGTGGAGTTCTTCGGGATCGCGGTCGAGGAGAACTTTTTTCTCGTGTTTAAGAATCTTTTTGTAGTGGCGTTCTAGGGCCCTGATCGCCCAATCCCCAAAGCTTGTAGCTGGCACGTCTGTTTTCACCCTGACCTCCTGCTCCTGAGTTGGCGGAGCCTGACACCGGCTATTTCCATCCTAGGCGATAGAATTAAAGGCTAGGTAAAAAAAGCTAAAGGCCCTGTGACGCATTCTTCCTCTGCTTTGATGAATCCCCTGAGTATCGCGCCGATGATGGATTATACCGACCGGCATTTTCGCTACTTTCTGCGTCAGATTAGTCGTCGGGTTTTGCTTTACACGGAAATGATCACGACGGCGGCCATTCTCCACGGCAATCGTTCTAAGCTTCTAGACTTTTCCCCCCTAGAACATCCCCTGGCCCTGCAATTGGGGGGCGACGATCCCCAACAATTAGCGGACTGTGCCTTGATTGGCCAAGACTGGGGTTACGACGAAATTAACTTAAATGTCGGCTGTCCCAGTGACCGAGTTCAAAATGGTCATTTCGGGGCTTGTCTAATGGCCAAACCGGAGCAGGTGGCCCGTTGCGTTGCAGCGATGCAGAAACGGGTGCAAATTCCGGTAACGGTAAAACATCGCATTGGCATTGACCACCAAGATAGTTACTCGGATCTGGCCAACTTTGTGCGGATTGTAGCCGATGGGGGTTGTCAACGTTTTACGGTTCATGCCCGCAAGGCCTGGCTCCAGGGCCTGAGTCCCAAGGAAAACCGAACGATTCCGCCTCTGCGTTACGACGATGTTTACCAGCTCAAGCGGAATTTTCCCCCGCTAGGGATTGAAATCAATGGCGGCATTACCAACTTGGCCCAAGCCCGAGACCACTTGGCCCATGTCGATGCGGTGATGATCGGCCGGGCCGCCTACGACCAGCCCTATCTGTTAGCGACTGTAGACCGGGATTTTTACGGAGAATCAACCCCCATTCCCCGTCGTCAGGAGATTATCGAAGGCATGCTTCCCTACGTGGAAGAATGGACGCAGAAGGGCTGGAAACTCCACAGCATCAGTCGCCATTTGCTCAATCTTTTTGTGGGCCAGGCGGGCACTAAGGCCTGGAAACGCCATATCAGTGAAAATGCCCACCGACCGGAAGCCGGCCCCCAAACCCTCCGCGAGGCCCTGGCCGGTATGGGAAATGCGGGAGTTCACCGCCAATAGTAGGCCAGCACCAGGAAAACGAGACTAAGACCGTAGGCGGGCCAAGCAGCATAACTATGGACTGTGGGCTTTTCCTTCGCCGTCACACGATACAGGGTTAAGTAGGGAACCAGGCCCCGTTGTACTTGGCCCGTGACTGTACAGGTATGCTCTAAAAAGGGTTCTAAAACCTTGACGGGAGAACGAAAGGGAAATTGCCAATGCAACCAGTAGGGATAACGCACAGGGATAACCGCCGTCCGGTCATGGAAATAGAGTTTGGGCCATTTTCCTGGCACAGACTGACGAAGACGGAGCTTGCCCTGCCACTGGATGTTTGTTCCCTGAACGGGACTGAGGGCCGGTTCACTCAGGAGGGTTAAAATATCCTTTGCCGATAGCGATAAACTCAGAAAACGTCGTAGCAGGCTTTGGCTCAGTAGGCCCAGTCCTAGCCCCAGCAGTAGGCCCTGGTTCCAGGCCATCGTTGCTTTGACACCAGAAAGCAGGGCTAGACCGCTCCCCAGGACGGCCCCGAGGATCGGCAGATTTGCAATAAAGATTTCCCCAGTCAAGCGTTGATAGCGCTGGGGGGGCTTCAGCTCAGACGGGAGATAGTAGGCGGAGGCCAGATGGTATTCGGTGTTTAAGCCCAATTGCTCGGCATAGTGGGTAAGGAGCAGAACTCGCTTGCCTAGAAGAGGATGGGAACTGCGCCAGGCAAGTAGGGAATGCCAGGGATTCGACCAATCCCAGGCCAGAAGCCGATAAATGGTTTGGGGGACAAAGCGATTGGCCCGTTCACAAGTCCCCGTGGTCAAGGGATCATAGATGCCGAAGTTACGCAGGGCCTCCAGAAAAAGGGCCGGTTTCTCCGCTTGACGCTCTTGCTTGACAATCGCCTTGGAGAGCTTGACCAGAGCCCGAACCAGGGCATTGGGATTGCCAGTATGTTCAACGGCAAAATGGTCAGCATAGTATTCCCGCGACCGGGAAAAATAGAGATTACAAGCTTGATTGATCTGAAACAGACCATAACAGAGGCTAGTGGGGATCAACAATAGCCAAGCCCCTGGCCCTGGAACTTTTTGAATCACCTGGTATAGCAGGCCATAGCCGCTGTAAAAGACCTGGCCCCAGGCACTGACGAAGGTCATCAGCATACTATCGGCTGACAGGATATGGCCCAGTTCGTGGGCGTAGAGCAGGGCAATTTCTTCATTGTCCAGGTAACGAAACACCCCTTTGCTAACAATGAGACGACTCTGTTGACGGAAAATTCCATAGGAAAAAATCATCGGTCGGCGGTCGTCAATAAACCCCAAGCGCGGTAGTTTGATATTGCGGCGGCGGCAAATCCGTAGGAGGAGTTCTCCCGCTTCGGGGCTATACTTTTGCACTTCCCCGAGATTAATCCACTGGGTTTGGTAAAAGTGTCGTTGTTGCCAATCCATTAAAATATTGCTGAAGAGCAACGCCGAGCCATTCAGCAGGAAGGTTACTCCCAGCCCAAGGTAGAGTAAGGGTAAAAACGCTTTCTGACCCAAAATCCAGCCGATCCCCATCGTTAGTAAGGCCCCCAGCAATAGGGGGGTCAGGATGGCCATCAACAACACAAAGAAATAGCTATCGGCGACGCGGGGTAAGCTGACGTGCACCCGATTTTTGTCGGCCCGCTGGGCCTTAAATTCCGTAGTCGGCATCGCATCTAGGTCTGCCGGTGCTTCTCCTTGATCCAAAAGGGCCAACAAGGACCAGGCCCATTGATTCACTTCCCGGTCGGGATGGTTAATCAGGGTTTGACAAAGCTCTATAGCCGCTTGGGTATCTCCCAGGCCCCGGTAGGCTCTGGCTAAGGCCATCTGGGCCTTAACAAAGTAAGGGTCTTGGGCATCTACAATTTGATGACAACAAGTGGTTAAGTCAGCAATAGCCTGGCGATAGTCCTGGCGCTGTAAAGCGGCTAGGCCACGGTCAAGGAGAGGGAGGATATCAGCGGGGTTTGACATAGCAGGAGACAGCCTGGGGTCAGCAACCAAGACGATACTAATTATCGTTGTTTGTCGGGGAAAGTCGCAAATACTCTCCCAATTTGAGATACCCCAGTTCTCCTTGTTTCCCTTGTTGCCTAGGCCCCAGATTGGGTTGAAGGCTCTGGAGTGCTCCTAGGCCTGGAGTTGAAAATCCCCTTGTCCCGGAATCACCTGGCCAATGTCGTAGGCCGCTAAATCATAGCTTCGGAAAAAATCTAGGGTCGTCAGGGCCTGGTCTGGACTGACTAAAACCACAAAACCCACACCCAGATTAAACGTTTCTAGCATGGCCGCTTCCGGAACTTGACCTGCGTTTTCGAGCCAGCGAAAGATGGGCAAAACCTCCCAACTGCCTGATTTCACTTGAATCGCTTGGCCCGGCCCCAGACAACGAGGCAGATTTTCCGGTAGGCCTCCTCCGGTAATATGGGCCATGCCATGAACCCCAATACCCGAGTTAAGCAGGGCCAAAATAGGCTTTACATAGAGCCGAGTCGGCGTTAAAAAAATTTCTCCCAGGCTTTGGCCCCCTAGTTCAGCCGGATAATCCCGCCAACTCAGACCCTGGCTCTCTACAATGCGACGGACAAGACTATAGCCATTGCTATGTACCCCACTACTGGCGACCGCAATGGCCCGGTCTCCGAGTTCCACCTGAGAACCATCGAGAATTTTACTTTTTTCCACAATGCCGACACAGAAGCCGGCAACGTCATACTCTCCCTGGCCGTAAAAACCCGGCATTTCCGCCGTTTCTCCCCCCAGCAAAGCACAGCCACTCTGCCGACAGCCCTCAACAATGCCTTGCACAACCGCCGCCAATTGCTCTGGTTCTAGTTTGCCCGTGGCTAAGTAGTCTAAAAAAAAGAGCGGCTCTGCACCACTGGTTAAAATATCGTTGACACACATGGCTACCAGGTCGATGCCAATGCTATCGTGCTGATCCAGGGCCTGGGCAATTTTCAGTTTTGTGCCAACTCCATCGGTACCCGACACCAGCACGGGTTCTTGATAGCCGCTCGGCAGTTGAAACAGGCCGCCAAAGCCCCCTAAGCCACCGAGGACACCGGGCCGAAACGTACTTTCCACGCCCTGGCGAATGCGCTCGACAAAATTGCGACCAGCGGTAACATCAACCCCCGCTTCCCGGTAATCCATAGACTATGATCCTGAGCAATAACTTTTTTCCATGCTAAGGGCTAGGGGGAATTGCGCTCAAGCTTTTCTTTTACTTCAGACCACTGGGGCCGTTGTCAGAGCCAACCAGAGAAGCACGACAATCGCTAGAACAACCAGTTTCACCAGCAGGTAGGTGAGGGAATCAGGGTAGAGATAGGTACTCAACATGGGAACCTCCAGAAATCACCCTACTTGAATAGGGTGGATCATTCCTACTTTCATCCTCGCGCATCCCCTGGAGGAACGGCCCTTTAGTTGCGGAAACTTAACGGCGAGACAAGCTACGGGGCCTGCCAAATCCGTCCGTGGTAGTCTGCTAGGTTGGCGTAGGGGTCGGGGGCAGAATGGTCATGATCATGATTATGGTCGTGGTGATGATGGCTATGATCATGCCCGTGGTGGTGATGATCGTGCCCATGGGAATGGCCCTGGGCCTTAAAGGCCAAGCGAAACTTACAGGCCTCGCAATTCATGGCCACCTGGCCCAATTGGGTTTCGATTTCTCGTTCGCGGACAAGGGCTAATAGGGGAGCCTGTACTCCCATTTCGGGCAAGCAAACCATGTCAATCTCGGGGAATTCCGCCTGCTGTTGGGCCGTGATCTGAAAAATCTTTTTGACTAGGGCCCCGGTGAAGAGAAAATAGGGCAGAACAATAATTCGTTTAGGCTGATACAGACGGGCGCGACGAAACCCTTCCTCTAGCCGGGGATGGGTAATACCAATAAAACAGGTTTCCACCGTTTGGTAGCCGCTTCCTTCCCAGAGCATCCGGGCCATTTTATAAACATCGCCATTGGCATCGGGGTCACTAGAACCACGGCCCACAAATAAAAGCACCGTTTCAGCACGGGAAATTTGTCTAGGATTAGCTGCTGGGCTATCCAATGCAGCCAAGCGGTCATGCCAGAGTTCAAGAATGGAAGGGGTGATGCCAAAATGGCGGCCATAGGAAAACGTGATCTGGGGATAGCGTTCTCGACTGCGGTCTAACTCATTGGTGACATCGAATTTATTGTGGCGGGCGGCAAATAAAAGAATGGGGAGGGCAGAGATTTCCGTAAAGCCCTGGGCCACACAAGCCTCCACGCCTTTTTGGATCGAAGGCTCGGTTAACTCCAAGAAACAGGGAATGACGGGCCGACTGGTATCTAACTGTTGATAGGCCTGAGCAAAATCGAGAAAGGTTTGGCGACCATCCTGATCACGAGTACCATGGCCAATCATCAGCAGGGGGCGAGAATAAGGCAGGGGCGGCAGTTGTAGCGTCGCCGTGGTGGCAGGATTGGCCTGAGAAGTAGAAATAACCATTCGGGTTCAAGCATTGGAGGTTTTAGCAGAGAGCTTCATTATGGCAGGCAGTACAGGATTGCGTCTATGCACCACCGAGGCATTGCCGTTGCTGAGTTGGAGGAGAACCCCCACGCTCTATAATGGGCTTTTTAAGTCGCCGCCCTCCCCGACATGAAGTTATCGGTCATCATTCCCGTTTATAACGAAATTCATACCCTGCCTTTGCTGTTGGCCAAGGTGGCCCTGGTACTGCCCCAAGTGGAAAAGGAAATTGTGATGGTCGATGACGGCTCCACCGATGGCACGCGGGAGTGGTTGGTGGAAACCTTTGGGGAAGCAGATGGCCAGGCCAAACCCATGGGCCTCGACTTTCTGCCCGATGAGCTGGCCCCTGAAATGTTCGCGTCGGCCCTTCTATCGGTCAAGCTGATTTTCCACCGTCGTAATCAAGGCAAAGGGGCCGCTCTGCGCACGGCGTTTGAAGCGGCCTCTGGGGAGGTGCTGATTATCCAAGATGCTGACCTGGAGTATGATCCCCAGGACTGGCAACCCATGTGGCGCTTAATTACCGAGGGTTGGGCCGATGTGGTCTTTGGTTCGCGTTTTTACGGCAATCCCCACCGAGTACTTTACTTCCACCACTACTTAGGCAATAAAATCATCACCAGTTTGATCGATCTGATTTGTAATATCAACCTGAGTGATATTGAAGTCTGCTATAAGATGTTTCGCCGTGAAGTCCTAGAAGACTTGGCCCTGACCTGTAATGACTTTGGCTTTGAGGTGGAATTCACCATGAAGGTAACCCGTTCTCGTCATCGCTGGCGCATCTATGAGGTGGGCGTAGCCTACTATGGCCGCACCTACGCCGAGGGGAAAAAAATTAACTGGCGTGATGGGGTTAAGGCCCTGGGCTACATTGCTAAGTTCTGGTTAACGTCGGCCTGATGATTCTGCCACAAAACAAAATCCCCCAATTTTGGGGGATCATAAATAAAGGTAGGGTCGCTTCAGGGCCTAGGCTGCTGTTAAGCCGTAGGAAGACATCCGCATAATATCCCGGGTACTGAAGCCGATATTGCTCAGAGCCTCACCATAGCTGATCATAAAATCTTCCACTAGGGCCTCTTTTTCCATGCCGAGGGTTTTGGCATCGTCCTGAACTTGGTTGAGCATCCGCCAGACAATGGGCAAATTCTCTTTGTTGGCCGCTTCTAGCTCTGCTTTCGCGCTTTCAAAATTGGCCCGGAGCCATTCCTCCCCAAAGTTGAGGTGGGTATATTCATCCTTGACAACGCCTTCCGTAATTTTACGGGCAAAGTCATCAGCTACGGGAATGTAGATATTGTAAGCAGCAATGGCAAAGGCTTCGATAATTAGGGCCTGGATCAACAGACAGGTGACGATTCTACCTTCAGCAAAGGCCGTTTGGAAATTACGGTGCAGGGCCGCAAAAAATTCCTCAGCATAGGCCATGTCGGGGGTTACATCTAAGTTTTTGCCACAGGCTTGGAAGCCAGCCCGGTGACGGTTTTCCATTTTGGCGAGACGAACCAATTCATCCTTACTTTCAGGGAGGAGTTCTGCCATTTGGAGATAATTGCTATAGGCCTCTTGTTCTCCTTCGATGACAATGGCATTGATGCGGCTATAGGCATCTTTGTAGGTCGCGCTGGTGTAGTCAAATTCTGGGCGTACAGCAAGCTCTGGCATAGGGACTTCTTTCTCCTAAATTCTTATGGGATGTTGCAATGGCTCATGCTACGCCGTGGCCATTTATTTTAAAATTTCAGGTTCTACTCTATTCTAATTCCTCTGGATTAGTCAAAACCTAAGGGCTCCCTTGGTAACACCTCAACTTCTTCTATTGAGATGATAGGGCCAGACCAGGACTGGGGATTTTTCCAGGGATCAAGAAGGGATCTCGTGGTCACTCTGAGGGGCTGACGGCCTTATTTTAAAGGCACTGCCCATGATAATCAGACCGGGCCAGTAAAGATAAGCCAGGATTTCCAAATTCTCCCCAAAAGTATACAGAAATAAGGTGAATAGAATGCCTAGACCGGCTCGGGCGGTTTGACTGCGTTGGGCCTTAAAGACCAAAACAATAAAGCTCAAGACCATCGGAATTGCCAAGGAATAAAATCCTACCAGGCCTTTAACGAAGAGGAGACCATACCAAGTGTGATGGGAACCAATGGGCATAAATTCCGCGACGTGGGGCCCGGCTTCCACTACCCCATGGCCCCAGATCGGTGCTTCCGTTTCCCAACGATGGCCGGCAATTTCCTTGAGGATGGAACGGACTTTACTGGAGGCGGCTCGGGCTTCAGTGAATTTGGTCATCACCGTATCGATGGTGGTCACAATATTGGGTGCAAAGATTCCTGATAGGGTACTACCCAGGCCTAACAGGATCAAAATGGCAGGACGGCCCAGACGAGCGAGAAGAGCGGTAAAAACAGGGGTGAATAGCAGGGAGACTAAGGCTAGCCGAGACTTACAGATATAACCCATGTAAATCGAGCCAATGATGCCAAACCAGCGCCATTTTCTATCTTCTTCCTTCAGGGCTAGGATGAAGTAGGTACTGGCCACAAAGCCCAGGGCTGGCCCCCAGGGGGTAAAAAGGCGCTGACGGATCTGGCCATCAAAATCGACTTCGTAAAAGGAGACATCAAAGAATTGATCACTTGGCCCGCCCACTGCCCGCAGAGGGGAAACATAGAGAACTTCAGGAAAGTGGAGAATAGGGGCGAGAATGAGGATGGGAGAGAGGAGCAAAGTGTGCAGGCAAATAATGCAGGTGGCCCGATAGATAATTTGGGGTCTAATATTTAAAACGCCAACCAGGGGATAGAGGGCCAGGGCGGCCCAACCCTTGGCCCAACCGATGGAGGATTTAATAATTTCCCCAGTGGAAAGGTCAAAGTCCAGAGAACCAACAATTAGAGCGACTTCCATGCCGATCATGCCGAGAATCCAGACCCAGACAAGAAAGGGAATACGAATTTTTTCTGTCTCTGGGGTGTCTTCCGTTTGGATCCAGAGTTTCAGCAGGAGATAAAAGGTCAGAATCCAACTCAGCAGGGAGCCCACAATATAGGTCGCCCCAATCACATAAAAGCCGTAAGTCCAGATCATGCTGTACCAGACCAGGCGTTCGGGAAAGTTTTCTGGTTGAATGGCTTGCTTGGGAATAACTTCTTTGGAAATGAATACCTTACCTGTTGGGATAGACTCGTTCGCCGTCATCGTTGCCACACCACTAGGCCAAAATATCCCGCATCGCTTTTTTACTAAACCGCAGAATCGGCGATCGCCACCAGGCAAGGGTCAGCCCCAGGGTAATCAGTAGGGAACCACCCAGGGAACCCGCGATAACTAGTTTGGGTTTAGGGGCCGTGGCTTCGCTGGGAAGACTGGGATTTTCCACAATTTCTAACAATGGAAAGGAACCGTAGGGGTCGCTTTTGCCCAGATCGACCTTGGCGAGGGTGGAGGTAAAAATGGCCTCGGCGATTTGTAGATCCCGTAGGCGACGGTCGAGGATCGATTGCTTTTGCGTCAGGCTGGCTAGGCGTTTTTCCAGGTCTTGGATCTGTTGACTGAGGGCCTGGAGTTGGCCCATCAGGCCTTGGTAATCACTGTCAGCTAGCACCAATTGTTGAAATAGTTCACTGCGTTTGACCCCAGACCCATTGCTGTTATCTAAGCTGAGGCGTTCTAGGGCCAATTGATCCAGGGGACGACCGAGCAGGATTTTTCCCCGTTTAAGGAGCAGGGTACGGGCCGCGGTTTGAGCATCTCGGGTTTCTACCACATCGGGATAGTTTTCTCCCCGAGTTTCCAGCAGGGTATTTAAAGCTAGGGTCAAGGTACTGTAATCTTTGAGGGCTGCTTGGAATTGTTGGTCAGTTTGCAAGAGCAGGGCCTCAGCGGCTTGTTGGGGAGAAAGACCAAGGGTCGCAGATAATTTTTGGCGGCGATCACCGGACTGTTGGGCTTGGGCAACTAATTCAGCCCGTTGTTTACGGAGAGCTTCAATACTACTGATCAAATTACTGACCTGCTCCGAGGAATTGAGACCCGATTGAGAGCGGTAGAGGGAGAGTTGGCGCTGGGCACTAGTGAGTTTATTTTGGGCCTCAGTAACGGCGGCTTGGATGGCTCGATCCCGTTGAGAACGTTCATTGTCCCGGAGAATCGTGAGGCGTTGGGTCAAGGCATTGTAGATGGCCCAGGCCTTGGCTTGTGCTTTCTGAGGAGTCAGGCCGGTAATGGTAATCTCCATCATGGTGGTGTTATTGATAATTTTGACCTTGGGTTGGCCCAGTTGCTCTTCCGTCAGGTCGAGAGCCTCCGCCGCTTTACCGAGAACCGTCGGCCCTAGGGTCATCAATTTGTAATTTTCGCGGGGATCGGCGGTGGAACCGTAGGCTGTGGTCGTGGAAGTAATGGCCTGGCCCACATCCGGCAAGTTGACATTCACCCCCTGGCCTGCCCCCGCAATATTCAACACCAATTCACTGGTATAGACCGGCTTGGCTTTTTTGAGATAACCGAGGGATAGCGACCAGACCAAACCATTGACCAGCCCGGCAACCACAAGGTACTTAGCGAAACGAATCCAGGGCAAGGTACCGTAGGTCATCGGCTCAACGTTGGCCGGGGAAGAAGGCTGGGAAGCCATATCGATCATTTGAAGAGATTGATGAGGAGCAAGATCGGATTGAGAGGACTCAAAATGTCAGAAATAGACCGGAAGCGATCCCGTAGGCTGGTCACAGTCGAATCATAACAAACCACACCATCCCTCGGAAAAAGGGGCGGATTCTCTTCATTGTTCGTCGAGGCCCGGAGTAAATCTTCCACCTGACGCTCCACGGTCGTCGTTTTTCCCGTCAGACTATCCACCCGTACCAGCATGGCCCGGCGGTCGGCGTTGGTGGCATTAATCCCCCCGGCACAGTTGGCCGAGATGACGGCCTGGCTAAAGCGGGCGCCGTAGGGAAAGGTGATCCCCTCCTGTTGGTTTCCGACGGCCGAGGTGGCGTTGCTGGTGGCCGGCACGGTTAAGTTAGAGACAAACACCTTAATCCCCGGCGGTGTAATTTGGGAAGGCCGCATGAGCTCGTTTTGGAACCGTTCTGATCGAGGCACAATAATCTGATCGCCGTTAATCAAGGGTAAATCCTGGATCGGTTGACCGCTAAAAATACCCGAAAGATCCACTATAGTGGCTTGGCCCTGGCGAATTAATTGCACCTGGGTCACATCGGCGGTGGGTAAAACGCCCCCGGCGGCCCGGATCGCCGTCGTTAGGTAGCGCTGAACAGGATTACTGCCGGTGATCTGACGACTGGTGTCACTAATGGCGGTGGGGGGATTATCCTTGGGGTCATTAATTAACACCCGGCCTGGTTGAAACAATTCCCCGGCTAAACTCACCTGTACCGGGGCCCAGGCCACCATCTGTACGCTCAGTTGTAGGCGTTGGGGAGGAAAGAATTTTTGAGCAATTAAAATCTCAGATAATTTGGCTTGCACTTCCGGGGGTTCTAGGCCAGATACGGGCACCAACCCCACAAAGGGAACTTCTAAATTACCGTCCTGGTTCACCTCATAGACCCGTGCAAAATAGGTATCCTTGGGAATCGACACTTCCAGGCGATCGCCGGGGGACAGGGGCAGGGCCGAAACCGGCCACATCCAAGTCCATCCCAGGACAGTCAGCCAACCCTTAAGCAGTTTTAAAGACATAGCGAGACGTCCACCAGATAAACAGCGGTAAACAGAGCCAATGGCTCAGCAAGACGGCCCAGGCAACCCCCAAACTTCCCCCTTGTACCCCCAGGAGTAAAGCCCCGGCAAACAGGGCCGTAAAACCGAGATTCCAGTACAGATCCAACTCCGGTTTATCAATGGCTAACAGTAACTGGGAAGCGGAATCGGCAAAGGGCCGGGGCAGGGCCGACAGACAGATCAGGATCAAGATGGGAATGGCCTCAGTCCAGCGTTGGCCAAAAACCAGGGGAACATAAAAAGGGGCCAGGGAGGATTGCAACACCACCAGGGGCGTAATGATCGAACCGATGGTTTTGAGGCTGTGGTAGTAGCGTTGGCGAAATTCCTGGAGCGTATCCCGGCCCTCGCAGAGGTGGGGCAAAAGGGCCGCTTTGATCGAGGTGATAATGCCCAAACTAATCCCTAATCCGGCATTGAAGGCAAAATAGTACAACCCCAGGGCCTCTAGGCTGAGAAAACGCCCAATGATCAGATAATCCAGATTGGCCCGGAGGGTATTGAGCAACTCCACCCCCAAGACACTGCGCCCAAAGCCAAACAGATCACTCCAATGCTGAGTGCTAAATTTCTCGGTTGGTCGCCAGGGATTATTTTTGGTGATGATATAGACCCAGATCGGTGCCACCAAGATCTTCGGCAAAATAATGGCCCACATGCCCAACCCGGCAATAGCTAACACTGCCGAGAGCAGATTATCCGTGGAAATTTGCACCAGTTCCGTCAGAGCAATTACCTTAAACCGACCTTCTCGTTGCAGGAGGGCCGCTTGCACCAGGCCCAGAGGAATCCAGAGTAAATTTAATCCCATGACACAGATGGGCAAAATAATCTGCTGGTCTCGATAGAACCAGGCAATGGGAAAAGCCACCAGGCATTGGATCAAAAACAGGCCAATAAACATGGCCCAATTGAGCCAATAGGCCGCCTGGGTCAGATAGGGTAATTTCTCCGCCTCTACTTGAATTAAGCGGGCCACCACGCCATTGCGCGTAAACACTCGCACAAACTCATTCGTCGTCAAGACCAGGGCCGCTAAGCCGTAGTCCTGGGGGGTGAGAAAGCGGGCCAGAATAATCGTGGCTAGTAAGCGTGAGACTCGAATGATGGCCCCGGAACTGCCCAACCAGCCCACATTGCGGACAAAGGGGCTATCAATTTGAGCGATTTTTTGCTGGAGCCATTGTTTCATAGGGCCACTGAGCTAAGAAAAGACTGCCACTGTTCTAAACAATTTTCCCAGGCCCGTTCCACGGTCGCCCGGCCCCGTTGGCCCCAGGCGACCAAATCCTGTTCAGCCAGATGGGTGAGGATTGCTCCCCATTGTTCCGGCTGATCGCTGGGTAAAATGGCCCCCATACCGGCTAGGACTTGCTCTGGTAGGCCATCCACATCGGTAACTAACACAGGTTTACCGGCGGCCTTGGCTTCCAAACAAACCAGACCAAAGGGTTCCCAGCGCGAGGGAATAATCACCAGATCACACTGGGCCAGAAAGTCGGGAACCTGGGGAATCGAGCCCACCAGTTGCACCTGGGGCAGGTTGGCGGCCAAGGTTTGTATCTTTTCCTCATCCTGCCCGTAGCCCCCTAGACGCAGTTGAAATTGCTTTGGGTCAAGCGGGGCCATCACCTGGAGTAACTGATCAAAGCCTTTTTGGGGGGCAAAACGACCATAGGACCCTAGAATCAGCGGTTTTTCAGGAACTTTTGGGGGCAGGGTTAAGAGTTCCGTCAGGATAGAAGCCGGCTTAATCACCCGGATTTTGTCCGCTTTCACCAGGCCTGCATCGACCATCCATTGGCGTTGGCCCTGGGAAACCGCAATTATCCCATCCGCTAAGCCGTAGGCCAGTTTGAGCAGTAGCCGAAAGCGCCAGCGGGAGCGCACCTGTCGTTGTTCAAAGCCCCGGCAATAGTGATGGTCGCAGATCCAGAGAGGGGCATTGGTGGTGAAGTTAAATAGGGCCGCTAGATACTTCCAGGCACAGGGATAGTGAAAAATGATCAAGGCCGGCTTTTCTTGGCGGAGTCTCGCCTGGGCCGCTTCCAGACGCAGGGTCACAAAATAAAACTGTTCCTGGAGATAGGACTCGCTCAACTGTTGCACAAAGCGATTGGAACCACCGGCCCGTTTATCGCCGATGATGTGCCAAATCGTAGGTTTGCTGGGAGCCATGCTGAATCGCTAAACCGTGAGCCAAGCCGAGAGGTCCCGCTGGAGCAGGTCTTGACAGGCAAGAATATCAACCCGATAGGAATTAATCAACTGCTGACGCATCTCTGCTGTTAGTTTAGGGGTTTCTAGGTTGCGGTGTTGAATTTTTTGCCGCAGTTGGGCCGGAAAGAGGGGTTTGAGAAGACTTTTAATCGGGTTCGGTTTGGTGAGTAACTGGTGCAAGAAGCGGTTTTTAGGCATACCAGATTTATTGGGCCGCACGGACATATCCGGCTGGAAATCGGGGTCAACTTGCAGAAAGTCGAAAATATCTCGGAGTAGCCAATCGGCCCGTTTCACCAGGTCTTCGTAGAGATAGACTTTCATCTGGTTTGCGGGAAATAACTCGTAGTAGCGCTGGAGTTGGGGGCCATAGTACCCCTGTTGGAGGTAGTGCCAAAACCATTCCCAATGCTTGTTAATGCGTTCGGACTCAGCGGCGATGGCCGAGGTAAAGTCGAGGGGTTCCCGGTCATCCCTTACTAAGTGAAGGAAGTTAGCATAGGCCCGATCCACGGGGTTACGAAGAATGATGATTAACCTCACCGTTGGCAGCATCTGGGCAATGTTATGGGGGGCCTGGGGATGGTAGAGATAGAGGGGGCAGGCCTCACCAATGGCGGTTTCCTGGGTCACACC
Organism: Synechocystis sp. LKSZ1; assembly: GCF_040436315.1. Lineage (NCBI taxonomy): Bacteria > Bacillati > Cyanobacteriota > Cyanophyceae > Synechococcales > Merismopediaceae > Synechocystis > Synechocystis sp. LKSZ1. Next base: position 1,496,172 of record NZ_AP031572.1, on the reverse strand, counting down.
ATCGAATAACTGTTCGTAGGTGGCCAAGTCAGTGATGGAAAAAGAATTAATGGCCTCATCCCCGGGCCCTTGAAAGTGGAGGGTTTCCCCCTGAAAGGCAAAGAAATTGGTTTCCTTGTCGGGGGTCATGTAGATCTGGGGATGCTGTTGCAGGTAGGTATGCAGGGCCGTTGTTCCTGATTTAGCGGCACCGACAATGAGGAAATTGGGGAGAGTCATGGTGAAGAGAAGCTTAGAATGTAAATTGGGCAGATTCTTCGATGAGATGAAAGACGCGATCCAATTGGGTAAGGTCAAAAATCAGGCGCACCCCTGGTGTGAGAGCAGATAGGCTCAATTGTTTGCCTAAATCCTGGGCTAAGCGCCAGGCACTGACCAGTACCACCAGGCCGGTACTATCCAGAAAATCCACCTTTTGCATATTCAAGACAACGTGATCATGCGGTAGGGTCTGAATCACTTCCGTCAACAGGGCCTCGACGGCGGGGGCATTTTCGACAGTGATCGCACCGGAGACATCAAGCATGGTGGGATGGATTGCGGGGAGGTTCAAGTTCATGGGTTGACTCCAAAAAGTTTTAGATTAGTCAGTTAAAAAAAGCGGAAAAATCAACAGGCCCCACTGCGTTTGCTGAGCAGAACCGTGACCGTTTTCCAGATTAATTTCAGGTCATGCCAGAGGCTCCAGCGTTCTTGATAACGCAGATCCAGGGCCACCACTTGCTCGAAATCCAGGACTTGTGAGCGGCCATTCACCTGCCATTCCCCCGTCAGGCCGGGTTTAACATCGAGACGTTTGCCCTGGTGGGGTTCGTACTGGGCCACTTCATCGAGGGTGGGGGGGCGGGTTCCCACAAGGCTCATATCACCCGTGAGGACATTCCAAAACTGGGGAAACTCATCGAGGCTGGTTTTGCGTAGCAAACGACCGATTTTGGTGATGCGGGGGTCATTTTCGTTCTTAAAGAAGGCCCCTTTAATTTGGTTCTCGACTAAATGCTTCAGTTCTGGGGCATTGGCGACCATAGAACGGAATTTCCAAATGCGGAAGGTACGGCCCTGATGGCCACAGCGCAATTGGCTAAACAAAACTGGCCCAGGACTTTCTAACTTAATGGCGATGGCCACGGGGACAAACAACACCGCCGTCACCGTCAAACCAACCAAGGCTCCCACAATATCGATGGCCCGCTTGGCCACAGAACGCACCGAGGGATGGAGCAAATCTTTATTGTCTTCAGTCTGGAGACGAATCACCCCTTCCGTATCCAGGTCAATTTCCAGCCATTGGTCGAGGTGGGAGGCCTGGAGGAGAGACTTAATCTGAGGGGACAAACTCCAGCCCAGGAGTTCAATGCCGGCCCGTTGCGCCGCTTGGCAAAATTGACGCAGATAAACAACACCACTGCTATCAATAAAGTTGGTTTGGGCAAAGTCAAAGACGATGCGCTTGAGGGTGACCGTTTCCCGTAACAGTTCCTTTAAGGCCCCGTGGATATCCGTGATTTCCGCTAGGGTGAAGTGGACTGGCATTTCGATCAGTTGGACTTGGCTCATCGTAAACTCCTAAGGACTGGGGAAGGATTCGGGCGGCGGTGCTTTCTTTGTCGATACTTTTATTTTGGCCGGCTCAGATCTACGTTCCTGTTGACTGCGATGTTTAACTTTGTGCTTTTTTTTGTCTAACTTCTGTCCTTTGGCCTAACTATTACTAAAAACGACAGATTAAGCGCCAGTGCAGGGCCAGCAAAATACCAATATTTAATTAGATAATTTGGTGATCTAGGCAGTGATTTGGGAAAAAACCGCAGGGACACGGGCCACCCAGTTACCGATATTGGCCAGAGAAGCGAGGCCAGGAAGCAACGCGCGGCTAGAACGAGTTTTCGGCGTAGTTAGTGTCACCAAGTCCTGGTGGAGAAGTTGACTGGCCTGGGCATAGTATTGGGTCGGGGTTGCAGGAATTTCCACAAACACAGGAGCCTGGAGAAAACGAACCAGATCACCAGGGGTATAGGCGATGGGCACCTGCTGACGGGCCAGGCTACGGGCCAATTCTACTTGGTGGTCATCGACATGCTCTCCAAATTGGCCACTACGGGGAACAAGAATATAGGGCTTACCGGCTTTGGCCAGGAGGTCGATACTGCCTTCGCCACAATGGGCGATGATCAGGCGGGCTTCGGCGACGAGGGCCTGAAAATCTTGGCTGGGGAGGACTTGATAAGCTTTAACGCCCTGGGGTTGGATGGTACAGGAACCGTATTGGACAATAATTTCTTCTTCGTTGGGATTGATGAACTGTTGTTCAATGAGGCGGTCAATCCAGGTCATTAAGCGGTTGAAGGGAAATTTTTCGGTGCCGACGGTAATCAGAATCATGGTAGTGACAGGAAGAGAGGGGAACAGGGGAGTCGTTAACTTAAAAAGTAAAAGTTCTTAAAAATTAGAAGTAAGGCTTAAAGCGTAATTAATTCAGCCTGGGGGTATTTGTCCTGGAGTTGGGGCCACTGGACGTAGAGCTTGTCGATGAAGGGCAGGGCCAAACGGGCGGAAAGGCTGAGGTCTTCGACGCGGGTAAAGGATTCTAAAAAAGCAGTTTTAATGCCCATCAACTTGGCCAGGATCAGGAAGGGAACCGCAACCCCAGCTCCGGTGGAGAGCACCAAGTCAGGCTTTGCTTGCTGGAGTACCTGGGCCGAGAGCAGAAGGTTTCGCACAAGGTTTTTGAGGCTACGGTTGGTCGGGCCATAGGCCCAGAAGGTTGGTTGGCCCTGGAGAACTTTTTCGGTGGTGCTGTTGCGGAAGGTAACCCAAGTGCATTGGTGGCGTTGCCAAAAAGAAGAGAGTTGGCAGAGGGCGTTGAAGTGACCACCGGTGGAACTAACTAGGACAACTTTCATAACCTGAAGGCCTACGAGAAATTACTGAACTGGCTCAACTTTCAGTATCTCAACCCCGGATCGGTGATCAGGCCTACGCGATTGTCTAAGTTCAGGCCTTTCTTGCTGATTTTTAGGCCTTGGCCAGGGATTGACGTTGAATTTTCGAGCGTTGCAGGGCCCCAGTGATGGTCACGGCCCCTGATTCTAGGGCGCTATAGAGGGGCAAGGGTAATTGCTGGAGGAGATAGGCCGCTCCCAGGGTCAAAAGGGTGCGACGGGGTTCCGCTAAGACAATTTGCCAATGGGCCGCCAGGGCCTGGTGGATGAGGGGGACAGCGGCCTGGGGGGCTTTGAAACGAACGGCTCGACGGGCCAGGTAACGTAATTGATAGGCCTTGGCGACATCGCCCCATTGCGCGATCAGTTCCGGGGCGTAAGTGCGGGTTTTGGTGATGATCTGTTGCCAGGACTCAAATTGGCGTTCCACATCGGCGGACAGACCGGCTTCATTGACTCGGTAAAGCGTCAGGGCCTCGGGAATCCCTTCCAACTGCCAATCCGTCAGGAGCTTGATGCGCAACCAGCACTCAATATCTTCGGAGCGACGGAAATCTTCATCAAAGTAGAAGTCTTCGACGATGCCGGTGCGGTTTTGCTGAAAACGGATTGCTTCAAAGACTTGGCGACGGATGACGGGGGCCGACCCATTGCCGATGGGGTTACGGCAGAGGAGATGCTCGGCGGTGATGTCGGTGAGCTGGGGCATCTGGTATAACCCGAGGGATTGGCCCGCTTGGTCGATAAAGGCCGAACGACTGAAACTGATCCCGACCTGGGGATTGGCGTCTAGGTGTTGGACGTGTTTCGCTAATTTTTCCGGTAACCAGAGGTCATCAGCATCTAAGAAAGCTAAGTAGTCTCCCTGGGCATGACGAATTCCGGTATTGCGGGCCCCGGCCAGGCCTCGGTTTTTCTGGCGCACAATTTTAAGACGAGGATCCGTGAAACATTCGGCAATGGCCACACTTTGGTCGGGGGACTCATCATCCACTAGAATTAGCTCAAAATGAGGATAGGTCTGGGCGAGAACGGAGCGAATCGTATCGGCGAGATAGACTTCAACGTTATAGACCGGAACAATCACAGAGACTAGTTTCATGGGGATACCTTACCAAACGCGACTGATCCTATCCTCCACTAGACATTCCTGTGATCGGGCCTAACTTGTGTCTAACTTTTTTGGCTGATAGCCTAGCCTCGACCCAAAATCTCCGCCTACAGTAAAAGAATCTTTCCTCCCTGAATTTTCTGCCAATGGCCAGCATCCTCGTGGTTGACGATAACCCCGACAATTTAAGTATCCTCAGCCACATTCTCACCAAAGCCGGCTATCAGGTACGCGTTGAGATGGAGGGCCATCGTGTCCTGGCCCAGGTCAAACAGTGTTCTCCAGACCTGATCTTGCTGGATGTGATGCTTCCCGATATTGATGGCTTCAGCCTCTGTCGGCAACTCAAGGCCGAGCCGGCAAGCCAGGATATCCCCGTGATCTTCACCACCGCCTTGAGTGATGCCAAACATAAAGTCATCGGCTTGGAATTGGGGGCCGTGGACTATATCACCAAGCCCTTTATCGCTGAAGAACTTTTGGCTCGCCTGCGCTTACACCTACGTCTACGGGAATTGACCCAGGCCCTAGAGCAGCAAAATCAGCAACTACAAGTCGTCACCCAGCAACTAGAACAGCGGGTGGAAGAACGTACCCATGCGCTTTCATTTCTCAATTACCAACTGCAACAGGAACTGGAGGAACGTAAACGAACCGAAGCCGAACTCCAAGCCACAACTTCCCGCCTCAGTGCTCTGATCCAAAACCTACAGGCAGGCATTTTAGTAGAGGATGAGAAGGGCCAGATTCGCTTAACCAATCCTAGCTTTTGTCGGCTCTTTGGCATTCCAGTTCCCCCAGAGGCCCTGATCGGCATGGACTGTCGGGAATCGGCCAACGCTGCTAAGGACTTATTTGCAGATCCCGAGGCCTTTTTAGAGCGGGTTGCGGAGATTTTAGAACGACGGCAACTGGTCACTCAGGAGGAATTACGACTTAAAAACGGAGACATTTTAGAGCGGGATTATGTGCCCATCTTCCTGGGGCAAGAGTACTATGGTCATCTTTGGCTATACCAGGATGTAACGCTCCGCCAGCGGCAACAAGCCGAGCTGGAGCAAAGTCACCAATTGTTGCGGGTGATCAGCCATCTCCAGTCTCAATTCATTAGGGCCGTACAACCGGAGATTGTCTTTGATGATTTATTGGGGCTTCTGTTGCAACTCACCCAGAGTCGCTACGGTCTGGTGGCGGAAGTGTATGTTTCGGGGGAGGAAGATGCCTATCTTCAGGAAGCCTACCTCAAAACTGAGGGGAAACCGGCCCAAAAAATTCAGAGTCTGACGGACGTTTCGTTGCCAGAAATCACCGGGGTAGAGTTCTCCCACTTTCGGCGCTTGGTCAACCGTGTGCTCCAGCGGGAAGCGCCGCTGATTCTGGCTGAGGACAGCGATCTCGATGGATTTGGGGGAACCTTTTTAGGAATTCCCCTGGATAACGGCAATGAACTCATGGTGGGAATCATTGCCCTGGCGCAGGGGGGCTATGAGTCGGCCCTGCTCGACTACCTCCAGCCGTTGTTAATCACCTGTACCAATATCATTGAGGCCTACCGTAACGACCAACGACGACAATACGCTGAAGCCTCTCTTTGGAAACAATATCAGCGCACCTTATTATTGAAAACCCTGACGGAGGAAATTCGCCAAAGCCTCGATCCCGCCAAAATCTTTCAAACCACAGTCAATCGTTTAGGTCAAAGCTTGGGGGCCAGTCGTTGTGTGATCCATCTCTATCAGGAAGAGCCGGTATTCGCTTTGCCCTGTGTGGCGGAATATACGACGCTGGATACGCCCTCTATGCTTTCGCTGGCGATTTCCCTCAACGATCATGCTCAGATAGAGAAAATTCTCAGCCGAGACCAGGCCGTTGTGATCGATGATGTTCTGCAAGATTCTCGCTTAGCGGCGGTAAAAGACCTCTGTGAACACCTCCAGATCAAATCCCTGCTCATGGTTCGGACATCCTATCAAGGTAAGGCCAATGGGTTAGTGGCCCTGCACCAATGCGACGATATCCGACATTGGAGCCTAGCTGATGTGGAATTATTGGAATCCGTCGCCGCCCAGGTGGGGATTGCCCTCGCCCAATCCTCCCTCTTGGCCCAGGAACGCGCCAGCCGCGAACGTCTCACCCAGCAGAATGAAGAATTATTAGCAGCCCAAAATGTGGCAGAGATGGCCAATCGGGCCAAAAGTGACTTCCTGGCCACCATGAGCCACGAGATCCGCACGCCCATGAATGCCATCATCGGCATGACTGGCCTGCTCCTCGATACGTCCCTCAACCCCCAACAACAACAGTTTGCAGAAACCATTCGTAGTAGTGGTGAAACTTTGTTGACCCTGATCAACGATATTTTGGATTTTTCTAAAATTGAGTCCGGTAAGCTGACCCTGGAACGTCATCCGTTGGAGATCCAACGTTGGGTAGAGGAATCCCTGGACTTGATTGCCGGTCAGGCCTTTACCAAAGGTCTAGACTTGGTCTATCGCATTGGCCCTGCGGTGCCAGCGACGGTTCTCGGCGATTTAACGCGTTTGCGTCAGGTTTTAGTGAATTTACTGAGTAATGCGGTGAAATTTACCGAACAGGGGGCCCTCACGGTCGTACTGGAAGCAAAGGCATTAGAGGCTACGCAACAGCGCTACGAAATCCAGGTCATGGTCGAAGATACGGGCATCGGTATCCCCCCAGAACAACAATCCCGACTGTTCCAATCCTTTAGCCAGGCCCACGGGGCCGTGACGCGCCAGTACGGAGGAACAGGCCTGGGGTTAGCCATCTGTAAGCGATTGGTGGATCTCATGGGAGGAACAATCTGGATGGAAAGCCAAGGGGCCATGGCCGGTTGGCCGCCCGCAACTTGGCCGAGTCAACCCGCTACCGCTGCAGAACGGGGAACTCGCTTTTATTTCACGGTGCCGGTCCAGGGGGTAACGACCTGTTCCCTAATCCCCTCAGAGCATCCAGAATTACGGGGAAAACGCCTGCTGGTCGTGGATGACAATGCCATTAATCGCCAGTGGTTGAGTCAGTTGACCCGCGCCTGGGGGATGGAAACCCTGACCACGGGGTCGGTGTGGGAGGCCCTGCTCTGGCTCAATCAGGAACCCGCCTTTGACTTGGCCCTCTTGGATTTACGGATGCCGGAGTTGGATGGCATTGAACTCGCCGAAGCCATTCGTCGTCGCCCAGCCGGTCAGGCCCTGCCCATCATTCTCCAGGCCCCCTTTCTACTCTCTCCCGCAGAACTACAAAAACGCACCGAAGTGGAATTTGCCGGTTGGCTCCAGGCCCCTTTAAAACCATCCCAGCTCTATAATCTGTTGCTCGATGTGGTCTGTCGCCCCCCCCTAACGGTCATCGATGGTCTACCAAACTGGAAAAAAACCTTTCCTGAAATCACACGTTCTCCCTTCTCCCACCCTGAAAGGGATGCCCTGCTCAAAACCCTGAGTCCTCTACGGATTCTGCTGGCTGAGGATAACAGTATTAATCAACAGGTTGCTTTGCTACTATTACAAAAACTGGGCTATCGGGCCGATGTGGTTAGTAACGGAGCAGAAGTGATTCCAGCGCTCCAGCAAGTTCCCTACGATGTGGTGCTCATGGATGTGGAAATGCCGGAAATGGATGGCATGACCGCAACCCGTCGTTTACGAGCCACGGCCCTTCCCTGGGAACAGCCTTGGATTATTGCCGTAACGGCCTACGCAATGCAGGGAGACCGAGAAAACTGTCTCCAGGCTGGTATGGATGACTATATCAGTAAACCAATCCGAGAACCCGAATTAATTGCGGCCCTGCAACGGGTGAAACCCCACGCCAGCCCAAAGCCATCCTCCGCCACCGCGCTCCCGACGTTCCCAGAACATCCGGCCTCGAAACCCGCCGCCCCCTGCTTGGATGAGCCCATTCTTGAAGGCATTCGGGCCATGGGAGGCGCTGAGATTCTGCAAGCGATCATCCCCAACTATCTTGAAACGACCCCCATTGCCCTCGACCAATTGCAAACGGCCATCGCCGACGATAATCCCCTGCAAGTCCGCCAACTGGCCCACAGCTTAGGTTCTAGTAGTGCCAACCTCGGGGCCCTGGCCTTTGCTCAGAGCTGTAAACAACTGGAAAATTTGGGTCGAGGGGGAAACCTCGCAGGGGCCACAGAACTCGCCCAATCATTACGAGTAGAGTATGCGAAAGTAAGAGAAGCGTTGGTGGCCTACCTCAATTTACTGTAGGGGACTGGGCCTGTTTTGACGGACATTTTTGCCTTGCTCATTTCTAGCCAATGATCAACCCTAACTCCTCTTCCCCTAGCAGTGATGAGACGGGAGACGCGCCCCTGATCCTCGTGACCGATGATGACAATACCATTCGGGCGCTGTTGGTGATGGCCCTGAAACAGGATGGCTATCGGGTCGAAGAAGCGGTCAACGGGATAGACTGCCTGGCGAAGTATGGCCGACTCCAACCGAATCTGTTGCTACTGGATGCCATGATGCCGGAAATGGACGGCTTTAGTTGTTGTCAGCAGGTGCGGCAAGGTGCGGGAGGGTCAGAGGTGCCAATTCTAATGATTACGTTTCTTGATGACCGGGATTCCATTGACCAGGCTTTCCAAGCCGGCGCGACGGACTACATCACCAAGCCCATTCACTGGTCTGTGCTACGGCAACGGGTGAAACGACTCCTGGCTCAGGAAACCCCGAGGGCCGAAATCCAGCCGCAACAAACTTGGATTACCCTAATGCAAACTTTGCTGGCCCAGGGTGTACAAGGCGGAGATCGGACTCAGCAATTAACCAACCTACTAGAGCAACTGCGGGCTTTTTGGCAGGTGGAACGACTGGTCTTCAGCCTTGGCCCCACGGAACCCGACCTAGAAGCCGTCGCCCCTAACTATCCAACCCTGGCTAAGCTCGGGCTAAACGCTTCTCAACTGGTCGCGACGATGCCCTCAACGCCGACACCGATGTCTACGGCTAGCTTCGCCCCTGCCCTCCAAACTCCCCAGGGCCTAATCTTACCCCTACCGGCTCAGGGTTTTCTCCAACTCCACTACCGCCAGGCCAGGCCCTGGACGGCTTGGGAACAAGAACGCCTCATGGATACGGCCCGTCTGCTTTACCTCATCAGTCACCATGGTTAAGCGCTCCCTCTGCGCCTCCGAGCAGGGAATTGCTCGCCTGAAACAATGTCTACTACGGAAGGGCTGGACTCAGGACTATCTAGCGGAACAAGCTGGCCTCTCCACCCGGAATTCAGTCTGGAAGCTCCTGAGTGGCCGGGCCATTGACCGCAAAATTTTTATGGAGATCTGTTTCCAGTTAGACCTCGATTGGGAAGATATTGCCGATTTGCCCCAATTCAATGAGCTAGAGGAACCCGATGAACCGAAAGGGCCTACTTCACCAGCATCGCCGCCGGAATTAACACCGGAAAGCCTCATTTCTCGGCTACGTCCCCTCCTCGTCACGGATCTCCAAAAACAGCCTGGCCAACGTAACCCCTGGTTGGGAGGGCCTCCCGCCCGTTCTTTGAACCATAGCTATGTAGAGGTCAAAGTCCAGACCCGATTGAGCCATCAGCAATGGCTAGGCATCCAGGATCTCCAGGCCCTTCGTCCCGCGAGCACTCCTGCCCAATCCCTGGTTGACCTGCTCGTGGGCCAGAATCGGATCTTGGTCTTGGGTCATCCAGGTGCGGGAAAAACCACGCTACTGCAACACCTCGCTCTCCTCTACGCCCAGGGAAAGGGGCCAGCAGATCATCTACCTGGGTTGGTATCTCTGCAAGCTTGGGCCATCGCGGCTCGTCATCCCGCTTTCAATGGCCTAGAGGATTATCTAGGGCATCTCTGGCAAGGCTATTCCCTCAGTGCCAGTCAGCTTCAGGGCCTCCTGCAAACGGGTCAGATCTTGTTGTTGCTCGATGGCCTGGACGAAATTCCCGACTTTGACCAAGGGGAACGTTATCAACAACTCCAGTATTTTCTGACCCTCTACCCGCAAACTCCCGTGGTGATGACCGGGCGACTGGGTTACTCAGTCTATCCATTACCGGGATTCATGGCGGTGGAGATGGAGCGTTTTCAGCCAACGCAAATTGAGGGTTTTATTCGCCACTGGTTTGCGGATTCTAGTCCGGCCCGGGCAGAGCAATTAATCGAAGTGCTTAACCAACGGCAACACCAGGCCCTGCGCCTCCTGGCCCAAACGCCCCTCCTGCTTAATTTGATCTGTACGGTCTTTCAAGACCGGGGCGACCTCCCTCCCCAGCGGGCTCCCCTGTATCAGGCCGCCCTAGAAATTTTGCTAGAACAATGGGACCGCAACCGGGGCATTCAACGCCAACCCCAGAACCCAAGCTTCAGTCTGGCGGATAAGTTAACCTTACTGGGAGATCTGGCCCTAGTGACCTTGGAACAGGGACAGGTTTTTTTTGAGAAGCAGACGGTATTAGGCCTGATTTCTGATTACTTAGTGCGTCTGCCTGGAGCCCCCCCTGGGGGAGAGGGCCTTTGGCTTCAGAGTGAGGCGATTCTCCAAGAGATGGAAGCTCACCACGGTCTGTTGGTGGAGCGGGCCAAAAATATTTATGCCTTTTCTCACCAAACCTTTCAGTCCTACCTCAGCGCCCGCAAGATTGTGGCCCAGGCCCGTCAGGGGAACCTTGGCCAGGATTGGCAATGGCTGACGAATCGAATGCTCGACCCGGCCTGGCAGGAAGTGATCGTATTGGTGGCTAATTTATTGACCAATGCCGACAGTCTATTTCAGCATCTCCAGGGCAGTATCCAGCGTTTTAGCCAAGGCCAACCCTTGTTAACTGCTTTTCTGCACCACCTGGATCAAAAAGTCCAGGCCTTGAGGCAATCCTATCCGCCAGCGGCCCTACGGGCCTTTTATTTTAGCCTCTGGTATAACCAGGATTTTAGTTTGGCCATTGCCCTTGAGCCGGCCCTAGCAGGACAGTTACCCAGGGAACTCGGCCTCGATTTTAGCTTCCATCGCCTGGGTTGCTTAACCCAGAAACTGACGACCCAATTCGATCTAGAGCAGGCCCTGAACCTTTACTTTGCCCTGGATCTTGAAGGTCGTTTTTCCCTTAACCCAGACTGTCAAAGGGCCTGGCAAATCCTTAAAAATAGCCTCCCCACTCCGACTCAAGACCCCCAGGCTTTGGAGAACTGGTGGCAAAGCCAAGGCGGTGATTGGTTAACTCAACTACAACAACTTCTCCAACAACAGCGAGCCTGGTTTACGCTCCCGCCCTTGACCCCACCGGCACAGCAGGTCTTCGATCAGTACTATCAAGTTAATCAATTTCTCGTCTATTGTCTCCAGAGCCAAGGACAACTAAGCCCGGCCCTGCAAGCGCAACTTTTGACCGAATTACTGCGATAGCGGTGTCAGAACCGATAAAAATCCCCCGATACGAGCCAGCACCGGGGGACAAACAGAAGGTAAGTTTAGGCCTGAACTGGAACATTCAGTGGCAGGGGACAGGCCACATTAGTTCCTCCCAGACCACAGTAACCATTGGGGTTTTTGGCTAAGTACTGTTGGTGATAATCCTCGGCGTAGTAGAAAGCCGGCGCAGGTAAAATTTCCGTAGTGATAGGGCCATAACCCGCTTGGGCCAGGGCCTGTTGATACTGGGCCTTGGAGGTCTCGGCCTGCTGACCTTGGGCCTCGGAGTAGGTGTAAATCCCCGAACGGTACTGGGTGCCGGCATCATTCCCCTGGCGCATACCTTGGGTGGGGTCGTGGCTTTCCCAAAATACTTTTAGGAGTTGGCTGTAGCTAATCTGCTGGGGATCGAAAACCACTAAAACCACTTCATTATGGCCCGTCATCCCCGTACAGACTTCGTGGTAGGTGGGGTTGGGCGTATAACCCGCAGCATAGCCGACAGCGGTGGAATACACGCCGGGTAACTGCCAAAACTTACGCTCGGCGCCCCAAAAACAACCCAGCCCAAATAGGGCCATTTCCAGACCAGCGGGAAAGGGGCCCTGAATGGGGTGGCCATTGACAAAATGCTGAGCCGGTACCGGCATGGGGGTTGCCCGACCCGGTAGAGCGTCTGTGGGAGCGGGCATGGCCGCTTTTTTACCGAATCCGAAAAGTCCCATGGTGTTTGCCTAGAAAGTGTACTGAGCAAAAAATAATCATTGATTCCACTATAGCGAATCGACGGGATTGCTTCCCCCAGCATGGGCAACGGCCCCTTGCGGTTAAAATTGGTTCCATTCCTGTCCCTCCCCGGCGGCCCTGGCCGGCCCCAGACCCATGCTTGAGTCCTTGTCCCTGTCCCCTATGCCCACCCTCGAAACCTATCGCATTGCGGTGATTGTTCCCTGCTACAACGAGGAACTCACCATTGTCCCGGTGGTACAGGGCTTTCAACAGGTACTACCCCAGGCCCAGGTCTATGTCTATGACAATCGTTCCACCGATGCGACGGCGGCCTTGGCCCGCCAGGCTGGAGCCATTGTCTGCTATGAGCCGATGCAGGGTAAGGGTAATGTGGTGCGCCGCATGTTTGCGGACATTGAGGCTGATATTTATGTTCTGGTGGATGGCGATAATACCTATGAGGTGGAGGCGGCCCCTCGTCTGATTCAACGCCTGATTCAAGATAATCTCGATATGGTGGTGGGGGCCCGACGGTCGGATCAGCGGGATAAAACGGCCTATCGCCTGGGCCATCGAGGCGGCAATTTATTCTTGACAGGGGTGGTGAAGTTCCTCTTCAATGCCCAGTTAGATGACATGCTATCGGGCTATCGGATTTTTTCACGACGCTTTGTTAAGTCCTTCCCGGCCCTGTCCAATGGCTTTGAGATTGAAACCGAGTTAACGGTTCATACCCTAGAACTCAAGATTCCCTTTGCCGAAGACCCCATCCTCTACGGTTCTCGGCCCCCCGGCTCTGAAAGCAAGCTCAAAACCTTTACGGATGGTTGGCGGGTACTAGGAACGGCAATTCTACTCTTTAAAGAAGTGCGACCTCTGCTCTTCTTTGGCCTGATTTTTCTCTTGCTGTCCTGCTTGACCTTGATTTTGTCAATTCCCATTTTCAAGACTTATCTGGAAACGGGACAGGTACCTCGCTTTCCGACACTGATCGTAGCAGCTTCTATTCTCTCCCTCGGTTTTATCAGTTTTACCTGTGGCCTGATTTTGGATTCCGTGGCCCGAGGTCGTCGGGAGATCAAACGTATGACCTATTTGAGTTTTCCCCTTACTCCCCGCTCTGCCCAAAAGTAGGGCTGATTTGCTCCGGGCTTCCCTGTTGGCCGATCCCCTGAGGTGGTAATGTATAGAGTGGAAAATTTGACTAAAGCTCAATACTTGTCCTGTAGTCTAACTATAAACAAATCCCTAGACAATCAGCATGGTAGCCGTACAAGAAGCAACTAACGTTGGTAAAATTACCCAGATCATTGGGCCTGTTGTCGATGCTCAATTCCCCAGTGGTAAATTGCCCCGCATTTATAATGCCCTTAAAGTTAAAGGTAAAAACTCTGCCGGACAGGATGTCGCCGTCACCTGCGAAGTGCAACAGCTCCTCGGGGATAACCAAGTCCGTGCCGTGGCAATGAGTACCACTGATGGTCTGGTTCGGGGTATGGACATCGTCGATACTGGTGCTCCCATCAGTGTACCGGTGGGTAAATCGACCCTGGGTCGGATTTTTAACGTGTTAGGGGACCCCGTTGATGAAAAAGGCCCGGTTAACACCGAAGAAACCTTCCCCATCCACCGTCCGGCTCCCAAGTTAACCGACCTGGAAACCAAGCCGAAGGTCTTTGAAACCGGCATTAAGGTGATTGACCTGCTCACTCCCTACCGTCAGGGCGGCAAAATTGGCCTCTTTGGGGGTGCCGGCGTGGGTAAAACCGTGATCATGATGGAACTGATTAACAACATCGCCATCCAACACGGTGGGGTATCGGTGTTTGGTGGCGTAGGGGAACGCACCCGCGAAGGGAACGACCTCTACAACGAAATGATTGAGTCTAAGGTAATTAACCCGGACAACCCTGAAGAATCTAAAATCGCCCTGGTTTACGGGCAAATGAATGAACCCCCCGGAGCACGGATGCGCGTTGGCCTGTCGGCGCTGACCATGGCCGAGTACTTCCGGGATGTTAACAAGCAAGACGTATTGCTCTTCATCGACAATATTTTCCGCTTCGTTCAGGCCGGTTCTGAAGTGTCCGCGCTCCTGGGCCGGATGCCTTCTGCCGTAGGGTATCAGCCCACCCTCGGTACCGATGTCGGGGACCTGCAGGAACGGATTACCTCGACCAAAGAAGGTTCTATTACCTCCATTCAAGCGGTTTACGTTCCGGCGGACGACTTAACCGACCCCGCACCGGCCACCACCTTTGCCCACTTGGATGGAACAACTGTGCTCTCTCGTGGTTTGGCGGCGAAAGGAATTTATCCGGCGGTAGACCCCCTGGATTCCACCAGCACCATGCTCCAGCCCTCCATCGTAGGTGAAGAGCACTACAATGTTGCCCGTACCGTGCAGTCCACCCTGCAACGCTACAAAGAATTACAGGACATCATTGCCATTCTGGGCTTGGATGAATTGTCGGAAGAAGACCGTTTAACCGTTGACCGGGCCCGAAAAATTGAGCGTTTTCTGTCTCAGCCCTTCTTTGTGGCGGAGGTCTTCACCGGTTCTCCTGGCAAATACGTCACCCTGGAAGATACGATCAAAGGTTTCCAGATGATCCTCTCTGGCGAGTTGGATTCCCTGCCAGAACAAGCTTTCTACATGGTCGGTAATATCGACGAAGTGAAAGCAAAAGCCGAAAAACTCAAAGGCTAATCCTTCAGCACCATCAAAAGGATTGTTCTTGCTTGGGGCCCGCTCCTGGCCGGAGCAGTCCTTCGCTGGTACTAGCCCGGTGTATTCTCTAAAACGGAACTTCATAGAAAAATGACATTAACAGTACGAGTTATTACCCCCGATAAGGTGGTTTGGGATGATGCAGTACAGGAAGTCATCCTCCCCAGTACAACGGGCCAACTGGGTATTCTCAGTAACCACGCCCCTCTGCTAACGGCCCTAGACATCGGCGTTATGCGTGTCCGTCCCGGCAAGGATTGGCAAAATATTGCGGTGATGGGGGGCTTTGCCGAGGTGGAAAATAACGAGATCAAAGTTCTCGTGAATGCCGCTGAAATGGGGAGCGCCATTGATAAAGAAACCGCTCGCCAAGACTACAGCAAGGCCCAAGAAGTCTTAAATGAGGCCAATCGCACCGGTGAAAAACCCAAGCAAATCAAAGCCAACCAAGCCTTGAAAAAAGCGCGGGCGCGTCTACAGGCCGCCGGTGGCACGGTCAACTAGACTTTTGTTAAGCAACTGAATCAAAGTACTGAGGGCATCGGTTAGCGGTGCCCTTTTCCTTGGGGGCCAACAGGCGGAGGACTAACGTTGTTTGCTCTTGCGGCCCGCAAAGCGCTCCATAAAACCAGCGACCCGCTTGAGTAGGGAGGATTCAGCTAGCCCAGTATTTTTGGCAGTAAAGGGAGGCGCTTCCCCCTCCAGGGTACTGATGGCAAAGATTTTAAGCTCACCGTCGGAAGTCGTTAGGCGGCCCGTCCGCTCGCTGACTGCTTTTGCTTGAATTTGGCGATACACCGACTCCGACACTAACAGTTGCGTATTGCCTTCTTTATTGGCCGATTCGATCAAGCTAGCCAAGTTAACTGCCTTGCCAATGGGCGTCACCAATTGCTGATTTTGCGTATCCACGGCCACCAAGACCACTGGGCCAGTGTGGATGCCCAGGCTGAGACTAATGGGGGAATAGGACAATTGAGTGAGAAATTCATTCAGGCCTTTAACCGCCTTCAACATTTCTAAGCCGGCCCAGACAGCCCGCTCGGTAAATTCCTGGGGATTAGCATCGTCTTCTAGGCCAAAGGTCGCCACCAGGGTTGTTCCCAAGTAGTTATTCGTGCTCCCCCCGTACTTGCTAATAATCTGATTAGCCGACTGAAAATAACGGCTCATCACATAAAAGACATCGTAGGGAAAGTTCACTTCATCAAAATCATGGATGCCTCGGATTCTGGCCACTAACAGGGCCACTAACTTGCGATTTCCCGACAGCTTACTCACAAATTGATGGTCAACAATGCTGATATCCTCTTGGTCGAGGATGAGGCGTCGCACCGAAACATTACCCTCCGTCACCTTGGTTTGACAGGCCAGCCGCACATGAAAGGGAAAATCCAGACTCTTAGCTAGGGCGACTTCAGCCTGGGTGGGTTGAGTACAATTTTCAATACCTTCTAGGAGCATAATCCGACAGGTAGAGCAGTAGGCCTGACCGCCGCAAACGTGAGTAATGGGAATCTCGGCAGTGGTGAGGGCCTCCAGGATTGTTTCTCCTGAGTTAATCGGCACGGTTTGATTATCCGGTAAACAAGACACCTGGGCCATGGGAATCACACAACGGGGGAAGAGGGGGACGGCGTGATTATAGCGGAGGTTTTTACCCAGAAACCTTAAGTTTTTGCCTCCCCAGGAAAACGCCTTTCTCGGACGTCGAGACTATAGTCTTGGATGGCTTGGGTAATCAGCGGTTGCAGGGCCAGATAAACCTTGGCAAAGGGGGGGGCTTTTGCTGTTAGACCCAGGAGATCCGCCGTTACCAGCACTTGGCCATCGCAGTGGGGGCCAGCCCCAATACCAATAGTCGGAATGGCCACCATGGCGGTAATTTTTTGGGCCAAGGGAGCCGGAATGTGTTCTAGTACCAAAGCAAATACCCCTGCTTCGGCTAGGGCAATGGCCTGGTTAAAAATTCGTTCGGCGGCGAGAGCCGACTGGCCCTGTTGGCGATAGCCCAATTGGTGAACGGATTGGGGCGTTAGGCCCACATGGCCCATGACCGGAATGCCTACTTCGACGAGATGAGTCACGGTTTCCAGCAGACGAGGATGGCCCCCTTCTAGTTTGACGGCCTGAACCCCGGCTTCCTTGAGTAGACGACCGGCGGAATGAATAGCCTGGGCCAGACTTTCTTGATAACTGAGAAAGGGCAAATCACAGACCACTAGGGCCTGTT
The DNA here is from genome assembly GCF_040436315.1 of Synechocystis sp. LKSZ1. Taxonomy (NCBI): domain Bacteria; kingdom Bacillati; phylum Cyanobacteriota; class Cyanophyceae; order Synechococcales; family Merismopediaceae; genus Synechocystis; species Synechocystis sp. LKSZ1. Next base: position 1,479,011 of record NZ_AP031572.1, on the reverse strand, counting down.
TCACCCCCCGCTTCACTGCGGCCGCATGGTGAATCATCTGGTCAAGGGTAATGGGCAGGGTATTTTCGTAGCCCAGGGCCACCATTGCTAGGGAATCCCCCACCAAAATGACATCGACCCCCACTTGGTCGAGGAGGGTAGCAAGGCTCCAATCCCAGGCGGTTAAGGCGACAATGGGACGCTGGGCCTGTTTCCGGTCCTGGAGGGTGAGGGGAGTAATGGGCATAGGAGTTTAGGCCCGCACCGCTTCGAGGATGCGGGAGAAGTAAAAACGAGTGCTGGTCATGCCATTGCGTCGTAGGGTAAAACCATTCTCTTTTAAGATTTGGACAATGTCCGCTTCCTGATGCTGGTAGGCCCGAGTGGTTTTGCTAGGGCCAGGGAAAAGCTCACCAATTTTCTTAAGTAGGGTGAGGCCGAGGGTTTTGGGGGCAAAGCTCAAGATTAAACGATGTTCTGCCAAAGAAGCTAAGTGGGCAATCATTTGGGCGGCTTCGGTGGTGGGGTAATGGATTAACACATCCAAGCAAATAACCGTGTGGTACTTGCCGCTCAACTGGGCCAGGTCTTGGGCCATAAACGTTGGACAATTCCCATAGCCCAAAATTTCCCGAGCCTTTTGTTGGGCTTCCCCGACCATTTTTTCCGAAATGTCACTGGCATAGACCAAGGCCCCACTCTGGGCCAGGGGAATACTCAGACTGCCGACCCCACAACCTGCATCACAGACCAGAAGCCCCGCCAAGTTGCCGTCGGCCCGGAGCCAATCCAGAACCGTATCGATGGTACGTTGATGGCCAATGCGAATATCTTTCTGGACTTTATTGACTTCTCCATTGCCGTAGATGCGCCGCCACCGGTCAAAACCCGTAGCATTGAAATAATCCTTAACGATGGTTTTATCATCCACTGCGTTGGTCATAACCTTGGACGTTGGGGGGTAACGTTTTGCAAAACAATTACCTACTCTACCAAGATTTGCTCCTATCTAGTGGCTTTGGGCTAGCAACTGCACTAATTGGTTGACCTGTTGAGGATTAAACACCTGGAGCAGAATCCTGGCGGCTCCCTGGGGATCAGCCGGCACTAGGACTTGGGGCAAAGACGCCTCTGCTAGTTGTTTTAGACCGGGACTGGGGGCAATTTTATCGGTCTGTTCTAATTCAATATAGTCACAGCCTTGCTTGAGATCCTTCAGCACAACAGGAGCGAGGGTACGGTAGGAGTGGCGCGGATTGGCAATGGCCTTACCGGCAAGTTGCACCAGGTCTTGCCAGCGGTTTTGTCGGGGGGCCAACGGAGCTAAGCTGGCACAGAGTTCCTGGAGGGCTTGACGGCCCGTTGGACTGACCTCCTGTTTAAAGCCCTGGAGCATTTTCCGTAGCACCGATTTAATTTCCTGGGGTGCGTTAGTCGTGGGAGCCGGAGCGGGAGTCGGTGGCGACGGGGCTACTTCAGCTTTAGGAGCACTGGTCTCGCCCTGGGTGAGGAGATAGTTGAGGTAGTTTTGCAGGTCTTCAAATTGCTGATGAGCACCTTCAACAATGGAGTCGGCTTCATCGGCCTGGAGGCCCTGGGGACTCTGGAGCTTTTCTACCAGATCCTGGAGAATATCGTAGCCCTTGAGAAAGAGGGACTCTAGCTTTTGGTCAACGGAAACGCGGTGCTCCCGCAGAATTTTAAAGGCATCTTCTAGACGGTGGGCTGTTTTTTGAATGCTGGTGTAACCCAACATTGCTGCTCCTCCTTTAACGGAGTGAGCCGCCCGGAACATCTCGTTCAGTCGCTCCTGATCATCAATGACGGTGGTGAGCTCTAGGATGCCACGCTCTAGAGTTTCAAGGTGTTCTTTGGCCTCTTCAATGAAGTAGCCGAGGATTTTCTGCTGATCCAAACTGATGTCCTCCATAAAGAGCGACTAGACCCCTGCCTGCCCGGAGGAAAGTAGGAGCATACTTCCCTTAAATGTATCGGATTTTGAGCCGGTGATCCATGGAAAACTCACCTCCTCTTATCCGGTTCAGGGCCTCTCCGCTTCCGCCTCAGGACAAGACCCTGAGCGGTCGCTCTAACGCCATTCTCCCTGGAGCGTAAACGCTGCCCAATAGTAGGGGGATTGCCATTGGGGTGTTTGCCAAAGTTTGAGCTGGGCCTGACGCAGGGCCGCACTGGGGGGGAGATTATCCCGCAGCATCCCTTCATAGAAATGAGTCATGAGGACAGCCGTCCCGGCATCATCCACATTCCAGAGGCTGGTAACGACCCGCGGGGCCCCGGCATACATAAAACCCCGCGTCAGACCGATCAGACCTTCACCCCGAATCACTTGACCCAAGCCCGTTTGACAGGCACTTAGCACCACCAAGTCTGCACCGAGATTGAGATTGTAGACGTCTTGCAAGCGTAAGAAGCCATTGATGGCGTTGCCCTGTTCATCCAGTAGGGACATAATAATGGCGGATAACTCGGGTTTTTCCGTATTGGCCAAACCATGGGTGGCAAAGTGAATGAAGCGGTATTGACTCAACTCCGGTTGCAAAACCTCGGCCTGACTGGCTTGGAAACCGAGGGCTGTCTGTCGTTGAGCTGCGGGAACTAAGGCGGCGATGGCCTGCGCTTCGGCCTGGGTACCGGGTAACCGATTCCACTCAATCCCCAAGGCCTGGGCAGCCCGGGCCACGGATAAACCAGCGGCGACGACGGTGGGCGAAGTCTGGGGTTTGTGGATGGCCCTGAATCGTTCATCCTGGGCGTTAAAGACCGGATCGGCAAATAATGTCAGGGTCTTAGGGGCCATTGGCCGTTGGCGGGCCTGTTGGCGGAGGATAGCCAGGGTAGAAGCGGAGGGAAGATAGCTCACTTCGTGCTCGACCATCAGGGGTTGCTTTTGACCGGGTAGAGGGAGGGCGGCAAAGGGAAAATACTGTAACGCGCCATCGGCCACGATTACGAATCGTTTTTGAGTAAATTGGGACTGAACCGGCCCGAGGAGGGCCTGGCCCAATTGCACTGCCGAAGCAGGGGGATAGCCGACGGTGGTTACTTTGCCTGGATGTTGGAGAAACTGACGAAATTGGCGCACGGCCTTTTCCAGTTCGGCCCTGGGCGGCAAGATATAACTGCTCATCCCCTGGGCACTCACTAGCCAGAGATAGCTCCTGTCCGTGCCGAGGTAATACTCCAGGAGCAGGGTCTGGTCATCCAATTGGCCTTGGATTTCCTGGAGGGTTAAGGGACGAGGTTGGGTCAAGGCCGCATAGTCAGGGTTTTGGCGACGAATTGTTTCCAATAGGCTTTGGTAGGCCTGGCGGGTTTGACGTAGTTGCTGATCCAGATCCGTTAACGCCTCTCCCGTTTCTCCCTTGGCCAGGACTTGCTGACGACCGGCTTCTAATTGTTGGAGTTGGATTTGTAGTTGTTGCGCCTGTTGATGGAGCTTGGGATCAAGGCCACGACGAATGTCGGTATTGGCTTCGGTGAGTAATTCCAATAAGCTACGGGCCCTGGCTCGTTCGCTCGTCTCCAGGGCCAGCCGATTGAGCCCTTGATCCGGTTGACGCTGGTGCAGTTCCATCAACAAGTCAATGTAAAACTCGTAGTAGTCCTGAACGGTAGAAAAGTAGCTTTGGCGGAGATCCTGAGATTTAACGGTATTGCGGAGGTCTTCGGTAATTGCTAAGGCCTGTTCGATCTCCCGGCGGGCTTCCGGTAATTGGCCCTGAGCCCGGTAGAGACGACTGATTTCGTAACGGGTACTGACTTCCCCTAGGCGGTCACCAAGTTGTTGCCAGAGGGTCAGGGCCTGTTGGTAGGTTTGTAGGGCCTGGGGAACTTGCTGGAGACTGACATAAATTTTAGCCAAGTTGACCAAGTTGGGGGCCAGGGCCACATTTTGTTGGGACTGTTGCAGACTAGCGACTGCTGCCTGGGCTGGTTTCAGACCCAATTCCGGCTGGCCCATGGCCAGATAAATACGCCCGTAGAAGCCATTGGCCAAGGCCCCAATCCAGGGGTCCTTAATCTGAGTCGCGATTTGTTGAATGCGTTGATTCTCCGCCAGGGCCTGGGGATAATTCCCCATCGCTTCGTAAAGACGCACCAAACTAGAGAGGGCGGCCGCTTCGGAGAGGGGTTGTTTTTCCTGCTCCCAGATCACCACGGCCTTTTGGGCTAGGGCGAGGGCTGGCGTATAGTTTCCTTTTAGCCGATAGAGATAGGTCAATCCCATCAGGGCCATGGCTTCTTGAAAACGACTTTGGGATTGTTGGGCCAGGGTTAAACCCTGTTGGTAATAGTCCAGACTGGTTTCGTAACTGCCCAGGGTTGCATAGATGTCCGCTAGGCTCAGGGTAATCCCCGTTTGCTCTGACTGGTTTTGACTGCGTTGGGCTAAGGTCAGGGCCTGGGTAAAGGCCTCTAAACTGGCTTGATATTGTCCCAAGGCTTGGTTTTCTTGGCCAATATTTTTGAGGGCAGAGGCGACCCCATCTTGGAGGCCCACGGCTTGGTAGAGGGCCAAGGCCTCTTGGTAGGTGGCCAGGGCTTGGCGGTGACGCCCCCGACTACTGTGGATGGTGCCCATGGACATTAACGTGGTGGCAGTATTATGGCGATCGCCAGCGGCCTTGAATTGTGCCAGAAGCCCTTCGAGATCTTCGAGGGTCATAATATCTCCTGGCAAAGCACGGGAACGGAGAATGGTCGCGATCTGATCCACCAGGGTTTGGTTGGTGGGGTCGAGGGCCTGGGCTTGGTTCAGCACTTTTTCCGCTTCCTGGAGTTGACCCAGGTTGATGTAAAAGATGGCTAAACTTTGCAGGGTTGCCACCTGGGCATCCTTCTCTCCCAGTTGCTGTTGTAGGGTAAGGGCCTGATTTAAAGCCGCAATGGCTGCTGGCGTTTGTCCCTGTTTGTAATAGACTTGCCCGGTCTGACTCAAGGCATTGGCCAGGCCTTGGTTATCCTGGAGTTCCCGGAACGTGGCCTGGGCTTGCTGGAGTAGTGAGAGGGCCTGGGGATAATCGCTGAGGTTGAGATAGGTCATGGCCAAACTGACCTGGAGATAGGCAGTTTCGCTACGGAGGCCTAACTGCTGAAATAACTGCAACGCTTGTTGATAGGCCTGGGCTGATTCCGAATACTGGGAGAGAGCATAGCGGACAAGACCCAGCATCTGTAAGGTCTTAGCCTGGGCTTGGGTTTGGCCCTGTTGCTGGTAGCGCTCTATGACCTGTTGCAAAATTTCCAGGGCCTGTTGACGGGATGCCGCTGTTCCTTGGATGAACAATTGCCAGGCTTGGTCTAATAAGGCTTCTGCGGTTTTCTCCCCTGGAGCTTGGGTTAGGGGGGATAAGGATGGAACCGGCCTTGCTTGAACCGGTGCCACCCAAAATGATCCGAGGCTCAACAGAAGCATTCCCAAAACCCGCCATCCCATGGCTCTCTGGCTGGAAAGACTAGGTAAAGTCGGATTTAATCGCCGCTTGGACATGGATCAAGGACACTCCCTTGGGACAAGGCTCGGAAATGGATGGTGAGTCAGGATCATCAAGTGATGGCGCTCTAGGGGGTTTCCACCAGGCGCTTTTGTAGGGAGTTAAAGCGACGCTTGGCGGTCTTATTGTCAGGATCGAGGGCCAGGGTTTGGCCATAAACTTCAACAGCCTGGCTAATCAATTGTTTCTTTTCGTAAACATTCCCCAAATTATTGAGGGCAATGACATAGTCGGGATAGCGTTTCAGGGCCTCTTTGTAGTTGCGAATGGCCAAATCGTACTGTTCCTGAGCAAAGTAGGCAAAACCGAGGGCATTGTAGATCAGAGCGATGTTTTCCGGCTCCACGTCGTCTCCCACCTTCAGGGCCTTTTGAAATAAATTGATCGATTGGACGTAGAGTTTTTTATCGAGGTAAATACTGCCGAGTTGATAGTAATCCTGGGCAGATCCCTTTTCTTTTTTCAGTTTTTCCTGGAGTTTGGCGAAGCTATTTTCTAAACGCCGGGCCTTGAGCACCTGACTCAAGACAAAGACCCCCAGACCCACCAGAATAACCAGTAAACCGGAGAGATAAAGGACGGGCAAAGTATCAGTCATAGAAATTTTAAAATATAGAACAAAAGCTTTAATAAGGACAGTGGTCACATTTTCGTATTCTAAGCCCCTGGGGAACCGGAAAGGGAAATTGGGCTGTGCTATTCTGGCAATATTTCGTTACCGCAGGGAGAGACGGGCAGACCGTGACGAATATCCTAGGAATTTCGGCTTACTACCATGACAGTGCGGCGGCCCTAGTACAGGATGGCCAAATCCGAGCCGCGGCCCAAGAGGAACGCTTTAGCCGCAAGAAACATGATGCCTGTTTTCCGGCCCAGGCCATTACCTCCTGCCTCCAATCCCAGGGCCTACTACTCCAGGACTTGGACTACATCGTTTTTTACGAAAAACCCCTCCTCACCTTTGAACGTCTGCTAGAAACCTACCTGGCCTATGCCCCCCAGGGCCTGACCTCGTTTATTTCCGCCATGTCGGTTTGGCTCAAGGAAAAGCTTTACCTCAAAACGGTGCTTAAAAAGGAATTAGCCAAATTAGCAGGCTGTTCGCTTCGGGCCTTGCCCCCCCTGTTATTTAATGAGCACCATCAATCCCATGCCGCATCGGCCTTCTTTCCCAGTCCCTTTGAGCAAGCGGCGGTTCTCTGTATGGATGGGGTGGGCGAATGGGCCACGACATCCCTTTGGCAGGGAGATGGATCGCGTCTAACGCCGGTCTGGGAAATTGACTTTCCCCATTCCCTGGGGCTACTGTACTCTGCTTTTACCTACTACACAGGCTTTAAAGTCAATTCCGGTGAGTACAAGCTAATGGGTCTGGCCCCCTACGGTGAACCGAAATACGTCGATGTCATTCTCGAGCATCTGGTGGATTTAAAGGATGACGGCACCTTTCGCTTGAACATGGCCTACTTCAACTATGCTATTGGCTTAACCATGACCAATGGCAATTTCGATCGGCTTTTTGGGGGCCCGCCCCGTCGCCCAGAAAGTCCCCTGAGTCAGCGGGAAATGGATCTGGCGGCATCGGTACAGGTGGTCACAGAGGAAATTGTTTTACGGTTGGCCAAGAGCGCCTACCAAGATCTGGACCGAGATAACCTCTGTTTAGCGGGGGGTGTGGCCCTCAACTGTGTGGCCAATGGCCGCCTAGCGCGGGAAAGTAAGTTTAAAAACATTTGGGTACAGCCAGCAGCAGGGGATGCGGGGGGGGCCATTGGGGCGGCCCTGGCGGTTTGGCATCAATACCTTGACCAACCGCGTCCGGCTACCGGCCAAGACCAAATGCAGGGGGCCTATCTGGGGCCCCAGTTTAGCAACGCTGAGATCCAAGCGGTGCTGGATGAATGGCAGGCCGTCTATCACTATTTTCCCGATGCTGACCTCTTCCCCCGTTTGGCCCAATTACTGGCGGAGGGGAAGGTGATCGGTTGGTTCCAGGGCCGGATGGAATTTGGCCCGAGGGCCTTGGGGGGGCGCTCGATCATCGGCGATCCCCGCAATCCCCAGATGCAATCGGTGATGAACCTCAAAATCAAGTACCGAGAATCCTTTCGTCCCTTTGCCCCCTCAGTATTGGCGGAACGGGTAGGAGATTACTTTGACTGGCAGGGCCCGAGTCCCTACATGCTGATGGTGGCTTCTGTACGGCCCGAGCTGTGTTTGGCCGATAGTCAACAACAACAGGCCGGCTTATTTGGTATCGATAAATTAAAGGTTCCCCGCTCTAGCCTGCCGGCCATTACCCACGTTGATTATTCCGCGCGGATCCAAACTGTCCATGCCGAGACCAACCCGCGTTACTACCAACTCCTTCAGCAATTCGAGGCCCTAACCGGCTGTGGGGTTCTGGTTAATACCTCCTTTAATGTGCGGGGAGAACCCATTGTCTGTACTCCTGCGGATGCCTACCGCTGTTTTATGCGAACGGAGATGGATTATTTAGTGTTGGAAAATTATCTACTAGCTAAAACCGAGCAACCCCAGCGGCCTCAGGATAATCAATGGCAACAGGAGTTTGAACTAGACTAGCCTTTTTCGGTCAGACTATCGCAGGGCCGCCCAAATCCCAGATAATAAGTGCCGTTTCCTTCGGAGCAAAGCCAGTGTCTGGTTCTAATAAAGTATCTCGTTCCCTAGCGGGCATCGCGGGCATCGTGGCCTTTGCGACCCTGATCAGTAAAATATTTGGCCTGGTTCGAGAACAAATCGTCGCCGCGGCTTTCGGGGTTGGCCCAGTAGTCAATGCCTACGCCTACGCCTATGTCATCCCCGGCTTTTTGCTGATTTTGTTAGGGGGGATTAACGGCCCTTTCCACAGTGCCTTGATTAGTGTGTTGGCCAAACGGGAAAAAGAAGAAGTGGCCCCCTTGGTGGAAACGGTGACTACCCTGGTTAGCTTGGTCTTGTTGGGGATGACGGTACTACTCATGGTCTTTGCTTCCGACTTAATTGACCTGTTGGCACCCGGCCTGGAAAGTTCTGTCAAGGCCATTGCGGTTCAGCAGTTACAGATCATGGCCCCCCTGGCTTTTTTTGCCGGTTTGATTGGTATTGGCTTTGGGGTCTTGAATGCAGCGGATCAGTATTGGCTCCCCAGTATCAGTCCTCTACTCTCCAGTTTGACGGTGATTATTCCCCTGGGACTGGCCCTGGCCCTCTACGGCTCCCAACTGAATACGCCTCAGTACGCCCTACTTGGCTCGGTTTTACTGGCAGGGGGAACGACGGCAGGTTGCGTCCTGCAATGGTTAGCCCAGGTGGTCGCCCAGGCCAAAGCCAATTTGGGTCGGATTCGTCTCCGCTTTGATTGGCGGCTCCCCGGTGTGAGCCAAGTCTTGGCAGTAATGATCCCGGCCACGTTCTCTTCAGGGATGCTCTACATCAATGTTTCCACCGATCTTTTCTTTGCCTCCTTTATCGAGAATGCAGCGGCTTCCCTGCGCTACGCCAACTTTATCGCCCTCACTCCCCTGGGCATTATTTCCAATATGATTTTGGTGCCCTTTATGCCGGTCTTTTCCCGCTTGGCCATTCCCGACCATTGGCCAGAGCTGAAGGTTCGCATTCGCCAGGGCCTATTGCTCACGGCTTTAACCATGTTGCCCTTAACCGCTATTTTTGCGGCCATTTCTGGGCCAATCGTGCGGGTGATCTACCAACGAGGAGCCTTTAATGCCAGTGCGGCAGAGGATGTTGCTCCTGTCCTGGTGGCCTACGGGTCAGGCCTATTTTTCTACCTGGCACGGGATGTTTTGGTGCGGGTTTTCTATGCTTTGGGGGATGGGACTCTACCCTTCAAGGTCAGTATTTTAAATATTTTGCTGAACGCTTTTCTGGATTTCTTGTTTTACAAACCCTTTGGTGCATCGGGCCTGGTCTTTGCCACCATCGGGGTCAATATTATCTCTATGGTCATTTTTCTGGGGGTGCTTCATCGTCGGTTGGGGGGCCTGCCCTTAGGAGAATGGAGCCTGGCCCTCTTGGCCCTAATGGGTATTACCACCTTAGCCGCCGGAGGCAGTCGCTTAGCTAGTCAGCAATGGGAAAATTATTTTGGCGTTAGCAACTTTAGCCTCGATCTCCTACAACTGGGGGGAGGCACCGTTATTGCGTTACTGATCTTTGGCATCCTGGCGGTACAGTTGAAATTGCCAGAGGTTGATCTGTTAGTTGAACGCTTGGCCCGCAAACTAAAAAAATCTTGAGAAGGAGATCTTTAATTCTGTGCTAGACCTCAAACAAATCCGTGATAACCTGGCTGAGATCGCCGCAGGTCTCAATCGCCGTAATGCCGACTATACTCCCACCCTACAAGACATTCTGGGGCTAGATCAACAACAACGGGAACTCGAGGCCCAGCGCACCCAACTCCAGGCCCGCAGTAATGAAATTGGCAAACTGGTGGGGCAAAAAAGTAAGCAGGGGGCCGACCCAGAGGAAATTGCGGCCCTGAAAGCCGAAGGCAATCAACTGAAAAGTCAACTCAGTGCTCTAGAACCTCAGGAAAAAGAAATCAAAGCCGAGATCCGGGCTCGGCTCCTGCAATTGCCTAACTTGCCGAGCGCCACGACACCAATTGGCAAAGATGAAACGGAAAATATAGAAGTCCGTCGCTGGGGAGATGAGTACAAGATCTCCCATGCCGTCCTGCCCCACTGGGAAATGGCAGAAAAACTAGGCATTCTAGATACTGAACGCTCTGTCAAAGTGGCCCAAAGCCGGTTTATTAGTCTCATCGGCCTTGGTGCGGCCCTGGAGCGGGCCCTGGTGAGCTTTATGCTCGACCAACAAACTAGAGCCGGTTATGTGGAAATTTTACCGCCCATTTTAGTCAACAGTGATTCTCTGTTGGGAACAGGTCAACTGCCTAAATTTGCGGAAGAAAGCTTTCAGTGCAAGGACGATGACCTCTGGTTAATTCCGACCGCCGAGGTGCCCGTGACCAATTTTTATCGCGATGAAGTGTTGGAGGCTGAGAGCCTGCCGATTAAGCACTGCGCCTATACCCCTTGTTTTCGTCGGGAGGCCGGGAGTTACGGCCGGGATACCAAGGGATTAATTCGCCTACACCAATTTAATAAGGTGGAACTGGTGAAAATTGTCCACCCCGACCAGTCTGAGGCGGAACATCAACGCCTAGTCCAAGATGCCGAGGCTATTCTTCAGGCCCTGCAACTCCCCTACCGCGTGGTAGAACTTTGCACGGGGGATCTGGGCTTCGGGGCCGCTAAATGCTACGACCTAGAGGTTTGGCTCCCTGCCGCAGGGACTTATCGAGAAATTTCCAGTTGCTCCAATTTCCATGACTTCCAGGCCCGGCGGGCCAGTATCCGCTTTAAGGAAAAGGGCAAAAAAGGGACCCAATTCGTCCATACCCTCAATGGTTCCGGGCTCGCCATCGGCCGCACCATGGCCGCCATCGTTGAAAATTACCAGCAACCTAACGGCAGTGTCCGGGTGCCTGAGGTGCTCCAACCCTACCTTAAGCGGGAATTTCTCTAGTCTAGGAAGGACAAACAGCAGTACAGTAATCGCTGGGTTCTCGTCCTAAGTTCTGGGCCAGGGCCTGGCAGGCATGGTTAAGACAACAGCCACAATCGGCCCCTACCCCCATAGTTTCTGCGAGCTGTTCGGGGGAAGAGACTCCCTGCTGAACTGCTTGGGCGATGTCTCGCTCAGTGATGCCTCGACAAATACAAATATACACGCACTTATCCTGCTCTGGAGACTAATGAAAGCTCTTAGCAAATTTATTGCAATTAATTGTCATTATGGCTCAGGGGTTCCTCTAGGTCAAGGCCCTAATCGTTGGTGTTTGGGGTCGAGTTCAGAGATAATTAGGCAAAGAAGCTTGCCCAATAAGTTATGAGAAATACCATGGAAGGAAATGCAGAGGTCAAGCGCCACCTTAACGAAGCGCTAAAAGCCCAACTGACGGCCATTAACCAGTTCTTTCTCCATGCCCGCATCTGCAAAAATTGGGGGCTAAATCAATTAAACGATCTAGAGTATAAATACTCGATTAAGGCCATGAAACAGGCCGATGTCCTGATTGAGCGGGTATTGTTTTTAGACGGCCTGCCCAACCTCCAGAATCTGGGCAAGCTTCTGATCGGAGAAAATGTTCCCGAACTGCTCCAGAACGACCTCACCATCTGTCTAGAAATTCGCCAAGGCTTGATCGCCAGTATCCACTTCTGCGAGGGCCAACAGGACTATGTTAGCCGCGATCTGCTGACGGAACTGCTCGAAAAAACCGAAGCGCAAATTGATTGGCTGGAATCTCAGCAGTGGCTCATCCAGAACTCGGGTTTGGAAAACTACCTACAATCGATGATCTAGACCGCGACTGCCTTAACTTCAACTTCATTTCTAACTATCCCTCCCGAATATAAAGACAATACTATGAAAGGAAAAGATGCCGTCCTCCAGCAACTCTACAAACTCCTCCGTGGCGAATTAGCCGCCAGAGACCAATACTTCACCCACTCTCGCATGTACCAAGACTGGGGCCTGCAAAAACTCTATGAACGCATCGATCATGAAATGCAGGATGAAACCCTGCACGCCGATGCCCTGATTCAACGCATTCTCTTTCTAGAAGGGATTCCCGACCTCTCCCAGCAGGATGGCCTCAAAATTGGCAAAACGGTTCCGGAAATGCTCCAAAGTGACCTAGATCTTGAGTACAAAGTAATTGAAGACCTCAAGGAAGCCATCGCTGTCTGCGAAACGGAGCAAGACTACCAGACCCGCGAACTTTTACGGCAAATGTTGGCGGATACCGAGGAAGACCACGCCTACTGGCTAGAAAAGCAATTGGGTCTGATTGAAAAAATTGGCCTCCAGAATTATCTCCAATCCCAGATGGGCTAGACAAGCTCATTAGTTTAGGGTTTTGGGATAGTGCCGAATATCCCAAGCCGACCTATCCGCTTCTAAATGCATACACTCTTGAACTCTTGGAAACGTTGGCTATTCAACAATTAACGATTACAGATGATACCCTCAGTGTCGATTTGTCCGATGGTCGTACTATATCTGTGCCTCTGGCCTGGTATCCCCGACTGCTCCATGCTTCCATTGAAGAGCGCAATGACTATCGCTTAATTGCTGGCGGCAGTGGCATCCACTGGAATCAACTAGATGAGGATATTAGCTCTAAAAATTTGATTCTTGGCCAACCCTCTGGGGAAAGTCAAAAATCATTTCAACGGTGGCTCAACCACCGCCAAAACAATGACGACGACACCGAATAAATTAGTCAAAATAATGGAGCCGAGCAGAGTCGAACTGCTGTCCAAACTGGGTATTCACTGTCCGCTCATTCACAGGTTTATCCCTTCTAATCCTCAGGGCGAGAACCATCACTTATCCCCGATGGTGGGATGCTCTTACTGAGTCTTTACTGCAGGGCTAGTAAGAGAAAAGCCGAGCAGTGCATCCGTTGGGGTTAACCTCTAACTCTTAACGGAGTCGAACTAGAAGTAAACGCTCTCTGACGAGATTTTAAGCAGCGATGGCTACGCGTTTGAAGCTGACGATGTTATTCGCAGTTACTTTTTTTTTGAGCCTTGGATTAACGAGAGGAGACTCGCTCTCGACCTGCATCACGGGGGAGCTTTCGCCAACCTGTCGAAACCGTTGCGGCCCCTTGCTTATGCATCTATATCATAGCCTTACTCCAGGCCAATTGGCAATTAACCGTCAAAGACAGAGAGACAACGCGAGAAAAGCCTTTGCTACAGTAAAAACAGAATCCTGTCTCCCCATCGGACTGTGAACCATGAATAGCTTGCCCGTACTCAATCCGCAAATCATGAAATCCGTCGAACAATTAGACTATGTGGTGACGGTCGGTGATGTGGCCAGTCAAGCGGGACTCGAACTGAATATTGTTCAACAGGGCCTATTGACCCTCGCATCAGAGGCTGGTGGTCATCTCCAGGTGGCAGAGTCCGGTGATATTGTCTTTCAGTTTCCGCGCAATTTCCGTTCGGCCCTCCAGAACAAGTATTGGCGCCTGCGTCTCCAGGCCCTGGCCCAAAAAATTTGGGGTTTTCTATTTTACCTGATTCGTATTTCCTTTGGCATTATCCTGATCCTTTCTATTATTTTGATGTTTGTGGCCATTGCGGCCATTCTGATCGCACTGAATTCTAAGGATGGAGATAACGATTCCAGGGGAAATAACGGCCCGAGTTTTTTCTTTTTCCCCACGGATATTTTTTGGATCTTTGACCCCGGTGTTAGTCAGGGCCAAGCAGGACAGCGCGCTAAAGGCAAAACCGAAGACCAAGACCTCAATTTTCTAGAAGCGGTTTTCTCCTTTCTCTTTGGGGACGGCAACCCCAATCAAGACCTAGAGGAACGACGCTGGCGGGATATCGGTACCTTAATCCGCAATGCTGGGGGGGTGATCACGGCAGAGCAGGCCGCTCCCTACCTCGACAACGTCACAATCTATAACCAGGAAAACGAGGATTATATTCTTCCCGTTCTGGCCCGCTTTAATGGTTTCCCCCAAGTAACGGAGCAGGGGGGCCTGGTTTACACCTTTCCGGAATTACAGGTCTCGGCCAAACAGCGCAAGCTAAGTTCCCTAGGAGCCTACCTCAAGGAAAAACCCTGGCGCTTCAGTAAGGCCAGTAGCGGGCAAATTCTCGGAGCCGTTGCTCTAGGCTCGGTTAATATCGTCCTGGCTCTCGTGCTGGGGGGCCTTTTCCGGAGTTATGGGGCTGAAGTGGCGGAGATTGGCTTTGTGGGTTTTGTACAAAGTATTTACTACATCCTACTGGCCTACGGTGTTGGCTTTTTGGCCATTCCCCTGGGACGCTACTTTAGCCTACAGTGGCTTAACCAACGCCTGGAGGGACGCAATCTAGAACGCCAGGGCCGCGTCGAACCGCTATTACAACCGGGGCCAGACCTACGCCATAAGCTAGACTACGCCAAGGCCCTGGTGCAAACCAAGGTGATTGACGGAGACGACATTGCCTATTCCACAGAGCAAGACCTCCTAGAACAGGAAGTAGAACGCTCGGCGCAAATTGATCACGATTGGCAAAAACGTCTAGAATCAGGCACATAGTTTTATTTACTCCGGTTTATGGCCGAAACCTTAGAAATTTTGCATCTCCCGAGTCCCGAAAGCGCGATGGCCCTAGTGGGGGTGGGAGAAGATAATTTAATCTACCTGGCTAGGCATACCGGCACCAAACTGATTCTCCGTGGGCAAGAACTCCATATTCTAGGGGAAGCGAAAGCCGTTGAACGAACCCTAAACGTCCTGAACTCTCTGGCCTCCTACTGGCAAAACGCTAAGGCCATTGCCCGCCCCGATATTCTCACGGCCTTTCAAGCCCTGGATACCGGCCGGGGTGAAGAATACCAGGCCCTCCAGCAAACAATTCTAGCCAAGACCCGTCGGGGAGAAGTGGTTCGGGCCAAGACCTTCCGGCAACGGCAGTACATTAAAGCGATTCAGACCCACGATATTACCTTCTGTATTGGCCCTGCGGGGACGGGAAAAACCTTTTTGGCCGCAGTACTCGCGGTTCAGGCCCTGCTCAATAATGACTGTGAACGTCTGATCCTCACTCGTCCTGCCGTGGAAGCGGGGGAAAAATTGGGCTTTCTCCCCGGTGATCTCCAACAGAAAGTAGATCCTTTTTTGCGGCCTCTCTACGATGCTCTCTATGAATTTATTGATGCTGAAAAAATTCCAGACTTGATGGAGCGGGGCAAAATTGAAGTGGCCCCCCTGGCCTATATGCGGGGCCGCACCCTCAGTAATGCCTTTGTGATCGTGGATGAGGCCCAGAATACGACCCCAGCCCAACTCAAAATGGTGCTCACTCGTCTAGGCTTTGGCTCCAAAATGGTTGTAACTGGGGACATCACCCAAACCGATCTGCCCAGTCATCAGGCCTCGGGCCTCCAGGTTGCCCAGCAGATTCTCAAAGCGGTGGAAGGCGTTAGTTTTTGTTATCTCGGCCAAGCGGATGTGGTGCGTCATCCCCTGGTACAGCGCATTGTTGAGGCCTACGAAAGAGCTGAACAGCCCAGTCCAGCGGGCTCGGCCTAGGGATGGTTGCCCATGGGGGGTTAGCGTCTGGTTTTCCCCAGGGGAGCCTTGACCCCGTAGCCCTTCTGCAGAGTGTCCTGGTTTTGATCGAGGTGAAATCTGACAAATCCCCATTGGGGAGACTTTTAGGTATGATAGTAGATCGTCGCAATGCTGTAAATCATTCGTGTTGGAAATCAAAGCCCATGCCTAAGCGCGTACAAGTCGTTTTAAATCAATCGGTTAATAAATTAGGTTACAACGGTGACCTGGTGGAGGTGGCCCCTGGTTACGCCCGCAACTATCTCATTCCCCGAGGTATTGGGGTTCTGGCAACGCCGGGAATTTTACGCCAAGTGGAACAGCGCCGCGCCAAGGAGCAGGCCCGTTTAGCCGCGGAAAAAGCTGGAGCCGAGGCCCGCAAAGTGGCCCTGCAAACCATTGGTCGTTTTGTGGTCTCGAAACAGGCCGGTGAAGGGGAGTCTATTTTTGGAACGGTTACGACCCAAGATGTGGTAGATGCTATCAAAGCGGCCACGAATCAAGAGGTAGACCGCCGGGGCGTGAGTTTGCCCGAAATCAGCAAGCTTGGTTTTTATAAAGCTCAAATTAAGCTCCATCCCGAAGTTTTTGCTGAAATCGAAATTCAAGTTGCGCCCCTCTAGGGACGGGTCAAGATTAACCCTGGTCTAGCCAGTCGTAAATACGGTCTAGTTCATCCAGGGTAATTAGGCCATACTGCCATAGGACAATGGGGAGGGCATTGTAATTATCTTGAGCCGTGCGTTTCGCCACCGCCAAGGATGCATCCGAGAGGGCCAATTCTTGCTTTAAAAATTTTAAGAGGGGATTGGAGGCGTAAGAGAGAGTCATTATCTTAAATAGTTTTTGTAAATTGATTGGGTAACGAGTTGCAGTTATAGTAACGGGCGAAGACACTGTTGGAGCAGTATCTAGGACAATTTTAAAAATGTCAAGGGATAGTTTTCTGGCAAAGAACTAAAGACAATACGCTCAGAGTCTGCCGGGGTAATGAGCAAAGTTTAGCCCCTTAAACCGAGCAATAACTGTCTTTAGATAATATTTTTCAAGAATTATTAATTCCTCACACCCCTCAGCTCAACCATTGATGGATTAGGTTAGTTCTTGCTAAGGAAGCATCATAACCATTGCCTTTAGAGTCAGGCCCAGGAACAATCAAATAATTCTAGGGAAGACCCATTAAGATAACTCAAGATCTTATTGCAGACAATCTACCTTAAGACATACTCTAGCGGTTTTATGATGGCTTAACTCTAAAGTAAAGCTTAAGGTTTGGGGGAAGAAACAGCTCGCACGGTCAGGGAATCTCCCACCTTTAGCCCTAGGTGTTCTGCTTGTCCAGCGGCTAGTTCAATGACCTGATCCACTTCCGCCCAAGGGCCATACACGGGGCAGGGGTCCTGGCGACAGGGGGGAACGCGGTCAAGAATCATCACGATACGGCCCTGGTAGACAAAGATCATATCCAGGTCAATCAAGGTATTTTTCATCCAGAAGCGAGCTACCCGAGGCGGCGAAAAGGCAAAGAGCATCCCTCGGTTAGGGGCCAACTGTTCTCGAAACATAAGACCCTTGGCCTGTTGCTCGGGGGTCTGGGCCACCTCCAAGTCAATCACCTGGCCCGCCACCGGGAGTTGAGCCGTGACCGGTAGCTGCTGGCCCTGGCCACTCAGGGCCGGATTGTCCTCCGATAGCACTGACCAACAGCTAGATAGTAAAAAACTGGCAATTAAAAGGTATAGCCAGGGCCGAGACCAAGCAGTCAACATTGGTTTTCCTCCTAGAGAATAAGGGGGTTAATTATCCCGCAGAACATAGCCGACCCCCCGCACAGTGTGAATAAAGCGTTTTTGGCCATTTTGCTCTAGCTTAAGGCGTAGATAGCGAATATAGACTTCGATGATATTCGATTCACCCTGAAAGTCGTATCCCCAAACATGCTCTAGGATTTGCTCACGGGTCACCACTTCCTTGGCATTGGTCATTAGGTATTTTAAAAGTTCAAATTCTTTCATGGTCAATTCAACCACACGGCCCGACAGAAATAATCGACGGGACGCCAAATCGAGGGTTAGGCTACTAAACTGTAGCTGTTCCAGCGCTGTTTCACTAGGAGAGAGATAGAAACGAATGCGCTGGAGAAAGGATTCAGCCCGGTAAGGCTTCAGCAGATAGTCATCGGCCCCCGCCTCTAAACAGGCGACCCGCTCTTCAACGGTTTCTTGGTCAACTACCATCAACAGGGTAATGGGATAGTCTTGGCGGCGGAGTTCACGGCAAAGCAACAGGCCCTCGGCTCCGCATCGGAGCCGGTCGATCACCATCAGGGCCGGTTGGAGACGTTCCAATTCTGTCCAAACCTGGGCCACCTCACTGACAAATAACGGTTTGTAGCCGGCTTCCTGGAGGTCTTGGCTGGCCTTGTAGGTGAGAACTTCATCCGTATTGACCAGAAGAACATAGGGCTGGAGCTGGGCTGGAGCAGTGGGCATAGGGATAGGAATGTTAGCGAGGAGAGGGATAAATTTCCGTCACGACGCGGTCGGGATTATAGCTCGTGACCACAACCGTATTATTGCTGAGGGAACCCAGGGCCTTATCCCCCGTTAAGTTAAACTTGGTTCCCCGATTTTGTTCGTAAATAACATTGCCTACGGCTTCTAGGGTTTGGGCGCGCATATTCCAGGTCAACCGGTCAGCAAAGAGTTGCGATTGGTGTTCTTCGCTAGTCCCTTTTGTCCCGTCGGTCAACCAGGCCATTTCCTGGGCTAAATCGACGCGGCCACGGTTGCCCGTCACGGTCATCTGGGCCTGGTAATCTAAAATTTGCACTGGCTCCTGGGATTCTACTAGGCGATCAGCATAGTTCCAGACGAGGCTTTTAACGGCGATTTGCAGAGGGGGCTTGAGGGAACGAAACTCGGTATTGTCTTTGACTAAAACTTGCTTAGTTTTGAGTAGCACCTCGGCCTTCGCCGCCGTAATTTTATCCGTAATGGTTTTACCTTCGTAGCGGGCTATGTTCAAGGGACGCTCACCAATCAATTTGTTTTGGGGGACTTCCCAAACGAGCTCTTCGGTTTTGAGTTCCAAACGACGCTGGTCAGAGACTGCAACAATATTGCCCTTGAGGGTTAACTGCTGGCCCTGGGTCGCATAGCGGCCCTCTTGGGCGGTCAAGCGGACTTGGGGATGTTCTCCCTGGAGGTCACGACGGGCAATGAGGAGGGCGGCTTGGGGTTGCCACTCCACTTCTTGACTGCGGAGCACCGCTTGGTTACGGGGATCCACGGCCACAATATTATCTCTGAGCAAAATAACCGCACCATTCTCTAGGATTTCTCCCCGGTCGGCTTTGACTTTGAGAACGACTTTGCCGTTGCTGTAGAGGTCTCCCTTCAATTGCGTGAGCTTAGCATTTTTGCGGTCTGGGGTGTATTGCGTATCCTTGACCTGAATTTTCCAGAGGGTCTGACCTTTAGCGTTACTTTGTTCTAGGGTCGCATTGGTCAGGGTCAATTGGCTTTTCAACTGGGGGCTGTTGCTGGGGGAGGGTTTTACAAGTGGATCGGGTGGTTGGCAGGCCACGAGGGCCAATAGCACCAGGCCCCCCAAGGTCAAACGGGACAAGTTGGAAAAGATGGTTGACAAAATAGGCAAGGGTCAATGAGCGGGCCAAATACCCAGCAATAACGATTGGCAAATGCTATAGGGATTCTAGCTTAATCCACCCGCTGTCTTGCGTCTCGATTCAGTCGGGCCGATAACCGTTCAATACTAGCTCGCCAGGCCCTGTTTAGATGCTTAAAAACCGCTAGGATTGCCGAAAATAGGCTTCGAGGGCCGCTTGAATAATCTGATTCATCGGCCGCTTTTCTTCCAGAGAGGCCTGTTTTAGCTGGGCAAACATCTCATCGGGAACGCTAACGCGGTGCTGATTTTTCGTCCGTTGGCGAGTCGCAGGGGCCGGAACATAGGCCGCACTAAATTGCCGTAGGGCCGCAAAGCCGACCCGCCCACAAAATTCCCCAAAACTTTCCTGGGGCTGGCGGTTCTGCTTGAAGTAGACAAACAGCGGTTCGAGGAAGCTTTCCAGTTGGTCGATGGCCAGCTTATCCGTATAGGCCTGGGCCAGACGAGTCTGGTGGGGCGTTCCTCCCAGCCAAATCTGGTAGGTATTGGGGGTAATGCCGACAAAGCCCAACTCCGCCATGTAGGGCCGGGCACAGCCGTTGGGACAGCCCGTCATCCGCACCACGATACTTTCCTGGCCAAGACCGACTTTTTTCAGGACTTGGCGAATGCGAGCATTAATTGCCGGCAGGGCCCGCTCGGATTCAGTAACCGCCAGACCACAGGTGGGCAGGGCCGGACAGGCCATGGAATAGCGCACCAGAGTATCAATTTGGTTGGGGTCAGTGACAACTCCACGTTCCGTCAGAATGGCCTGGATCTTCCCTTGGTGGCGAGGGTCAATCTCGTAGAGGATGATGTTGTGGTTGGCCGTCAGCCGTAGAGGAATTTGATAGGTTTCAACAATCTGGCGCAGGGCCTGTTTCAGTTGGAATACGCCATCATCTTTAATGCGGCCATTTTCGACGGATAGGCCACAGAAAAGCTTGCCATCCCCTTGCTCATGCCAGCCCAGATAATCGTGGTAACGCCATTCCGGCAGGGGTTTGAAGGGGGCCAGGGGTTTGCCGAGGAAGGTCTCGACCTGGGCCCGGAATTTTTCGACGCCCCAATCCGCCAATAGATACTTCATACGGGCGTGACGACGATTGTAGCGGTCGCCGTAGTCCCGTTGGGTAGCCACAATGGCCTTGATCAGGTCATAAACATCGGCTTTTTCGACGTAGCCAATAGAGTCAGCGGCCCGGGGAAAGGTTTCTTCCTTATGATGCGTCCGGCCCAGGCCGCCCCCGGCATAGACATTAAAGCCCTCCAGTTCCCCCTGGGCATTGGTGATCACCACCAGGCTGACATCGTGGGTCAGGAGGTCGATGGAATTGTCCCCCGGCACCGTCACACTAATTTTGAACTTACGGGGCATGAACTGCTGGCCGTAGATGGGTTCTCGGGCGTCCTGTACCTTGCTTCCCGGTATTCCCGCCTGACGGGCCGCTTTTACTTCAGGCGCTTCCTCGGCACTAATCATCTTTTCGCCATCGAGCCAAATTTCGTAGTAGGCGCCACTCTGGGGACTAAGCAAGTCGGCAATGCGGTTGGCGTAGTCCCAGGCATAACCGTACTCTGGTCGGTTACGGAAGGGAGCTGGTGGCGCCATCACATTACGATTAATATCGCCACAGGCCCCCAGGGTCGAGCCCATATTGTTGACGATGGTACTAATTACCGTTTTTAAGTTCTGCTTGAGAATGCCATGCACCTGTAGGCCTTGTCGCGTCGTGACCCGCAGGGTTTGGTTGCCGTACTGGTTAGCAATATCATCCAGAGCCAGGTAGAGTTGCGGTGGAATAAAGCCCCCAGGATTGCGCGTCCGGAGCATGAATTGATAATCTTTTTCCTGGCCCTTGACCCGATTGTCCCGATTGTCCTGCTGATAGGAACCATGGAATTTTAAGATTTGGACTGCATCGTCAGTGAAGAAGTTACTGTCATTGCCCAATTCGCTGGCTAAGGGTTCGCGGAGGTAATTACTTTTGGCTTTAATCTCTTCTACTTTAGAAACAGAGCGGGTCGGAGCAGGAGGCGTTGTTACCATTGGGATATTGTCACGGGTCTAGGATTGCCGACAAGTCAAGGCTTTGAGCACTTGCATGCAGAATCCATTGTAGCGTTATTGTCCTGGCCCGCATCGAGAATCTTCAGCATGTCTATCGGTTTGTGAGAAAAAAATCCCCCATTCCATCAGGAACAGGGGTCAGACTTTAGTTTGAAGTTGAAGTTTTATCCCATGGCGCTAGGCGAGGGCTGCCATGCGAACGTCATTGCGATTCAGAATGGCCTGTAGTTCTTCGGCATCAACGGTTTCCTTTTCCACCAGCATGGTTGCAATCTGGTCTAGGGTCTGGCGATTGTTCACGAGAACGGATTTGGCTCGTTGGTAGGCTTGTTCCACCAGTTGACTGACTTCTTCATCAATGGCAGCTGCCGTTTCATCAGAAAAGTCGCGGTCGGAAGCAATGTCCCGGCCTAGGAAGACGCCGCCTCCCTGCCGACCCAGGGCCACAGGGCCAAGGCGTTCACTCATACCAAAGCGGGTAATCATCTGACGGGCAACGCGGGCCACCTGTTGCAGGTCATTGGAGGCCCCGGTAGTCACTTCCTCTTCTCCAAAGATAATTTCTTCGGCAACGCGACCCCCTAGGGCAACGGCCATCTGGTTTTGCAGGTAGGAGCGGGAATAGAGGCCGGATTCCATGCGGTCTTCACTGGGGGTAAACCAGGTGAGGCCCCCGGCCCGGCCCCGAGGAATAATGCTAATTTTTTGTACTGGATCATAGTCGGGCATTAGGGCACCGACCAAGGCATGACCTGCTTCGTGGTAGGCCACCAGGGTTTTCCGCTTTTCGCTCATGACGCGATTTTTTTTCTCTGGCCCGGCCAGGACGCGGTCAATGGCATCGTTGACTTCATCCATGGAAATTTCCGTCAGGTTACGACGAGCGGCCAAAATCGCGGCTTCATTAAGTAGGTTCGACAGGTCGGCCCCAGTAAAGCCAGGGGTACGGCGGGCAATTTTATCGAGATCCACATCCTGGGCCAAGGTTTTACCCCGGGCATGGACATTGAGGATTTCCTTGCGGCCAGCATAGTCGGGGCGATCCACCACTACTTGACGGTCAAAGCGACCGGGGCGCAGGAGAGCCGCATCCAAGACATCGGGGCGGTTGGTAGCGGCAATGATGATGATGCCGGTGTTACCTTCAAAGCCATCCATTTCCGTCAGGAGTTGGTTCAACGTCTGTTCCCGTTCATCGTTGCCACCGCCTAGACCGGCTCCCCGCTGACGACCGACGGCATCAATTTCATCAATGAAGACGATACAAGGCGCACTAGCCTTGGCCTGTTCAAATAGGTCACGGACACGGGAAGCGCCGACCCCGACAAACATTTCTACAAATTCAGAACCGGAGATAGAGAAGAAGGGCACACCCGCTTCGCCAGCAACGGCTTTAGCCAGGAGGGTTTTACCCGTTCCCGGCGGGCCAACCAGGAGAACGCCCTTGGGAATTTTGGCCCCGATGGCAGTAAAGCGATCAGCATTTTTGAGGAAGTCTACCACTTCCGTCAGTTCCAATTTGGCTTGTTCAATCCCGGCCACATCACCGAAGGTGACTTGGGTTTGGGGTTCCATCTGTACCCGGGCCTTGGATTTACCGAAGTTCATGGCCTGGGAACCTGGGCCATTCTGGGCCCGCCGCAGAAGAAAGAAGAGGCCAACCAACAGCAGGATGGGGAGGAAAAGGCTACTAGCGACCCGGAACCAGAAGCTATCATCGCTCTGGGGCTGGACGGCAATATCTACATTATGTTTCGTTAGGATATTGATCAAGTCGGGGTCGTTGGGTAAGTTGACCAGGTAGGGCTGGCCGCCGTTGGGGTTGGGCACCTGGGCCTGAGTACGGTCAGCACTGAGGTTGATGCGCTCAATTTGATTGGTTTCGACCTGATGTACAAAGTCGCTGTAGGTCAGGGTTTCGCGGCTCTGGGGCTGTCTATCTAAAAAGGCAGATGCTAAAGCTAAAACAACGATTAGAAGTAGGGCATAAAGGCCGGCATTACGCCATTTTTTATTATTTTTATTCACGCGATAGGCCTCCAACGGCGGGAAAATAACATTTAGTCAACGGCAGTTGTTAATTTATGTTAACTGTTCTCAGAAACAATTGACCAGTCTCGCCGCAATTTGTTAAGTTTCGGGGCTTGGCAAAGATACTTCCCCTATTCATATCCTCCTGGCCTAGGTACGGTCAATCAACCAGTTGCGGCGGAAAAAGCGGGCCAGACTCGATTCCTCCAGGGCTAGATAGATCGGTCGTCCGTGGGGACAGGTTTGGGGATGACGGGTTGCACACCACTGATCCAGTAAAGATTGCATTTCCCCTAGGGTTAAGGGGGTGCCGTTCTTAAGAGCCGTTCGACAGGCAAGGGTGGCCTGGGCCGTGGCCAGGTCTCCCCCCAGACTCATTTCCCAGAGGATTTCCATTGCCTCTGGAGCCTGGATGAGCAATTGAGGAATACTCCGAATCGCCCAGATGTCTTCGCCAAAGGGATCTACTTCCAGGCCAAGATGCTGGAGTTGTTCCACCTGGGCCTCCCGCAATCGTTGGAGCAGCATCGGTTGCGGTAGAGGAACGGCCTGCCAATCCGCCTGGAGTCGTTCGTAGAGAATGCGCTCGTGGGCAATGTGTTGTTCCACTAGCCACAGACCTGAGGTATGTTCCGCCACGATATAGGTCTGGTGAACCTGGGCCACGGCTTTTACCGTTAGGGGGGCCAGGGCCGTTGTGAGGGATTGTTCCAAAGGATTGAGCTGATAACGGGGTTGGGCCTCTTGGGCCTTGAGCAGTTGATTGAGGCGTTGCTGAGGCCAAGGCCCCGTCAGTATGTGTTGAAGATCCTGCTGTAGGATCTGGCTAACCTGCGTCTGCCAAAAGCGGAGATCCTGCAGGTAAACCTCGGTTTTAGAAGGGTTGCGATTCCAATCCACGTGGGCCGGTGGCACCTGCAAATGGAGAAAACAGAGGGGAAAACGATGTTGAGGTAATGTCCGGTGAAAGGCCCCCAGGGTAGCCTGCTCTAACTCTGGGCAATGGATGGGACGGCCATTGAGGGCCACTTTAATCCAGTCGGGGCGATGGCGATGACAGCGGTCGGGCAAACCAAAGAGCAGATAAATTTGGCCCTGTTGGGCTGATTCCGTGGGGAGTTCCAGGCAATGCTGGCTGTCCTGGAGATCACTGGGTTTAACGCTTTTGAGGAATTGGGGCAAGATTTGTCGCGCACTGGTACCGGGACTCAAACTGAGCAAAAGTCGGGAGGTCTGCCAGACCTGCCAGGTGAGGTGGGGATGAACCAGGGCCAGGGTTTGCAGGTAGTGCTGGAGGGCCTTGAGTTGTGGCTGATGGCTGAGGCCAGCTTGACGGCGCTGGGGTAAATTCGCAAATAACTCTTTGACGGTGACGACGGTGCCCGGAGCCATGGCGGTAGGCCCTAGACTTATGACTTGGCCCTGGTGATCATAACGGGCTTGCCATCCCAAGGCCCCTGGTTGGTGCAGACGACTGGTAATTTCGAGCTGGGCCACTTGGGCCAAACTGTGTAGGGCCTCGCCCCGAAAGCCAAGACTCTGAACCTGGGTTAAATCGGTCAAGGCTTGCAGTTTACTGGTGCTGTGGGGATGAGCACAGGCCTGGAGGTCTTCCTTGGATAAACCCTGGCCATTATCGATGACCTGTACCTGCCAATGATCGGGGTCGAGGTGGATAGTTAAACGAGTGGCCCCGGCATCAAGGGCGTTTTCCACCAGTTCCCGCACCACTGCTACTAACGAATCAATGACTTCCCCGGCGGCAATTAAGCGCACTAACTCGTCGGGCAGGGTATAAATCATTGGCAAAGGATCAGGCAAACTATACCAATCTCTCGATTGGCTTGGGCCAACAATTCAAATTGTTCTAGGCTGACTTTAAGCTGTTGAGGAATGACCAATCTGGGCATCGTTGTTATTCTCCCGTAATCGCCAACTCCTTGACCCAAACTGCTGGACAAACCCCTCGGGGGGTGACTTCGGCCTCGGGTTCGATGTAAACGATGGATTTCAAGACGTCTAGGAAATCTCCCGCCACCGTAGCGGCATCGATGCTGACCCGTTCCCCTCGGTTAACTAACCAGCCATCAAAGGGTAGGGAAAAAGACCCCTGGAGTGCATTCACTCCGGCATGAAGGGCCTGGAGCTTGTCGATGAAAACCACATTTTCTGTCTCAGCCAGGGAATAGGTCTGGGCCGGCGTTTGCTCTGAAAAGACATGATAGAAGTGGGCCCCGACGGTGACTTTAGCGCCAATATTGGCATGGCCCGTGGGTTGGGTATGAAAGCGTTTAGCGGTTCCCGCACTGTGGAGCAGGCCCACTAATACCCCGTTGTGAATCAAGCTAACCCGGCGGGTCGGCGTTCCTTCTCCATCAAAACTATCGGCCCCCAGGTTATCGGGATGACGGGCATCATCCGAGAGGCAGAGTAGGGGCGAGGCGATGGTTTGGCCGAGACTTTCAGGACTCGATAAGCTTTGTTTGTCTAAAATGCTTTGGGCATTCCAGAGGTTAGAAAAGGCACTGATCAAGCTCAAAAAAGCTGTGGGGGAAAAGACCACAGGATACTTGCCCGAGGCAATGGGGTGATAATCCAGGTGGCTAAGGGTTTTTTCCGTTACCTTGGCTAGGCAACCGGCAATATCTAAATCGGCAAGGCTATGGCTAATCTTCATTTCCCCAGCACTGCGGGGTTTCTTGCCTTCCTGCTCGGCCCGGCTGTAGAGGTAGATGGAGGCATAGGAACGGGCCTCGTGGCGCAGGGCCCCTTCACTGTTGAGGTAAAAATGCTCAATGGTTTCTTCGGACAAACCATTGTAGGGGACGCCGGTAATGGCTGGATGGGCCGCCATCAGTTGCTGTTCTGCTGCAATCAAAGCCGTGGTTAGGGCGTTAATGGGCGAAGCCGGCACCGTCTTGATTTCCATGTCGGTAATGGGAGCCTGGGCCTCGGGACTAAATTCAGGAATATTTTCCGTCACGCCAAAATCACTGGCTTCGGCCGCTGTTTGCAGGGCCAATTGAATACCATCGGCATCCAGGTCTGTGGTGCTAGTGACGCCGACTTGGCCCTGGTCATTCCACACTCTCACGATCACACTGGAACGATTGGAGGCCTGGACTTGCTTGGGTTCCCCAAAGGAGACTTCGACACCGGCCTCATCAACGGAGGAACCATAGATATCGTATCGAGAGATTCCCAGGGTTTGGGCGGCCTGCTGAGCGTGATCAGTTAACGCTTGAATATTGAGCATAGAGATGTTGTCGTGGTCGTAGGCAATCGGGAGTCTAGGCGTGAAATTTGCCCGTTGTCTTAACTTAGCGTATCCAAGCCGGGCTGGGAATGGTGTTCCTGGGTGGGGGTCAGTCGGGGGAGAAAGGGCGATTTCTTAAATTAATCCTTGACTTTTTCAGTTTTTTGGTGTCGGCCTCTAGAATCGGAAAATAGCCGCCCTCGTTTGTCTAGCGGTTTTTCTTTGCCTCGTGAATTTATGAATCAACAGTATGTACTTCAACAACAAATCCAAGATCTGAGCCATAAAATTGACCAACTTCAGCAAATGGTGATGCACCTCAGCCGTCAATTTTCTGAGGTCCTGGCCCCTGGTCATCTAGAAGGCCCTCGCCAGGATACTGCCAGTGGTGCCAGTCTTGGGGAAGTTGATGAAACTGTCCTCAGCCTACAACACAAAGATATTTTGCCTGATGAGCCGGAGTCCCCTCCCTTCTGGTTCCTCGATATTGCCCAACCCGCCACCTCGGAGTTGCAAATTTATCGCCTAACGGCCCAACTAACAGCGGCCTACCATCGCATCGCGGCCCTAGAAGAGCGGTTAATGGCCCAGCGTTCCCATTTTTAGTCTTTGCCTAACATTTGTAATTGGTAGAGACTGGCGTAGAGGCCCTGTTGGGCCAGGAGTTGTTCATGATTGCCGGTTTCGACAATTTCCCCCTGCTTCAGGGCAAAAATACGATCCACATGGCGAATGGTAGAAAGGCGGTGGGCAATGATAATAGCGGTGCGGTCTTGAAGCAAATGCAACAGGGCCTCTTGGATTTGGGCCTCGGTGCGGACATCTAAGTTAGCGGTGGCTTCGTCCATCACTAGAACATGGGGTTCCCGAATGGCGACGCGGGCGAAGGCCAGCAATTGTTTTTGACCACTAGAGAGATTACTGCCTCGTTCCCGTAGCTCCGTATGGTAGCCCTGGGGTAATTCTTCAATTAGGGTGGCGACATTGGTTAGCTGGGCCGCTTTTTGGACATCCGCCAGGCTGTAATCTTCCCCGAGGGTAATGTTGCGTTTAACGTCCCCCGCAAAGAGAAAATTATCCTGTAGGATCACGCCGATAAAGCGCCGCAGTTGCACCTGGGAAAGCTCCCGAATATCAATGCCATCGACGAGAATGCGCCCCTGACTGGGTTCATGGAGACGACAGAGGAGGCGAATAATCGAGCTTTTACCGGCCCCCGTCGGCCCAACAAAGGCCACCTTTTCCCCCGGTTTGATGGTGAAGTTTAAATGCTTAAGGACATAATCCTGGCCTTGGTAGGCAAACCAGACATTCTCAAAACAAATTTCCCCCTGGGCCTGGCTGGGATTAACCTCAATGGGGGTGGTCACGGCCCGGTCTTGGATGGCAATGGGTTCGCCCATGAGTTCGCTGATCCGTTCAATGGCGGTAAAACCGGCCTGGAACATGGTGAATTTATCGGCAAATTGGCGCAGGGGATTAAACAAGCGTTGGGCGTAGAGAATAAAGGCGGCCAAGACCCCAAAGGTCAAATTTTCCCGGAGTACCAAAAAGCCTCCCAGGGCCAAGACGCCAGCAATAGCCACTAAGCTAATCCATTCCAGCGTGGCCGAGATGGCCGAATCATGAAAAATTGTCCGGTCTACTTCTTTGCGGTAGCGTTGATTAACCCGGCGAAATAGCTCCGCGTTATAGGCTTCCCGCCGGAAGAGTTGCACCACATTAATTCCTGTCACATTTTCCTGGAGCATGGAATTTAGCTTCGACAATTCCTCTCGGGCCTGGTAGTTGGCTTTACGGTACTGTTGCTGGAAATAAACAATCAACACCGTCACCGGCACCAGCATCACCAACAAAAGGGTGGCCAACTGCCACTGCACCCAAAAGATCGTAACCACAATGGCCACAATGGAAATTAGGTCATTAATCACCCCAATGGCCCCGCTGGCAAACACATCCCCCAGGGCCTCAACATCATTGGTTAATCGCGTCACCAAACGACCGACGGGGGTGCGCTGAAAGAAATTCACCGACAGGGCCATGACATGGCCAAACAGATCTTCCCGCACATCAGCGGTAATTTCCTGGCCCATTTTTTGTACTAAAAAGCCCTGTGCCCCCACAAAAATTAAACGCACAATAATCGTGGCGAGGAGAATCCAGACTAACTGCTGGAGGGCCATGGTCAGGGGCAAAGCTTGGAGAAAGGGCCAACTGGCCTCACGGCGCAGAAGGGATACGGCCTGGCCGATGATTAAGGGTTGAATGGCCCCGGCAAAGGCCACGGGAATGAGGAGAATAATGGAAAGCAGGAGTAAGCGGGGATAGCGACGAACGTAGGGCAATAACTTGAGCAGTAAACGCCAATCGCTATCGGACTTACGGGGAGCGGCAACGGTCATGGTTTTTTTCTAGGAGCAGGGCCAGCCTTTATTGTTGCATTCCCCCGTTGGAAACGTCTCGCTGTCGCCAGGCCTGAACCCGTTGCCTTAGGCTCGGGGTAAGCCAAGCATCGTGGTGGGGATAGAGGGGCAGGCGGGGCTGTAGTTGCCAACCGGCTTGGGCCAGGTACAGAGTTAATTGTGCTAAGGGAAGGTGGGGATAGCTGGGATTCACCTCATCCATAGGACTCAGGCCACCGAGGTCTCGGGCCCCGGCCTGCAAGCACTGGAGGAGCAGGGGCAGATCTGTGATTAAGTTAGGTGGAATCTGAATCGTGATATCAGCCGGTAAAATCTGTCTGGCCCTGGCTACTAGGTCAGGTAGGGCCGCGAGGGGAAAAGGGGAAGCCTGCCAGGTTTGCTGAGGGCCAGGACTGTGGGGTTGCAAAATCACTTCCTGGATATGACCATAGTGCTGATGAAGTTCCGCAATGGCCTGGAGGCTATCCCACCAATCGCTTTCCTGTTCACCAATGCCCAACAACAGGCCGGTGGTGAAGGGAATCTGTAATTCTCCGGCCCATTGCAATTGCTGGCGTCGTCGGGCGGGTTTTTTACTCGGGGCCTGGCGATGAACACTAGTCAAGAGCGTCGGTGTCACCTGCTCTAGCATTAAGCCCAGGGAGACATTGACGGTTTTAAACTGGGCCATTTCTTGCTGATGCAGAGGGCCCGCATTGGTGTGGGGAAAAAAACCCAGATCCAGGGACAGTTGGCAGAGGTCATAGATGCGCTGAAACCAGGCCGGCCGCTCGGGGGACTGGGGATGGACTTCACCGCTGAGGATTAAAATCTCCGTAATTCCTTGGCCCTGGAGGGATTGGAGGATTTCCTGGGCCGCCGTTAAGGTTAACCAGGCCCCTTGGCCAGGATCAACTCGAAAATTGCAATATTCACAGCGATTAAAACATTCGTAGGTTGGAACCAGGGTATAGGCGGGACTGTAGGTAATCGGTATCATAGGCCAGACGAATGCTTGTTCTGTCTCTGGGATAATTCAGTCGATCACAGGCACTCTAACAATTCCTAACATGAGCATTAACACCCTGAATTAGGAAACAAGTCTTTCCAAACAATGGAGGCTGTTAAGGCCTTGACTAGTAGTCTGCTTATGGTATTGTGAGAATGCTAGCCGAGACACCCTATTTTGTTCATTTTCTTAACTAAATAGCAACTGAGTGGGCATCACCTGCCTCAACCTTTTTTATCTGACTGGGCCGAAGTTTGTTCTTAGGCCAAGCAAGGCCCCCTAATTTGAATCCTATTTGTTCTCCACTATTGAAAATATTCTATGTCTTCTCTGCTTGCCAGTCGCTACGAGATGGTGGCGGCTTTGGGGGCCGGTGGTTTTGGTGAAACTTTCCTGGCCCGGGATACTCATCTTCCCTCCCAGCGGATGGTCGTTGTAAAACGTCTCAAACCAACCCAAGGCCCTAATGATGTCGTGACGAAGTTGTTTCAGAAGGAAGCGGCAGTTCTAGAGGAATTAGGGGCCAACTGTTCGCAGATTCCCCAGTTGTATAGCTATTTCATGGATAATGGAGAGTTTTTCCTGGTACAGGAATATATCGAGGGGAAAAACCTGGCTCAATTCGGCCGGATGGGGTCAGAGCAGGCCAAGCTGGTGCTGTCTTCTCTTCTCAAAACATTAAAATATATCCATAGCCAAGGAATTATTCACCGGGATATTAAGCCAGAAAATATTATTCTGCGTAACCATGACGGCTTGCCGGTGTTGATCGACTTCGGGGCAGTTAAGGAAACCATGGGGGCCATCAGCCTAGGTTCTGGCTCCATCGTTAGTTCGGTGATTGTAGGGACAAGGGGCTTTATGGCCCCAGAGCAGAGTGCCGGTCGGCCAGTCTTTAGTACGGATCTCTATGCCCTCGGCCTGACGATGATCTATGCCCTCACCCAGAAATTACCAATTGAGTTTGGCACGAGTCAGTTGACGGGGGATCTGGACTGGCAGGAGGAGGTACCGAATCTTGACCCCCAGTTGGCCCGCATTTTAGAAAAGGCGATCAAGATGGAACCCAGTCGTCGTTATCCGACGGCAGAGGCGATGTATCAAGACCTCCATGCCTTGCTTCCCTCTGTTCCGGTGGTTTCGCCCAGTGAGATGGCAACTCGGCGAGTGATTCCCGATAGTCGGCCGTCGATTTCTGCAAGGGAGATAGAGCCGACTCGGGTAATTCCCCGTTCGGGTGATCCCACTTCGGAAAAGAGAACGGGATCATCGGTAAATACTGGAGTTTTGTCCACTGCACTAGCGGCGGTATTAGTCGTTTTGGGACTAGGTGGAGGCCTGTTAGTAATGCAACAGATGAATCAGTCTCATTTGCAGGCGTTACAGGCAGAAAAGGAGAAAGAAGAAGCCGAAAAAGCTCGCTTAGAAGCGGAAAAACTTAAGCTTGAAGAAGAAAGAAAGCTAGTAGAAACTCGGAATAGTGATATCTCATCATCTAACAATTCATCCGGTCGCTCCAGTTCCGAATCATTGCTCTCTAGTAACTCCGATGTAGCTCGTCCTAACCCAGAGGATTTTATTGATAACCATTACAGTGATCTAAATAATGGCGACTACTCGACAACCTGGGCAAGACTGAGCAGTAACTTTTCCCAGTCCTTAACCTATGATCAATATATTGATTGGTGGAATAAGGTATCTGAAGTGAGGCTAGGAAATATAATTCCAATTAGTCAAAATTCTGAACGAGCAAAGCTTAAGTTAAATCTTTCTTATGTTATGAATGATGGCAGAGTTGTCAAGGATGAAAAGCCCTATGTTTATCTAGTTTGGAATGATGGAGAGCAGACATGGCTGATTGATAAAAAGTCATCTAGATAAAGATCTAAAAGCCTAATCACTATAATTGCATTGACTTGTCTTTATTCCTAAAAATTATGACGACATTACTTGCTAATCGTTACGCAATTATCACTGCTTTAGGATCCGGTGGGTTTGGGGAAACTTTCCTGGCAACAGATACAAAAAGCCCATTTCATGAATCAGTAGTTGTCAAGCAACTAAAGCCTGTTAACTCTGGCAATCATTCTTCCTATGACTTAATCGAAAAACTCTTTAAAAAAGAAGCGACAGCCCTAGAAGAATTGAGTAAAGGCTGTTCACAGATTCCGCGTTTGTATGACTATTTTATAGAAAATGAGCAGTTCTATTTAGTTCAAGAATATATTGAAGGAAAAAATCTTGCTCAAATTGGCCCTATTCGATCAGAACAAGCGATTGCCATCCTGACTTCTTTGCTGAATACCTTGAAGCACATTCACGGGAAAGGAATCATCCATCGAGATATTAAGCCAGAAAATATTATTTTGCGAGAGACGGATCGCCTACCAGTTCTCATTGACTTTGGAGCTGTTAAGGAAACAATGGGGGCGGTGACTCTCGGCTCTGGCTCAACAGTTAGCTCAGTAATTGTGGGTACCAGGGGTTTTATGGCTCCAGAACAGAGTGCCGGTCGTGCAGTATTCAGTACAGATCTCTACGCATTGGGGCTCACGATGGTTTATGCTTTGACAGGCAAGTTACCCGTAGAGTTTTCAACTAGTCCAATTACAGGCGAACTAGAGTGGGAATATGACGTTCCTCATTTAGATCAACGGCTAAAGTCTGTTTTAAGTAAGGCGATAAAAATGGAAATTGCCAGTCGTTTTTCTTCTGCAGAAGATATGCTTCTAGCTCTCCACTCTTCATCTCCAGTATCCTCAAATAATCTCAGTACAGTCAATACTATTGCAGTAGCTCCGATGGTCGCGTCTCCAACGCCTACAGTTGTTTTAGGGAATAGTGGTTTTGAACAATTTCAAAGTAATAGTAAAAAAAGTAATTCTGTTGGTGTTAGTGTAATCACAGTTGCTATAACATCAATTCTTGCTATTGTTGGGTTATCTGCTGGTTTCTTCATCATGTATCAAATGAAAGAAGCTGATCTTAAAATGGCTCAGATAGAAAAAGAGAAAGAAGAAGCTCAAAAGGCATTAGAAGAAGAAAAAAAAGACAGAGAAGAAGCTGAAAAGCTCAGAGCAAAGGCAGAGGAAAATCGCTTAGCAGCTGAGCAAAAGCGACTGGAAGCAGAAAGGAAAGCGGCCGCAACGCCAAAAACTATTGTCCGAAGAGTTATTGTTAACAATCCTAGTAATAGTAGTAGTGGTAGTTCTGCAACCATTGGCGGGCAATCAGGAAGCAAGAATATTCGTTCGGGGCCTGGCACTAATTATAGTGTTGTTGGTCAAGGATATACAGGTGATTCTTTAGAAATTTTGGGAAATGACATTGATGCTGGGGGATATATTTGGTATCGGGTCTATCATCCCGATTCTGGAACGACAGGGTGGATGGCTAGTCAATTAGTCAACTTTTAGTTACTAGTACTGAGGTAATATGAAATTCCCCAAGATTGTAGCCGATAATTTCCAAGTTTTTAACTTTTTCTTGGCTTCTCTAATTGTTGGTATTCTCTTTGGTTGGTGGTATCTTCCCAACTCAAAGGATCTAGCTTCTACCAATCAAAAATCTGAGGTAGATAAATCAGTTGCTCCCTCATTCAATGAACAGTTTAAAAAAACTCTAGAGAAATCTAAAGCTCAATCTTCCCCAGACTCTCCTCTCATTAAAACGAATCCTTCGGTAATGACATCAATTGGTAAGCCGCCTGAAGTATCGGAAGCTAATATGAGGCCTTTATTACCTGAAATGCCACCTGAATCTCTCAATATTCCTCAGCAAAATCTACAACCTCAGGTTGCCTATAATAATTTGCCGCCTAATCAAGCGAAAACTTATTTAGGACATCATACTTTTGCTGAGAATCCTCGTCAGCGTCTAGTTACTGTAGGCAAATACTATGATCGAACAGAGTCTTTAGATCAAGAAGCCGCTAATGCTTTTTGGCAAATGCAACGTGATGCTAAAGCCCAAGGTATTCAGTTAACCATTATTTCGGGATTTCGTTCGATTGCGGATCAAGAAAAACTGTTTCAAAGACAGATCCAAAGACGAGGAAGTAAACAGGCCGCCGCTCGCTTAAGTGCTCCTCCTGGCCATAGTGAACATCATACTGGTTATGCTCTAGATATTGGTGATGGAACTCAGCCTAGTGCCGATCTTAAGTTTGATTTTCAATCAACTCCAGCCTATCAATGGCTAGCTCGCAATTCTCATAATTACGGTTTTGAACTATCTTTTCCCCCAGGAAATAGCCAGGGAGTCAGTTTTGAGCCTTGGCATTGGCGTTATGTTGGCAGTCCTCGTTCAAATCAAATTTTTTCCTTTGCTAGAAGTAATAGATAATCACACCACCTTTTGGAGTCTTAAAATTTTTTCGCCCAATCATCAAAGTCATTTTCAATATTCCATATAAATTATCCTAAATTTAAACGAAAATCCCGTTCAAAAAATCATGCTTTGAAACCCTGATGCTTCCATTAAAACAGCGATAGAGAACGCCCTAAAAGCGTATCTTAAACAATAAAAATGCTTCACAATTTTAAGCAATAATCAAACAACTTTAGAGACTCAGAAACATCTTCAAAGCGCTTTCCGAGATCAGCCTAACTTCTAAATAAAAATGAATTCCCTAAAACTGTCTTCCCGAGACCTTAAAATTCTTCAAGAATTCAAAGTCTATCTAAGCCGACTCTATCAAGAACAATTGGATAAAGTTATTCTTTTTGGTTCTCGCGCCAGGGGGAATGCAGGGCCAGAATCTGATTTCGACATTTTGATTGTCCTTAAAGATAAATTTTCTTATTACTCAGAAGTTAAAAAGATAAGTGGTTATATTAGTGATCTGTGTATTGAAAATGAAATTCTAATATCTTGTGTGTTTACAACCCTAGAAAAATGGAACACTGAAGATAATGCGTTTTATCGCAACGTTCATCTAGAGGGAATCTCTTTATGACCTCTGTTCCCCATGAGTTTCTTAAAAAAGCCAATAAAAGTTTAGAAGTTGCAAAACAAATCAACCAGTTGGGAACCCCTGAATTTGCAATCTCTAGGGCTTACTATGCCATGTTTTATGTTGCGACTGCCTTACTAGAGAGAGAAAATTTGAGCTTCTCCAAGCATTCTGGTGTGATTGCCGCTTTCGGCAAGTACTTATCGAAAACAGGTAAGGTTCCACAACAGTATCACCGCTACCTGATTGAAGCCCAGAAGCTCCGAACTGTGACGGATTACAGCATCAACATTGAAATTACCCTAGAAGAAGCGGAAGCCGTTATTGCCCAGGCTGAAGAAATGCTGAATTTTGCGAGAAACTATCTTGATAACGTGTGACCAATGCCACAGATTGATCGACCTATCTTAATCCTCAATAATCAAGGGCAAACCTGCTCTCCTTTTGTTCTAACGCAACGCCAGCATATTCTTGGTCGAGACCCCCAGCTAGCAGATCTGCTCGTCCCCCCGGATTGGGGCGTGATTAGTCGTTGCCAGGCCACCCTACTGGAAATTAACGGTCGCTACCACATCTTCGACGGCGATCGCCGCCAGCCCAGCCGTAATCGCTTATTCATCAACAATCATCTCATCACTCACGACTTAGGCTATTGCCTCCAGGATGGCGACCTGATCAAAATTGGGCAAAACTTTCAGATTCTGATCACCCTTAAATTTCTAGCTTCTCCCCGCAGTAGCTCCAGTCGTTCTGTTTCCGCTCTCAATGCCGTTTCCGTTGCTCAAAAGTCCACGGTCATTGGCCGCGACCCCGGCGCGAATCTACAGTTGCTGGCCCCCACCGTTTCGCGTAAACACGCTGTTCTGGATTACCTAGAACCCAATCACTATCTTCTGCACGACTATAGTACCAATGGCATTTTCGTCAATGATGTCAAAGTTAAGGGCAAAATTCACCTCAACGACGGTGCCATTATCAAAATTGCCCCCTTCACGCTGGTTCTACAAAATAATCATCTGGCGATCGCCGACCGGGGAGACCATATCCGCCTAGATGCCCAAAATATTCTGCGGGTGGTTAAGAATAAGCAAAACGAAGAAATTACCTTACTTAACCATATTTCTCTACCTATCGAGCCGGGGCAGTTAGTGGCCCTTGTCGGGGGGAGCGGGGCCGGTAAATCCACTTTGATGCGCACCCTGCTAGGCATTGAACCCACCACTCAGGGCGTAGTCTATCTCAATGGTGAAGACCTCCGCAACAACTTCAATATCTACCGCAACCAGATCGGTTACGTCCCTCAAAAAGACATTGTGCATCGGGAACTGCGGGTCGAAGAAGTCCTGCGCTATGCGGCCCAACTGCGTCTCCCGGCTGATAGCGACATTGATGGGGTGATTGACCAGACCCTAGAACAGATTGAAATGCAGGAACAGCGGGAGGTGTTGGTCAAAAATCTCAGTGGCGGCCAACTCAAACGGGTCTCCATTGGCGTCGAACTGCTGGTTGACCCGAAACTCTTCTTCCTGGATGAACCCACCTCTGGCCTCGACCCCGGCTTGGACAAAAAGATGATGCAACTCCTGCGGAAACTTGCCGACCAAGGACGCACCATTATCCTCGTCACCCATGCCACCAGTAACATTAATCTCTGTGATCGCCTGGTATTTCTGGGTCAGGGAGGCAATCTCTGCTATTTTGGCGATTTTAGCGATGCCGCCCAATTTTTTGCGCTGAACGGCGGCGATTTTGCCGATATTTATATCCAACTGGATAATCCAGGAGCCGTCCTGGCCACCGCCAGCCGCTATCAACAGTCTCCCTACCAGAAGAAATATATTGATGAACGCCTCGCCATTGACCCCTCCCAGGCTAGTCAAGCTCATCCCGAACAGGTCAAAGCCAACTTTTTTCAGCAAACGGCGATCCTTTGCCAACGCTATTTTCAACTCTTGGTGCGAGACCCGGTTAGCGTCGGCACTACTTTGGTAACGGCCCCCATCAGTATTCTGCTGATTGACCTGGCCATCCGGCAAAAAGAACCTTTTGTTCTAGGAACAGAAGAGAATCCGGCCCTGGCCCCCTTGGCCCAAACGGTAGTCTTTGTTTTCACCTGTGCGGCCATCTGGGTTGGCCTAGCCAGTTCTCTGCAGGAAATTGTTAAAGAAAACGATATTTATCTGCGGGAACGCTTGGTGAATCTCAATCTCCTTGCTTACCTCTGTTCCAAAGTCGTGATCCTGGCCGGACTGGCCCTCCTGCAAACGGTCTTTATGGTCGCGGCGATTGCCTGGGGCTTTTCTGCACCAGAATCCTGGAGTGTTTCTTGGTTACTGGGGGTCAGTATTACCAGTTTCTTAACGCTCTTTGCGGCCATGGCCCTGGGCTTAATGATCTCCAGCCTGGTAAAAAATAGCACCCAAGCCAACAGTGCCCTGCCGATCTTGCTTTTGCCTCAAATTATTTTCTCTGGGGTTCTATTCAAAACCGAGGGATTAATCAGTAAATATTTGTCCTGGTTGACCATTAGTCGCTGGTCAGTGGGGGCCTACGGGGCTTTGGTGGATATTAACCGACTGGTTCCCGCCCCCATCCAACTCCCCGACGGTCGCGAGATCGCCCCGCCCTTTAAGATCACAGCGGTCTATGACCCCAGTTGGCATAACCTCAGCCTAAACTGGCAACTGCTGATGCTCCATGCTTTGCTGTATTCGGTGATCGCCTTTTGGCTACAAAAACGTAAGGATGTTCTTTAATACTTGTCAGACATGGGTTTTAATGATGATTGGCGTATAACCCTTAGGATAAAGTAGATCGAATTCCGCTATTCCCATTGCTGGGCTTGCCTCCAGTCCCCCACTAGACAATCCGGTCATTCGCAAATCCTAAAGTATGTCCCAAACGAAATTTCAATTTAATCAGAAACTGTGGTGGCGCTTCATTGAAAGCTCCCAGCCCTATTTTTTTCCGGTTGGCAATCAGCAAACCCGTATTTTTCTGGGTCTTATTGTTGTCTTATTAATTACTGTTATTAGCCTGACTTTTTTCCTGACGATTGGCCTGACCCTGGCAGGAAAGGCTCTATTTCCTGCTTTTTTTAGCAATGGGGCCCAGGGCCTGGTTACACAGGTTGAACAAATTTTAAAATCGCCTCTACCCTTAATTTTTCTTGGCCTATTGGCCCTGGCCGCCAGTGCCTTTTTTTCTCAGCGGTCTAAACTTCGTCAACGCTGGCTGCAATGGCTTCTATTAGGACTGTTACTGTTCCTGCTGTTTGTGGTTAATGGCCTGAATGTCATCCTCAGTTTTGTCTTTCGGTTTATCGATACAGCCCTGAACCAGAAAGAAAGTGATGTTTTTTGGCAGTTCCTTTGGACTTATGGTTTGGTGATTGTTCTGGCCATTCCGATTATTGTGGCCTATCGCTACCTGCGGCAAAAGCTGGGTCTACTCTGGCGGGAATGGTTAACCCAACATTTTCTGAATCGTTACTTTCACCAACGAGCCTATTATCGTCTTGATTCCAATGCGGTTAATACCGAATTGGATAACCCCGACCAACGGATTACCCAGGATGTCAAATCCTTTACCAGCGTTACCCTCGATTTTTTATTGGATATTCTGGATTCTATCCTGACTCTGCTTTCTTTCACGGCCATTTTGTTTAATTTATCCAAGGCCCTGACCTGGGGCCTGGTGGGCTATGCGGTCTTCGGAACGGCCATTGCCATTGCCATTGGGACGCGCCTGATTCGGATTAATTATGAACAATTACGACTGGAAGCAAATTTTCGTTATAGCCTAGTCCGGGTGCGGGATAATGCCGAATCCATTGCCTTTTATCAAGGGGAAAATTTAGAACGGGAGCAGGTACTGACCCGTCTCCTCCAGGCCATTCGCAACTTCGATTTACTGATTATTTGGCAGTCTTTAATTAGTCTTTTCCAACTGGGCTATAACTACTTTACGAGTTTAATTCCCTACATCATCGTGGCCCCATTATACCTATCGGGCAAACTGGATTTTGGGGCCATTTCTCAGGCCAGTCTCGCCTTTGGCCAGGTGTTATCGGCCCTGTCTCTAGTAACAAACCAAATTCAGGGGATTACGGAATTTGCTGCTAGCATTAACCGTCTAGGGGAATTTTATGAATCCCTAGCGGAACCCGACCCGGAGACATCTCCAGAAGTTGCGCCGGTAATCCTCACCCAGATTGCGCCGACTCTCCAGTTAACCAACCTGACGCTCCAGCCACCTAATTCCTCCCGTCGTCTGATCCGTGACCTGTCCTTAACCGTAGGGCCCCAGCAACATTTACTGATCATGGGGGCCAGTGGAACGGGAAAAAGTTCTCTCCTGCGGGCCATTGCGGGTCTTTGGAATACGGGCCAGGGCCTGATCGAACGGCCGGCCTTGCACGAAATGCTCTTTTTACCTCAGCGGCCCTACATGATTCGTGGCAGTCTGCGGGAACAACTCCTCTATCCCAATCCCGAACAACAGGCTGATGAGGATTTTCTGCAATGGGTCTTGCAAACGGTCAATTTGCCAGATCTGGCCCAGCGGTTTGGCGGCTTTGCGGCGGAGGAAAACTGGGAAAATGTGCTGTCCTTGGGAGAACAACAGCGGGTGGCCCTGGGCCGCGTTTTAGTCAGTCGGCCCTGCTACGCCATCTTGGATGAGGCCACCAGTGCCCTGGATATTCATAACGAAGAACGTCTTTATCAGGCCCTGGAGCAGTTGGGGACTACCTACGTCAGCGTTGGCCATCGCACGAGCCTGACCCGCTACCATCGTCAGTGTCTAGAAATTCTAGAGGGGGGCCATTGGCAGTTGCAGCCCCTCAACGCAGGGTAAGTCAGGGAGTCTGCTAGAGTGGGCGGTGAAACGTTTGTGATTTCTGGCCCCATGACTGATTCCTCCCTTTGGCAATGGCAGACTTGGCAGGAAAAGCCTTACCTCACCTGTCAGCTTCTGGCTTCCTGGCCCCACGGTTTTTTTACCCAGCACTTTGCACCCCAGACGCCGGAAACCTTGGTGATGGCCCTAGACCCTCAGGCTAAGGTTTTTCGGGTCAAGCAAGTCCATGGCAATACAGTACTCACACCTCAAGAAATTGCCCACGAGATGCACCAGGGAGACAGTGAAGCCATATTACCCGGAGCTGATGGAGTCTTGAGTGACCAAGCCCGTCAAGCGGTTTGGGTGGCCAGTGCGGATTGTACCCCGGCCCTAATTGGAGATGTCACCACCGGCCAGGTGGCGGCGGTTCATGCGGGTTGGCGAGGAACGGCCCAACGGATTCTGCCCGTTACGGTTCAGCGATTTTTAACGAATGGCAGTCAGTTAGCCGATCTACGAGTGGCCCTGGGGCCCGCCATTAGCGGAGAAGTTTATCAAGTGCATCGTCAGGTGGCCCTGGCGGTGGGGAAAAGTACCCAAGATCCTGGGGATGCAGATCTGGCAGAGGATGTCTATCTGGCAGGCCTGATGACTCTAGCTGAGCCACCTCTTTTACCCGATACCAAGCCAGACCATTACCGCCTCGATGTGCGTTGTATTAATCAGTTGCAACTGACAAACCTTGGTCTCAAACCAGAACAATTATCTATTGCTCCCTACTGCACCTACAAAAATCCCGACCATTTCTTTTCCTACCGCCGCACCGGGGCCAAAAATGTCCAATGGTCGGGCATCGTTAGTCTCTGATATTCTTCCCCTCGCGCACAGAGGAGTATTGCTCGCGCATCCCGATAAAAATTACCATTGGTATTCCGACCAGACGGGATGGCCATAGAGAGAGGCCGCGACCCGCACCCCTCGTAACTGATTCAGTAGGGGCAAATGGCCCGCCGGTGCCGAGAGATCCCAGGTAAAACCAGCGGGGTATTTTGTCCAACTATTGCCATTTTTCCAGTCGATTTTAGGCCAGAGCTTAGTGAAGTCCTTGCCAACGGAGAGCCAAAGCTTTCGCTGTACCGAGAAACCAAATTTTCCGCCTGAATGCAACCACCACAGGGCATTAATGGTATGCAGGTCTAGGCCAGGAAACCGTTCAACTTCAGTGAAATAGAGCCATTTGCGTTGTATGGCTCCTTCGCCGGCTAACTCACACAACTTCTCACGGGTCAGGTTATCGGCCAATTCAAATTCCTGCTGGGCCAGGGCCATCTGCAAGGGACGATAATCAATGTTGCGGGCGGACTTGAGGGGAAAAATGCCTAGGGGAAACTGGGTATTCAGGAATTCTTGTACGGCTTCTTGCTCAACTAGACGCAGGGCCTGATAGGCCTCGGCCATAGCTAACTTTGGGGTGTCTGAGTAGTTGGTCTTTAAAAAGTCCTGCAAAAGGGGCCATCCTACTTCCCCCAGGGCCGCCAGTTGTGCAATCACCTGTCGTTGACTTTTTTCGGCACCTTGGTTGAGTTGATCGCTTAACTGGGCCAAATCAGAGGCGGCATCAGGCAGGGGAGAAGACATGGCGGTCATATAAAATCATCGGTAAATTAGCAGTGCAAGCGCTTAGAAGGTTGTCCCGTTATAGCCCCACATTGATCCTTTGGCATCATTAAATTCAATGTAGGTGCGGTCTGGGGGAATAGCCAGATGACGTTGGACAATGGTGCAAAAATCCCGACTCATGGCCTGGGTTTGGGCCGGTGACATTGTGCCGACACTCTTCACTTCGAGGTAACAGGTCGGGGCAAAACTGCCGGCAAAGGTCATTTTGAAGCTGGGTTCAAAGCTGGTCATGACGTAGGCCTCCGGCTTCCCGAGGTGCTGGGCCAATTTTTGGGAGAGTTCGGCTAGTAGGGGTTCTACGGAGGAGGCGATGGCCTCTAGGGGCAGGGCCGTTTGAATTTTAAGAAAGGGCATTGCTTCAATCAGAACAAAAGACGAGATAACTTTTTAGGCAAGACTAGGGACGCCGGCATTAACCGCCGTACTGCCAGCCGGTACTCTCTAACAGCAACGGATTGCCATCCCGGTGGACTTTCGCACCAATCACTTCTCCCACAAATACGGTATGGTCGCCGTGCTCTACTTGCCCGACAACGCGACATTCCACGTAACCGAGGCAATCTTGCAAAACTGGACAGCCGGTTGCCGGGGCATCATCGGCCGCCAGATCTTCAAACTTGTTGCCGACTCGACGCTTCGGCTTAAAAAATTGGGCGGCAATGTCTTTTTGGCCTTCTTCCAGAAAGCTGAGGGTAAAGACACCACTATTCTGGATCATGGCGTTGGAGCCAGAGTCTTTGCGGACACAATTAACCACCAGGGGCGGCTCAAAGGAGGCCTGCATCACCCAACTGGCGGTAAAGCCATTGAACTCATCACCATCCTTAACCCCACATATAAAGAGTCCATGGGGAATTTTACGGAGCAGGGTTTTTTTGGCTTGTTCGTCTAACACAGGAGCACTCTCAGGTCGGGGTTAAAGACTCGTCAATAGCTAATCATACCCGATCGCCCTATGATTAAAAAATTGCTGACCCTGTTTGGATAGCCCGCCCTTGCCCGCCGCCATTACTGCCCAAGACCTTTCCTTTGCCTGGACGCCAGAACAACCCATTCTCAACG
This sequence comes from Synechocystis sp. LKSZ1, assembly GCF_040436315.1. Taxonomy (NCBI): domain Bacteria; kingdom Bacillati; phylum Cyanobacteriota; class Cyanophyceae; order Synechococcales; family Merismopediaceae; genus Synechocystis; species Synechocystis sp. LKSZ1. Next base: position 1,436,369 of record NZ_AP031572.1, on the reverse strand, counting down.
GATGCTCCCTGGAGGTGCCCCAGGGCCAATTTTGGATGTTACTTGGCACCAACGGTAGTGGGAAATCCACCTTTCTCCGTTTATTAGCTGGTTTATTAAAGCCAACGGCGGGCCGGGTCTTTCTCCAGCAGCCCGTGGGTTTTGTCTTTCAAAACCCCGACCACCAGTTGGTCATGCCCACGGTGGGGGCCGATGTGGCCTTTGGCTTAGTGGCGGAAAACTTATCCCCCCAACAAGTCCGGGGGCGAGTGGCCGAGGCATTGAATGCCGTCAATTTATTGGATCTAGAGCGTCGCCCTATCTACGCCCTGAGTGGCGGACAAAAACAACGCATTGCCATTGCGGGGGCCATTGCTCGCCATTGTGAAGTTTTATTGCTGGATGAACCGACCGCACTCCTGGATGCCGATACCCAGCAGGAACTTGTCCTCCAAGTACAACGCTTGGTTAAGCATCGCGGCCTCACGGCCCTGTGGGTGACCCACCGCCTTGAAGAGCTGGATTACTGTGATGGAGCTTTCTTGTTGGAACAGGGGCGGGTGATTGCCCAGGGAGACCCCCAAAAACTCAAGGCAAAAATGATTGAATTGGAACTAGCTAAAACGCCTTAAAACAGTGAACCCGCCTAGGGAGGCGGGCTAATCAGTAGGCAAATGAATTAAGCTCCAAAAAACAACAAGGTGGAATGCAAACACGAATAACAAGGTTTACTGGTAGCACAGTACTTTGAATCAAAATCAAAGCATCACAAACTAACTCAATTATCTGGTATGGTCTTGGTTCATCATCAACCTAATTCCCCTAGGGAAGAGGGTGAAAACACAACCATCGTGTTTGGGTGATGCAGGGAATAAAATACTGTGGGAGTCGAGCAGAACAGGTACAGGCTCTAGACTCGGGGGTTGGGTTGGCTTTCTTGATCGCCTTCCTTGTACCTGTTATTAAGATAACATTCACCCCAGAGAAGGGAAAGATGCTTGCCTATTTTGTTACATTTCTTTGTATTTTCTTAGCCCATGCGGCTACGGTAATCTTGGTAGGTAAATTCTCGCCAGAGCTTAAAGGTATTGTCGATTTGCCAGAGGCCAATGGCAGGGTGGGGAACACCATTAAACATCGTGGTTTTCACCAGGGTATAGTGCATCATATCTTCAAAAATAAGCCGGTCTCCAATCTGGAGCGGCTGGGCAAAGGCGTAGTCTCCCAGGAAGTCTCCGGCTAAACAACTAGACCCTCCTAGACGGTAACAAAGGTCGCCCGTCTGAGGAAGATGGGAGCCCCTAATCCTTGGCTGGTAGGGCATCTCTAGGCAATCGGGCATGTGGGCCGTAAAGGAAACATCGAGCATAACGTGGGTAAAATCTGGGGTCGGGATCAGGTCTTCCACGGTGCTGACTAAAAATCCCGTTTCCCAAACGATGGCCGAACCGGGTTCGAGAATGAGCCGGAGGTGGGGATGGCGCTGGTTAAAAGCCTGAAGTACCTGGATTGCATGATCTACTTGGTAGTCCTGACGGGTCATTAAGTGTCCTCCCCCAAGATTCAGCCAATGGATCTGCTCCAACCATGGGCCAAATAATTGTTCAATCTGGCTGAGGGTTTTTTCCAGGGCAAAAGAGTCGCTTTCACAAAGATTATGAGAGAGGAAACCCGTAATCCCCGGCGGCAGTTTTTCGCCCAGTTGTTTGGCCCGGACTCCCAAGCGAGAACCCGGCACACAGGGATTGTAGAGCGCGGTTTGCACGGGGGAATACTCGGGGTTAATCCGTAGGCCGGCCTTGGCTTGGCCCTGGGCGAGGAGCGGCGCAAAGCGTTCGTACTGGGTAAGGGAATTAAAGGTAATGTGGGTGGCCAGGGGAACAATGGCCGGTAAATCCTGGGCCCGATAGGCTGGGGCATAGACATGAACTTCCTTGCCGAATTCTTCCGCCGCGAGTTGGGCCTCCCAGAGGGAGCTGGCGGAGGCACCGGCCAACACAGAGCGCATCAAGGGAAAACTATGGAACAGAGCAAATCCCTTCAGGGCCAGCATGACCTCTACTGGGGCTTCGTTCTGGACACGCTCGAAAATACTCAGGTTATGGGCTAGCTTGGCGGCTTCCATGACGTAGCAGGGCGACGGGATTTGGTTTAATTGTGCTTCGGTTAGCATCGGTTGAGTTATTCACCTCGTATGTACGGCCACGGGAGGAGGCCTCCCCTTCCCTTACTATTCTGCGGGAAGCTGGCCCAGACGGATAAATACCCAAAGGCTAGATATCAGCCCTGTTTTCTCAAGCGGGATTTAGGCTCATCGACCATCGTGGCCCTTCCAGAATATAGCGATAAACTGGTTCAAAAAATAGTTCATAATAATTAATGGGAATTTTGGAAAGTATCGCCGACAATGAATAGGACTAACCAGCAGTGGTTGCTGTCTGCTACTTTGCTTATTCCCTGTCCCTGGCCTGACCTATGCTCATTTGTCCCCAGTGTCACTCCGAAAACCCCAATCGCAATCATTTCTGTCAAAAGTGTGGTACATCCTTAACACATTACCCTTGCCCTGACTGTGGCAATAATGTGCTGTTAAGCGAGGCTCTCTGCGGGAACTGTGGGGCCGTTACAGGGAAAATTTTGACTATTCTCTTTCACACAACCCACCTTGAGAGGGAATTTACTCCCGATTGTTTAGAACTGTACGAAGGCCATATTGATATTGGCCAGCGCTACCGCATCTTTCGGATGTCCGAAAATAGCGACACCATCCCTTGTCTAGACCTAGATCCAGCTAATCGTCAGCTTGTCAGCCAAGTAGTGGATTGTCAGCCCCTCCAGCCTTCAATTTTGAAAATTTTGCTTTCCCAGGCCGCTAGCCTCCTAGAGCGCATTCCCAATTTGACCACAGAGGAGGTTTTGGCCGATCCCCTCTGGCAAAATCTCGGTCTTCCCGTCTCGGCCCTTCCCTACTTTAAGCTCCGGGAGTTAGGGCCGAAGTTGCCGGAGGTCTACGATGCTTGGAGTGAAGGGAATTCTGAGTTTGTCCTCCTGCTAGACCGTCACCGTTGGCCCTTGTTGGAGGAATGCCTCCAACACGAAGGGTTACCCATTCTGCAACTGGTTTTTTGGATTAACCAAGGTCTTCTCCTGTGGAAGGCTTTGGCCCCGCTGGGTTTTGCTCAAAGCCTATTGACGTCTGAGAATATCCGCATTGATGAAGACCAAAATTTAGCCTTGATCCGCCTCTATGCCGATCCCACTCCTCCCCCGACCCTAGGAGATTTCGCCCAGCAATTGAAGACACAATTTACTCAACCGCCCCAGGTTTTGCCCCCTAGTTTTTTGGCCATTCTGGAGCAATTGATTGAAGCTGAGGATAACAATGTTGACGGGGCCTTAGCGGCCATTGAGGTCTTGGTCAACCACCTAGAACCCGAGCCGGATGACGAGCCGACGTCAGCGAATCCTCCTGATATTTTTGCTGATTTCGAGGCTATCCAGGAAGAAGAAAGCAGTTTCAATGAGTCTCCTAGCACTATTCCCGATACCAATCTCAACCTAGACGAAGAGGTGGATGACCTGCCAACGGCGGTATTACCGATGCAACTCATGAGTCTTAGTGAAGCGGGCTATACCGATCGGGGAACGAAGCGTGCCCATAATGAAGACTATTTTGGGGTCAGTACTCAGCTCGACGTGTGTCGCAACAACCATGGCAAGACCGTCAAGGCTAGGGGAGTGTATATTGTTTGTGATGGCATGGGGGGCCATGCGGCCGGAGAAGTGGCCAGTGAGTTGGCGGTAAAAACCCTCCAGGAATTCTTCCGCCACCATTGGCAAGACCAATTTCCCAGTACAACTCAAATTAGTGAGGCCATTGCCCTAGCTAATCAGGCCATCTACACCATTAATCAGGCTAATGCCAGCTCTGGCAGTGGTCGGATGGGAACGACCATGGTCATGGCCCTGATCCAAGACAATACCGTTGCTATTGCCCATGTTGGGGATAGCCGTATCTATCGCGTGACCCGTAAAAGTGGCCTGGAACAGTTAACCATTGACCATGAAGTGGGCCAGCAAGCCATTCAGAATGGCCTCGACCCCGTGATCGCCTACTCCCGACCCGATGCCTATCAACTTACTCAGGCCCTGGGGCCCCACGATAATGCCTTTGTTCAACCCGATATTCGACTACTGGAATTGGAGGAAGATAGCCTGCTCTTACTCTGCTCCGATGGCATTTCTGACAATGATCTCCTAGAAAGTTATTGGGAGACCTATCTTCTTCCCCTGCTGAGCTCGAGCCAGGATCTAGAACGCGGCCTGCGCAAGTTGATGGAATTTGCCAATGAATACAATGGTCACGATAATCTAACCGGGGTCTTGATCCGCGTCAAAGTTCGCCCCCAAATTCCCATCGAAGTCTGGTAGTGCAGGATTCCTTGCGGTTTGCTACCTTCTGGGAGAGGATGGACTATAGCGTCCCTGGCCTCCTTTGCGATGAATCAAAAATATCAGTGTCGTATCTATGTCACCCTCCGTCCCTCCGTTCTGGATCCTGCTGGTACTGCCGTCCAAACGGGCCTCAATCACCTGGGTTATAGCGGTATAGAGCAAGTCAGAATTGGTAAATATATTGAATTAACGCTTCAGGCCCCTGACCTCGCAACCGCCGAACAACAACTGGATCAAATGTGTGACCAATTGCTGGCCAACACTGTGATCGAAAATTATCGGTTTGAGGTAGCGCCTCTCTAAGTAGGGGGAGGTAGAGTTCCTTGTCCCTCGTGCCCAGGTCAGCCTTGAGCAATCTCCTAGGAATACAGAGGAGACAGCAGCAAACATTACACATAGGTTTTAAGTCCTAGTCATGGTGAAATTCGGTATTGTCGTCTTCCCGGGGTCTAACTGTGACCGAGATGTGGCCCTTGTCACCCAAGGCCTGCTCCAGCAACCCACTCGCTACCTGTGGCACCAGGAAACGGATCTGAGCGACATTGATGTAGTCGTCATTCCCGGTGGTTTTAGCTATGGGGATTATCTCCGCTGTGGGGCCATTGCTCGCTTTTCTCCAGTGATGTCGGCTATTGTGGCGCACGCCCGCCGGGGCAAATACATCCTGGGTATCTGTAATGGTTTTCAAATTCTGACTGAAGTTGGCCTCCTGCCCGGTGCTCTGATTCGGAACCGTGACCTCCACTTTATCTGTGACCAGGTGCCCCTACGAGTAGAAAATGCGGCCCTGGCCTGGACAAAACAATACACGGCGGGCCAGGTGATTACCCTGCCCATTGCCCATGGAGAGGGCCGTTACTATGCTGATGAAGACACCTTAAAATCCCTCGAAGACCAGGGCCAAATTGTTTTTCGCTACACCAATGCCGCTGGACAAGTCACCGCTGAGGCCAATCCCAATGGTTCCCTCCAGGCCATTGCGGGCATCGTGAATGAGCAAGGAAATGTCCTGGGGATGATGCCCCATCCGGAACGGGCCGCTGATTCCCAACTCACCTACACCGATGGCTCTCCACTATTTACGAGCCTGTTAGCAGCAGTTCTGCAAAATATTGGAGCGCTTCGATAACCTCTGGGACAACGGTTTCTGGCCAGGCCCCTTCACAGCGTCGGCCCTGATTCAAAATGAGGCGGAGACGGTAACAATGAGGAAAGCCCTCTGCTTCTAGCCAGAGGAGGTCACTATCCGCCTCACAACTGAGACGTTCTTCCTCCATTAATTCTGCTGCCATAGACTGCATGGTATCCTCTAATTGCCGTACTAGTCGGAGCAGGTCAGTGAATTCTGGCCCAGTTAACTCCATAGCCCAATCCGAACCGGCCACCAGGCCAACGTAGAGAGAGGCCCTCGGGTCAAACCCTAAACGCCATCCCTCTCCTTCCTGAATCAAACGCTGGAACATCGCTAGGGTAGGAGCAACTGGGCATCACCAGGCTTGGAAAGTACGGGTTTAGTCGGGTCAACAACGGTGGGAGTTGGAGCGGGGGTCGCTGAGGGCTGAGGTACGACTGGGGCCTTCTGGGCAGGATCGACAACGGGTTTAAAGGCTTGAACCAGCAGATCAACAAGGGCTTCCCGCTGTTTACGGTTGAGAGAACGGATGGCCTGGATGTCTTTTTCGAAGGGGTTACTCTTGAGCGTCAAATTGCCAGGATAGGTCTCGGGCTTCATGGGTTCATTAATCCCCAAATAATCGGCTAGGGTTAGTTTCCAATCGAAGCGGTAACGAGTCGGTCGCTTGGTCACGTCGCGATGGTAACGAATCAGACGACTAAGCAAGGTATGCTCAGGATCAACTGCACCATTATCTGCCCGTAGGTACTGGTTTTCTAGGGGAATCGCTGGAACCTGGGTATAGATTTGAGCAGCGATGGCTTCCACGGTTAAACTCCCCTGCGGAGAGGATGGGACTTGGGCCCGGAGGCCGAGCACCATACCATGGCCTAGTAGTACCAATAAACAACCAGCCAATAGCCCTAATCCCCAACGTCGCCAGCGATCCGATAATCCCATAACAACCTATCCTAATCGCTAATAATTTCAGGCTGAGTCAATTCATCCGACATTTCTATGATGGCCCGAATCGTGGGTTTCATCATGGGGTCGTCGATACTATCCATGTCTTCGTAGCGGCGGCGTTTGGCCCGCTGGGCCACTAAAACGGTAATATGATAACGATTAGAGGCCGCATTCAATAACTCCTCAGCGCGGTACATGATCTGGGAGGGGTCAAGGTTAGGACGTTTTTGCATCAATTTGAATCACAGAGTCGGCAACGATCTATCCTAGCCTATTAAGAGACAGGGAGGACTGAGTTCAGTCCCCCCTGCGATGGTTTAAAAGGTATTTGATAGAACCAGAATAATTACGAGCAGAAAACCAGGATTTTAATAAGCAAGACCCATGCTGCGGGTTGTTTCGGCGCCAAGGTAAACGCGGATGCTTAAGAAATCCGTAGGGCAGGCGGTTTCGCACCGTTTGCAGCCAACACAATCCTCTGTCCGGGGAGAGGAGGCAATCTGAGCGGCTTTACAGCCATCCCAGGGAACCATCTCCAGAACGTCTAAGGGACAGGCCCGGACACATTGAGTACAACCGATGCAGGTATCGTAGATTTTTACACTATGTGACATTGATAATCGGCTCCTTAACCGCGTGTTCTCCTAAAGCAGAATAAATTCAGGATTAAGGGCTAGTTTACCCTAGAGCTGAGTTTCCTTCGCCCAAAAAACCGATAACTTTAAATTCTGTAACATCCTCCCTAAAGGCCCTTGCCAAATGCCCCAAAGCTTTGTCGGCCGATGGCTAGTGCATTGACTTAATTTCTACTTTTCCTAGATTTTTAGCTATAATCCCCCCCGTCCTCCCCTTAATAAGGGGAGGTGCCGAAGGCGGAGGGGTAAAAATCTGTAGCCCTAATTTGGAGGGTTGGTATAACTATTTGCCGGCAGAAATTGGCATTCCGAGCAGGTCTTCAATCTTGGGCATTTGGTCTAGGGGAATAACCCGGCCTTCATCCTCAAAGCCCTCAATTTCGTTGAAGTTGAGGTAGCGATAAAGGTCGCCGGCAAAGGGGGTAATTTTCTCCGCCACAATGGCCTGGTATTCTGCCTGTGTGGGAATTTTACCCAGAAGGGCACAAACAGCCGCTAATTCCGCCGACCCCAGGTAAACACGGGCCCCTTTACCCATGCGGTTATTGAAGTTGCGCGTTGAGGTCGAGAAAACGGTGGCATTGTCTTCTACCCGGGCCTGGTTCCCCATACAAAGGGAACAACCGGGCATTTCGGTGCGGGCCCCAGCGGCGGCAAAAATACCATAGACTCCTTCCTCTCGGAGTTGATGCTCATCCATGCGAGTGGGGGGACAAATCCAGAGACGACCCTTGACCGTACCGGCCCCTTCCAAAATTTTGGCGGCGGCCCGGTAATGACCAATATTGGTCATGCAGGAACCGATAAAGACTTCGTCGATAACATCCCCAGCACATTCGCTCATTAGCTTGACGTTATCCGGGTCGTTGGGGGCCGCCACAATGGGTTCTTTGATTTCCGATAAATTGACCTCGATGACATCGGCATACTCGGCATCGGCATCGGCCTGCATCAAAGCTGGATTAGCCAGCCATTGTTCCATCTTGGCAATGCGGCGCAGGAGAGTGCGGGCATCCTGATAACCCCGAGCGATCATGTTTTTCATCAGGGCAATATTCGAGCGCAGATACTCGGCTACGGTCTCTTCACTGAGCTTGATGGTAGAGCCGGAGCAGGAACGTTCTGCGGTCGCATCGGTGAGCTCAAAGGCCTGTTCTACTTTTAGATCCGGTAGGCCCTCCATTTCCATAATGCGGCCATTGAAGACATTGATTTTGTTTTCCTTGGCCACGGTAAGCTTGCCCTGTTGCATAGCGACCCAAGGAATGGCATTGACAATATCCCGCAGGGTAACACCGGGTTGCAGATCGCCGGTAAATTTCACGAGAACGGACTCCGGCATATCCAGAGGCGTCACGCCCAAGGCTGCTGCAAAGGCCACTAGACCAGAGCCCGCCGGGAAGGAAATGCCCAGGGGAAAACGGGTATGGGAATCGCCGCCCGTGCCCACAGTATCGGGAAGGAGCATCCGATTGAGCCAGGAATGAATAATGCCATCGCCAGGCCGCAGGGCCACCCCACCACGGGTCGCAAAGAAGTCGGGTAGTTCGTGGTGAGTCTTGATATCGACGGGTTTGGGATAGGCCGCTGTATGGCAGAAAGTTTGCAAGACTAAATCTGCACTAAAGCCCAAGCAGGCTAGTTCCTTCAGTTCATCTCGGGTCATGGGGCCAGTGGTATCTTGGGAACCGACGGTGGTCATCACCGGCTCACAGGACGTCCCCGGTCGTACTCCCGGTAAGCCGCAGGCCTTGCCGACCATTTTCTGGGCCAGGGTATAGCCGTGCCCGGTATCAATGGGGGCCTGGGGACGAACAAAGAGAGTCGTGGGTTCAAGGCCCAGAGCCTGACGGGTTTTATCCGTTAAACTGCGGCCAATCAGGAGGGGAATACGGCCCCCGGCCCGGACTTCATCTAAAATCGTATCGGGTTTGAGGCTAAAGGTAGTCAGGATTTCCCCGGCTTCGTTGGTAATCTTGCCCTCGTAGGGATAAATGGTAATCACATCACCGTTCTGGAACTGGCTGACATCGCACTCGATGGGTAAGGCCCCAGAATCCTCCGCGGTGTTAAAGAAAATCGGCGCAATTTTACCCCCCAGAATGTAGCCCCCGGCACGTTTATTGGGGACAAAGGGGATATCGGTGCCAATGTGCCATAGCACGGAATTAATCGCGGACTTACGGGAAGACCCCGTTCCCACGACATCGCCGACGTAGGCTACCGGATGGACCTTCTGTTTTAATTCGGCGATGATGGCCAGGCCCTCGGGCATTTTGGTCTCCAGCATAGCCAGGGCATGGAGGGGAATATCGGGCCGGGTCGTGGCATGGGGGGCCGGCGAGAGATCATCGGTGTTGGTTTCACCGGGAACCTTAAAGACAGTAACGGTAATTTTCTCAGGCACTGCTGGTTTTTGTAAGAACCATTCCCCATTGGCCCAACTCTCAATCACTTGTTTGGCATAGGCGTTGTGCTGGGATAATTCTAAAACTTCGTTAAACGCATCAAAAACAAGGAGGGTTTTGGTTAAGGCCGCCGCGGCCGTGGCCGCAATCGTATCATCCGCCGACTGGAGCAGGGCCACCAAGGATTGAACATTATAGCCCCCAATCATTGTCCCTAACAGAACTACCGCCTCTGAAGGCGTAATCAGGGGGGAGGTCAAGTCTCCTTTGGCCAGGGCCGTCAGGAAACCCGCCTTGACGTAGGCCGCTTCATCAACGCCAGGGGGAACGCGGTCTCGCAGGAGGGCGAGGAGTTCATCATCGAGGCCTTGGGGAGGATTCTGCAATAGTTCACAGAGTTCCGTGGTTTGGGCCGCCGTCAGGGGCAGGGGGGGAATGCCCAATTGGGCCCGCTCTTCACAGTGGCGATGGTATGCCGCTAGCATCTCGTTCTCTCCTAAATCATCTGAGCATGAAGTATCCCTATTATCGGGTGGCATTAGGCCGGCTAACTAACACCCGCGTCAAGCCAGTCTAAGGGGTTTTGGGGACGGGATAAGTTTTCAATCATACCAGGGGCCTTCTGTTTTTTCTGGCTAAGTTTTGACCCCTTTGGGCTGGGCCTAAGACGTTCGTCTTGATTCGCTAATTGTAGAACATTTGACACCCACGAGAATCGCCCTGAATACCGTTCTGAAGACTTGAGAGGGTTATGTTCTAGAAAATGAGTGATACCAAATCTCTGAAACCTAACTACACAAATGACCCCACCCGTCCTCCCCTTGGTAAGGGGAGGTGACGGAGGCGGAGGGGTAAACATCTGTAGCTTCAACGTGAAGAATTGGTATGACTAACTCTTACTGGCGATCGTTCTGTCAAAGTCTTGTTCTACAAGCTTTTCCGCTGGCAAAGCAAACTTAAGAATGTGATAATAAATCTTTCCACAGTCTTAGATCCACTATCCCGTCTTCGGCATTACATTGCATTTTTTGACAGGGAGAGACATGCTATAGAATTAGACACAAAACGTTATTTTTATTAACCAATAATCAAATAGTAATTCAATGAAATGCCTCTGTAACAGAACGAATTTTATTTACGCCTATGATCAAGCCTTTTTCATCCGATTAGTCCTGTTCCTACTACTCTGCCACCAAGTACGCTGTCGGTATTGTCATCGACGACGAGTTGTATTTCTTCCCTACTGGTGGCTTTCTTCTTTACTTGTACACAAAATCTATTAATTTCGAGGGCAAGAGCTACTTTCCAGCGATGGTAGTCATAGGAAGGAGAGACAATAACAGGAATCCTCCCGACCAAGGTTTATGTCCACCGATTTCCCCCTAACCCCTTTTGCCCTGGTAGAACCCGATCTGCTGGCAGAACTTCTCCAGGACAAACGCTCTCCCAATACCCGGCGTACCTACGCCAAAAGTCTGCGGGATTTTTTCCAGGCCCTAACTCAGCAAGACCCCACCCCGGAAATCGTGGGCCAATTTTTGCAACTGAATCGCTTTGAGGCCCTGCGCCTGGTGCTCAGGTATCGGGCAACCTTAGTGGAAAAAGGCCTGTCCCCTGCCACGATCAATGTCCGCCTCGCGGCGATCAAGAGCTTGGTCAACTATGCCCGCCGAGTCGGAAAATGCGACTATACCCTAGAAGAGGTAGAAGGCCTGCGAGTCCATACCTATCGGGACACCACAGGCATTCAGCCCGAAAGCTTCCGACAAATAACAGCTCACATTGATGGGGAATCCCTCAAAGGCAAACGGGATTTAGCCATTTTGCGCCTCCTCTGGGATAACGCCCTGCGGCGGGCCGAAGTTTGTACGTTAAATATTGAAGATTACGACTCAGAGGCGGCCCAACTCTGGATTAAGGGCAAGGGAAAACTGACCAAAGAGGCCGTTCGCCTGAGCGACAAAGCCATCCTACTCATTGATCAATGGCTCCAGGCCATGGGCCGACGGGCTAAAAGCAAGCCCTTATTTTGTACCCTAGACCGAGCTACCTTTGGCCATCGCTTGAGCGGGAACGCTATCTATACCATTGTCCGCAGTGCCGCTGAAACTGCTGGTCTGAGCAAGACCTTGAGTCCCCACCGTATTCGCCACAGCGCCATTACCGCCGCCCTCGAAGCCACCCAGGGCGATACCCGCAAGGTGCAGAAGCTCAGTCGTCACAGCAATCTTAATACGTTGATGATCTACGACGACAACCGCCATCACCACCAAGCAGAAGTCACAGAAATCTTATCTCAATTAATCTAAGTATCGAGAATAATCGAGTTTTTGTTATCATTATTTCTAGATATCTAGAATTCTAGAAACCAATTTTTTTAAAATCAAGAAATCTTTTACTAAAGAAAACAAATTAATACTATCATGTCTTCTGGTTTGATTCCGACGGAGGCCAGCCCAGACCCAGCAACCGAGCCGGCCACTCCCCCAGTGTTGCCCAAGCGACGCCGCACCAAAGCCGCTTCTCTAGGCCCTTCATCTGAGGAAGCAACGATTCAACCCACACCGGCTGACTCCAAGCGTCCCAAAAAACAACGGGTCAAAAAAGGCAACGACACAACGGAGAGTCATCCCCCGATAAACCTGTTGCAGGAGCAGATCACTCAACTCGCCAGCCAGACGAACTTTGATCGAGAACAGCTCATGGCCGTGCTATTGGCGGACTATGCCCCTCCTGGCTTTACCACGAAGCAAACCACCCTCCGTCTAGAAGCTAAGCTACTAGAGCGGTTAAGCAAACTCTGTGCCAAGGAAAATCTAAGCCGTGAGGTACTGATTGAGGCCTTGTTTGAGCATTATGAACAAGACCGTTCGGCCAAAAAGGCAATTATCACCCAGGCCAAACAAAAAGCCAGTCAGCGCCAGGCCCTGGCTAATCAAAAACGCGCGAAAACAATGCTGGCCAACCTCCATCGTTTATCTCAAACATAAGCTAGCGCTGGCCCTAATCAAATAGATTCAAGATTCCAAACAATCCGCCGCCAAAAATAGCGCCCAAGGGACTAAACACCGTCCCCAGAGTATCAGTCGTAGAAGCCAAAGCACTAGTATTCACTAAGATGACATCATTATTGCGGAGGGTAGGGTTATTCTGGGGATTAATATTTTCGCCAAAATCAGGCTTGATGGCCAGCTTGGTCACCGTACCATCAGGGTTCAAGCGAATCAAATTCACATTGCTTTGGTCGGCCCGACGGGGGTCAAAACCGCCCCCGGCTAAAAGGCCTTGGTTCAAGGTGCTGTTGGGCGGTAATTCTATAATGCCTGGTCGTTTAACTTCTCCAATCACGTTGACTCGAATGGTTTTAGGGGAAAAATTAGCCGTGGCCATAGCATCAAATTGGGCAGTCGTTAATTCCTTGGCCTGGGGAACGGAGATGGTATCCCCACTCTGGAGAATGACATCTTTTTCCAGGTTGCCCTGCTCCAACAAGTCCCAGAGATTAATCGTAATCAATTGCTCCTGGCCATTGCGATTTTGACGACGGATCTGGATATCTCGAATATCCGCATCGGGTTTTACCCCGCCCGCCTCTTGCAGGGCCTGGGTAAGGCGAACCGGTTGGCGAGTGCCCAAGTCCTGATTGTTCGCACTGGCCGAGCCTGTGGCCCCGCCTCCTACTTCGGACAGATTAGAGGCACGGGTCGTTGGGGCCAGTTTATAAGCCCCCGGTCGAAAGACCTGTCCGACGATGGCCACATTAATTTCGGAATCAAAGCGAATGCCAAAGTTGGCGTCTACTAATTGACGAACCACTTGGGGGTCATTATTGGCTTTGCTGGGAATAACCAGAACATCCCCGTCCCGTAGAGTAACATTTTGACGGGCATCCCCAGCTTGGAGTAGGGCCAGTAGGTTGACCCGAAAGCGAGATTCACCATTACCGGTATTGCGTCGAAGCTCGACTTGACTAATATCTGCCACCGGTGTCAGGCCCTTAGCCTGTTGAATCAAGTCGGTGACAGTCGGAAACTTTTGCCCCTGTTCTAAGGGCAGTTTGTAGGCCCCTGGTGCATTGACTTCACCAGCAACGGTGATATTAAGGGGGCGGGGCTGGCGGAGCACCAGGGTAATTTCGGGTCGCTTAATATATTTTTGGTAACGTTGTCGCAGGAGAGCCGTCAACTGTGGCAGAGTCATCCCTTCTACCTTTAGGGCCCCAATCAGCGGTAATCCCAGGGAGCCGTCAACCAATACCTGAAATTCTCCATTCACGTCTGCGACTTGATAGATGCTAAGACTCAGACGATCCCCAGGCCCCAGAATATATTCTGATTCTGGCGGCAGGGCCTGAGCTGTTCCAGTAGGGGATACAGGAGACGTTGAAATGGAATCTTGAGCCATGCTTGGCATTGCCATTAAGCTGAGAAAACCCAAGCTACTACTCAGCCCGAGTCCCAGCAGAGGTAAGGAAAAACGCTGTAGAGAATTCATAATTGGAGAGGTGACCATAGCACGAAAAAAGATTAGTTAGGTAGACCGGGAAGAAACCCATCCTTTCCTAGGTCACCGCGACAACAGCGGCGTCGTTTGAGACTCCAAGCGCGGCGCACTGTAGTAACGGTTGTAGTAGTGGTAATAGTAATAACCGGAATAACGCTTGATGCCATTGGCCACAAAGCCCAATACCGTCAAATCCGCAAAATCCAACTCCTGCAGGGCCATGCGAATATCATCCTTAGTAGTTTTATCGAGCCGAGCCACCAACAAAATACCGTCCGTATGTCGAGCAATCAATTTCGCATCGCTCAGTCCCAGAATTGGTGGCGCATCGATCAAAATGATATCAAACTGACTCTGCCAGGCCTGGAGACGCGTGAGTAAACTATCGGAAGCCATGAGTTGCTCCGGCTCCATGGCATTATCCTTCGTTTTAAAATAAGCCAGATTATGCATCAGCCAGGTAAACTCGTCGTTTTCGGATTCAGGCAAAGCAGAAATGTCCTGGATCTTGTCTGGTAAATCCTTGGCTTTAAGGGCATTCGCCAGGGCCTGCCAATTTTTTCCCTGGGGAAAGTAACGATCGCCATCGATTAACAGTACCCGCTGGCCCAGTTTGGCTGCTGCCTGGGCCAAGAAGAAAGCCGTGGTGGATTTTCCATCCCCCGAAGTGGCCGAAGAAATCACAAAGGAATGGCAGGTCTGCTTCTGGCGCAGGAAGAAAAGATTGGAGAAAAGAATAGCAAAAGCTTCTAAAAAACCCCGGCTGATGTCTCCCTTTTGATTTTGAACCACCGCCGCCAAGGTTGCCTCGAAGGGAATCCGTCCCAAGATCGAGAGACGCATTTCCTGGGCCATTCTTTCGGGGTCATGATAGGTTCGGTCTAGGTTTTCGACTAAGAGGGCGGCCCCGATACCTGCAATCAGTCCCATCAGCAGGGCCAGGGCCAGATCTCGAGGCAAATTTCGGAGCGGAACCGTTGGTGCTACAGGCTCGGAAACCAAACGCCAAGGATTAAAGCGTTTAGAACTTTCAATTTCTAAATCTTGGGCGGCCGCTAGCAAACGGTTGAGGCTTTCTGTGGCTAGCTGGAGCTCCCGTTGGATATTGAAGTAGCGGCCCACCACAGAGTTAAAGTTCTGCAAGTCCTGCCGGGCCGTTTTCTCACTTTCCGCCAAGGCCTGTTGTTGAATTTCCAGGGTTTTGAGCTGTAAATTAGCTTCTTGTAACTTAGCCAGAGTCGTGGTGCGGAGGCTATTGGGAGCAGTCCCCAGGGGGTTTTGGCCCTTCACCTGATTAGTCAGAGAAGCGGCCTGTTGGTTAATCAGAGGCAAGATTTTGGCCCGTTCTTCCTTCAGTTGCTGAATCACGATATTCTCGTCGGTTAAACGAGTCGATTGCTTGGCCAATTCCAGATTAATTTCATTCAAACGAGCCACCAGCTTCATATATTCGGGGGATTGGGATAGATTTTCTAACGCCATCGCTTGATTTTCTGCCACCGGTAATTGCTGACGGAGAGTAGCAATTGTTTTTTGCAGTTGCTCAATTTGAACTTTTGTTTCAAGTCGCTTTTGTAGCGTTGAATTTAAGGCTTCATTATAAAATTCTCCTTGCTTTTCAGGGCTATAAAAATTATATTTTCGTTGGAGATTTAATAATTCATTTTGCAAATTAACTACCTTGGCTTCTTGCAGAGGAATCTGCTGATCCACAAAGCCCAATCGCTGTTTAGCACTAAGCAACTTCTCGTTTTGGGTATAATCTAAATAGGCTTGGGATAACTGATCCAAGACATACTTCACCATCTGAGGATCTGAAGCAGTAAAGCCAATTTCTAAAACTTGACCTTTATTGGATCGGGTAATGGATAATGCTTCTAAAAACTGGCTATAACTAAAATTTTGGGTATTTAATTCAGGATATTTCTGATAGATGGCTTCTAGAACCGGCTTGAGTAATTTATTACTTTTGAGAATGGTAACTTGGGTATCGTAATATTCCTCACTAGTACTAATAGGATTTACCAAGGCCCCACCAAGTCCTTCTAGAGAACTGGCAGGGTCTTTTTCCGGAGGCTGTACTAACAGCTCAAAATCAGCACGGTAAAGCGGGGGGCGATTGAGCAAGTGGAATAGTTGAAAGCCACTAACAGCGGCCGCCACCACTAACAACACCAACCAGCGCCGGGAGAGGATCCCCAGCCAATGCCTCAAGGCTATTCCTTCTTCCTCCGGCGTGTCTGCCATACCAGGGAGAGCATAGGCGCTAGTGCTCCCCTTGAGGGATTCGTTACTAGCACTAGTTCGGACAAAATGTTCAGGATTCATGCGGGTGCTGGAATTTTTGCACCCAATATATCATAAACATTTACAAGTTGTCGGCCGTCTGTTCCGTCCGCTCTGACCCTAGAAGCTTCTCTTTGGGTTGATCAAATATACTTCTTGCCATTCTAGGTACTTGCAGATAAAACTGTAAAGATATAGTCTCATATAAGCAATTTTTGTAAGGCCAATCTTAAGAAGGAGAAAAATCAAGTAATGTACGGGGTTTTTGGGATATGAATCGCAAAGTAGTACCTTTTGTCTCAGTGATTATCCATAGGCTAACAAGATTAAGAAATGGGCCCTTGTCTTTTTAGGGCAACCTCGGTTATTCTCGGATGCAATCTAGAAAATCAATACCAACGACTACCGGCATTTATCCTAAAGATTGCCGCAAACCAGAAGAGAAGACACCATTGAGTGCACTCCAAGGTTTTAGGGCCGAGAATCCTAGTCCCTAGTTTTTGTTAGAACATGAGAACCTGTTTGACAACTAGTGGTTAGTTCTTATTTCAATTCTCCCCCCATCTTAAATTCATGCCAGGTAAACGCAGTCGATACCATCAAGTCCACAAATTCTACTGTCCCCGTTGTTCTCGCCGGCTTTGGCGCAATGGGTCTACTAAGCATTACCTCTACTGTGAAGGAGTTCAGGAAATCCAAGAGCAATTCCAGCTCAGCCGCAAAAACGCCAATTTTCTGGCCCAGCAAAGTTCTGTTCAACTTATCCGTAGCGCCTGGCTAGAAGAATTTTTTTGCGCCGTTGATGGCAAGATTTGGTTACTGTTAACGAAGGCTGAGGATGGAACCATCACTAGTACCCCGGCCCAAGAACAGCATTGGCAACGCTCCACCCACACCATCGACCCCAATAAGCCCAATCCCTCTGTCAGCGAATTTAGCTATCGTATGAGCCGAAAATCCAGTCGTTGCTAAGGGTTGAGGAGTGGTCGGACAGGGAAAAAAGAATAGCGCCGATAACAGAAATATTTGGTTACACTGATTAGGAGCACTATGCAAAGTCGAGGCTCAGGGGTATGACAGTAGCACTAGATAAAACGATTATCTATCCGGATAGCGATGGTCAACCCATGGCAGATAATACTAAGCAATTTCGCTGGATTGTTTTAATTAAAGAAAATCTAGATGCCCTATTTGCAGATAATGAGACTGTTTTTGTAGCGGGGGATCTGTTGTGGTATCCGGTGGAAGGTCGTCCCGATATTCGAGTTGCGCCAGATGTTCTCGTCGCGTTTAGTCGTCCGAAGGGAGACAGAGGATCATACCGACAATGGCAGGAAGAAAACGTAGCTCCGCAGGTGGTATTTGAAATATTGTCGCCAGGGAATACGACTAAGGAAATGAGCCGTAAGCTACTGTTTTATAATCACTACGGTGTAGAAGAATATTATATTTATGATCCAGATAATAATGAACTAACGGGTTTGATCAGAGTTGATGGAGAATTAGCCCCCATAGAAAACATAGAAAGCTGGGTCAGCCCTCGCTTGGGGATTCGGTTTGAACTAACGCCCTCAACCTTGAATATCTATGATGGTCAAAATAATCTGTTTTTATCACCACTAGACCTCAGAAAGGAACTTACTCAAGAGAGACAACGCTCTGAACAGGAAAAGACCCGGGCTGAGAAGGAAAAAGCTCGAGCGAATCAGGAAAAAGCCCGGGCGGAACGTCTAGCCACGCAACTCAAAGCTCTGGGAATAGACCCTGTAGAGTAGGAGACTCGTTAATCACCCAAAGCATCAGGAGGATGGAGCTATGGCAGCAATCACAGCCCAGGAACTAGAATTGCAGATGCCCGATGCCCGTAAATTGTTGAGCGATGAGCCAGAAATGGAAAGTTCCTTGCACTATATGCAACTTCTCCTGTTGGTAACTAGCTTGGAATGGGCCTGGCGGGAGCGGGATGACTTTTTCATTGGGGCTAATCTCAGCATTTACTTTAGCCGTCAGCAACTCAAGCACCGTGACTTTCGGGGCCCTGATTTTTTTCTAGTCAAAAATACGACGCGGGAACCTCGTAATTCCTGGGTCGTGTGGGAGGAGGATGGTCGTTATCCCGATCTCATCATCGAGTTACTTTCCGACTCCACGGCCAAGGTGGATCGCACCACTAAGCGTGATCTCTACGCCCAACGGTTCCATACCCCTGAATATTTCTATTTTTCACCGGAAACCCTGGAATTTGCCGGCTTTAAGTTAGATTACAACCAATACGTTCCCCTCATTCCCAATGAGCAGGGCTGGTTCTGGAGTGAAGCCCTCGGTTTTTTCCTAGGTGTTCATAACGGTCAATTGCGTTATTTTTCTGTGGAAGGAAGTGTGATTCCGACCCCGGACGAGGCGGCCAGGAATGAAATTCTCAGGGCCAATCAGGCGATCGCCACGGCAGAATATCAGACACAACGAGCAGAGCAGGAAAAATCTAGGGCAGAGCAGGAAGCTCAACGAGCAGAGCAGGAAAAATTGAGAGCCGATCGCCTAGCGGCCAAGTTACAAGCCTTGGGTATAGACCCGGATTAGAATCATTTGTGAGGAATTTAACATTATGATCACTACCTCCCCAGTCAAACCCCCATCAACCTTAGAGGACTTTTTGGCCCTGCCGGAAACGAAACCCTACAGTGAATACATTGACGGCAAAATTGAGCAAAAACCCATGCCCCAAGGTGAACATAGCACTTTACAAATCCGTTTAGGCACAACCATTAATCAGGTTGCGTTACCGCAAAAGTTAGCCCATGCTTTTACAGAACTCCGGTGCAATATCAATGGTCGCTCTTATGTGCCGGACATCAGTGTTTTTACTTGGGAACGTATTCCTAAGACGGCAACGGGTCGCATTGCCAATCGCATTGATACCTATCCGGATTGGATGATTGAAATTTTATCGCCAGAGCAGTCGGCCAATAAGGTGATCAAGAAAATTATGGCTTGCCTGGAGGCTGGTACTCAGTTGGCGTGGCTAGTAGATCCGGAGGATGAGTCGGTGTTGGTGTTTAAACCCCAGCAGTTCCCGGAAATGAAGTCTGAAGGCGATCGTTTACCGGTTTTGGAGTCCTTATCAATGCTCGAACTCCCCGTTGGGGAGCTATTTAGTTGGCTGAGCCTTAGTTAGCAGAAACAGGTGAATATTAACCAATCTCGGTTTTATTTGTATTCCCAGCGGGTTTATCAAACAAGTCAAGAAAGCAAAATGTTCCCTAACTTGGCTATTTAAAGATATGCTTCCTGAATTGATTGAGATAGCTTATAAAATAGGTACTAGATAGATGTTGGCTCAATTAAACGCTCAATTTTCATGAGTATTGTCTCTGTTGGCGGAATATAGAAATTTATTCTAGCTTGAGGGAGAAGAGCGTCGAATAACAACACATTAATTCTATGAGTAAAATTTTAGTTACAGGGGCCGCTGGTTTTATTGGTTTTCACCTGTGTCAACGATTGCTGCAGCAAGGAGAGACGGTGATTGGCCTGGACAATCTCAATGATTATTACGATGTTTCCCTAAAGGAAGCTCGTTTAGCCCAATTGAAAGACAGGGCGAATTTTCGTTTTACGAAACTAGATCTGGCAGACCGTCAGGGGATGGCAGAGTTTTTTGCCCAGGAAAAGCCTGAGTGGGTGGTGCATCTAGCGGCCCAGGCGGGGGTGAGATATTCTCTGGAAAATCCCCATGCCTATGTAGACAGCAATTTGGTTGGGTTTGTCAATGTTTTGGAAGGCTGTCGTCATAACCCAGTCAAGCATTTGGTTTATGCATCGTCGAGTTCGGTCTATGGGGCCAATAAAAAGATTCCTTTTGCAGTTATGGATAATGTGGATCATCCGGTGAGCTTGTATGCGGCGACAAAGAAGGCCAATGAGTTGATGGCCCACACCTACAGTCATCTTTATGGTGTCCCAACAACTGGACTACGGTTTTTTACGGTCTATGGCCCCTGGGGGCGGCCGGATATGGCGTATTTTTCGTTTACGAAGGCTATTTTGGCAGGTGAACCAATTAAGGTGTTTAACCATGGCCAGATGCGGCGGGATTTTACCTATATTGATGATGTGGTGGAAGGACTCGTGCGAGTGCTTGGCTATGTACCAACTAGCCCGGTTCCCTATCGGCTCTATAATATTGGCAATCATAGCCCGTTCAATTTAGGAGATTTTATTGGAATTTTGGAGGATTGTTTGGGGAAAAAGGCAGAAAAAGTGTTTTTGCCGATGCAACCGGGGGATGTGCCGACAACCTATGCGGATGTGGCGGATTTGATGGCGGACGTGGGTTTTGCTCCTGCAACTCCTTTATCAGTAGGTTTAAGCAATTTTGTTAATTGGTATAGAAGATTCTATAATTCCTGATGCAACGATTATGGGAGACTGAGAAAGCTTTCTGACTAAGTTGGGGCAATATTAACTAACGAGGGTCTCTAATTTTTTCTTCGAGTTGCAAAAAACAATTATATTGCTAACTATTAACTATGGCAAAAAAAAACTCGTCTGGAAAAAGTAACAGAGCAAATAGCTCTCTACTTGCGGAGTTAAGAGAATTATTAATCTATCTAAAACTTCGTCGTCGTTACCAACTATTTTGCTTGCTCATTTTAATGGTAGTCTCATCTTTAAGTGAAGTTGTGAGCTTGGGGGCAATCTTGCCTTTTCTTAGTGCCTTGAGTAATGCTAGTTTATTATTAAATAATTCCAAGGTTAAACCTATACTTAATTTTTTCGCTATTACAACGCCGCCTAAGCTAGTTTTAACTCTTGCAATAGTTTTTATCATCGCTGTTATCACTGCTTCTGCCATTAGAATTTTTACTATTAATATACAAACTCATCTCGCCGCTAAAATCTCTGGAGATTTAAGTTGCGAAGTTTATCGAAAGACTCTCTTGCAACCCTATGAATTCCATGTTTTATCTAATAGTAGCAATTTAATCAGTTCAGTCACAGAGGATACGAAACAACTTACCACAAATATATTAATTCCTCTGGTTTCCGGGATTAGTACTGCTTTTGTCGCTTTTGCTTTGATTATAGGATTATTTTGGATTGACAAAATAATCGCCTTATACTCTGTTGTGATTTTTGGTGGTTCTTTTATTATCATTTATCAATTACGCAAATCTCTCTTATTAAGAAATAGCAAGATTTTGGTAGAAAATAGTCAACAGCAAATTAAAATCGTCCAAGAAAGTTTAGGGGGTATTAGAGATGTTCTATTAGGAGGAAGTCAACCATTTTTTCAAACAGCTTACAAAAATGCCGATCGCCCTTATCGAAAAGCCGTCGCATCCAATACAGTAATTGGTCTGACTCCTCGTTACATTGTGGAATCTGTAGCCATGGGTGCTACAGCTATCTTGGCATTGACCTTAGGTAAAGATGGTGATTTTAGTCGTGCCGTACCAATATTAGGTGGACTAGTCTTAGGAGCAAATCGTTTACTGCCAGCACTACAACAAACCTTTTCAGCTTTAGTGAGAATTCAAGGCGCGAGAAGTTCCCTCAAACGAATCTTAATTGCATTACGCAGAACGATTGATCCTTTGCAAACTTGGCTTCCTCAAGAAAAACTACCTTTAAATAGCGAACTACGACTAGAAAATATTTGGTTTCGTTATCGAGGTAACGCTGATTGGGTATTGAAAGATCTAAATCTAATCATCAAAGCCAAAACGACTGTTGCTTTTGTGGGCAGTACTGGGAGTGGAAAAAGTACCACAGCAGATCTTATTTTAGGCTTACTTAAGCCTCAAGAAGGAAAAATATTAGTTGATGGCTTATCTTTAGAAGGTGAAAAACTAGCTCAATGGCAACGAAATATTGCCCATGTACCTCAATCAATTTTTCTTATGGATGCTACTATTGCTGAGAATATTGCTTTTGGTATTTCTTATCAGCGAATAGACTTACATCAAGTCAGAAAGGTCGCTAAATTCGCTCAAATTGATGAATTTATTATGAGTTTACCGGCTGGTTATGATACTCATGTGGGAGAAAGAGGGGTGCGCCTTAGTGGTGGCCAACGCCAAAGAATTGGCATTGCAAGGGCTTTATATGGAGATGCGTCAGTGATATTATTTGATGAGGCGACTAGTGCCCTAGATAATGCAACAGAAAAGGAGGTGATGAAAGCCATTGAATCTTTAAGTCATGATTTCACCATTATTATGATTGCTCATAGACTCAGTACTGTAGAAAAGTGTGATCACATATTTGAGTTAAGTCAAGGGCAGGTCATAGCTCAAGGGACTTATCAAGAATTGTGCGATCATTCTAGTAGCTTTAAACGAATGACCACACTAATTTAATAAAGAATTACTTTAAAATAAAGAATCAATTATATATACTACTTGAATATGAAATCTGCTATTTTTAAAACACTGAAAAAAGCTCTCTCCTCGTTGGGAATTCAGATTAGTCTTTCACAATCTAAAAAGAATTTAGCTAATCGGAAAGGAAAAAAAAATCTTAATGTAGGCTGTGGTAAATATATTATTGATGGCTTTATCAGCCTAGATATTTATACCGAACATTATCATCGTAATCGTAAACGTGACTTTATTGAATATGATTTACGCAAAGATCGTTTACCTTTTCCCGATAATTCTGTTGACAATATTTATATTTCCCATGTTATCGAACACGTTGAAACCGATTATGTCGTTATTTTTATGAGAGAATCTCATAGAGTCTTAAAAACTGGTGGAGTTTTAAGGATTGCCTGTCCTGATGCTGAGTTCTTGTGGAGAGTTAGTCGTTTTGATAACGAGTATTGGACATGGAGAAAAGGATTAATTGAAAAAGGAATAAATAAACTGAGAGATAAAATGCTTAATTCTCCAAAAAGTCTACCAAGTCAAATGGATTTTTTTATTCGGGAGGTTAGCACCCCTCGCAGTGCCTATGAAGGCAATAGCATTGAAACCATAATCATTAATGGCAATGACATCAAAGATTTAAGTTATGATCAAGCACTTAATTTATTAACAGAAGGGTTGTCCTTCCGAGTCAATCATCCTGGACAACATATTAATGCTTGGGATTTTTCTCGATTAAAAAATCTAGGAGAAGAAGCAGGATTTAAGTTCATAATCAAGAGTAAACCTAATGGTTCTATTTCTTCAGCTATGCAAGGAACAGATATGGATCGGACTCATCCAGAAATGAGTCTTTATGTGGATATGCTTAAATAATACACGACTAAAACTATGAACAAGAAAAATTTTTTAAAGAATCTAGCCATTTTCTTTGGCAAGTTAGGCGTATTACCTGATAGATTGAAGACCAAAACAAAAGCATGGGAACGAGTAAATCAAATCAATAAAAAGATCTGGAATTGGAGAGGATTAAAGTGGGTAGAAGATGGATATTGGAAATTAACTCCGACGCCCACTGATGCAGAAGGACAGTATGACTTAATCTATGGGAGTCATTCCCTAGAACACGTTACTAATGTGACTGAGTTCTTCAATCATGTTGAGCGACTGTTATCTCCTTCAGGCGTGATTTATTTTGAAGTTCCTAATTGTCATGCTGATAACCCTCAATCTTATCCAAATGGGAAAATTCATATACCTCATACCTATTACTTTACCCGAAATTTCTTTGACACACTGCCATATAATACGACGCTAAACTCAACATACCTTGTAGACAAATACAAGTCCAAATTTACTAGTTTACATGGAGAATCTGGTCATGTTATGAGGTTCTCTGGTCATAAAAAGAATCAAGAAAAAAAACTAAACAATATTTTAGTACTATTAAAATGTATTAACCGCTCCTTTTTTTGTGCGCATTCAAGATAAATAGATACAAAATGTTTCTGTCAAAAGACTTTTTCTTTTCTAAGCATGTCCAATTCAGTTATAACAATCATCCCCGCCCGCGGTGGTTCAAAAGGTATTCTGCAAAAAAATATTCGTTTTTTGTCTGATAAACCTCTCATTGCTCATTCTATCCTGGATTCACTAGAAGCTAAAGAAGTCGATCTCACCTTCGTCTCCACCGATGATGATAAAATTGCTTCCGTGTCAGAAGGCTATGGGGCGGAAATTATCCAACGTCCGGCTGAATTTGCTAGTGATACAGCTTCTTCAGAATCAGCTTTACTTCATGCCCTTATAGAAATAGAAAAAATGGGCATTGAACCAGAGTTAATAGTTTTTTTACAATGCACCTCTCCTTTGCGTACTGGTGAAGATATTGATCGCGCCATTACTCAACTAAGGCAAGAAAATGCCGACTCCCTATTATCTGTTTCCCCGACCCATCGTTTTATCTGGCATAAAGTAGACGGGGAAGCTCAATCCATTAATTATGATTATCGTCACCGCCAACGACGACAGGAGTTGAATCCTCAATATATGGAAAATGGATCTATATATATTTTCAAGCCTTGGGTATTGAAAGAATTCCATAATCGTTTGGGGGGCAAAATTTCCTTATTTGTGATGGAAAAAACACAGAGTCACGAAATAGACTCATTACAAGATTTTGAATATATAGAATTTTTAATGAATAAAACAATGTCACAAATTCACTAAGCTACTTCCACGAAAATCCCCATTCATTTAAATTTTGGTTACACTGTTAGAAAATTCAACCAAGTCAGTTAAAATGATTATTGATAAAAATCTATCTAAATATATTGTCTTCGCTGAAGATGACATCATCAATGCTTTAAAGAAGATAAGCGACAATAAGAGTCGTATTATTTTTTCTGTTACTGAGGCGGGGGTATTGGAAGGAGTTCTAACAGATGGTGATTTTCGCCGTTGGCTAGTCACTCAAAATACCATTGATCTGAATCAACCTGTATCCAAAATTACTAATAAAAATTATAAATATTTCGATTACACAGAAGATACTTATAAGATTCAGTCAGTTATTTCTAACGAAACAGAGTTTATTCCCCTGTTAGATAAGAATCGTCATCTAGTAGCGATCGCCCATCTCAAGTCTGATGACATTCGCATTGGTGACTTTACGATTAATGAAAAATTTCCGACCTTTATCATTGCGGAAATCGGTAATAATCATAACGGCAGTTTAGCATTAGCCAAAAAATTAATTGGTGAGGCGATTGCCTCTGGGGCTGACTGTGTTAAATTTCAAATGAGAGATCTCAAATCTCTTTATCGAAATGCCGGTAATGCCAATGATGCTAGCGAAGATTTAGGTTCACAATATACATTAGATTTACTATCTCGTTTTCAATTAACCCCTGAAGAATTATTCACTGCTTTTGATTACTGTCAATCTAAGGGGATTTTGCCTCTTTGTACTCCTTGGGATTTAGAAAGTTTAGCTCTGTTAGAAAATTATGGCATGAAGGCTTATAAAGTTGCTTCCGCTGACTTAACTAATCACGACTTATTAAAAGCCTTGGCAAAAACGGGAAAACCCCTAATTTGCTCAACGGGGATGGCTACAGAACAAGAAATTAGCGAATCAGTTAAACTACTTAAAGAATTAGGTTCAATGTACGTTTTACTGCACTGTAATTCGACGTATCCAGCTCCCTTTAAAGATGTTAACCTCAACTATCTCAATCGACTCAAGGAAATTGGTGATTGTCCTATCGGTTACTCTGGCCACGAAAGAGGTATTAACGTGGCGATCGCTGCTGTTGCTAAAGGAGCAAAGGTAATCGAGAAACATTTTACCCTCGACAAAACCATGGAGGGGAATGATCATAAAGTCAGTTTACTGCCTGATGAGTTTCGTTTGATGGTAGAAGGTATCCGTCAAGTAGAACAATCTTTAGGAGAAGTAGGAGAACGGAAAATCAGTCAAGGAGAATTAATGAATAGGGAAACTTTGGCAAAAAGTTTAGTTATCAACTGCGATCTCAAATCAGGAGACATCATTACTGAATCAATGCTTGAAGTAAAAAGTCCGGGTAAGGGATTACAACCCAATCGAAAAAAAGAACTCATCGGTAAACCTGCCAAAAGAGACTTAAAAGCAGGAGATTTCTTGTATTCTAGTGATTTAGAACAAGTACAAGTACAACCAAGAAATTACAAATTTAAGCGTCCTTGGGGCTTACCAGTTCGTTATCATGACTTTAAAAATCTTTTAAGTAAAACTAATCCCGATTTACTAGAATTTCATCTTAGTTATAAAGACTTAGAGCAAGATATTAAGCAGTTTTTTGCTCATCCTTACGATCTGGATTTAGTGGTTCACACCCCTGAATTATTCGCCGGGGATCATTTACTCAATCTCTGTTCTGAAGATGAAAGTTATCGTCAAAGGTCGATCGAAGAAATGCAAAGGGTTATTGACATTACCAGAAAGTTAAAACCCTATTTTAAAAGGTGCGATCGTCCTTGTATTGTTACTAACGTTGGTGGTTTTACCCTTGATGCTCCTCTAAGTCTTACGGAAAGAGCAAAACTTTATGAATTACTCATTGATAGCCTTTCTCAGTTAGATACACAAGGAGTTGAAATCATTCCTCAAACCATGCCACCTTTCCCTTGGCACTTTGGCGGACAGAGGTACCATAATCTTTTTGTTGATCCCCAAGATACTGCGCAATTTTGCTCTCAACATAGTTATCGAGTCTGTTTAGACATATCCCATTCTAAATTAGCCTGTAATCATCATAACTGGTCATTCAAGCAGTTTATTGAGCAAGTAAGTCCCTTTGTAGCTCATTTACACATCGCTGATTCAGAAGGATTAGATGGAGAAGGATTACAAATCGGCGAGGGAGAAATCGATTTTCCAGCTTTTGTCGAAGACTTAGATAAAACTGCCCCAAATGCCTCCTTTATACCCGAAATATGGCAAGGGCATAAAAATGACGGTGAGGGTTTTTGGATTGCTTTTGAAAAATTAGAGGCTTTACTCTAAGTCAACATTTATACAATATGAAAAATGTTTTTGGTACTTAAAAATAAGTTAAATCTACCCTGTGTTTACAACTAAAATTGTTTCTAAACTAAAATCCATCGTCACGAGCTTATTCGACAGTGAAAAGATAATAATTTCCGATTCTGGCAAATTGGAAGCCGTTGATAGGGTTTTTATTAAAGATAATGGTAGTAAAATTCCTTGCCATGAATACTATAGGTTTTCGTTGAAACAAGGATGGCGTTATATATACCAGCTAAACATTATGGATGAACTTTTGCACAAAGGGGTTTTAGATGAAGAAGATAGAATATTTTTGAAGAACTCTATCGGCAAAAGTACAATAGAAAAATCCCTCGAAGAAATAGATGAATATTTTATTTGTAAAGTAACACAAAAATATTCAAATTATCTATTTACCAATCATGTAAATTCCAATAGTTTTCGCCCTGTTCTCAAACCTGATAGAAAGCAAACTATATTAAAAATCAATCAACTTTATTTATCACATAAAAAGTTTTTTGATTTTCTACATAAGAAATCTATCTATGAATATAAACAAGGAGATAAGATTCTTGAAATAGGATATATTACAGGTGGACATTCTATCTTTGCATTTGAAAAAATGGGATTTACAGCAATGGGGATTGATAATTTTTATAGTGGGCTAATTTCTGATATTCCGCTTCACCAATATATAACCCAGTTACTTAATAGTAAAGCGTTATTTTTGAAAGGAGATATTACAGAAAAAACACCGATAGAAGCTGAATCCCTTGATTGTGTTCATTCAATTTCTGTACTTGAACATATTATGAATTTGCCAGATATGATGAAAGAGTGCTTTAGGATATTAAAACCAGGAGGTTTAATGATTCATCGTTATGATCCTTATTTTCATCCAAAAGGAGGGCATTCACTGGGAATGTTAGATTCTGCTTGGGGACATTTAAGACTTTCTGAATCTGAGTATGCAAGATATTTATTTTGGTTTAGACCCAATGAAGCAGATTTAGCCCTTGACTGGTATCATAAAGGAATCCATAGGGATTATCCGATACAAAAAATGCAACTATTGATCGTTAATTCTGGTTTTGATATTTGCTACTGGCACTCGTCTTTTATTTCAAAAAGTGAAAGAACACTTTTGTCATCTCAAATAAATAAAGATGCTTTAGAAAATTATCCTGAAATCTCGATCAATGACTTGCTGTACTCAGGACATCTTTTCGTTGCAAGAAAACCCCGTCGTCAAAATTAACGTAAAGTTGTATATAAACACTATTAAAAAAATAAATTACTTCGACTCTTGCTAAGAATAATGAAACAAATAAAGTTATTTATTGAAGAAAAATTTTTTATCATCTTCTTTATTTTGAAGATGTTATCCGAAATGCCTAAATATTTGGCTTGGCAAGAAAACAGATTGAAAAAAAAAACAAATCCCTTAAAGGCATTGAATATAAGTAAATACAAAAAAAGTGATACTATTTTTATTCTTGGTAGCGGTAGTTCCATTAATGAATTAAATAAAGATCAATGGGAAATGATAAAAAAACATGATTCTTTTGGAATTAACTTCTGGTTAATACATTCTCATGTACCAACATATTATATGTTTGAGTCTGGGGAGGACAAAGAACGTTATGAAACTTTGATCAAACTTCTTCAACTCAAAAAACATCAATACTCTCATGTTCCCTTTATTATAAAAAATATTGAAAACCCAAATTTAGACTTAAACCCTATAACCGAAGAATTGCGTCTTAATTTTTATAGTGGATATGAGTTAGTGATACCGGGTAGACTAGAATCCAGCCTTCACAAATCCATTAAATTGATTAAAAAATTCAAAATTTTAGAACTTCAAAATATCTTCTTATTTAAGAGAGCTTCTTTAAGTCAAGCTCTCTCTTTTTCATTAAAAGCCGGATATAAAAATATAGTTTTCTGTGGGGTAGATCTTAATAATATAAACTATTTTTATGAAAATGACGACTATAAAAACAAGAATATTCCTATCCCCAAAAAAATTCAGTCTGAATCAGTTCATAAAACTATTTCTGAGACTTATGGACAAATAACAATCAATAAAGTTATTCTTAGTCTTAATAATTATCTTTTAAAGCCTAATGATATAAAATTGTATATAGGTTCAACAAAATCAGCTTTATATCCAAATTTACCTTACTATTTTGCAAACATAGAACATGAGACAACAAGAAGCCATTTACCTTCGGGAAATATTGAATAAAATTGAGACTACAAATGTTAATCCCATTCTCAACATTGGATCATCTACTAAAAAGTTTCGAGAAGAAAAAAACCTCATATACAGGAACAGTTTTTTTCACCCATTAGAAAACAACGGTTATAAATTTATTCATTCTGATTTAAAACAAGGTGAAGGAGTAGATATATATGGTGATATTTTTTCTGAGTCGGTTCAGCAAATAATAAGCCCAAAAAATCCTCGATCTATTTTATTGACTAATGTTCTGGAGCATATAGCAGACCGGAAAACTCTTGCCGAAACTTGTCTAAAACTTATTTCCTCTTGTGGATACTTATTTATTTCTGTACCTCTTAGTTATCCTTATCATGCTGATCCCATTGACACATATTACAGACCAATTCCATCTGAAATAGCTCAGTTATTTCCCAATACAACTATTGTGAATTCTAAGATTATAGAAGCAGGTTCTTTAGTTACAGATACCAAAAGCAAAAAGGCTCTTGTGTTTTTCTTAAAATATGTATTGCGCCTTTTTTGCCATCTTACAAGCCAAAGATATGGTTAAATTACTTTCATCGTTTGTTTTGGCTTTATCGTCCTTATCAAGTTCCTATTGTTGTGCTAAGAAAATCTAAATAGGATGCAAAAAAAGGTTTTGTTTGCCATTCCTTCTATCGATCAACGAGGGCCAGATCGGGTTTTTTTTGAGTTAATCAGTAACTTTGATCGCTCAAAATATAAGTGTGTTCTGGCTGTGCAGGAGGCCAGCGGTTACTATCTCAAACATTTGCCGGAAGATGTTAAGTGCCATGTTATAGATAGTTCAAATCCAAAACAGACTAAGTACCCTATTGCTGAACTACGGTCTATAATCCGAGAGGAAAAGCCTGATGTAATTGTTAGCACCCTCAGAATGATTGTGACAGCGACGTTCGCTAGAATGTTAATGCCTAAGGCGCCCGTTCATATTATTCGCCCGGCAAATCACCTTACGCTGGATGGTTTATCATTAATTCGTCAATCACCCCTTAAACATACCGCATCGTTTTTAGTTAATATTTTGACACTGTGGTTAAGTAACTTTGTTATTTGTCAAAGCAAAAGCCTACAAGAAGATCTAAGTAAATATGCTCCACTCAAACATAAATCTGCTGTTATTAATAATCCCATTGATATAGAGTCTGTGAGAGAAAAAGCCCAAGCTGAAAAGATTCCCCGGTGGGGCGATCCCTCAATTTTAGCCATTGGCAGACTTTTTCCCCAAAAAGGATTTGATTTATTGTTACGGTCACTACCAAAAGTTATTGAGCAGTATCCCCATGCCCATGTTACAGTCCTGGGGGAAGGGCCCCAGCGTCCTGAGTTAGAATCATTAATCACCAAGAACAATTTGGAGGGACATGTCAGTTTACCCGGCTTCTGTGCTAATCCCTATCCCCATATTTTGGCTTGCGACTTCTTAGTTTCCACTTCCCGCTATGAGGGATTTCCTAACGTTATTTTGGAAGCCACTTCCCTTGGTAAACCTGTCCTTGCCACTAATTGTCCAGGAGGTACTTCGGAAATAGTGATTCCTAATCTGAGTGGTTGGCTGATCCAAACGGAGAATGTTTTGGCAATTTCGGAGGGTATAAAAATGGCAATCTCTGAATTTGGTATAATAAACTCACAAGAAATTATTAATTTTTGTTATGAATACTTTGATACACAAAAAATTATTAATAAATACGATTATTTCTTAGAAGAACTACTGGTTAACTAAATCCTAGAAAAACTATAATCATTGAAGATTGTTGTCACGAGACTTTAAACAATGAAATTCTCAGTGTGTATTCCCAACTTTAATTATGAAGTCTATATCGGCAAAACCATCCAAAGTGTTTTAAATCAAACTTATCAAGACTTTGAAATTCTTATATCTGATAATGCCAGCACAGATTCTTCTGTAGAAATCATCAAAAGTTTTAATGATCCCAGAATTAAATTTCAAATTAATAAAATAAATATTGGTTTTGGTCCCAATCTTTTGAAAGCCGCTTCTATGGCTTCGGGAGATTATATGTTGATGCTATCTTCTGACGATTTGATGTTGCCTAATGCATTAGAAACTTATCGTCAAATATTACAATCTTTAGACGAAGAAAGAAATAAAGTAATTTTATGTAGTAAGGCAAAAATCATTAATGAATATGATCAGCAAATTAACTATCTAGAAATAGATCAAAAATTGTGGAATCAGGCAAACAATGAAGAGAAATTAACTGAATTAATTAATAATTCTGTTTATAGTTTATCAGCGGAAACTTTATTGCGATTTTCTTTTTTATTAATGCGTAACCCTTTTCATTTTCTAACAACTCTCTATCCAAAGTGTTTACATGATCAGGTAGAAAGTTATTATCATGGTAGTCTAATCAATCCTGACAAACGTTTTGGGTGGGAACTTTTAGGAGTTGCAGAAAAAGCGTATTTCGTGGATGAAGCCTTATTTTCTTATCGAATTCATAATAACAATCAGGGTAGTCAACAGGCAAAAATGGGAGCAATCAAACATCATATCGATGAGTACGTTGCCACAATTAATGTACAGGAATCTTTACTAAAAAAAGCAAGTATAACCCGTCAAGAATTAATTGATGCTTTTATTGAACAAGATATTGCTTTACGAGGTTTAAAGTTTCTAGGGGAGGGGAATTCTCTATTAGCAAGACGTATTTTGCATTTCGGACTAGCAACCTATCCCAAATCTATCAATAAAAACACAAAAGCAAAGCTATTAAGAGTATTATTGCTTAGTGGATTTATTGGTCAGTTTATTTCTCAAAAATTAATGACAGTAGGTTTAAGCTACTGGAATAATCAAACTCAAAAAACACTTCAAAAACTTAATAATTAGGATCAAAAATGAAAAATTTGAGAAGCAATACTCCTTTTCTTAAAATTGAAGGACGCTCAGGATGTAACATAACGATTATTCAAGATCGAGAAAAATTTTTAGTCAGAAAAGTTTCTTCTTCTTTTAGCTATAACGCTCGCTTAGTCAAACAGGCAAGAAAACAAAATGAATTTAAACAACTTAATTCTTTAGTCTTTTTTGACTCCCCAAAAATATTTTCTCAAGGAATTACTCACGAAGAATTAAACTATTTTGACATGGAATATATTGCGGCAGAAAAATTTAGCAGCTTTTTATGTCGAATTAGTGTTAAGCAAATTCAACAAATCGTCAAGCATATAATAAATTACTTAGACTGTCTATTTGAATCAGCACAGCCAACCAACCCTCCCATAAGAATAATTTATAGAAAAATAAATGATTTAAAAACAATTTTATGCTCCAACGAAAATTTTAATAAAGAATTTAAACAAAACGTTTTTTCCTTTTTAGAAAAGAGAATTTCAAAAGCAAAATTTTATCAAGGTTATTGTCATGGGGATTTAACTTTTTCCAATATGTTATTTTGTAATAATAAAATCTATTTAATAGATTTCCTTGACTCTTTTGTTGAATCCCCTATTATTGATTTAGTCAAACTAAGACAAGATACAAAGTTCTTTTGGTCAATCATAGTTGACGCTGATTTGGAAAATTATAATTCCTGTAAAACGATGCAAATATTATCTTATATTGATAGATATTTAGAACAATATCTTCTCAAATGGGAATATGAAATGTATACTTGGTATAAATACTTGGAATTGTTTAATTTGGTAAGAATTATGCCCTATGTGACTAAGGTCAATGAAATAAATTTTGTAAAAAAACATATTAAAATTCTATTGAATTCCTATGACTAATTTAATTATGCCCATGGCAGGAAAATCTAGTCGATTTCCTAATCTCAGACCAAAATGGATGCTGACCCATCCCTCTGGGAAATTTATGGCCATAGAAGCTATCAGAGGGTTAGATTTGGACGACTTTAGCAATATTTATTTCGTTTGTTTATCAGAACATCAGGAACGGTATCAATTTCTCAAGGGATTTCAAGAAGAATTAGAAGATCTTGGTTTGTCTAATAAAAGTCAACTTATTTTTTTGAATAAGGAAACTAAAGACCAGCCAGAAACAGTTTATACCGCTATTAAACAAGCACATATCACAGGGCCAATTTTTATTAAGGACTCTGATAATTTCTTTAAAGCTCAATATCGAGGCGGAAATTTTGTTTGTTTTGCCAATCTAAATTCTTGTGGTTTAATCAAGCCCAAAAATAAATCCTATATTATCATCGACTCTAACGGCTCTATTTCCAATATTGTAGAAAAGCAGGTTATTAGTCCTCATTTTTGCGTTGGTGGTTATGGATTTGACTCTGCTCAGGTTTTTGTAGAAGCAGTTGATGCCATTAATTTCAATGCAGAAAGATATATCAGCAATATAATTTTTCAACTAATTCTTGATGGTAGTTTATTTGTTGGAGAAGAAGTTACTGAGTATCGGGATTGGGGAACATTAGAAGACTGGGATAGATTTAAAAGAACCTATGCAACTTTATTTGTTGATATTGACGGTACACTCGTTGAAAACTCATCATCCCACTTTCCCCCTTACATTGGTAATACTCCTGCCATAGATGCCAATATAAATATTCTAAGAACGCTTTATCAAAGCGGTAAATTTAAAATAATTTTGACTACTTCCCGTCCAGAAAAATATAGATCTCTGACAATAAAACAGATGCAAAAACTTGATATGCCTTTTGACCATTTAATCATGGGCTTGCTTCATAGTAAGCGTATTATTATTAATGACTACAGCCGCTCAAATCCTTACAAGAGTTGTGATGCTATTAATCTTAAAAGAAACTCAGACGAACTAAAAGAAATACTAAAAGAATCTTTGGGAATAGAGTATGATGAGTTATAAAAAGTATCGACATAGATCAAGTTAAATAAAGAATTCTATCATGGCATCTAGTGCTAAAATAGCGGCCCTTTTTTTGTGTCTATCTATTATTTTATCCTCCTGTTATTTTTTTCCTAGCGGCTTACCTCAACCTACAGATTTTTTATCGCTAATTGGATTTATTTTCCTGATAGTTAATCCTAAAATTTTAAAATTTTTAACTCAACAATTATTTGCTCGAAAATTCTTAATAGGCTTTCTTTCTTGTTTTATCATTGCTAATATTTATTCTTTAAGATTTTATCCAGATGTAACTTTTTGGGGTGCTTTTTTGGGTATTGCTTATATAATATTTAACTTAGCTATTTATTTATCATTTAATTTCTTTTCTAAAGAAATAAGTACTTATCCTATGTTCCTCAATTCTTGTTTACTATGTGCTTTCATTGACTTTATTTCTACTTATGTTCAACAAGGTTTACGAGGAAGTGGATTTATGAATAATCCAAATCAATTTGGTTCTCATATCTTAAGCCTATTGATAATAAGTATTCTCTTTAGTAAAAGTAATCTTGTTTCTTGGAAGACTATTCTTATTTTTGCTTTGCTGATAACTCCAGCAATACAAACTGGCTCAAAAGCCGCTTTGGTAGGGGGGATACCTATCATCATTTCAGTTGCATTTTCGCTAATTTTTAATATTAAAAGAAATTTGTTCTTGTTATTTGAATTTCTTAAAAACAAGTCTTTATACATACTGATAATACTGGTAATGGCTTCCGTTGTATTATTTATGTTTCCTGAGCAAGTAGAAAAATTTATCAATATTTTTTCCAATGCTTTAGATTTTACAAATCAAAGAATAGAATCATCTGTAAATGAAAGTGATAGTGATCTGTGGCATGGGAGAAATATTTATTTAATCACAAAACTAACTTGGATAGATTGGTTTACAGGTATAGGCTATTATCGATATTATCAACGTTTAGGAGAGACTTTTGAGATTCATTCCCTTTTTCCTTCTTTAATAGTCATCAGCGGAGTGTTTTCTTTCATTTTTTTTACTTTATTTGTCCTGTTTCGACTTAAAAGAAATATTAATTTTCTTGCTTGGTCTAGTATTTTTTCTTTAGTTTTGTACTCAATAACTCATCAATTATTCAGGGATACTAACATGTGGATTATTTTAGGATTAATGCGTTAAAGTTAAAGGTAGCATTTAATAAAATAGGTAGAATGAGAAGACAACTTTTAACAATTCAAGCATTTAGAGGACTGGCAGCAGTACTAGTTGTTACTCGCCATGCAACTCTAATTTCCCAAAATAAATTTGGTCAGAACTTTATAGGAGGAATTTTTGCACAAGGTGGTATAGGTGTTGACTTTTTTTTTGTTTTAAGTGGATTCATTTTACTGTTTGTTCACATTAAAGATATAGGACAATCACACAAAGTAAGGTCTTTTGCTATCAAAAGAATAATAAGAATTTATCCTATTTACTGGGTTATTACTATTCTTTGTCTACCATTTTTCTTTTTATCAATTTCTGAAGAGAAATCTTTTAACGGAGACTGGTGGTACCTAATTAATTCTTTTCTCTTGGTTCCTCAAGAAAAATTACCTTTATTAAGTCCAGCTTGGACTCTGACCCATGAATTATATTTTTATATTTTAGCGGCATTATTAATTTATTACTGGAACTCTAAAATAGCTCGTGCAATTTTTTTAACCATTGTTTTTGGTAGTTTATATAAAGCTTTTTTTGACTTTGCTGGAACTTGGGATTATAAGTACAGAACCTATCAAACCATTCTTGATTCTAACTTCTTACTTTCTTTTATATTTAGTAGATTTAATCTAGAATTTTTTGCGGGTTGTGTATCAGCTTTTTTAGCTCATAAATACTTGCTAAATGAAAATAAGAGAAAAAACAAACATAAAACTATTAAACAAATAAATAGTGCAAAATTAATTTTTTCTGTTCTGAGTATTATTTTCCTATTTATTTTTTTGATATCTCCTGATAGTCTAAGTTTTATTTATAAAAATAAAATACTAATGATTTTCTGGTATAGTTGTGTTGTAAGTATTTTGTTATATGTATCAACTATCATGGAATATCTGACCAGTTTTAAGCCTGGTTCCTTCTTGAAATTCTTAGGAGATGCATCCTATTCTATTTACTTGGTTCATTATCCTGCATTATTTTTATTTGTAAAAATTTTATTTTTAATAAAATTAGAAATTATTTTGGGATCAACTTTAACGATGTATTTGATAGTTTTCCTATCATTGGTACTAAGTATCTTGGCTTATCTATACATAGAGCTTCCGGTTTGGAATTGGTCAAAAAAAAGAGTGTCAGGCTTTGTCAAATAAATAAGTATAAAATCCAGAAGTGTTGAATGTTAGAAGAAAATCAAAAAAATAAAACCCCTAATCTTGTAGAATAGGGGCATAAAATCTAAAATAACTAAAGATGATTATATCAAACTTTCCTCAAGTTGTGAAAAAGTATCTGGGTCACTTGTCCAAAAATGATTATCCAGAACTGGACACCTTTAAGTTTGTCTCAATTTGGCTAAGTTTCGTACTAGACCAAAGCCAAACAAGCATGAGAAGTCAATTCAAGAGACTAAACGCGAGAGGAGAGTCAGTAGATATATCGACCTTCTCAAAAGCAAGTAAAAAGAGAAACCTAAAGATTTTTAAAGAAATATGGGAAAAGCTAAAACAAGAAGTAGAAGTTTCTCAAAAAAAGAAAACAAGGGGACTAGTTTTGTTTCCGCTGGACTCAACAGTGATATCGTTAACCAGCAAGTTGTTATGGCGACAAGGACATCATCAGGTAAAACTATTTAGTGGAATTGATTTAGAAACAGGAGTCCCAGGGGGAATAGTGATTAATTTTGGTCAAGGGCATGATAGTAAATATGGAAATGAAACGATAGAAGCAACGCCAGAGAATGGAGTTGGGATAATGGATAGAGGATTTTGTAGTCTAGAAAGAATAGCTAAACTGCAAGAAAAGAAAGAGCGTTATTTTTTGTTGAGAATAAAGAATAATATAAGCTTAAAAATGCTGGACAATGGAAAATATGAAATAGGAACTGGGGAAAAAAAGGTAGAAGGAAGAGGAGTAGTGTTTAGCGATAGAGAAGAAAGGACAGAGTTCAGGTTAGTGACAAATTTACCAGAAGAGGGAGAGGGAGGAGTAAGCAATGAAGAAATCGCTGAATTCTATCGATTGCGCTGGCAAATAGAACTATTATGGAAGTTTTTAAAAATGCACCTAAAATTGGACAGGCTAATCACTAAGAATACAAATGGAATAGAGATTCAGATTTATTGTTGCCTGATTGGGTATGGGATGTTGAGATTGGTAAGAATTCCGAAAGAGTTTGGGGAATCATTATTAGATAAACTAAGGTATTTACAGGCATTTATGTGTGAAAAAATAAGTTATGTACACTGGCTGAGAGAGTTAGTGGTAGGTTGTTGAATGTGGGCTTTTACAGAATCGTTGTGTCTATTCCTTGATAGTTCAAAGAAACCATTCAACATTTCTGTATAAAATCAGTTCAATTAATGTTTCCGCAATTTTCTGCAATGAATTTACGCTATATCAATGTACCTGCTTCTTTTTTAACTCTAGGTCTATGGAAGATACTTTATCAAAAGCAAGTGCAAATTCATAATTTTATGAAAGTTTTTGCTGGCCCTCGTTGTGAATTAATTCTTACCGGTGAGAATGCTTTATTTGAAATAAAAGGAAGATTAATTTTAAGAAAAGATGCTTCAATTAATATCAATGATGGTTCTTTAATTCTCGGAAATCAGGTCTTTTTCAATCGAGGTTGCTCCATTAATTGTCATTATAAAATTGAAATTGGTGAAGGTTGTATTTTTGGAGAGAATGTCTTACTTTACGATCATGACCATAATTTTAAAGAAGAAGGATTATTCCAATCTCAAGGTTTTTCTAAAAAAGAAATTATTATTGAGGATAATGTTTGGATTGGTTCAGGGACGATTATTTTGAAAGGTACTTATATCGGAAAAAATTCTGTGATTGGTGCAGGGTCTCTCGTAAAAAGTAATATTCCACCAAATACTATTTTTTTTAATAAAAGAGAAAGTTTTTTCAAGTCTATTGTTAATGATCATGATAAAAATATTTCTTGAACAAGAGATAATATGAAAAAAAAGATATTACATATCATAACTCGTTTGGTAGTAGGGGGAGCTCAAGATAATACTCTTCTTACTGTCAAAAATCACGATCGCGCCTTCTATCATATTTCTTTAGCAAGTAATCCTGATGGTATTTGGCTAGATAGGGCGAAAAATTATAGTGATTGCTTTTATCCTATTTCTAGTTTAGTTAATCCTATTTCACCCTTTAAAGATTGGCAAGCTTTTTGGGATATTGTTGCTATTCTCAAAAAAGAAAAAATTGATATAGTTCATACCCATAGCTCCAAGGCCGGTATCTTGGGTAGACTGGCCGCTAACTATTGTAAAATTCCAGTAGTTCACACCATTCATGGCTTCCCTTTTCATGACTTCATGCCCCCGTGGAAAAAACAGTTATTTATTACCATTGAGAAAAAAATTGCCCAAAAAACTAATTTTCTCATCACTGTATGCGAGCTAAACCGAAAAGAAGCCTTACAACTAGGTATTGTTAATCAAGATAACGCCCAAACTATCTATAGTGGTATTGACTTTGACAAATTAGATCAAACCTTTGACTATAATTCCCTCAAGCAAGAGCTAAACATTATCCCGGAGACTAAAATCATTACGATGGTAGGACGTTTAGACAAACAAAAAGCCCCCTATTATTTAATTACTGCCTTTGCTCAAGTTTTAGAAAAATTCCCTGATACCATCTTATTGCTTGTGGGAGAGGGGGAATTAGAAGAATCTCTAAGAAATCAAATCAAAGCATTAAATATTGAACTAAACGTTAAATTTTTAGGCTCTAGAGACGATGTACCCGTCATTTTAAATATTACTAATATCTTTGCTCTTTCTTCCCTATGGGAAGGATTAGGACGGGCCATGACAGAAGCAATGCTCATGGGGATTCCTGTTGTTGTCCCTAACATTTATGGTATTCCAGAAATTGTTCATCATAACGAGACAGGACTTCTGTTTGAAGCTAAAGATACAGACCAATTAGCCAATCACTTAGTTTTCCTTTTAAATAATCCCCAAGAATGTCAGCGACTGGGAAAAAATGCAAAAGTCTTGACCAGAAGACTATTTGATGGCAAAGAAATGGTTCGCCAGATTGAGGCAATATATGAAAAAGTCTTAAGCAAAAATGGTATTTTTAATACCATGTAATCCATTGTCAACCATCATTGGGGTCGATTTCCTTACTTTCCTACAAGAATACGGAGAATCAAGGGCGATCGCCGAATCCCCCCTGCGTTACCTTAGATGAAATGTCTTCAAAATATTCCGTGATAATCCAGCCGTAGAACTTTTAGAGGGAAACATCGTCACCATACCCCCGGAAGGTCCTTTGCACAGCTATATGAACCATACAAGCGCCGACTATCTACGCCAAAAATTAAAAGGAATAGCATTAATCAGAGAGTCTCATCCCATCACCCTCAGTCGTTCAGAACCAGAACCCGATATTGCCATTGTTGTTCCTCCCCAGGAAGGCTACAAAGAACGCTATCCCAGAGCCGATGATATTTTCTGTTTAATTGAGATCGCCAATAGCACCTTAGCCTCTGATTTGAATGATAAGAAGCAGATTTATGCCGCCGAAGGCATTTAAAGAATACTGGGTCGCGGATCTGAGCCACTGCCAGGTCTTTATTTTTGATCATCCCGTCAATGGCCAGTATGCCAGGGTGCAGGTTTCCTCTGACGGGGTCATCTCCCCTCCAGCCTTTCCCAATTTAGAACTTTCCCTCAAAGACTTGTTTCGATGGTAGAGACAAAGCACAGGCTGGCGCAGTTAAAAGCACAGCTATAATAGTAAAAAACGAAGAGGTACCAAGCATGTTTGTCCAAGAGAAAACAGATAGTGACCTAAAACCAGAAAAAAATCTAATCACCCTCGAAGCGTTTTGGCATTGGTATCCCGATGGCTATGAAGGGCGATTTGAATTACACAATGGAGTCATTGTCAAAATGCAACCCACGGGTACTCACGAACAAGTTGCTGGTTTTCTTTCGATGGAAATAGGTTTTGAAATTAAGCGCTTAAATTTACCCTTATTCATCCCCCGTCAAGGATTAGTCAAAGCAATAAACACAGATAAATCAGGCTATATTCCCGATGTCATGGTGCTAGATAATGATGCGGTCAAAAACAATGAACTATTGTGGGAAAAACGATCAACGATTATTGAAGGAAGCACAATTAAATTAGCGATTGAGGTGGTCAGCACAAACTGGCAGGATGATTATTTAATGAAATTAGGAGAATACGAAAAATTAGGCATCGAAGAATATTGGATTGTTGACTACTTGGGATTAGGTGGAAGACGTTATATCGGTGAGCCAAAGCAACCCACTATCTCTGTTTTTCATTTAGTTGAAGGAGAGTATGTTTTTGAACTATTTCAAGGTCAAAATATGATTAAATCTCTCTGCTTTCCTGAACTTCGCTTGACCGCAGAGCAAATTTTTAATATTGGACAAGAGTGAATTCTTCCCTATGCCAATAATGACCAAAACATAAGATAAACTCTGGTATTATACTTGACTGAAATCCTAGAAATATCCCTTAATTATCCAACCATGGCGACTTTGGCACTGGTCTCCAAAAGAGGGATGAGCATCTTAATCCCTTGCTAAGAGCAGATTTTCGCGTCAGAGAAAAGTAGGAGGCTCAAGTCTTAGTCCAGTAAGCGTTTCAGTGTTACATTCATCGTCAAAAGACCAGTGCCTAGCGGCATTACTGAGGTGAGATAGACAATATGCAGATAATCGATTACGAGACCGACTTTTATGCCTGGGCTAGCCAGCAGGCAGACCTACTGCGACAACGACAGACGAGTAGTTTAGATTGGATGAATCTAGCTGAAGAAATCGAAACAATGGGTCGCTCAGAAAAACGCCAGCTTGCCAGCCGCTTAGAAGTGCTGATCATGCACCTACTGAAGTGGCAATACCAACCCAATTTAAGATCTCGGAGTTGGCAGTTGACCATCAAAGAACAACGACTACGGCTAGCCAAACTACTGCAAGAAAACCCCAGTCTTAAGCCCTGCTTAGCAGAGTCCATCCTGTCAGCCTATCCCCTAGCGGTTATCAGTGCCGAACGAGAAACGGGACTGTCCAGCTATCCTGAACATTGCCCCTATAGTCCAGAAGAATTGCTGAGCAACCAATTTCTACCCGATTGAGCTGTTTTGCCCAGATTGATGACGCAACCCATACCCTAAATTAGAGTCATGGTAAGCCTTCTGGCTCTCATCACCTTGCCCCTAACCCAGATATTTGATCAGCCCTAGCCGATTTCCAATCGTGGCATGTAGCAACACTCATTATCGAAGATGGCGCGGAAAACCTTGCCCTTTAGGGCAGGGATGACAATGCGCCTTACTTCCTTGATATTCCTTACTCGACTACTTGCAGTTTTATGTTGACTAAATTAACATAAAGTTGTGGCACAGGGTCGAAGCTATGATAGTTCTTAAGTTCAAACTTAAAGGAAAAGACCTTCAATACCAGCGCATAGATGAGGCTATTCGCACCGCCCAGTTTGTCCGCAACAAAGCACTACGCTACTGGATGGATAATCGTGGGGTAGGGCGTTACGACCTCAACAAATATTGCGCTGAGTTGGCCCAGGAATTTCCCTTCGCCAAGGCTCTGAACTCCATGGCTAGACAGGCTGCCGCTGAACGAGCCTGGTCTGCCATTGCTCGCTTCTACGACAACTGTAAAAAGCAGGTCAAAGGCAAGAAAGGATTTCCTAAATTCAAGAAGCACTGCCGCTCAGTGGAGTATAAAACCTCGGGCTGGAAGCTTCATGAC
This sequence comes from Synechocystis sp. LKSZ1, assembly GCF_040436315.1. NCBI lineage: Bacteria > Bacillati > Cyanobacteriota > Cyanophyceae > Synechococcales > Merismopediaceae > Synechocystis > Synechocystis sp. LKSZ1. Next base: position 1,394,005 of record NZ_AP031572.1, on the reverse strand, counting down.
CCTAAACACATTGAGTTCACTGATGGGAACAACATCGGTGTGCTCAAGCTGGTGGGCACCTGGGATTTAGCCTTTTACGACCCGGCACAAATTAAACGGGTGCGATTAGTCAAACGGGCAGATGGCTATTACTGTCAGTTCTGTATATCCGTTAAGGTTGAAGTACCGTCTGAACCGACCCACAAAACGGTGGGGATAGACCTGGGACTAAACTACTTCATTGCTACCAGTGATGGTGAGACAGTGGAGTCCCCGAAGTTCTACCGTAAGGCGGAGCATCAACTCAACCGAGCTAACCGTCAAAAATCCAAGAAGTACCGCAAAGGTGCAAAACCCCAGTCTCGTAACTATCACAGGGCTAGAGAACGATATGCTCGGAAACACTTAAAAGTAAGTAGGCAGCGTAAAGAGTATTGCAAGCGTGTTGCATACTGCGTAATCCAATCTAACGATTTGGTCGCCTACGAAGACTTAAATGTAAAGAACATGGTACGTAATCGGCATCTAGCCAAGTCGATTAGTGACGCAGGATGGACAACATTCTGTCAATGGTTGGATTACTTTGGTAGGAAGTACGGCAAGGTAACAGTTGCGGTACCTCCGCATTACACCAGCCAGAACTGTTCGCAATGTGGCGCTACAGTTAAGAAGTCCTTGAGTATTAGAACTCATGTCTGCTCTAACTGCGGTTACGTTGAAGACCGTGACGTGAATGCAGCCAGGAATATCCTGCGACGAGGATTAGAACAAATAGGTCGGGGCGCGGCCGAATCTACGCTTCAGGAGTTTGACCCTCTAGCATCGTTGGAGCAATCCTGCGGTGTTAAGGTTGGACGTTGAATGAAGAATCCCCGTCCTTCAGGACGGAGAGAACGTCAACAAGACAGAAAGTAATGGCCTACATCGATTTTAGCCTTAGCTCCGTAAAAAAATCATTTCAGTTGCACCTAATTGAGCAAACAGACTTATTTGAGCAAACTCCAGATCTAAACCCAAGTCCATTCCTCACCGCAACGCTTAAAGATAACCTGGCGATCGCTCTAGCCAGTAATACCGAAAAATCCAGATCTGAGATGATTATTGCTCCAATTTTAATTGATTTAAGAAAACAATTTGCAAACCACATCAGCATTTTTTCTGGCGTCAATTTTACTGTTGATCCCAGTCAAGGATTGAATGGCAATTGTGATTTTTTAATCAGTTACTCAGGAGAATTGTTATTGATAATAGCTCCCATTATCACTCTAGTGGAAGCAAAAAAAGAAGATTTAAATAGTGGACTAGGGCAGTGTATTGCAGAGATGATTGCCGCCCAACGCTTTAATGAACAAGAAGGTAATAAAATCACTGAAATTTATGGCGTTGTTACCTCTGGAACGGTATGGAAATTCCTTAAATTGGTGGGAAATCAAGTTTTCCTAGATTTGACAGAATATTATTTGGCTAACTTGCCCAAGATTTTGGGCATTTTGTCCATCAGCATTAAAACAATAGAATCCATTCATTAATTTTATAAAAATCTTAATTGTTATTTTGCGTTTGGTAGTATTTATCCAACTTGCAACTAAAAATCTTCCGTAATCCAATAGAACAAAACCACGAAACAAGATTAACATTAAAATCCAGTACTATCAATCCCCTTGTCTTTCTTGATGTATCAATAAGATGTACAAAAATTAGTTAACCCCTAAACCAATGAATGTTTTGATCACAGGTGCCACCGGGTTTGTCGGCCAGCCCCTCTGCCAACACCTAATAAAACAAAACTATACTATTACCGCCACTATCCGCCGCCCCAAAGATCAGCAAAAACTCCCCCAGGGTACGAAGTGTCAATTAATATCCGGCTTGAACCATATCCTACCTACCAGCATCCTTGAGCATACAAATACAATTATTCACCTTGCCGCTCGGGCCCACCAACTCAACGACCAAGCCGATGATCCAGAAGCTGAATTTCAAAACGTTAATCACCACGGCACCGTTAACCTTGCTCAACAAGCCATTTCTGCCGGTGTTAAACACTTTATTTTTATAAGTTCCATTGGAGCTGTAACCACCCTCAGCGACACCATTATCTCAGAGAAAACCTCTTGTAATCCTGATACCCCCTATGGCCGCAGTAAACATGATGCCGAACAATCCTTAATCCAACTCTGCCAAGGGTCAGACATGACCTGGACAATTTTACGCCCAACTTTAGTCTATGGCCCCAACAACCCGGGCAATATGGAACGCCTACTGGCTTTAGTTAATAAAAGCTTGCCCCTTCCCTTCGCTTCTATTCATAATGTCCGTAGCCTGCTCTACGTCGGTAATTTAGTGGATGCCATCATCACATGCATTGAGCATCCCAAGGCTAAAAATCAAACCTTTATTGTCAGTGATGGCCAAGACCTCTCCACCCCCAAACTGATTAGACAGCTAGGTCAGGCATTAGGCAAACCCGCGAAACTCTTACCCTTTCCTCCCTCTCTCCTCAAACTAGCTGCCAAGAGTATTGGCAAAGCAGGCATCGCCAATAGACTCCTTGGCTCTCTCCAAGTGGACAGTAGTAAGATCAGAAACACCCTCAACTGGAAACCACCCTATACGATAGACGAGGGATTAAAAATAACAGCCGATTGGTTTACCCTGCGTATCCGCTAACCCCCCCTGACTGCAGGGGAACAGGGGAGGCGCAGTCAACAACCCCGAATCTGCTCCCGAAAAGCTAACACCGCATCAAAGGGCTCTTCCCAAGAAATATAGCTAGCCAGTAAAGCCAGATCTAGGTCGGGTAACAACCCACTTTGAGTAACCCTCTCGTACTTCTGAGCTTGCAAGCTATAAACCTGAAGTTGGTGATTCTGCCAGAACCAAACCTCCGGCACTCCTAAAGCCTGATAAATTTCCAGGGAATCAATACCACCACTGGTTAGCGCCACTTCAATGGCTAAATCAGGAATACTTTTGCGGTTTCTTAAACAGTAAGATTTATCCGGCTCGATACCCCGTTGCGTCAATTCAGACCTCAAAGTAGTCGAGCCCAAGGAATAAAAGCGAATACCTTTTTCTTGAAAGTAAGCTTCAAGCAAAATACCCAAGTTTTCTTTATAAAATTCATGACGATAGCTAGGGGACATAATTTGTAGCGTTTCTCGTAAGTATTTCAAAAGAACATGGGCATTATCACTCAATAAATTGAGTAGCGCATTGTAATCCTGCCAAGTAACGTCCGAAATAATTACGATTTGCTCCATTTTCCCGCTACCAACATGGATTTGGTGGATCAACTGCTGGCAATAAGCTAAACCCCCATCGATTAAAGCTGTCATCACCTTGCTCCCGCCCACTGTAGTTTGACACTTGTTTCTTCAATCTATGATATCTCCTCTGCTGAAATTAGATAACACCAGCATCGGCAGAGCAAGCATAGCAGACAGTAGAAAAACACCTTGGCTCCCTCTAATTAATGACAAGCTCTAGTAAATTATCGCTTTTTCTAGGTGGTTTATTGAGAAGATGCATCTCTTCTAGTTAACCTCGACTTTACAAAAACCATCTTAATACCAACCAATGAAGCTACCATTTTTGATCATTCTTCTTCTGTCTTTTTCCATGTCTTTGTTGATAACAAAGAGAGTACAAGTTTTGGCTTTAAATAAAAGCTTAATCGATATCCCCAATGAACGAAGTTCCCATCAAGTACCAACACCTCGGGGTGGAGGAATTGGTTTTACTGCGGCATTTCTAATTATATTAATGCTAATTAATTGGCTTCCTGACATAAACTTATCACCAAATTTATTTTTATTTCTTGTTATCACTCCTCTAGCTATTGTTGGATTTTTAGATGACCGCTATAACTTACCCTCTGGTCTACGTTATACCATCCAATTAGCCTCTGCTCTACTCACTGTTTGGCATTACGGAAATTTCCCTCAACCCTGGCTAGATAGTTTGGGGATAGGAGGATTGTTATTGGCTCTAGGATTGACTGCAATTGGTTTTACTGCTTTAGTAAATTTCTATAATTTTATGGACGGACTAGATGGATTTATCACAACTATTACAACGATCCAATTAAGTTTTATTGCGTTGTTCTTAAATCAACCTATCTGGTGGTTATTTATTGCCGCTTTGTTGGGATTCCTTTATTGGAATTGGTCACCAGCGAAAATTTTTATGGGGGATGTAGGTAGTACCGTTTTAGGGGCAGTAGTCGCAATTGCCCTGATCCAGTCTCCTACTACAGAATTAGCTTGGTCGGCCCTAGCCATTACCTTGCCAGTGACTGCTGATACCATTTATACCCTCATTATCCGCCTACGTCGTGGAGAAAATATTTTTCTAGCTCATCGTTCTCACCTCTTTCAGCGTCTCCATCAGGCAGGCTGGTCCCATGCTCAAGTTACGGTAGCCTATGGCGTGTTAACCATTACCATTGCTGCATTAGTTTTTCTCGGAAAAATGTGGGGAGCACTCGCTGCTGTAGGACTAATTTTACTCTTGATTCCTGTGACAGAATTTTATCTAAAAAAAGTACATTCTTCTGTGCAAAATTAATTTGCTAACCTTCTAGAAATTGGGCTATTATTCTATGTCTTTGACAATATTTTTTAAGAAAACCAAAATGTTTTTATATGTCTCTCTTAAAGAGACACTCAGAGCCTTTATTAACCTTTCCAGACCCCAGAAGCGCTTGATTCTTTATGGGACAGATACAGTCCTATTTTTAGTGGCGTTCTATTTCTCCTTTTTTATTGTTACCGAAACCCTTTTTAATAAAGACTTACTGACACGTTATTATCTAGTAATTTTTCTAATTATTCCCCTGCGGCTGATAACCTTCCAAATGATGGGAGTGTATAGGGGAATTCTCAAATACACCCACTCAGCTTTTATTTATACATCTCTCAAGGCCCTATTGGCCAGTGAAGGAATTTTTATTGCTTTTAATGTCTTCCTCCGTCTTCATCAACTTCCCCGTTCCATCGAAATTATCAATTTCTTACTGAGCCTCTGCTTTATTGTAGCGATTCGGTTGATTGCTCGCTGGTTTTTATATAAGTTTTTTACTTCTAATTTAACTCAAACAAAAATTGCTTTTCAAAAAGATTGGAGACAGCCTGTTATTATCTATGGTGCGGGTCAAGCAGGTTTTCAACTATCTCAATCTTTACGGCTAGATAATGTTTTTGAGGTTGTAGCGTTTGTCGATGATAATTCCCAGCTTTGGCGACATTTCATTGAAGGCATCAAAATCTTTGATCCAGTTAAATTACCACAAATCACTCAACACTATTCTGTTAACTTGGTGCTGTTGGCAATCCCTTCTGCTTCCCCCCAGCGTAAGCAAGCAGTGGTTTCCATGTTAACAGCTCAAGGCTTGAAGGTCAAAACTATCCCAACCCTTAGTGAACTCATTTCCGGCAAAGTCTCTATTACCCAGGTTCGAGATATTGAAATCACTGATATTCTCGGTCGTCCTGAAGTATTGCCCGATCCGACACTCCTAAGTTGCAGTATTACTGATAAAGTGGTTTTAGTTACAGGAGCAGGTGGATCAATTGGGTCTGAACTCTGTCGTCAAATTGCTCAACAAAAACCTAAGCAGTTAATTTTATTTGAACTCAATGAATTTGCCCTATATTCCATTGATATAGAGCTACGAGATTGCTATCCTGATTTAAACTGTGTGGCTTGCCTTGGTTCTGTTACTGATGCAGAACATCTACAACAGGTTTTAATAGACTACTCTGTTGAAACCATTTACCATGCAGCAGCGTATAAACATGTGCCTCTCGTGGAAATTAATCCTACCCAGGGCATTATTAATAATGTTTATGGGACTTGGATCTGTACCCAGGTAGCTAGTCAATGCCAAGTTGAAACCTTCGTTTTAATTTCTACAGATAAAGCAGTACGCCCTACTAACATCATGGGGGCGACCAAGCGGGTTGCAGAATTAATTCTCCAAGCCTTTGCTCAGCTACCTAAGCAGCGGACTCGCTTTATAATGGTACGTTTTGGGAATGTGCTTAATAGTACGGGCTCGGTTGTGCCTCGCTTTCAGCAACAGATTAAGAAACGCCAGCCGATTACCTTAACTCATCCAGAGATCACTCGTTATTTTATGTCTATTCCAGAGGCGGCTCGTTTAGTAATTCAGGCAGGGGCCATTGGCGCAGGGGGAGAGGTCTTTTTGCTCGATATGGGTGAGCCAGTTAAAATTTATGACCTTGCTAAGCACATGATCGAATTGAGTGGTTTAGTGCTCGGCAAAGATATTGATATTGAGATTACCGGCCTGCGCCCTGGAGAAAAGCTCTATGAGGAGTTACTAATCCAAGACGACAAGGTTAAACAAACCTGTCACCCTAAAATCTATGGAGCCCAGGAAGCTACGGTACCCTGGGAACAGTTGGAACCGGCTCTAAACGAATTACTCAAGGCTGCTAGAGCTAGAAATTTAGAAAATTTACAGGCTGTATTGAAGCACTTAGTGCCAGAGTATCAACCCAAAAGAGAGCTACTATCAACAAAACAACTCCCAGTGGCAGCCCTATCTTCATTTTCTTCAACCTCCACTGTCAAGGCTAAGGACGTTCCTTTCTCTACGAATTGATTAACTGGGGCAAGACTTTTGACAGCAATCGTCGAACATAATAGTGAGAGAAAATTCATTCTGGCTTATCTGACGAGTGTCCTTTCTCTCTTCCCTACAAAGCTTACCAGAGTGGCTAGATGCCATCTTTTCGCTCCTGGTCACGGCCCTTGAGCCCATTCTGTTTTTCTCCGTTGGTGGTGTTCCAGCCATTATTCTTTGGCTGGCAGTCGGGGGCCTATTCTTTAGCCTGCGCCTTAGATTGGTCAATCTTTTTGGCCTAGCAGAAGCGATGCGACTCGGATTTCGTTCCAGCGCGGAGGAGACCCACGAGGGGGAAGTAACGCCTTTCCAGGCCTTGACCACGGCCCTATCCGGCAGTATTGGTCTGGGTAATATTGCAGGGGTAGCCATTGCCATTCAAACTGGGGGGCCAGGGGCCGTTTTTTGGATGACGGTGGCGGCCATTCTGGGCATGGCCAATAAGTTTGTCGAATGTAGTCTAGGGGTCAAGTATCGGCAAATTGACCCCTCAGGGACGATTCGAGGCGGGCCAATGTTCTATCTTTCCCTCGGTTTAGGGGAACAGGGCCGGGGAACACTGGGCCAGATCCTGGCCATTATTTTTTCGGGATTTGGTATTGGAGCGGCCCTGGGCGGCGGCAATATGTTTCAGGCTAACCAATCCTACGCCATCCTGGTGACAATTGTACCAGCCCTCCAGGGCTATGATTGGCTCTACGGTCTGCTGTTTGCTCTACTGACGGGGTTAGTGATCCTGGGGGGCATTGGTCGCATTGGGCAGGTGACGAGTCGCCTGATTCCCTTGATGGTGATTGTGTATTTTGCCATGGCGGCCTGGATTTTATGCCAGCGTTTGTCGGCCATTCTGCCGGCCCTGGCCCTGATTAGCCAAGAAGCCTTTGCTCCCCAGGCCCTTGCCGGTGGCGTACTGGGGGTCTTTGTCCAGGGGTTTCGTCGCAGTGCTTTTTCCAATAATGCTGGTCTGGGGGCCGCGGCTATCGCCCATGCGGTGGCAAAAACCAATAATCCAATTCAAGAGGGCCTGGTGGCCATGCTAGAGCCGCTGATCGATACCGTCCTAGTTTGTAACTTGACGGCCCTGGTCATTTTAACGACAGGGGTTTACGGCTTTGATCTGCCGGAGGTTGTGGATGGCTCGGCCCTGGCGGCCCTGGCCTTTGGTTCCGTGGTGATTTGGTTTCCCTACATTTTAGCCGTCGTGATTCTACTCTTTGCCTTTTCAACCACGATCACCTGGAGCTATTACGGAGAGCGCTGTTGGGCCTATTTATTTGGTGAATCGTCTTTAGTCCTCTACAAGGTCTTATTCTTAGCTTTTATTTTTCTAGGGGCCGTGGTGAATTTGGGCGCTGTGGTGGATTTTAGTGACATGATGCTCCTGGGCATGGCCTTTCCTAACTTGTTAGGGAATTTTTTGCTCTCCAACGACCTCAGTCAAGATCTGAAACAGTACTGGCAGGGGCGAGCAAACCAGCCGGCATCGCTTCCAGGATAAGTGAGTGTTTGTTCAGGCATCGGCCAACATCGCTTGGAACCAAGTGTCTAAACGCTCTGCAAAGGCCGGCAGGGAATAGTCCTGCTCCGTCTGCCAACGACAGGCCTGGCGGTCGATGTGATCGATACTCTTTAGGGCCTCTGCCAGGGCCATCACATTATCCGGTTCCACCAGAAAGCCCGTCTGGCCCTCCCGAACAATTTCACTGGGGCCGCCCCGACGATAGGCCACCACCGGAACGCCACAGGCCATAGCCTCAATGACCACATTGCCAAAGGCCTCGACCCAGCGGGGGGTCATCACCAAAGCCCGGCTTTGCCGCAGTTCAGCTTGCAAGGCTTCTGTACTCAGAAAACCCCGATAATATGCACTGGCCTGGGGAAATTGGCCCTGGAGGGCCTGCCAATAGGATTCATCCTGGACTTTGCCATAGATGCGTAGAACTTGGCCCGTCGTCTGACAGGCCGCTAGGGCATCTTCCAGGCCCTTTTCGGGGGAAATCCGTCCCACCCAAGCAAGATAGTCCTGGGGCTGGGGACAAAATTGGTAGAGGGCCAAATCTAGGGCATTACCGATACAGCGAGCTGATTTGAGTCCAAAGGTACCAGCTTGGCTCTGGCTGTGGAAGGCTAGCGCCTGGGGAAAGTTTGCATTGACGTGATGCAGAAACCGATCCAGCATGGCGGTTAAAGACCCCATACTGACCAAATGGGCCACTGGCCGTTGAAAAAATGGCGTCAGATAAAAAGGCAACCAATCGTAGGCAAAGTTAACGATTAGGTCATACTGAGTCTGCATCGCCCGAGCCTGTTCCCAGAGATTCACCAAGACAGAATTGTCCGGTAGACACATGGGGGCCTGAGGATCTAGGGTTTGCTGAGGAATTTGCCATTGACCTGGAACTTCATAGAGTTCAAACCCCTCCAGCACTGAATCTTTGGGGGCCAACACCGTCGGCCGATGGCCCTTGAGACGCAGGGCCTGGGCAAAATTCTTGAGGGTTAATTCGACCCCGCCACCGAGGCCCGACCCCAGGGGCCCCACCGAGGTAGAAACCAACAGAACACGCAGGGGTGAAAGCAGGGCCATGACAAAAAATTGAGGGGGTTAAACAATGGGCTAGGATCAAGCCTATGGACAATCTAGCACCTTGGCGTTCTCTCTTAGCCCGCGCCCAGCACCGCCATCGGAGTCTGCCCCAGGCTCGTTATGTACAGTTAGCCACTGTCCGTCCCAATGGCCGCCCAGCCAATCGCACCATCGTTTTTCGGGGATTTTTAGGCGACAGCAACCAACTCCAATTTGTCACCGATGCCCGTTCCCCAAAACCGGCTCAGATCGACTACTGTGCCTGGGGGGAAGTGTGCTGGTACTTTCCCAAAACCCGTGAACAATTTCGCTTCCATGGCCGCCTGGCCCTCGTGACCGAACAAACAGCCGACGCTTCTCTGCAAGCGGCCCGTCATCAGGCCTGGCAGAAATTATCCAGTGCTGCCCAAGCCCAATTCCTCTGGCCGGCCCCTGGTCAACCCAGAAACCCGGAACTTTCCTTTCCTTCGCCCCAGACGGCCCCTGAACCTGTGGCCCATTTTTGTCTCCTGCTTCTCGACCCCGCGAGCGTTGACCACTTAGAACTGACGGGGAATCCCCAACATCGTCATTGCTACGAATATGCTCAGGGAGTTTGGCAGTCCTACGAGATCAATCCATAAGGGCCTGGGGTTCCAGCCGCCGACTGAGTAGAGCCACACTCAACGTCACCAACAGAATACCGCTGACCTGCAAAACGGTGAGCCGTTCCTGGATGGTAAACCAGGCCAAAACCGCCGTTAGGGCCGGATTAGTAGCACCGATAATAGCAGCCTGACTGGCCCCGATCAGACGAATGCCGTAGTTGTGAAGTAAATGACCGACAAAGGTGACCAGGGCCGAACAAAACCCCCCAATCCAGAGGGGCAACCAGGGTAAAGCGGTTTCATGATGGGGCCAAAAACTCAGGCAGAAGACCGACAGCACCAGCGTCGTCAAAAAACTGATCCAGGTGAAGGGGACTGGATGGAGATGAGCCACGCTTTTTTGAGCAATAACGGTATAACCCGCATAGGCTAGACCAGAGGCAATGCCCATGGCCACTCCCCAACCCAAGTTAACGGCCCCCGATGCTCGCTGGGGCACGGTCAAGGCACTCCCCACTAACACCAGGCCCATAACAGACCAGCGCAGGGCCGTAGGCCGGTCGCCAAAGAGATACCAGGCCAACAGGGCCGTAAACACGGGATAAGAAAAAAAGAGGGTCAGGGCAATACCCGTGGGAATCAGACCAACGGCAATGTAGAGCAAAACCAAGTATAAAAACATCAAAAAGCCACAGGCCAGGGTCTGAAGCAATAAGGGACGCTGAGGCTGGGTAGAGAGAGACCGAATTTCCTGCCAGGTCTTGGGATAAAGAGCTCGGGCCAACGTTGCCATGAGGGGAACTACCACTGCCATCCGTAGGAGCAGTAATAAAAGGGAGTGATATAGTGTCGGGGAGACAAAGCCACCCGTCGGCCAGAAACCGAGCAAAGTCTGGGGAGTAAACAAAACCCGCACAATCACATTCTGAAAACAGAAAAAAATAGCCGCGGTCAGAACAATCAAGAAACCCAGCACAATAATGGCAATCAATGAGGAACCATTTCACTCTACGCTGGGCCTTTCTCCACCGACAATCTGTCTGGGGGCTTGGCTAGGATTGTTGGGCTTCGGCGTTAGACCCTTGGCCCGATGGTGCTGCTGGAGGACTCATTAAATTGGCCCCTCGGTACTTGAGGGCCCAACGAGACAATAACGAGGCTTTACCCGAGGGAACCAAATTTTTCTGGGGAATCGTCGCCGTAGGGCCTTCGTAACTGACGCCTCGATACTGTCGGCTAACCGTTTGGCCCGGGTCTAAATTAATTGTCCGAGACTGGTCGTCGTAGCTCACTCCCCGGTATTGTCGGTTTCCCTTCTGGCCTGGGTTGGTCTGGGCCTCCTCCTCCTCCGTGCGGGCCTGTGTCTTGAGCCAAAGGTAGCGAACCACAAAAAAGGCGGCAATGAGCAAGATAATTTGCACTTGCCAAGGCGCTAGAATCAAGCTCAGCAGCAGGTTAAGGACGGCAAAGGCCCCGGTTAGGTAAGCAATCTCATCGGCTAACTGTTGGGAGATAGCCCCGATAGCAAGGCCTAGGGCCAACGGAAATAGAAACACTAAACGCATAACGTCCACCGCAAGCTATTTGATTGCAGATCCATTGGCCAGGCTCCAAGAACATTCCCGATCAATGACACGAGGGTTATTCACAAGAACCAAGCATCAATATCTAAAAGTCTAACTATCAATATCAATGGCTTTTAGCTATGCCTTAAATTTAGCTTAACCTGCTCACGTTGATTTGAAAATATTGTCAATTTTTCCTGTCTTAAGCTATAGATAAAGTTGCTGAACCGACTGAATGGGTAATCGAGACTGAACTCCTAGGGTTAGGGAAGAGCGGTCTCCTTGGTCGTAGTGTTCTGCCGCCGCACAGGCAATCATGGCGGCATTATCGGTACAAAGCTTGAGGGGCGGAAAATAAACCTTTAAATCTTTTTCCTGAGCCAGGGCCTGGAGATGGTGGCGTAAACGGCTATTGGCCGCCACCCCGCCGCCAATGGCAATAGTGGTTAGACCATGGTCTAGGGCACAGCGGATGGTTTTCTGGGCTAGGGAACGACCGACGGTTTCCTGAAAACTGGCCGCTAAATCATTGACGGGCAAAGGGCCATTAGACTTAGCCTGGAGTTGCTGGATTAAACGTAACATCGCAGTTTTCAAACCACTAAAGCTGGAGTCGTAGGGATGGTAGCCCCCCTCCGGTAGCGAAATACGCCCTTCCGGCAATGCAAAGGCCTGGGGATTTCCCTGCTGGGCCGCGCGATCAATGGCTGGCCCTCCAGGATAGCCTAACCCTAATAAACGAGCCACTTTGTCAAAGGCCTCCCCCGCCGCATCGTCCCGGGTTGTTCCCAGTTGTTCGTAATGACCACAGCCCCGGACGTGGATGAGACTTGTATGGCCGCCAGAAACCAACAAACAGAGGAACGGCGGCATCAACTCCGGCTGACTGAGATAACTGGCGTAGATATGGCCTTCTAGGTGGTGGATTCCCAGAAATGGTTTGGCGTGGAGCATTGCCAAGGTTTTGGCCGCAGTTACCCCTACCATCAGAGAGCCCACCAGGCCAGGCGCCGCCGTAGCAGCAACCGCATCAATCTCAGACCAAGTCCGTTGGGATTCCGTCAGGGCCTGGGCCACGCAAGGATTAATCAGAGCCAAGTGTTGGCGGGAAGCTAATTCCGGTACAACCCCCCCATAAACTTGATGGGCCGGGATTTGGGAAGCTACCACGCCACTTAAAACGTTACGATTCTTTACAATTGCTACGGCAGTTTCATCACAACTTGTTTCGATTGCTAAAATAATTGCCATTGTCTGCTAGTTTGATACAAAAGACGATTTTGATGGGCCAATCTTTACTCTACAAGCTTCCCAGAGTAAGATGACATCGACAGCCACTGAATTGCTCGCTCTTTCAACCAAAGAACTTAGTCTTTGATAACAATAAGGAAACAATTCTCATGAAACAATTGTTAGCTTTCCTTCTCGCCCTAACGCTGTGGTTCAATTTTTCTCCTTCTGCTTCGGCGGAGGACTTTTCTCACCTGACCCCCTGTAGCGAGAACCCCGCCTACCAACAAAAAGCCAAAAACTTCCGCAATACCACCGCTGATCCCCAGTCCGGACAGATCCGGGCGGAACGCTATTCTGCGGCTCTTTGTGGCCCTGAAGGTTATCCCCACCTAATTGTGGATGGCCGCTTTAGTCATATGGGAGACTTCCTCATTCCTAGCATTCTATTCCTTTATATTGCAGGTTGGATTGGCTGGGTCGGCCGCTCCTATCTGATTGCGATTCGGGATAGCAAAGATGCAGAAATGCAGGAAGTGGTAATCAATGTGCCCCTGGCCATTAGCAAAATGCTGACGGGTTTCCTCTGGCCCCTCGCCGCTGTGGGGGAATTTACCTCCGGCCAATTGGTGGTTAAGGATTCTGAAGTTCCGACTTCACCTCGCTAGACTTTTTTGTTTACTGACCCTTTTTGGAGACTCATTTTATGGAAGGTTTGACTAAGTTTTTATCGACTGCTCCTGTTTTAATCATGGCCCTGCTCACCTTTACGGCGGGCATCTTGATCGAATTTAATCGCTTTTATCCCGACTTGCTTTTCCATCCCTAGCCGTCGGTTGCTATCTCGATAATTCAGTGCGTATAAAAGTTGGTCAGAGGCCTGTCCTGTGGCCAATTTTTATGGAAATTCAGTAGTCGTTCTTTTCAATAAAACTGCGGATATCGTTGAGGTCAATGTAGCGGTCGGTAGCATTACGAAGTTCTCGAGCAATCATGCCCTCCGTTGAAACCACAGTAATGTGCGTATTTTTAGAGCGCAGGAGTTCAATGGCCCGCTCAAAATCGCCGTCTCCGCTGAAAAGAATCACACGGTCGTACTGATCAACAGTATTAAACATATCAACAACAATTTCAATATCTAAATTCGCCTTTTGGGAGTAACGACCCGAATTGTCATCATAATATTCTTTTAAAATTTTAGTTCTTACCGTATAGCCCAAGCTAATGAGAGCATCTCTAAATCCCCGTTGATCCTGGGAATCTTTTAGACCCGTGTACCAAAAAGCATTAATTAAGCTCACGCCCGGATCGTTGGTGAAGTACTCTAACACCCGACGTGGGTCGAAAAACCAGCCATTCTTTTGCTGGGCGTAAAACATATTATTTCCATCAACAAAAATGGAAAGACGTTCCTTAAGATAAGGAAACCCATTACTATTTGTCATAGAAAATTAGACCTAGAATTTAAGATAATAAAGAGTAAAATTTAGGATTAGGGTCTAAGTTAAGAATTATTTCTAGATTATCAGTTTAGCGCAAATCCTTAACGATCAGTTAAGATGCCCAGGGATTTTTAGCACTTCTAGGCCCTCCTGTCGGGCCCCCTGCACTAGGCCGTGGGACGAAAGGCCATGGTGAGACTGTAGACGCCTCCGCTCATGCGGCGCTGGATCTCAAAGCCCATTTTTTCAAAAAGATGGATCATGGCCCGATTATCGAGCATGACTTCGGCGGTAAAGCCCAATAGGCCCTGCTTTTTAGCCAGAAAGGTTAAGTAACGTAGGAGTTCCAGCCCAATACCCTGATTATGCACATCATCCCGGACAACCAGGGCCACTTCGGCGGTGTGGCTGTCGCTATTGAGGCTATACTGGCCCACCCCCAGGATCGTTTCCGGGGTAGCCTGGGCATCAATAGCTAACAACACCAATTCCTCACTAAAGTCAATTACGGCGAAGGTCTGTAGGCGGCAGTGGGGCATATCGGTGCGGGTGGACATAAAGCGCCGCACGAGGGTTTCATCGGAAAGGACATGGAAAAATTCCTTTAGCCGCGATTCATCACTAATTTTGACGGGACGGAGCCAGAGTTCACGGCCAGTACGGGTGGTTCGATAGGTTTCTAAGGCCTGGGGGTATTCCCCGGCCTGGCCCACAATAAAGGCCTGGTCGGCGTAGATCAGGTGGTGTTTCTTGGCCTCGGCAATTAACCAAGGACGAAATTTGGGATGGGCAATGGCAATCAACTCCATGGCCCGTTCCCGGATATTTTTGCCGTGCAGGTAAGCAATGCCGTACTCGGTAACAACGTAGTGGATATCTCCCCGGTTGAGGGTAATGCCGACCCCTTCTGGGAGAAAGGGCACAATCCGGGAAAGGGTTTCGTTCTCCGCCGTTGAGGCTAGGGTCAGAATACTGCGGCCCTGGTAGGCCAGCACGGCTCCCCGCATAAAATCAGCCTGGCCCCCAATGCCACTATAGAAATGATAGCCTATGGATTCCGCTGAGGCCTGGCCCGTCAGATCCACCGCCAGGGCGCTGTTAATGGCCACCATATTGTCATGCTGGGCGATTACCAGGGGATTGTTGGTATAGTCCACCGTTCTAAATTCAATGGCAGGGTTATCGTGCAGGGCCTGGTAGGTCTGGGCGTTTCCCATGGCAAAGGTCGCCACCACCTTGCCACGATTTTGGGTCTTGCGACTGTTATCAATCACCCCCTGCTGAAGGAGGTGCATAATGCCATCAGAGAGGAGTTCCGTGTGGATGCCCAGGTGTTTTTTGTGGTCGAGATGGGCCAGAATCTGATTGGGAATACTACCGTAGCCGACCTGGAGGGTATCACCATCCCGGATTAGGCTGGCCACATAGGTACCGATGCTCTGGGCTAAACGATCATTGGTGCCGGTTTCATACTCCAATAGGGGTTCATCATAGGGCAGGAGATAATCTACGGCTTCGATGGGTAAAAACCCATCCCCATGGATGCGGGGCACAAAGCGATTCATTTGGGCAATCACCAGAGAAGCTTGCTCGACGGCGGCTTTGACAATATCCACACTGACCCCCAGGTTGAGGTAGCCGTGGGCATCAGGATAGGACGTTTGGATCAGGGCCACATCGACACAGACCAGGCCATCTTGGAAAAGGCGGGGAATTTGGGAGAGAAAAATCGGCGTATAGTCTGCCAGGCCTTGGTTAATCGCCTCACGGGTATGGTGGCCAATAAAAAAGGAATTATGGCGAAAATTGCGCTCAAACTTGCTATCGGTGTAGGGGGCCAAGCCGAGGCTCCAGACCTGAAAAACTTCTGTATCAAACAGGGCCTTGGGATGTTCCTGGACGTAATCCACCAGGGACTGCACCAAGTATTGGGGTTCTCCACAGGCTGTACTGATGAAAAGATGGTCACCCCGATGAATCCGGCTAAAAATCTGGGCTATTGGGGCAAATTTCTGGGGATAGGTCGCCTGGAGTTGGGCAAGCAGGTCGGCGGTCATGGGTTCGGCGCTCCGCGGGAGTTGCCTCAATCATAGCCAGGCTTAGACAGGATGATCCTTGACAGAGCAATTCTAAGCTTGCCCGCAACGAAAGCTGGTGGGCTTTTACCCTAATCCAAAATCAAAGGTGAAATTTTGCGTCGGCCTGTTGGAATCCGTCAAAAGTTTTCTAAGCTGGGAGATGACGTTTCAGCAAACCTTCTATGTCCCCAGCGGCCTCTCCCCAAATCCTGGACGGTAAAGCCCTCGCCCAAAAAATGCAAGGAGAACTCCAGGCGGAAATTGCCACCCTGGCCCCCCAAGTCAGTCGTGCCCCAGGGTTAGCGGTATTGATGGTAGGGGAAAACCCCGCCAGTGCTGTCTATGTGCGAAATAAAGAATTGGCCTGTGAAAAAATTGGTATCAATTCTTTTGGCTGTCATTTTCCTGAACATACCTCCCAGGAAGAACTCGAGGCCGTGATTCAAGACCTGAACCAAGACCCGCGCGTGGATGGCATCCTAGTTCAACTGCCCCTACCGCCCCACCTGGATGCCGTGGCCCTGCTCCACACCATTGCGCCTGAAAAAGATGCCGATGGCCTGCATCCGGTTAACCTCGGTCATCTCGTGCGGGGCGAAGCCGGCCTCCGCAGTTGTACCCCCGCTGGCGTGATGCGTCTGTTGACGGAATACAACCTTGAACTGGCTGGTAAAACCGCTGTGGTACTAGGCCGGAGTATTTTAGTCGGCAAACCCCTGGCCCTGATGTTGCTCGAAAAAAATGCAACAGTCACCATCGCCCATTCCCACACCCGCAATCTAGCTGACCTCACTCGCCAGGCCGATATCCTGGTCGCCGCCATTGGCAAACCGCAATTGGTAACGGCAGATATGGTTAAACCGGGGGCCATCGTTATCGATGTGGGTATTAATCGGATTAGTCTCCCCGACGGCAAGGCCAAATTGGTGGGGGATGTGGACTTTGACACCGTAGCCCCGCTGGCGAGCTACATTACCCCCGTTCCCGGCGGCATTGGCCCCATGACCGTGGCCATGCTTCTGCAAAATACCGTCGCCAGCTACCTCAAACAGTGGGCGGCTGGAACCTAAACCCAGAAAATCAGTTCAACACCGCAAAAATGCACTGTATTGGGTAGCAACCTTTATGACCACCTTGCGCGATCTCTTAGCAGACATCCCTGGCGTTCAGGCCAGTAACCACCCCCACCTAGACCAATCTATTACGGCCCTGAGTACGAATTCTCACGCCTGTCCTACCGGTTCTCTCTTCATCGGCATGCCCGGTACGAGGGTGGATGGGGGAGAATTTTGGCCCAGTGCCCTCGAAGCCGGGGCCATGGCGGCCTTAGTAACGCCCCAGGCCCTGGCCAAGTACCCGGCCCCTGCAACCGCTTGTGTGATTACAGCAACGGATATGGTGACGGCCTGTGCCCAGATTGCGGCCAAGTTTTATGGTTATCCCAGTCAGGCCCTGAAATTGGTGGGTGTGACGGGCACCAACGGTAAAACTACCACCAGTCACCTGATCGAATACTTTCTCCAGGCCAGTCAACGCCCCACGGCCTTACTCGGAACCCTCTACACCCGCTGGCCGGGGTTTCAACAAACGGCCCTCCATACCACCCCCTTTGCCCCCGAACTCCAACAGCAACTCGGAGCGGCGCGGGATGCCGGCAATCAATACGCTGTGATGGAAGTAAGTTCCCATGCCCTGGCCCAAGGCCGGGTTAAAGGCTGTGAGTTTGCCTGTGCCGTTTTTACTAATCTGACCCAAGACCACCTCGACTTCCACGAAACCATGGAGGAATATTTCGCGGCTAAGGCCCTGCTGTTTGAAGAACATTACCTCCAGGGCCGGGCAATTCTTAATCGGGAAGACCCCTACGGCCGCAAGTTAATTGAGCGCCTTTCTCCCTCCCAAGTCTTTACCTACGCTGTCAACGATAACAAGGCCGACTTCCATACCCGTGACCTAACCTACGGCCCGAACGGGGTTCAAGGTACCCTCGTCACTCCCCAGGGGGCCTTTCCTTTCATTTCTCCCCTAGTGGGCCAGTTTAATTTGGCCAATCTGCTCGCGGCCCTGGCCGCCGGCACTCACCTCGGGCTAGATCCCCAAGCGATGCTCCAGGCCCTGCCCCACTTTGTCGCCGTACCGGGCCGGATGGAACGGGTGCAGATTCAGCCCGATCAGGATATTAGTGTGATCGTGGATTATGCCCATACCCCCGATAGTCTCGAAAATGCTATCAAGGCCTTTCGTCCCTTCGTTAAGGGCCGGTTGATCTGTGTTTTTGGCTGCGGGGGAGACCGAGACCGTACCAAGCGACCGATAATGGGCCAAATTGCGGCGGAATTAGCCGACATAGCAGTTGTGACTTCCGACAATCCTCGTACTGAAGACCCAGAACAAATTCTGGGCGATATTTTGACCGGTATTGCTCCAGAGAAAAACCCCCTTGTTTTGGCAGACCGGGCCACGGCCATTCGCCAGGCCATTCGAGAAGCGCGGCCCGGCGATGGAGTTTTAATTGCAGGCAAGGGCCATGAAGATTATCAAATTCTGGGCACAGAAAAAGTCCACTTCGATGACCGGGAACAGGCCCGAGCGGCCCTGGAACTCCGCTTGAGTTGAATAGCTTAAAGTGCTGATTTGGAGTCCCCATGACTCCTTCAGCTCAATCCCTATCATTGCCCAACAATAGCCATTGTTGCCAACTTTGTCGGCTCCAGACCGTACTCATTATATAGTAGGCAGCAACAGAAAGACAATTATTGCATTAACAATTATTCGTCTTTGTCATTGCCTGCAACAACTCTCCATTTATGAGATGCGATATAGATGGCATAGCTAGGATTAAAAATATGGCTCAGTCCCCCAGGATTGGGGGATTGAGCAGTCTGAGCTGTGGTGTTGTAGCCGCCCTAGATTTCGATTGAGTGATCCTGATTTCATCGATAGTCTCGACTTTGAATGTCCCCAAGACGGGCTTCGGGCCGCAGAAAACGATCCATCTGGCCCTCAAAGAATTGCCGATTTTTAGCTCGGTGGCGTGGATTGGGATCATCCAAGGGGTACAACAATGCGGTTCGCAGGGCCTGGATCACCGCCGAGGTGACATTATACATGGAGCGCTGGAAGGTAATACCCAACTGGATCAACATATCGTCTTCACTACGGCAATGCTGTTGATAGTACTTTATCAGATAATCTGGCAAAAAATGGTACATATCATCCATTAGCAGGGTCGGGGGAATACCGGCCGTGCCAACGGGAAAGACGTCAGCGTAGAGAATACCGTAATGGAAATCCTTTTGCTCATCCGGAACCTGTTTGGCTTGGGCATTGTAGGATTTTGTCCCCCGAAAGGGAGATGTGCGATAAAATACGGCTTCCACGTAGGGCAGGGCCGCCTCGTAGAGCCAGGTAAACCCCTTAGATTTGGGAATAATCTCAAACCATTCCCCCCGGATGTTGACCCGATGGTAAATGGGGCGACCGGCGATGGCAAAAATACCGTTCACCAGGAAATTCATGGCATCGGGAACGCCCTTAAAACCGCCTTCATCATAGATATCCGACATTTCAAAAAAGACCGGGGCCATCACTTCCCAGAACAGGCCCAGATTGGAATAGTAGGACAGTTGCCGAACCTGTTCTAAAAACATCTCAGGAAAGAGTTTATAGAGAGCCAGCATGGCGGGGTTATTTTTGAAGTAGGCCTTGATCGCTCGGTCGGCATTCGCTTTGTATTCTTCACTGTCGAGGTAGGCATCAAACAGGCCCCAACCCATATCACGGCCGTGCCAGAGCATCGCCTGCATACAGGCCTCGGCAAATTCCATATTAATACGGTCGTGCCAGAGGTGATGGAAGAGTTTGGACATCTTGCGGGTTTTACCCTTTTCCATAAACTCTAGCAGTTCCGGATGGGCTGTGGCCGGGCCACGCCAAATCCGTAGATCTGCCGTATCACCAGCGTAGTGGTTGGGCAGGTCTAGGTATTCCTGGGGAAGAAAGTACTTAAAAAAGGGTAGGGGTTCTAGAAAAACCTGTTCGGCAATGTAGAGTAAATCCCGCCAGTAGAAGTCCATGGGCACGGCGTAGGCCTTGTAGATGCCAATGATCTGCATCAAATTTTCCGGCGTATCGGGAAGCATGGAGCCACCGGATTCAAGGCGGTGAATCACATCGGCGTACTTATGGGTAGAGGGAGCAAGGGGCGTCGGCGCAAGGGTAGTGGTCATGGCAGTGGAAGAACAATACAGGGGAAAGGATGGAATTAGACAGAGGGTTTAGCTGGCCTGGGAGCCGATTTTTGGGGCCTCTTGTTGGGCTAGCGTTGGACTGCTAGGAAACTGGGCAATAAAAGAATCAGTGGTCGGTTCAATCCATTTCACCAGGAAATTAGGCTGGATACCGAGGAAGAAGATAATCGCGGTCAGCACCAGGGCCGGTACCATTTCCGAGGTCAATACCTTGGGATAGTAGGCCCGCTGATTATCTAAGCGGCCGAAGCAGGTGCGATTAAGCAAAATCACGAAATATACAGCGGTCAAACCCGAGGCAATAATGCACAGGAGGGTGGGAATGGGAAAGGTGGCAAAACTCCCTTGAAAGACGATAAATTCTGCCGCAAAGCCCACCAGTCCAGGAATTCCGGCACTGGCCATGCCCGCCGTAATCAATAGGGCACTGGTGAGGGGCAGGCCCCGGATGGGATTCATTAGACCGTTTAGGGTATCTAGGTCACGAGTACCCACTTTGCGCTCTACAATCCCGACTAGGTGGAACAACAGGGCCAAGATCAGACCATGGCTAATCATCTGGGCTACGGCCCCCAGGACGCTGAGCTCAGTTCCCGCCGCCGCCGCCACGAGGATGTAGCCCATGTGCCCAATGGAACTATAGGCCACCATCCGCTTAATGTCTTTTTGGGCAATGGCCGCCAAGGCCCCGTAGAGAACGGTGATCGTCCCGACAATGGCTAGAATGGGGGCAAGTTGGACCCAGGTCTGGGGAAAGAGTTGCAGTCCAAAACGAATCAGGCCATAGGTTCCCAACTTGGCTAAAATTCCCCCCAGCAGAATGGCCGTTGCCGGAGAGGCTTCAGTGTAGGCATCAGGTAACCAAGTATGGAGGGGAACTAGAGGAATCTTGATACCAAAACCAACCAAAACTAAGGTCAGGAGAATCAGTTTAGCGCTGTCACTAAAGTTTTCTGTTGAAAGTTGACTGTAATCAAAGGTGCCTTGATTACCGAGAAAACCAATGCCCAAAAAGGCAATTAAAACTAAGAGACCCGAGATGGCTGTATAGAGCAGGAATTTAATGGATGCATAGCCCCGTTTTTCTCCGCCCCAAATGGCAATCATTAAATAGAAGGGAATCAGTTCTAATTCGTAAAAAATAATAAAAAGCAAAAGATTTTCCGCCATCAAGGCCCCTGAAATTCCCGCATTAATAAGCAAAATTAGGGCGTAGTAAAGTCGTGGACGGTCTAAATCAAAACCAATACTATAAATGGCAATGCCGGTGAGGAGGCCATTGAGGATGACTAGGGGTAAGGATAGGCCATCTAGACCCAGACTATAGCTTAGACCCAGGGGTGGTAACCAGGGTAAATATTCCTCAAATTGAAATTGGGGATTACTCAGATCGAAATTAAACAACAGCCATAAAGACCAAGCGAGGGTTGCCACAGCGACAATTTCTGTGATCTGGCGGAGTCGTTTCGGCTCGAGGGTACCAGGCCAGAAGCTGAGGAGCAGGGCCCCACAGGTCGGCAAAATCAGGAGAGCACTGAGCATAGCGGTTTAGGATAGAGTGATACAAAAACAGTTTGAGAGAGGGAAAGTAGAACAGCGTTGATCGGTTAGAAAAAGGGCTGGAGAAATTGGTAGCTAATCAAAACACCGATTAAGGTGATGCCCAGAATGATAGAAAGCACGTAAAATTGTGTTTGACCTGAAACGTTGTATTTCAACGTTTGGCCGCCAAAAACCGTTGCTAGGCCAACCAAATTAACGAGACCATCCACCACAATTTTGTCGAACCAATTGATCAGTTGAGAAACCGCGCCAATCACCGCCACAATAGTGACGCGATAGAGTTGGGCCGTATAGAGGTCGTAGGCAAAGAAATCCTGAACTTGCTTCAGGGGCAATTGAATCGGCTTCTGAATCGCTGAATTAAGATAGATAAAGGCAGAACTGGCTACGCCAAGGACACTAGATGCGACTAAAATCCCTGCCCAGGTAAGGTTAATCTCCGCCCAAGCTGGTAACAGGCCCCACTGTTGCAAGATCAGGGGCGCATGGAGAGCAAAACCGACGGTGATCACCATGGGAAGTACCATTAGCCAAAGTACCTCCGGGGAACGCACCGTCATAGGCTTGGGGGCACCGCCAAAAATGAGGCAGAATTCCCGGGTGGCACTGAAGGCGGTTAGGGTGTTGACGATGACTAAAACACCTACCAGGAGAGGGTATTGAGCAGAGAGGCTTTCGGTGAGTTTTAACCAGGCCCAAAAGCTACCAAAGGGAGGCAGGGCAATGAGGGACACCAGCCCCACCAAGTAGCTTAAGCCGGAAACGGGACGACGGGCCCACAGGCCACCGTACTGGGTCAAGTCTTGGCTGACATTGTTCCAAATAATCCCCCCGACGCACATCACTAAAATGGCCATGGCCAAGGTATAGGTCAGGATCAGTTGCAGGGCCGTTTCCCCTTGGCCTGTAGCCACCGCGATAAACACCAGACCCATGTAGGCACTGACGGTGTAGGAAAGGGAACGCTTGATATCAATTTGAGCAATGGCAATGAGAGAGGCCCCAATGGCCGTGGTCGCGCCGACGGCCATCATCACCCCCTGGGCAAGGCCAGACAGGGCCAACACTGGCTGAAGCTTAACCAATAGCCAAGCTCCCGTACTAACGACGAGGGTATTGCGGAGAATCGTTGCTGGCATGGGGCCTTCCATTGCTTCATCCAGCCATAGGTGCAAAGGAAACTGGGCGCATTTCCCCAAGGGGCCAGCAATCAGGGCCAAGCAAAGTAAATTGACCAAGGTTGGATTGAGGGTTGTGGTTTGGGCCCATCGGGCTAAGCCTTCGTAGTTCCAAGTGCCGGCCAAGGGGAGAAGGGCTACGACTCCCATCAGGAGAATTAAATCCCCGACCCGTTTTGTCAAAAAGGCGTCCCGGGCACCGGTGACCACTAAGGATTGGTTGAACCAAAAACCGATGAGGAGATAGGTTCCTAGGGTCAGGATTTCCAAGACAACGTAGCTGAAAAAGAGAGAGTTACATAGCACGAGGGTACATAATCCCGCTTCAAACAAGGCCATGAGAGAAAAGAAGCGGGCCCATCCCCAATCCTGTTCCAAATAACCTACAGCATATACCTGGGCTACGAGATTTAAGCCGGTGATGATCACCAAGGCCCCTGCATTGACTGCCGAGACCTCTACATCAAAATTGATGGCGAGATCAGCGGCCCTTAACCAAGGGTAAGAGAGCGTTAGGGGAAATTGACCCCAGCTAGCCTTGAGCACAAACAAGCTATGGAAAAAAGCCACCACAGTCATAAGAATACTGATATATCCAGCCGGTCGGGGACCGGTTTGGCGGATAATTCCTGGTGACCAGGGAAGGGCCAGAACAGCGCCGAGTAATGCATAGCAAGGAATCAACCAGGCGAATTGCCTGAGGCTCTCCAACATATAAACTCTCCCTCAGTGAGCAAGTGGTATGGATGACGATGGAAAATGGAGACCTGGGACGATGGCGGGGCTTCATTACCATAGACCCAAGTGTATTCTTTGAGACTAACCATAGAGCAAAGCTAATCTGGATGTAAATAGCATTTGCTGATTTCGATATTAAAAGTTTTTATCATTGATAAAAGGCTTGCTTTTTGGGGCGCCTTGGGTCAATCGTAAAACAGACCGTAACGGTATTTTAGGGAAAGGAGACAACGCCCAGCACGAATTCTGACTGGTCTTGAGAAGCCCACCCGCTATGCGATAGCATCAGCGTCGGGAGTCTGTCACCGATATGATTGAGATGTCCCTTGCCCATTCCTTCCCTACTCGCCCCTAAAAACCGATGGTAGAAACAAACGCAACGCCCAACCCGACTCCAGCCAAGCCCCCTGCTGCCAAGAAGCCCAAGGAGCCAGCCCTCGAGGACAAACCTTTTGCTGAATTCGTGCAGGAGCATTTCCTTCCGAGTCTCGACCAGGCCTTGAAAAAGGCTGGTTTGGACGACGTTGCCCTCCAGTTTGTGGAGCAGACCCTGCCCCTCACCGGTGCAGACCCCCAGCAAAAATATTGGCAGGTCATTGGCACTTGGTTCACGGGCCAACGACAATTTAACCTCTATTTTCTAGCGGCCAATATTACTGGCCCCAAAGCTTTTTCCTGTGCCACTAGTGGGAGCCGTCCCAGTACCCTAGAATCCTTTATGATTGACGAACGAAAAGTGACCCTCGATCTGATGGTGCTTTACACTCTCCAGCGTCTTAACGGACAGAAATGGCTGTATCGTAACTGAAGATTGGCTCGGCCCTCGTTGAATCATTCAAGCTTTAGCGTTTTCCGTCGTCATTTGACCTATGCGTGTTTATGTCCTGCTCTTTAACGCCCGCACTGATAATGAAGGAATTCATACGATTCAAATGGGGGGACGGAATAAAATTCTCATGTTTGAGTCGGAGGACGATGCTACTCGTTTTGCCCTGTTGCTAGAGGCCCAAGATTTCCCGGCCCCGACGGTGGAGGCAATGGACTCGGAGGATATTGAGGCCTTTTGCGAAGAGGCGGGTTATGACTTTGAGGTTGTAACAGAAGGGATGCTGGCCATTCCCCCCGAAAAAAACTTGGCGGGGACAGATTGGGACCCGGACGGCGTACTCCAGGCCGCACCGGAACCCAGCGATACACCAGCCGACCAGGATGAGCTTTCGGCGGATGAGTTAGAGCGCATTCGTCGTCGTCTAGAGGGCCTGCTCTAGTTTTTCGACTGGCGTCTAGGATCTATACTTTTTCCCGTTGGGGGGTTAGCCGGCCCCCTTTCCGCTTAAATTTTCTTTTTCACAATCATCATGCTAGAAGAACGCGGCCATCTCCTGACGGAGCAAATTAATCCCCAGAGTCAAAATCTTGATCAATTGTCCCCCCTGGCCCTGGTGGATTTATTCAACCAAGAAGATGCCCAGACCTTGGCCGCTATCGCGGGAGCCAGGCAAAGTCTGGCCCAGGCGATTACGATCGCGGCTGAGGCCCTAAAGCAGGGAGGACGTCTCTTCTACATTGGGGCTGGAACGAGTGGCCGTTTGGGGGTTCTAGATGCGGCGGAATGTCCCCCCACCTTTTGTACGCCACCGGAATTAGTACAAGCTATTATTGCGGGTGGAGCTGGGGCCCTGGTCAAAAGCTCAGAGGGCCTGGAGGATTTAGCCGAGGATGGGGCCCTGGCCATCGTCGAACGAGGCATTACAGCCCAGGATGTGGTGGTGGGCATTACCGCGGGAGGAACGACGCCCTACGTCCAAGGGGCCCTACAAGCGGCCCAGACCCAAGGGGCCAAAACTATCTTCATGGCCTGTGTTCCAGAAAGTCAGGTTCCCTTCACGGCGGATGTCAATATTCGTCTGTTAACGGGGCCCGAAATCCTTGCTGGTTCCACCCGTCTCAAGGCCGGAACCGCCACCAAAATGGCCCTTAATATTCTCTCCACCGGCGTCATGGTGCAATTAGGCAAAGTTTACGGTAATCGCATGGTGGATGTGGCCGTGACCAATCGTAAGCTAGAAGACCGAGCCCTACGCATGATCGTCGATCTGGCCCAGGTCAGTCGGGAGCAGGCCCAGAGCCTACTAGCAAAGGGGAAACATCGCGTTAAACTAGCCCTATTGATGCATTGGGCCGGCCTTGATAGCAACGCCAGCCAACTACTACTAGACCAATGCCAAGGTGATCTCCGCCAGGCCCTCGCCCGCTCGGCCAATACCCTTTAACCTTTCCGTAGTAATCCATGACTCTCAACAGCCCTGAAATAG
Source organism: Synechocystis sp. LKSZ1 (assembly GCF_040436315.1). Lineage (NCBI taxonomy): Bacteria > Bacillati > Cyanobacteriota > Cyanophyceae > Synechococcales > Merismopediaceae > Synechocystis > Synechocystis sp. LKSZ1. Next base: position 1,367,841 of record NZ_AP031572.1, on the reverse strand, counting down.
CGACCATTGGCCTAATTTTGCTCCTAGCGGCTGGGGTTTTAGTCTGGGGCTTTCAGCGTGCCAAACCCTACGGCCGACTAGGATTATTGGCCTGGCTCCAGTCCCTGATTTTGATGGCCCCTTGGCTGATCTTCTTTGCGCTATTTGCCCTAGGCCTTTATCTGAATCTCGTCACCATCTTGGTTCTACTCCTGATTTCGACGGGGAGTTATATCTGGCTGGGCCGGAAACTGCGTCAAGAAGGCCTGGAAAAGCTCCTCCAGGAAAAGGCTAATCAACGTCTCCAGACCGTCAATAGTGATCAGGAAACCGTCCCTAGCGACCAGGGGACTAATCTTGCCCCGACCCCGATTCCTACCGACGATCTGGCGGCTATCAAAGGTATTTTTGGCATTGATAGCTTTTTTGCCACGGAAACCATTGCCTACCAAGACGGCGCTATTTTTCGAGGGAATCTCCGCACCGATCCAGAGCAAGCCTACGCCAAACTAGCGGAGAAATTAAAGGAATGCGCTGGTAACCGCTATCAGGTATTCCTGGTGGAAGGAACCGATGGCCGGCCGGTGGTGGTGGTTCTGCCCAGCAGTAATCGCCCCCAACCTATGACCCTGCCCCAGAAAAATTTGGCCGTCGTTCTCTTTATTGCAACCCTGGTCACCAGTGGTGAAGCCGCTGCCAGTCTCCTGGGCTTTGACTTTTTTGCCCAATGGCAACGCTATGCCGAAATTCTTCCCCTCGTCCTGGGCCTAGCAAGCATTCTTTTGGCCCATGAAGTCGGCCATTACCTTGTCGCTAAACAATGGCAGGTTGGCCTCAGTTGGCCCTTTTTCTTGCCTACTTGGCAAATTGGTTCTTTTGGCGCGATTACCCGTTTTGAATCCCTATTGCCCAATCGCTCGGCCCTGTTTGATATTGCCCTAGCCGGGCCGGCCTGCGGGGGCCTGCTGTCGATGGTGTTTCTGGTTTTGGGCCTGCTGCTTTCCCAGCCAGGGGGCCTTCTGCAAATTCCTAGTCAATTTTTCCAGGGTTCCCTTCTGGTCGGGGCCTTGGCCCGCATTATTTTGGGGGAACAATTGCAACAGGGCCTGGTGGCGATTCATCCCCTGGTGGTTTTGGGCTGGCTGGGCCTAACTATCACGGCCCTGAATCTACTGCCCGCCGGCCAACTGGATGGGGGCCGCTTAGTTCAAGCCATCTACGGCCGAAAAACGGCCCGTCGCACGACCATTGGCACATTAATCCTGCTGGGCATTGTTGCCCTGGTGAATCCGGCCAACCCGATTCCCCTCTACTGGGCCGTGGTGATTCTGTTTCTGCAACGGGAGTTAGAGCGGCCAAGCTTAAATGAATTGAGCGAACCCGATGACACCCGTGCCGCCTGGGGTCTGCTGGCCCTGTTTTTGATGCTAACGATGCTCATTCCCCTCAGTCCTGGCCTGGCGGACCGTTTAGGGATTGGGGCCTAGGCCCTCCCCGGGGAAATGATCCGGGTCAAACACTGTGAGCGAGTCCCCCCCCTCTCCCCAACGCCAAGGCCACCAGCGCCGTCGTCACCAAGGCCTACCGCCCCCTGGCAAGGCCCCCTACGGTTATCGCAAAAGTCGGGAACGTTATTTGCTAGATCGAGCGGCGGCCCCCGTGGTTAAGGCCTTTTTTGATTACTTTCTCCGCTCTGGCTCTCTACGGGGGGCCGTCCGTTACCTGGAAAAACGCTACAGCAAAAAAATTTCCCCAGCTACGGGACGACGCTGGCTAAGCCATCCCATCTATCGGGGTGATCTGCTCTATGGTGATCAAACCGTGATTGCTAATGCTCACCCGGCTATTGTGTCACGGCAGGAAGCGGCCCAGATCGACCGTCTCCTGCGTAGTCATCGCCAGTATCCCCGACGCAGTGCGAGTGCGCCCCACTGCCTGGCGGGCCTGGTCTATTGTCAGCAATGTACTTCTCGGTATGTCGTCAGTTCTGTCACCCGTCGGGGCTCTGATCAACGCTATCTATACTTGCGGCCCCAGGCCTGTCCTAACCAGCAGAAATGTCCGGGTCTCACCTACAGCCAGGTGCTCAACGACCTAATTCAATATATCTGCGACCAACTGCCCAGGGCGGTGGCGACGGTGGAGCGGCCCCGTGTGGCGGCCCTGAGACAACAATTACAGTCCGAGTGGGAGAAGCGGCAACGGATCTGTGAGCAACTGCCGGCCCTGACCCAGCAGGGGATTTTAGATAGGGATACCGAGCAACGACGTCACTACCAACTCCAGGGGGAAATGGCCCAATTACAGCAACAAATCAACCAATTACCCCCCGATGACTTGCCGCCCATGATCAGCGCCGTTGGTCATCCCCAGTTTTGGCATGACCTGTCCGAAGGCGAGCGGCGTTTTTATCTGCGGGAATTTATTCAACGGATTGAAATTCAGCCCCTGGGGAAAAGCTGGCAGTTAACGGCCCAGTTTTGTTTTGCCGTCCCTAATGGGAGGCCAGACCTTGCCACGGCAGGGGAAACTGCGCCTGCAGGGCCTTGAGTTCATCCCGATGACCGGTGATGGTTAACCAGGGCTGATCTGGGTCTTGACTCTCGGGCCGGGAGAGGACTTGAATCTGTACCTGTTCTTGCCGTTGGGCCCGTCGCCAATAGAATAGACCAGCCAAGGGAGCGAGGCCTAATAAAACCAGGGAGGGCAGGGCCGCCTCGGGCCAGAGAGTGCCAATTACCAGCGCTAAACAGAGAAGCCCCAGGGCCGCCATTAGCGAGAGAAAAACGGCTAAAAATTTACTGGGACTGACAGTGCCTTCAAAGGTGATGCTTTGCGTCGCAGGATTAATGGCAATAACGCGGTAGGCCCGTTGTAAAAGATAGTCCTTCAGTTGATCGAGCAAGTCAACGGCGGACGATTCCACCGGCAGGTAAAGTTGAGCCTGGCGCTCCTTGACCGAAGCACGGATGAAAAACACCAGGCCAATCAGGGAGATAACGGTGAGAAAAAGCGTGGAAGCTAAAACTGGAGTATCAAAAGCAGGGGTCATTGCATTGCCGTAGGATAAAGGGCCAGAATTGACATGCCAAAACTAAGGGCGAGGGGAAACAGAGGAACGGGGAAAATGGGCCAATAAAAGGCCAATCATGCCGAGGTTAATCAACACATCGGCGAGGTTAAACACCGGAAAATTAATCAGCCGAAAATCGAGAAAATCAACGACATGGCCCAGGAAAAACCGGTCTAGACCATTGCCCAGGGCCCCAGCGAGGAGACAGCCATAGGCAATCTGCTCTAGGCGAGACAATTTGGGGGTTTTCCAGGCAAAGATCATCAGGGCAAAACTCACCCCAAGGGATAACCATTTGAGCCAGCCGGCCCCGCCCCGGAAGGCGCTAAAGGCCGCCCCTGTATTGAGGACGTAGGTGAAATGAAAAACCTGAGGAATCAGGGGCCAGGTCTGGCCAGGTTCTTGGAAGGTGAGCACGACCCAATCCTTGCTTTTTTGATCCAGAATTAAGCCGGTGATGGCCACGAACCAAAAGAGATAGTTCGGTTGAGGTGCCACAAAAAATTTTAAGCGCATGGCATTGGAGTCTAGGCTATTCCAGGGGATAAAGTATTTCAGTTCTTTCCAGGAACACTCCTCGTATTTTAGGATAAAGGCGACCTTCGGCTATGGCAGAGAAACCCTCCAGCTTTTCGTTAAATTCATGACTAGTGCCCCCTTAACAGCCCCCATCGATAAAGCGGCCTTGACCCTTATAGGCCTACTATCTACAGCGATTGCTATCTTCGTTGGAGGGCATTGGAGTTGTCAGAATAATGAGCGGTGTTGGCTAGCCAATCGGCCCCACGTCCAGGATTTTACCTGGCAGAATCAAACCCTCGGGGCCAAAGACCGGGCTTTTATCGTCACCTTTGACCGTCCTATGAATCGTCAAGCCGTGGAGCAGGCCCTGCAAATTTCTCCACTCTTACCGGGAAAAATCAGTTGGGTTGGGCGAAAACTAGCCTACACCCTGGAACAACCTATTCCCTACGGTGAAGAATATACCCTCAAATTATCAAAGGCCACTGAGTATTCTGCGGGGCCGAACCGGGACCACCTGCCGATGAAACCTTTTGTCGGTCAATTTCGCAGTCGAGACCGGGCCTTTGCCTACATTGGTACCCAGGGCATTGAGCAGGGACGGATCATTTACTACAACCTGACTCACCAACGCAAAACGATCCTGACACCTCCCGATCTCACCGTTGTGGACTTTAAGTTCTATGACCAGGCCCCCGGCACGGACTCCGTTCAAGAACGACTTCTGTTTTCTGCCGCTGACCGTAGCTTGGGCTTTGATGGCCTGCGACAGCTCCAGCTTTACAGCACTCCTGTTCTGGAAACAGTTCCGGAACAGGCCTTGCCCGAACCGCTCTTGATTCTGAGCAATGAAGGCTTCCAAAATAACCAATTCGATGTTTCAGCAGACGGTAAAACCATTGTGATTCAGCGGGTTAACCGCTCAAATCCTGCCGATTTTGATCTATGGATGCTCCGTGGCCAAGAGCCTCCCCAGCGTTTGAAGGTTCCTGGAGGAGACTTTAAAATCGCTCCCGATAGCCAAAGTTTAGCCGTAGCCAGGGGGGAAGGTATTGGTATCCTACCCCTTCAAGCTGAGGCTAAGCCCATTGATTTTCTTCCTAAGTTTGGCCAACTTCTGAGTTTTTCTCCCGACGGCACCGCAGCGGCCATGGTCAACTTCAACATGGATAACGCCAAAAAGCGTTACCAACGCTCACTGTTCTACGTCAATAACCAGGGTCTTCAGCGGGAATTACTCAGTACAGAAGGCTCTGTCTTAAATTGCCAGTTCAATGGCACCAATCAGCTGCTCTACTGCTTACTCACCAATCTCCTACCCGGGGAACTTTATCAAGAACAACCCTATTTTGCTCAAATTAACTTGAAAACGGGCAAAGTCATCCCTTTAGCAGTTCTGCCGGAGTACCAAGACATCAAGGTCAGTCTCTCCCCTGATAGTCTAGCGCTGCTATTCGATCAGGTGGTTACAGATCCGCGCCCAGATAGTCAGAATAGTTTGAGTACGGATTCAGGGGCCAATGTGGTCGGCGGCAAGCTCTGGCTCCTGATCCTTCCTCCCATCAATAACCCCCAGGCCCAGGCAGAACTCAAGGCCCTGCCCTTAGAGGGGATTCGGCCCCGTTGGGCTCCCTAGGGGACTGCCCTGGGATATGCCCGCAAGGGCCTACTGACCATGGTGATCCTGAGACAAAGTTGCTACCATTTGAGGTGAATTTCGTTGGGAATTTTTTGTATGAACAATGACCCCCAAGGGACACCGGAGACACCAATGGTGGAAGTGATCTCGGACAACCCTAGCTTGGTAACCCAATCAGCACCAGAAACAAAAACGCCCGATGAAGTTGCCCAGGAAACCCAAGCCCTGCTTGAGGCGATTCGGACGAAGGCCATCGACGAAGCCAATAAGGCTGGTACCTTTGCCCGAGACAGTTACCTAGAGGCGATGCGCAATGCCCGTCAGCAAGTCGAAACCCTAAACCTTTTCGACCCCGAGCGCATTGAAGCGGCCATTAAGCAACTCCAAAGCGATGTGGAAAAAGATTGGGAAGGCCTCGTTACCCAGGTTAATGATTTTGGAGACCGCCTGAGTGAATCGGCTAAGGCCGCTTGGGAGGCGCTTACCCAAGACAAGACTAAATAATGCCTGGCGTCGTCCCCCTCCTCTTTTTTAACGGGGGAGGGGGGCTTTTATGCAATAATTTGTTACAGATCTTTTTAAGAATTGCTTCAGCTTGGCAATGAGTGAACGTCTCCCCGAAAAGACCCTAGCGGAACAGGCCAGCGACGACTACGAATGCCGTGCCTGCGGCTATGTTTATGTGCCGACCAAGGGTGATGATCGCAGTAAAATTCCTGCCGGAACGCCCTTTGAGGCCCTGCCAGAATCATGGCGGTGTCCTGTCTGCGGTGCCCCCCGTCGTCAATTTGTGAGTACCGGTGCCGGGAGTGCTCCCTCGGGATTTGCAGAAAACCTGAATTATGGTTTTGGGTTCAATCGCATGACCCCAGACCAAAAAAACCTCCTGATCTTCGGAGCGCTATTTTTAGGGTTTATCTTTTTTCTGAGCCTCTATGGCCTCCAGTAAACTCGGTGGCCCTCTTCCCCTAGGGATGACCGGCTGGCTCGGCATTGATTGCGTATGATTGAAACCTTAAGCTTTAAATTTTTTCGGCAATGTCTATTACTTCCCTTGGGCGTCAGTTGAAGTCTTTGCTTCTCTTGCTAACCCTTTCCCTTCTTTGTATCAGTTGCAGTAAAGTTCCAGACTTGGGTTCCAATCCCTGGTCAGTTATTGCCCTGGATACGGACTCCACCTTTGCGGATTTGGCTTTTACCGCTGATCCCCAGCATGGTTGGCTGGTTGGTACGAAGGAAACGATCTTTGAAACCACCGATGGTGGCGACACCTGGCAACAGCGAGGCATTGACCTTGCGGGCGAAAAGGCTAGTTTTACCGCCGTGAGCTTCAGTGGCCAGGAAGGGTGGATCACCGGCAAGCCTTCTATTCTGCTTCATACCACCGATGGTGGGGCGACTTGGGCCCGCATTCCCCTCAGTGAAAAATTACCCGGTGCCCCCTATAGCATTATTGCCCTTGGCCCCAATACCGCCGAAATGATTACCGACCTCGGGGCCATCTACAAAACCAGTAACGGGGGTAAAACCTGGAAGGCTTTAGTCGAAGGGGCCGTGGGGGTGGCTCGCACCATTGAACGTAGTGCTGATGGCCGCTATGTCGCCGTATCTGCTCGGGGGAACTTCTACTCGACTTGGGAGCCCGGCCAGAGCGAATGGACGCCCCACAACCGCAATTCCTCCCGTCGCCTCCAGAAAATGGGCTACGGCCAGGAAGGCCAACTCTGGCTATTGGCGCGGGGCGGCCAACTACAATTCAGTAATGATCCCAGCACCGAAGTCTGGAGTGAAGTCATTTCTCCCCAGGCCAAGAGTAGTTGGGGCCTGCTGGATTTGGGCTTTCGTACTCCCGAAGAAGTTTGGGTAGCCGGCGGTAGTGGCAACCTCCTCGTCAGTACAGATGGGGGATTGACCTGGGCCAAGGATCAGGCATTGGAAAATACACCAGCCAACCTCTATCGTATTTTGTTCTTGTCAGAGGATAAGGGTTTTGTGCTGGGCCAAAATGGTATCCTCCTGAAGTATCAGCCAGTGATCAGCGCGGCCCCCAGTGAAGCCCTGCCGACAGCGGACACGGCCGAAGACACCCCAGAGGAATCCCCAACCGGGGTCTGAAGCAGGGGGCGGTTGGGCGGATTCTGGTAAAATAATCACAACCTTTGCAATTTTTTAAGAGGAGAACAGTCATGGCTGGTTCAACTGGAGAACGCCCATTCTCAGACATTGTTACAAGTATTCGCTACTGGGTGATCCACAGTATCACAATCCCGATGCTGTTTATTGCGGGTTGGTTATTTGTTAGTACTGGGCTCGCCTACGACGTCTTTGGCACGCCCCGTCCCAACGAATATTTCACCCAAACGCGCCAAGAACTTCCCATTATCGAAAACCGCTACGGAGCCGGTGGAGATATTCAACGCTTTAATCAATAGTTTGAACCTTCAAAATCAGGTAATAAATAATGGCTACAAACAATCCTAATCAACCGATTACATACCCCATTTTTACGGTTCGCTGGCTATCGGTACATGCCCTTGCCGTTCCCACCGTCTTTTTTATCGGGGCCATTGCCGCGATGCAGTTTATTCAACGTTAGGAGAACGCCCCATGGAAAGAAACCAAAACCCCAATCGTCAACCCGTTGAACTGAATCGGACATCCCTGTTCCTGGGACTTCTGTTAGTTGCTGTTCTCGGTATTCTGTTCTCAAGCTATTTCTTTAACTAAGAACTAACCAAACTTACCCCCAGACAGGGGACATCATCAGGAGAATTTTATGTTCGCAGAAGGTAGAATCCCTTTGTGGGTTGTTGCTGTCGTTGCTGGAATGGGCGTGATTGCCGTCGTCGGCCTCTTTTTCTATGGTGCCTATGCTGGTCTCGGATCTTCCATGTAATCGAGCCGTAGAAGCATGACTGCTCCCAGGGAGCAAACAAAAACCGTCCGGCCTAATTCATTGGGCTTTGACGGTTTTTTCCTGGTATAGGGGGCGATAACGAAGACCCAAAGGAATTAGGAGGCGACTTTTCCTTAAGGACTCGAATGACTTTCCGAAGCACTCTTGCGCCAACAATGTTCTAGATGTTCAATTTTATAGCTGTACCAAAAGCGACGGGGTTTCCAAACGGCAATTTGGGGTTCAGAGAAAAGGGGTTGATTGAGATACTGCCAGACGGCTCCCCCAACCTGTCTGAATTTCCAAAACATGGTAGTGTGGTCTCCTGGAATAAATTGAGTGGTGAGGTATGGTCAATAATGGCGGGATGGCCATACACCCAAATTTTCTCACTCCTTTTTGGCTTTGGTAGAGGAACTTCACAGCTTGTAATAAACCGCTTGTAGCTTCCCTCTGGTACTGCGTTTCCCTGGATTAACCCCAGGGCTTAGAATACAGTTAATCTAGAAAAGTACCTGCATAACGTACCCATTCTTTTCATCGTAATTGTGACTACTACGCCCCTCCCCCAGAATTCGGCTCCCGCCCCTACCTATCCCGATGCCTTCGGGCGTTTTGGGCAGTATGGTGGGAAATACGTTCCTGAAACCTTGATGCCGGCCCTGAGCGAATTAGAAAGCGCCTATGCTCGCTACCAAAACGAGGCAGATTTTCAGACGGAATTAGCAGGCCTGCTCCGAGACTACGTGGGTCGGCCCAGTCCCCTCTACTTTGCGGAACGTTTGAGTGCCCACTACGCCAATCCCAACGGCAGTAGCCCCCAGATTTATCTAAAGCGCGAAGACCTCAATCATACTGGGGCCCACAAGATTAACAACGCCCTCGGTCAAGTCCTATTGGCCAAACGCATGGGCAAAAAACGTATCATTGCTGAAACCGGAGCTGGTCAGCATGGTGTCGCTACAGCCACGGTCTGTGCCCGTTTTGGTCTGGAGTGTATTATCTATATGGGCGTCCAGGATATTGAACGCCAGAAGCTAAATGTGTTTCGCATGAACTTGTTGGGGGCTAAAGTAGAGCCGGTAGCGGCGGGAACCGGAACCCTGAAGGATGCCACCTCCGAGGCGATTCGGGATTGGGTCACCAATGTGGAAACCACCCACTACATTCTCGGTTCCGTGGCCGGCCCCCATCCCTATCCGATGATGGTGCGGGATTTCCATCGGGTGATTGGGGAAGAAACCCGGCGGCAATGCCAGGAAAAATGGGGCGGATTACCCGATATTCTCCTTGCCTGTGTTGGGGGCGGTTCCAATGCCATGGGCCTATTTGCCGACTTTGTTGGGGATCCCAGCGTTCGTCTGATCGGTGTCGAGGCCGCTGGAGAAGGGGTTACTTCCGGTAAACATGCGGCAACCTTAACCCTAGGTCAACCGGGAGTTCTGCACGGGGCCATGAGTTATCTGTTACAGGATAGTGAGGGCCAGGTGGTCGAGGCCCATTCCATTAGCGCTGGCTTGGATTACCCTGGCGTCGGGCCCGAGCATAGTTTCTTAAAAGACACGGGCCGGGCCGAATACTATAGTGTGACCGACCAGGAGGCCCTAGCGGCCCTGCAACGCCTATCAGAGTTAGAGGGCATTATTCCGGCCCTGGAAACGGCCCACGCCATTGCCTACTTGGAAAGCCTTTGTCCTCAATTGAGCGGCAGTCCTCGGATTGTGATTAATTGCTCTGGCCGGGGCGATAAGGACGTACAAACCGTTGCCAAATATCTTGGGATGGAGATTTAGTTAAGCCATGGACTTTGCAACGTATACTCAATGGTCTCTCTACGGAACCCTTCTGGCCCTGATTCTGATGCTACTGGCCCTCATTTTAAAATGGGGTATTCGTTTCCGCTTAGTAGGGATTACGGGCTTTATGGCAGTTCTTACTATTGGCCTCTGGGGGCTGAGCTTGGGGCTTTTTGAGCGGGCGGAGGTTCCCGGTTCTGTTAAGTTTAGCCGGGTCTACGACAATGGAGCCAATCAAATTGTGATTAGCGTTCCCACCAGTGTGACTCCCCAGACCTTAGAGGCAACCCTATTACAGGCAGCCAATACCTACTTTTCCTACGGCCGCGGGGCCAAGGGAGGAGACAACCAACTGACCATTCGTGCTCGGGCCCTGATTCACCCTCAACCGGGCCTGTCTAAACCGCTGTACCTCGGACAACTCCAGCGGCCTCTGGGGAGTCAGGATGACAGTCAAACCAAAGTGGAAATTAATAAAAAGGCCTTTGCCCAACTGCCAAAAGTCAGCTAGGAGGAATGTCGTTTCAAGACAATGGTCTTCCCCTGGGCTTCCGCCGGTTTCGGGCTGGTTTGTTATTGTCGTTAGCTTCAATCAGGGGCTTCCCCAAAAAGCGGTTTCTATTTGTACCCTAGAGGGATAGTCAATTCGCCTGCGTTATTGCGATCTAAACGCCCATGAAACCCCAAGGCTGGGATCAATTTTTACGAGACATCACCAACGATTACGACATCCACGGCAAACTGAAGGAAGTCTTTTTAGCACGGTTTGCCTACGAAAATTGGCGTAAATCGGATCTCGAGGTCTGGGAAATTGCCGAGGCGGCCAGCCATGAGACCTACAAAAAGCAGATGACCCAGATCTACAGCTTTTTTGCCAAGGACCGGCCCCAGGGTTGTCCCGAATTAGACCCCTCCAGCAAAGGGCCGGGGAAATTTCAGATTCTGCGGGAGTGGTTTAAGGATACTCAATACCCCCAATGGTTATCGGCCCAAGGGACGGCCCTGGCGTCCTCTCCCTTAATGCCCTTGGCGGTACCTCGCATCGGGGACAATAGCCTTTACATTTCTCGGCCTCCGATTGAAAGTGAGTGCCTGCAGGAATTGACTCGGCCGGGGGCCCTTTTGCGGATTAAAGCCCCCGAAAAAATGGGCAAAACCGCCCTCCTCAAGCTCCTCCTCCAGCAAGCTGAGCAGGGCCAGTATCGAACAGTGTATCTCAATCTCCAGGCCGCTGAAAGTTCGATGTTCAGCAGTCTCGATAAATTTTTACGCTGGTTTTGTGCCAACGTCAGTCGAGAATTGGCCCTCAAACCCCAATTGGATGATTACTGGGACGAAGAACTATTTGGTAGTCTGGTGAGTTGTAAAACCTACTTTCAAAGCTGTTTGCTGGAGACTTCGGATCAGCCCCTGGTACTCGGGCTAGATAACCTAGATCGGCTGTTTGATTACCCCGTTATTGCCGAGGATTTCCTGCCGATGTTGCGCTACTGGCACGAAGAAAGTAATAATCTACCGGCCTGGCAAAACCTGCGTTTGATTTTGGCCAATTCCACAGAAGCCTACCTCAAGCTAGAAGCCAATCAATCTCCCTTTAATGTGGGTAAACAGGTAAAGTTACCTGGTTTTAACCTAGCTCAGGTCACAGAATTAGTCGGTCTACTCAGCTTCGATTCTACCAATTTAGACGCTCTACAACCCCACCTGGAAGCACTAACGGCCCTGGTGGGGGGCCATCCCTACCTCATTCGTTTGGCCTTAAACCAGGTCGGCTCCCTCAATCTCGGCCAAATTTTAGTGGAAGCCCCAACCCAAGGGGGAATCTACAGCGCCCACCTGCGACGCCATTGGAGTCATCTCCAGGCCAATCTCAGTCTAGCCACAGCGATGAAACAGGTGATTAGCCAGGCCCAGCCCGTCCAATTAGAGCCTACGGCCGCCTATCGTCTAGAAAGCATGGGTCTGATTACCCTCCTCGGTGACCTGGCCCAGGTCAGTTGTCCCCTCTACCAACGCTATTTTGCTGATCATCTCTAGGAGCCAAAATTTAAGAAAGGCCACGGAGCTCTTTTCCCAACCGATAACTGCCGCTACACTAGGGGCAAATTACCTTTGACAAAGAATGTTTAAAAAGCTTGCGATTCCGGCTCTGAGCTTTCTCCTCTTTCTGGCTGCGACCCCGGCTAGTCAGGCGGAAACCGTGCTTGAAAAAACGGCTCGGACAGGAGTATTAACCCTGGGAACCCCCCTCAACCTCGTTCCCTACTCCTACATCAACGACAAAAATGAGCTCGTTGGCCTCTCCATTGATATGGCTAATCTGATTCGGGCAGAAGTGGAGCGGGAATTAGGAAAACCCATTCGCTTAGAAATGGTTGAAGCCTCGGATGTGACCACCGCTATCCCCAAACTACTCAGTGGTGAAATTGACCTGGCCTGTAATACGGCGTTTACCTGGGAACGAGATAGATTTGTTGACTTTACCATTAGCTATTCGGTTACAGGGATCCGTTTGCTCGTTCCCCACAGTAGCCCGATCAAATCGGAGGAAAACCTCATGGGTAAACGCATTGCCGTGGTGCCTAATTCCGTCGCTGAAAAAACAGTGAAATTAGCCCAACCGAAAGCCATCTTAGTGCCTGTAGCTACTCTAGAGGAAGGCATTCTGGCCCTGAAAAATAAAAAAGTAGACGGGGTAGCCGGGGATGGTCTGCTGCTAGACGGACAACGTCAGGCCCTGGGGGTGACCGATACGCACCTGATACCCGATAAACCCTATATGAGCTACGGTATTGCCTGTATGCTTCCTCAAAATAACCCCGCCTTTCTAAGATCTGCCAATCGAGCGATCGTGCGCCTCGCCGAAAACTATGTCCGGGGAGACCAAGCAACGGTGGCGGCGGTTCAGCAATGGATTGGCCCAGAAGGGGTTGCCAAGGTTGATCCAGAAAAAATCAAGAGCTTTATGGGATATATCCTAGTGACCCACGAACAAATTCCTCCCAAGCCTTAAAAAGCCGGCGGATTCCTATCGCTTCATCATCTGTTATCAAATTTGCAAACGCTCAAAAACATCTATGAATACTCAAATGGGCTGGACAGCCTTTCTTGTCACCCTCGCTACTCTCTGTGCGACCTCCGCTGAAGCAACCATTGCCAAAGCAGAAATTCCGACCCATACCCCCGCTGTGGAGGGCCGGATTGCTCGTATTAACACGGCTCTGAAAACCCAGGCCCAGAATGGTGGCCTGCCATCGGAGGTGGCTATTGGTTGGGGTAATGGTGGCGGTGGTGGCCGCGGCTTTGTTAATACCCGAGGCGGTGGCTGGGGCAATGGGGCCGGTAGCCGAGGCTTTGTAAACGTTAATCCTTGGCGCAACGGCTGGGCTGATGGCGGTGGTTTTTGGAACAGTCCTTGGCGGAATGGGGGCGGCTTTGTGAATTGGTAGGAGTCATGATCCGATCCATCCCTTGTCTGTTTGCTCTCATGTCGTCCCATTGACGTTTTTTGGAGACTGCTTGCTCACCCTGCCTCTAGCTATTGCTTTAATCGCCGTTTATCTGGCCCTGCTGATTGTGGTGGCAGAGTTCTGGAATCGTTCCCAGCCTCACCACGGCGAATTTACCCGCAAGATGGTTCATATTGGCAGTGGCCAGGTTCTTTTGTTGGCCTGGTGGCTCCAAATTCCGGGGTGGGTGGGGATTCTGGCCGGGATTCTGGCTGCTGGCATTGCCCTGTTGTCCTACTACTTGCCGATATTACCTAGCCTAGAAAGTGTAGGACGGCGTAGTTTTGGTACCTTCTTTTACGCTATCAGTATCAGTCTATTATCTGGTTTCTTTTTTCCCCGCGGCCAACCAGAGTTTGCGGCCCTGGGCCTGTTGATTATGGCCTGGGGGGATGGCCTGGCGGCCCTGATTGGCCAAAATTTCGGTCGTCATCCCTACCAACTAGGGGGCATCCGCAAAAGCTGGGAAGGTTCCCTCACCATGCTGGTCATCAGTGGCGCTATCACGGGCTTAGTGCTAGGGCCATTGTGGGACTGGCAGGGCCTGATTTTAGGGATTGCTGTAATCATTGCCCTGGTGGCGACCCTATTGGAAACCTTCTCCAAACTTGGTATTGATAATCTCACGGTGCCCCTAGGGTCGGCTTTTTTGTCCTGGGGCTTGACACAACTCTGGCTTTAGAAAGGGTTGGGGAAGAGGGCCTGGCCCTGAACCCTCCGGTGCTATGCTGGGGCCTAGTTCTTCTCTGGCCCCCACCGTGTTTACGATCACCCGCCAACTAGACCAATATTTGACCTACCACCTAGAAGACCAGCATAGTGGCAGTCGTCTGAGCGTTGTCCCTGAGCGGGGCGGCATCATCAGCCAATGGCAAGTCCAAGGTCAGGAGATCCTCTACCTGGATACCCAGCGCTTCCAAGACCCCAATCTGAGCGTGCGGGGCGGCATTCCCCTTCTGTTCCCAATCTGTGGCAATCTGCCCAACGACCAATATCAGCTAGACGGTCAAGCCTATGCCTTAAAACAGCATGGTTTTGCTCGCAATTTGCCCTGGCAAGTCCTGGAGCAAAACATGACCGAGGCCGCTAGTTTAACCCTGGGCCTCCGCAGTACGCCCGAAACACTGGCCCTTTATCCTTTTGCCTTTGAGCTACGCTTTACCTACCAGTTACGAGGCAATAGCCTGAGAATTCACCAGCAATACACCAACCACTCCCCCCAGATCATGCCCTTTTCTACGGGGCTACATCCCTATTTTCAGGTAGCGGATAAACACCAACTTCAGTTTGATATTCCGGCCCAGGCCTACCAAGACCAACAAACGAAGACCAACCATCCCTACCAGGGAAATTTTAACTGGCAGAGGGCGGAAATGGATTTTGCCTTTACCCCGATCAGCCAATTGACGACGGGCTTTCAGGATCGGGCTCGGGGCCTACAGATCCGGCTGGACTTCTCTGAGCACTTTTCTACCCTGGTGTTTTGGACGCTCAAGGACAAAGACTATATTTGCCTTGAACCCTGGAGTGCGCCCCGCAATGCGCTGAATACAGGAGAACAGTTGACTCACCTTGCTCCCCACAGCACCCTGGAAGCCTGGGTAGAAATACAGGTAGAAACCTTGGCACAATAGCTTGTATTTTCAAGTTCTCTGTGTTAAATTAGTAAATCGTGTGGAAAACACACGGGTCGCTAGCTCAGCGGTAGAGCACTCGGCTTTTAACCGATTGGTCTTGGGTTCGAATCCCAGGCGACCCATAAAAAGCAACGCTTCACCCAAGCTGGAACCGTGAACCTTCCTCTCCCTAGGCCCCCGGCCGTGATCGACGTTATCGGTATTGGCTTGGATGGCCCGGCAGGCCTGAGTAGGCAGTGTCAGGAGATGATTACCCAGGCCACCCTGTTGGTGGGAGCCGGCCGGCTTTTAGACTTTTTTCCAGAACACCCCGCTCCCCGTCTGCCCCTCGGAGATCTTCAGGGCCTGTGGGCAGAACTCCAGCCCCAATTAACTCCCGAGGCCCGGATCGTTATTTTGGCCAGCGGCGACCCGTTGTATTTTGGTCTAGGGCGCTTGCTTTTGACCTATTTTTCGCCGGAGCAGTTGCGATTTCACCCCCACCTCAGTTCTGTCCAGTTGGCCTTTAATCGCCTTAAATTACCCTGGCAGGATGCGGTCGTTCTCAGTGTCCATGGCCGGGCTCTGGATTGCCTTGTGCCGCCGCTCCAACAGGGGGTTGCTAAGCTAGCGATTCTGACTGACCCCCAGCACCACCCGGTGGCCATTGCTCGTTTGTACCGGAGTCTTGACCTGGCTAATGCTTACCAGTTTTGGCTCTGCGAAAATCTGGGGGCCGAAACGGAACGGATCACCGCCTATTCCCTCGCAGACTTAGAACAGCTAGACCCGGCAACTATTGCGCCCCTGAACGTGCTGGTTTTAGTGCGGTGTGAGGCGGCACCATTACCCGACCTAGTCACCCTGCCTCGCCTAGGCCTACCGGATAGTACTTTTCTAAGCTTTCCCGACCGGCCCGGCCTGATGACCAAGCGTGAAATTCGGCTCTTGGCCCTGGGGGAATTGGCCCTTCAACCCCGACAAATCATTTGGGATATTGGTGCCGGGACAGGGGCCATGGCCATTGAAATGGCGCGTCTATGCCCCGAGAGCCAAGTTTATGCCATTGAAAAAACCGCCGCCGGCCTAGCTTTAATTGAACAGAATTGTCGTCGCCTGCAAGTCAGGAATGTCGTTCCCGTCAGAGGAGTGGCCCCAGCGGCCTTAACGAATCTGCCTCGTCCCGACCGGGTGTTTATCGGGGGTAGTGGCGGGCAACTAGAGACGATTTTGAATTATCTCCAGGCCTGTCTGACACCAGAGGCTAGAGTTGTTCTGGCCTTGGCTACCCTCGAAAATCTCAGCCTAGGATTGCAGTGGTTTCAGCGGCAGGGATGGCCTTATAGCGTACAACAGGTACAGATTGCCCGCTCCTTGGCTCTGGCCCAACTGACCCGTTTTCAGCCCCTGAATCCGGTTTATCTGTTGCTGGCTCAACCGCCTAAGGCGTCTGGCAGTACTGATTCATCTGAGTGATGACCTGCTGTTCTCGCTGACCGATCTGTTTGACTTGAGCCTGGGCTAAACGCGCGGTCAGGATGTCCTTTTCTTGAATGGCTTTGACCATACTCCGAGTAGCAGTAGCATTACCAAGATACACTTCAGCCAGGTTTTGCTGATAGGAACTCAGTTGAGTATCTGAGAATTTGAGATCTTGCAATTTTTGGGCCATTTTTTCAAAGGCCGAAGCGATGGCCAAGGTATCCTCCGGTTTAGTGGTGGTGCGGTATTGAGCGGCTTCCTGGGCCATATTCTTGGTGACTAGAATTAATTTTTGGCATTGGGCCTTTTGAGTTTCTGCGCAACTCGATAAGAGGAGTACCAATAACAGGCTTGCCTGGAGGGGCCAAAAACCCCGCAACGAACGTAAACATTTCAGCATTATCGAGAATCTAAAGGTCTTTTGTGACGGAATGTTGAGAGCACAGTAGCAATTAGACCGTAGAGACGGTAACTTGGCTAGACTCGCCGGAATTTTTGCTATTATCACCTCATGTCCATTGCCCCTTTCCCCCATTCTGCCCCGCGGCGGCTCATTGTTGGTGATGTCCATGGCCACTACGATGCTCTCTTAAAATTGTTTGACGTCATGGCTCCCACGGCCCAAGATGCCGTTTATTTTGTGGGAGATTTGATCGACCGTGGCCCGGAGAGTGCCCGTGTAGTCGATTTTGTGATGCAAAATAAATACCATTGTATTTTAGGTAATCATGAACAAATGATGCTAGAGGCCCTCAAGGGCGGGGCCCTCTCATCGCAACTGTTGCAGGCCTGGTTGTATAGCGGTGGCCAGGCAACACTCCAGAGCTATAACTACCAAATTCCCCAGGAACACGTTGTCTGGATGCAGAACCTACCACTGTACCTAGATCTGGGTAATATCTGGTTAGTTCATGCCGGCTTAGACCCCCAACTCCCCTTAGAAGACCAAAGCCAGGAGCAATTTTGTTGGATTCGAGATAAATTCCACCAGAGTCGTTACCCTTACTTCGCCGAAAAATTGATCATTATTGGCCATACCATCACCTTTACTTTTCCCCAGGTCGAGCCGGGTAAATTGGTGAGTGGTGTCGGCTGGTTAGGAATTGATACGGGGGCCTACCATCCCCGCAGTGGTTGGTTAACGGCAGTGGATGTTAATCACAATTGGGTTTATCAAATTCACCGCAACTCTTTGGCGGTGCGTTGCCTGCCCCTAGAAGAAATTGTTGTATTTTTAGACCCCCTACTGCTAGCGGGTCGTCAGCGTCGTCCCAAACGTTTAGGTATTTAGACTTGCTTGATTTAGGTGATCGGCTTTTGGAGAAGCCAGATGCCCGTAGTCGTCATTCCCGAGTCATCGGGTTGTACCCAAAGGAAGTGGAGGCCCTGGGCTTGTTGTTGGCGTTGGCTAAAGCGTTGGCCCCCGGCGGCAATCTCCGCATCCTGGAACGTGACGAGAATCCAGCGGTCTTGAAGCTGGCCCTGGAGAAGTAGGCCCCCGGCTTGGCCCGCTTCGGTTTCCGTATAGCTGAGGTATTGGGGTTGCTGGTCGGTGAGCCATTGACAAAGCAAGCGAGATTGGCGCCCTGCGTAGATCACAATACCAGGTAGGGATTGGGTCGAAGCGACGCCGAAGGCAAAGGGCCACAAAGATTCCGACAGGGAGGCGTAGGGAATGGGGCGATCCTGAAAAGCGGTTAAAAAGTCTCCGGCAGGCAGGGTGACGAAACGCCACTGTTCTCCCCAAAGGTGTTCAGGTAAGGGTTGAGGGGGTGGAAGCATACTTGGCATTAACTGAACGTTGCTAGGGTGCGTAATGATAACGAGCTTGCAGAAAGTAGATACAGTCTTCTTGGACCCGGTAAACCAAACGATGCTCCCAATCAATTCGTCGAGACCACGTGTTAGCCTCAATATATTTTAGTGGTTCAGGTTTACCCAATCCTTGAAAGGGATGGCCATCAAGAATATCAGCGACTAAATCTAGAATTTTTTCAGCTCGCTTCGGGTCTTGTCGATACCACCAACGTAAATCTTCTTTAAAGGTAGGACTAAAGAACGGACGGTAGTGGTGAAATGAGTTGGAGATCTCGGTTTTATTGGCTTTTTTGCGACCCAAGGCCCAGCTCCTGTCTCAATTGGTCTAAACTCTCCCCCTCTCCTTCTATCTGATATGACCAATCCAGGGCCTGAAATAAACGCTGAGCATTCTCTGGTGACCGCAACAGGTGCACACTCTCTAGTAAGCTGGCGAGATCTTCCTCCGCTATCAAGGCGACATTCTTCTGGTTACGGCGTTTAATCACCACCACCTGTCGATTGTCGTACACCTCATCCAATAGGGAAGCAAGTTCTGCTCTCGCTTTGGAATAAGTCGTTTCTGTGCTCAACATGACTGGCTCCTGTTGTGTACCGTCTTATTGTACAACTGCTGAAAAAATATTCGATCACGGGTTCGGCTGTGGGCGAATCGCCGTTACGAGTACAATAAAGCCTATTCCAGTAAACTAGAAACGAATGGCAGAGGATTGGCTAGAAATTGGCACGATTGTAGCACCCCAGGGAATTCAAGGCGAACTGCGGGTTCTCTCTAGTTCAGATTTTCCCCAGCGTTTCCAGGGCCAGGGCCAACGCTGGCTCCAGTCGCCCCAGGGGGAACCACCGAGAGCGGTGCAATTAACCTCAGGGCGGCCCATTCCGGGAAAAAATCTATTTGTGGTGCGTCTGGCTGAAGTGAAAGACCGTAATCAAGCGGAACAATTGGTGGGTTATCGACTCTTGATAACAGCGGATGACCGCTTACCCTTAGATGATGATGAGTACCATGTGGCTGACCTAATCAATCTGGCCGTCTATCACCAGGCCAGCGGGGCCCATTTAGGAATCGTGGTGGATGTCTACGAAGCCGGTAATACCCTCCTCGAGGTTCAACTCGCTGACGGGGAGCATACCCCACCTAAAACTGTACTTATACCCTTTGTCCAGGCCATTGTCCCTGTCGTTGACCTTAGCCAAGGCCGGCTCGAAATTTTACCCCCCGCGGGCCTGCTTGAACTAGGGAATAGCAATCACGAAACGGCCTGACAAGCGGATCCCTCTCCGATAAGATGAGAAGTAGCCAAGGGGGATTAGAGACTTAGCAACTCAGTACCACGACGCACGACCCATTGCCCTACGGATAATTAGCCTTGTTGGAGTTTTTCCAAACCATTCAAGCCGTCATCCATCGTTGGTGGTCGGAGTTTACACTCCAGACCCGTTTGATGGCCGCGGCCACCTTAGTCGTTTCCCTCTTTATGAGTGGTTTGACTTTCTGGGCCGTCAATACGATTCAGTACGAAGCCCAGATGGTGGATACTCGTTTTGGTCGTGATTTGGGCCTCCTGCTTTCGGCCAACGTGGCCCCCTTAATTGCCGAGCAAAATTTAACGGAAGTTGCCCGCTTTTCCAGTCGCTTTTACGCCAGTACCTCCAATGTTCGGTATATGCTCTACGCCGACCCCGAGGGCAAGATTTTTTTTGGTATTCCCTACTCCGAAGCCACCGTACAGAATTCCCTAGCCCTGGAACGACGCATTGAACTGCCAGAGCCGGATTTTTCCAGTACCGACCTGCCTTTAGTACGTCAGCACCGAACACCCCAGGGAGAAGTTACCGACGTCTTTGTGCCCCTACGTCACGAGGGCCATTATCTGGGTGTGTTGGCCCTGGGTATTAATCCCAATCCTGCTGTGGTGAATTCCTCCAACCTGACCCGGGATGTCACCATTGCGGTCTTTATTTCAATCTGGGTGATGGTGATCCTGGGGGCCGTTTTTAATGCCTTGACCATTACCCAACCGATTAAGGAATTACTGATGGGGGTCAAGAACATTGCGGCAGGAAATTTTCAGCAACGGATCACCCTGCCCTTTGGTGGAGAATTGGGCGAGTTAATTGTTAATTTCAATGAAATGGCCGAGCGTTTAGAACGCTACGAAGAGCAAAACATTGAGGAAATGACCGCCGAAAAGGCCAAACTGGATACATTAGTTTCCACCATTGCTGATGGGGCCATGCTGGTGGATACGAATTTACAACTTTTATTGGTTAATCCTACGGCTCGTCGTCTCTTTGCCTGGGATGGCCAGGAGGTGATCGGCCAAAATTTATTGGAATACCTACCGCCGGAAATTACGGCTCAGTTGACCCAGCCTCTCCGAGACCTGACTCAGGAACAGCATTCCTCCCGTCTAGAGATAACTCCTCCAACCCCGGAGGTGGTTTTTGCACCAGAGGAGTTTCGTATTACCCTAACTCAGCCGGTTCCCCGAACCATTCGCCTGATGTTAACCCAGGTCTTTGACCAATCCCGAGAAACCCTGAAGGGTATTGTGATGACTGTCCAGGACATTACGCGGGAAGTGGAATTAAATGAGGCCAAGAGTCAATTTATTAGTAACGTTTCCCACGAACTCCGCACCCCGCTTTTTAATATCAAATCTTTTATTGAAACTCTCTGTGAGTTTGGGGAAGACCTAACGGAGGTGGAACGACGAGAATTTCTAGAAACGGCTAACCACGAAACCGATCGATTAACTCGATTAGTCAATGATGTTTTGGATTTGTCTCGGTTAGAATCCTCCAAGATCTACCAATTGGAGGCCGTGGAACTCCACCCGTTGATTGAGCAAAGTTTACGCACTTACCAACTCAATGCCAAAGATAAGGGCCTTTCCCTCAGCCATGAGATTGAAACCAATCTTCCTCCCGTATTAGGGCACTACGATCTGTTACTCCAGGTGATGACGAATCTAGTGGGGAACGCTCTGAAGTTTACGCCGGAAGGGGGCAAAATCCTGATCCGTGCCTACAAAATAACTGCTCTGTCAGAAGAGAACCCTACGAGCCTAGTGCGCCTAGAAATCGCTGATACGGGGATTGGCATTGATCCCGAGGATCAAATGGCCATCTTTGACCGTTTTTTCCGGGTGGAAAATCGGGTACACACCCTAGAGGGAACCGGTCTGGGTCTTTCCATCGTGAAAAATATTATCGAAAAACACCACAGTCAAATTCATCTGGTCAGTGAAGTGGGCGTTGGTACAACTTTTTGGTTTGACCTCAGTCTGTATCAAGCCGCCACTCCCAGCCCATCGGCCCGTCTCGGCCTCAGCATCCGTTAATCTTTGGTATTGCCTGTCTATGCAGTTTGCCCAGCGTTTACATTCTCTCCCAGCCAATGTCTTTGCGGATATGGATCAGGCCAAGACCGAAGCCAAAAAGCAGGGCCAATCTCTGATCGACCTATCCTTAGGATCCTCAGATTTGCCGACCCATCCCCAAATTCTGGCGACGATTGCCGAGGCTCTCCAGCGGCCCCAGACCCACGGTTATCTTCTACACCAAGGTACTCAGGCCTTTCGTCGGGCCGTAGCAAAATGGTACGAAGCCCGCTTTGGCCTGGGGGTAGACCCCGAAACCGAAGTACTGAGCTTGATCGGTTCCCAGGAAGGCACGGCCCATTTGCCTCTAGCGATTCTGAATCCGGGAGATGTGGCGCTTCTCCTGGATCCGGGTTATCCCTCTCATGCCGGGGGGGTTTACTTAGCAGGCGGGGAAATTTACCCTATGCCCCTCCGCCCCGAAAACCAGTTTTTGCCAGTTTTTAGCGAGGTTCCTGACGCGGTCCTGGCTAGGGCCAAGCTCATGGTTTTGAGCTATCCCCATAATCCCACCACGGCGACGGCCAGCCTCGATTTTTTTCAGGCGGCCCTGGCCTTCGCCCAGCGCTACGATCTAGTGGTGGTTCACGATTTTCCCTACTGTGACTTGGTCTTTGGCGGTGCCCCGCTTCCCCCATCCTTTCTCCAGGCCGATCGTTCCAAGGAGCGCAGTATTGAATTTTTTACCTTCTCTAAGTCCTACAACATGGGAGGCTTTCGCATCGGCTTTGCGGTGGGGAATGCCCAACTAATCCAGGCCCTGCGTCGGATCAAGGCCATTGTGGACTTCAATCAGTACCAAGGCATTCTGCAGGGGGCCATCACGGCCCTGCAAAGCCCACCCCAGCTGATCCAAGAGACCGTGCAAATTTTTGCCCAACGCCGCGATCAGTTTATCCAGGCCCTAGCGGAGATCCCTTGGCCAGTTCCCCGGCCATTGGCCACCATGTACGTCTGGGCCCCTCTACCCGCCCCTTGGCAGACTCGTTCTTTGGAATTTTGTCGCCAACTCGTTTTGAAAACAGGCGTTGCGGCCTCTCCCGGTGCGGGCTTTGGGGCTGGCGGAGAAGGATTTGTGCGGTTTGCCTTGGTGCAAGACCCACCGACCCTCGTCGAAGCCGTCCGTCGTCTCCAAGACTTTTTGCAAGAGGCCAGACCTGATTTTTCAAGCCGGTTCTAGGGGAGCCATAGTCAGGCCCTCCCGACGCAGTTGCTGGTGATACAATTCTGCGGGTTCCTGGGGCCCCGTCCAGACGATAGCCTGGCCATCGTAGTGGACTTGATTGGTCAAGGCCCAAGCGGTATCCGGGGTCATGCCAGGGATATATTTGAGCAGACAGTCCGCTACATGCTGGAAGGTGTTGAAATCGTCATTGAGCACGATGACCTTGTAGTTGGGATAGGTTTTGCGCACTAAGGTTGTTCCACGGTCAGGGGTTACCGTCGCAGACATTGTTCCCATCCCTCTTGTGGCCAAAAAGTCTTGACGCATGAGTTTTGTAATTTCGGTATGATTAGGACTCTGTGGGTTGTTCTCTTTCTAAATATATTATGAAAGCTTGAATACCCCCGCCCATCAGGGCCAGGCTCTTTTCTTTGTTCGTGTAGGGGTAACGGTAAGTCGTGACGATTTCTGAGCAACAACTGTGGTCGCAAGCCCTAGAACAACTCCAGAGCCAACTCACTCGCCCGGCCTTTGAAACCTGGATTCAGACGGCAACCCTGCAAAGCGCTACGGAACAACGGGTTGTCCTCCAGGCCGCCAATTTATTCGTCCTCAACCATCTCCATAAACACTACCTGCCCTTGCTGACGGAGGTCTTTAGTCGTCTGCTGGGCAAAGCCGTGGAAGTCCAATTAACCACCGCAACGGGAGAAAATTTATCCTTGTCTGAACGCCCAGCCACCAAGCTGGAACGAGAGGGCCGGCGTCCGGCCTCGCCCCTAAATCCCAAATATACCTTTTCCCGCTTTGTGGTTGGTCCCACGAATCGTATGGCCCATGCTGCTTCCCTCGCTGTTGCAGAATCCCCTGGGCGGGAGTTTAATCCTCTGTTTCTCTGTGGTGGCGTGGGCCTGGGAAAAACCCATTTGATGCAGGCTATTGCCCACTATCGTTTGGAAATGTATCCGTCCTCTCGCGTTTTTTATATTTCCACGGAGCAATTTACCAATGACCTGATCACAGCTATCCGTCAGGACAAGATGGAGACCTTTCGGGAGCATTATCGCAGTGCCGATTTTCTCCTGATTGATGATATTCAATTTATAAAAGGCAAGGAGTTCACCCAAGAAGAATTTTTCCATACCTTCAATACCCTGCATGAGGCCGGTAAACAGGTGGTATTGGCCTCGGATCGACCGCCCAAACGCATTCCTGGCCTGCAAGACCGTCTCATTTCCCGCTTCTCCATGGGACTGATTGCCGACATTCAAGTACCGGATCTGGAAACCCGCATGGCCATTCTACAAAAGAAAGCCGAGTACGAAAATATGCGCCTGCCGCGGGAGGTGATTGAATACATTGCCACCCACTACACCGCTAATATCCGGGAATTGGAGGGGGCCCTCCTGCGGGCTATAGCTTATACCTCTCTGTCGGGGGTGCCCATGACGGTTAAAAACATCATGCCGGTGCTCAATCCCCCGCTTGAAAAAGTAGAAGTATCCCCGGAAACCATTCTTAATATCATTGCCCAGGCCTACAAACTAAGCATTGAGGATCTCAAGGGGAATTCCCGACGGCGGGAAGTCAGCTTGGCCAGACAGGTGGGAATGTACTTAATGCGCCAACATACAGAACTCAGCTTACCGCGCATTGGCCAGGAGTTTGGGGGTAAAGACCACACGACGGTGATGTATAGCTGTGAAAAAATTACCCAACTCCAGCAAAAGGACTGGGAACTCAGCCAGTTGCTGTCGGAACTGAGTGACCGGATTAATATTGCCAGTCGCCCAGAGCCTTGAAACAAGGGTCGCAATAACCGCCGCAATTAACGCTAGAGTTTTAAAAGGAGTTGGCTAAGGGGTTCTTGTGCGGAATACCCCCGATTTCCCTTGACTCTTGTGATCTTTAAAATTGCCCCCATCAGCTTCCTCCATGGAATCCAAGCTAATCACATCTCGGCAGGGTTTTGGGCCCATTTTGCGGAATCCTCGTTTTCTTTCCCTCTGGTTTGGGCAAATTTTTTCCCAATTGGCCGATAAATTTTACTTGGTGCTGATGATCTCCCTCGTGGCTAATCACTACCAAGGGGTTAACCAGTCGATTAGTGGTTGGGTCTCGGCCATTATGATCGCCAATACGATCCCAGCAGTTCTGTTTGGCTCCCTGGCTGGGGTTTATGTGGATCGTTGGCTCAAAAAAGAAGTCCTGATCATTACGAACCTGCTACGCGGGGCCTTTGTCTTGAGTTTGCCGCCTCTGATCTGGTTAAGCCAGCAGACGAAACTGACCCTGCCCCTAGCTTGGTTGCCCAGTTTTTTGCGGCGTTGGCATGCTACTGAACACGATAGTTTTCAAGTCCCCCTGGGGTTTGTAATTCTCTTGGTTGTCACCTTTACCGTCTCCACCTTGACCCAGTTTTTTGCTCCGGCGGAACAATCAACCCTGCCCCTGATTGTGCGTCGTCGCTATCTCCTGGCGGCCAATTCCCTCAGTACCCTGACCCAAATGGCGGTGCTCATTATCGGCTTTGCCATTGGCGAACCCCTCTTGGCCTTAGCGGATCAATTATTAGGCTCAGTGCAGGGGACTTGGGATTTAGGCAAAGTTGGTGTTGTCGGCGGAGCCTATCTATTGTCGGGGGTCATCTTTCTCCTGTTGCAAACTGGTGAAAAGCTACGCCCCGAAGGATACGAGTATCCCCATGTTTTCAGGGATATTCTAGATGGCATCGACTACCTACGGGAAAATCATCGGGTTCGCAATGCCCTGATTCAATTGCTGATTCTCTTTTCCATTTTTGCGGCCCTCTCGGTACTCGCCGTTAGCATGGCGGCCAATTTACCGGGTCTCAAGGCCTCGCAATTTGGCTTTCTCCTGGCCTTCGGCGGAGTCGGCATGGCCATTGGGGCCGTAGGGGTAGGTTACGGCGGCCAACGACTATCCCAGATTCAACTGGCCCTCTGGGGTTCCCTCGGTATGGGGGTTTGTCTATTGGGCCTGGCGGTGTTTAATCGCAATTTAGTCCTCACCTTTGGCCTAACCACTATTCTGGGCTTTTTTGCGGCCTTAGTTGGTGTGCCCATGCAGACCATGCTCCAGGTCGAAACCCCCCCGGAATTACATGGCAAGGTCTTTGGCCTAGAAAATAACGTCAACAATATTGCGCTTTCTCTACCCTTAGCCCTGGCAGGGGTAGCCGAAAGCCTCTTTGGCCTGAGGCCGGTGCTCTTGTCCTTGGCTGTGATGGCCGTTGCCGGGGGCCTGTTAACTTGGTATATCACCACCATGCCGGCCCTCTCTAGCGAAAAATAGGGCCAATTCCCTTAGAATGAACAATAAGCCTGCCTCTAGCGAGGCCCTGGGAGAGGTGGCAGAGTGGTTGAATGCGGCAGACTCGAAATCTGTTTTGGGGCAACCCAACGGGGGTTCGAATCCCCCCCTCTCCGTTGAATTAATCTAAATCCCCCGCCATAACAGTGGCAATGGCCCTTTGGGCGTTGTCTTGGAACTCCCGGATATTGACCCGATTGAGCAAAAAAATGGAGGCCACTAAGCCAACGGCTTGGAGTAGAAATACCAAACCATAGGCTAAAACCGGTTGGCTAAAGATCTCCTTGCCAATATTGAGAACAACGCCCCCCAACACCGTCGCCAAGCCGCGAGACATTGCTTGGGACAGGCCCCAGGCCCCAATAAAGGTTCCTGCCGTTTCTGCCGCCGTGAGATCCAGCATTAAACTGGTTGCACCGGCTGTAATCATGCCGGAAGCCAGGCCAAAGAACAAGAGTCCTGATTTGAGTAAGCTAACATTCTGGGTAAAACCCGCAAGAATCAGTAGGCTAAAACAGGCCGCCGCCAAGGCACAGCCCAGGGCCGTGGTTCGTTGTTTACCGAGATGGGGTAACACCAAAAAGCCCGTTGAACCAATGCCGATCAGGGTTCCTGTCCCAAAGAAGGCATTCAATTGAGTAGTTTCCGCAATACACAGGCCAAACACTTCACCGCCGTAGGGTTCCAGTACCGCATCCTGCATAAATAAACTGAGGGTTAGCAGGAGTAAAAAGCCAAAAAATAGGCCCGTCTGTCGGCTAGCGGTTAAAATTTTCAGGGCCCGGCCCAGGGTAATTTGGTCTTCTCGTTCAACGTAGTGGGAGCGTGTACTAAAGCGAGAATAGCGTTTTTCCACTCCCAGGGTCGCAATCCAAGCCAAGCCCAGAACCAGGCCCGGCATGATCACAAAGACTGGATTAATGGCCGCCTGGAGTTCAGAGATATTGACAGTGCCTCCCCCCTTGCTGGGATCATAGGTCAAAATTGCCTGGCCACAAATATTAGGAGTATTTAACAACTTAGAGCTGACAATGGCCCCAACCACAATGCCCACCATCAACATCGACCAAACAATCCCCACCAATTGAGAGCGATTATCTTCGTCAGAAACATCCACCAACAGGGCCGCAAAGGGTGTAGAACTCATGCTCAAGCTCAGGCCATAGCCGCCAAAAACAACGCCGAGCAAAACGGCCCAGGCCATGGTTACCAAACTCCAGCCGGAAGCCTGGAGACTCAGACCCAGTTGCCACACCACCTGCAGGGCCAGAAAGGAGGAAGTTGTAAACAGAATGGCTCCAATCCAGACATAACCCGTGCGCTGGTAGTCCCAAATCCGCTTGCTGTCGGATAGCTGGCCAAACCAAACCCGCGCCGGACTGACAAACTGATAAACTGCAATGGCACTGGCTGCAATCCAGGGGACAACCGACAGTTCATCAATCAAAATACGGTTGAGAACGCCTAGGGTCAGCAAGGACATAATTCCCAGGCCCATTTGAAACAAACCCAGGCGGAACATAGTGTGTAAACCGAGCTTCGGTAAGCTAGAGACAGGATCAGTTTCGACAGTGGCCATAGAATGTTGAGACAACATGATTTTTATCAAGGATACCAATAATGAATTATTAAATCTAAACCAAGTCATTTAGGAATTTTGTACTATAAACACTATTTTATCAGTACAAAAACTAAGACATAGTGATTGTATCTAGTATCAAATACAATATTTAAGCTAGAATATCTAACAAGGTAAGCCATTTGATATATATTACTAGTCATAAAAAATGATGTCAAATTCAAATTCAAATTAAATATTGTTGTAATCTTTAAGTGATATAGAAGACAAAGGAATTAAAGCAAGCCAGATATTTTTAATATATATTAAAGTCTAAATTTAAATATATCGTCATTTATAGTTCGTTTCTAAGTTCGGTATAATCCAGAAGACTCTTACTCAAAATCAAGCATGTTTACTTTCTTTGTTTCTTCCATTGCGATAATTGTGCCAGCTTGGCTGATATCTACCAAGCTTATGCCAAAACAAATCCTCAACTCGCTACTTTTATATTTAGTACTTGTTTTATTACAAATTACACTTGTTGAAATCACATTAGGAGCATTTAATCTTCTCAATGCAAGAAGCTTATTAACGCTCTCAATCATAGAGTGCTTTACAGTGATTTTCATTTTTTATTACAAGTTTAATAAAGAAACGAGTTCAATCCATGCCGATACATCAAGAACTTTAGGTAAATTAAGTTCAGGGCCAATCGAGACGAATAAATCACTCGATCAAACTGGAATATTAATTATTTTTTTATTATTTTTATTGTTTTTTTATCCCTATAGATCGCTATTCAATGAGTTACTTGTCCAAGCTTTTTTAGTACATCCCTTGAGTTGGGATGTTGTTACCTACCACTTACCCAATGTTGTAGATTATATTAACGCCGGAAGCCTTTGGATACTCCAGGGAGTGTTTAGTGAATACCCTGGAGGAAATGAATTAATTAATGCCTGGAGCTTTTTGCCATTTAAGACTGATGTTTTACTTGGTTTTAATGGGCTTTTTATTGCTTCAGGATTTGGTCTTGTCTCTACCATTTTATTGTGCAACATATTAAAGGTTGACAATAAAATTTTACTCGGCTTATCAAGTTTTGTCCTTTGGTCTTTATGTTTATCTATCCCAGACTTTCAAAATATGCTTTTTGATTTTGGAAGAAATGATCTGCTTTTGGGTTTTTGGCAATTGGTTTCACTATGGTGTTTACAACAATCTTTATCTAACTTGAAAGAAAGAAAATTATGGCTGATACTTATGGGCCTTAGTTTAGGAATGGGAATTGGAACCAAGCCCAATGGTATTTATTATTTATTTGGTTTTATTGGTATGATGCTTTTGCCTCTTTGTACCAAAAATATTCCCAATAAATCATTAAAATCAAGATCCTCAGAAATTATATTATATGTACTTTTTCCCGTGTTTATAATAGGAGGATTTTGGTATATCAGAAACCTATTAAAAATGGGGACTTTATTTAAGTCTCGTTCTTCAGGTTCTCTACTGGGTGAAACCATAGCCACCAGCTTACTAAACCCGAATTTTTATCATCAAGATACAGCAATTTATTTATTTTTTATTTCCGTTATAATTACACTAATATGCTTTTTTGTATGGGCCCAAAATTGTTGTAAATTTAGTTTGGCTTTCAAATTGTACACAAGTTTTAATTTTATCGCTATATTAGCCCTGATTTTTACACCATTTTCCTCTGGGTATCCTATGGGAGACCAATGGTTTTTTAAGGTTCAACTGCGCTATGGCATTGCTTTACTACCTATTACAATAATACTGATTTTATTTTTGCTAAAAGATTTCTTGACTAGTACTTTTTCTGGATCATCCTATGCAGTAAAAATTCTTAATATTCTGGATAGAGGCATATACACAACCTCTAGGTCAAAGTCTAGCTTTTTTATTATTAGCTTAATTAATTTAATTTTAGTCGTTTTGATAATAACGCAGATTAATATCTATAAAACTCCCATTGGTTTGCCTGGATTTAATGATGTTTTATTTTTAGGGAATGTGCCTTCTAGTAATATTTATAAATGGGTTCAAGCTAATCTGAGTAATACAACTATTTATGATGTTGGTCTGCGCCCTTACGGGTTGTATGGCTTCCCCTTTAGCAACCACGTAATCTATCAAAGTGATTCCAGTGGATGGACTTATCAAAAGGCACTAGAAACCATTCAAGCATTCTCTCCCAAGTACCTTGTTATTAGTCGAGATCCTTTTTCTGCAAAGTTTCCTGAAGACATACAATTTCTGATCAATGATAAAAATAAGTTCCAGATAATATACCATGATCATCTTGCTCTGGTTTTCAGGATTAAATCCTAACTTATGTATAATATTTTGATTACTAATCATCTTTAATGTCGTAGGATGGACTGAGCCAGCCCCGTCGCCAGAAGAAAAATAGAGACCCTCCAGCAATAGTGATCATCACTCCCCAGGTCATCCAATAGCCCCAGCGAGATTTGAGTTCCGGCATGTACTCAAAATTCATGCCATAAACCCCGGCAATAAAAGTTAAGGGAATAAAAATAGTAGAAATAACGGTTAAAAATTTCATCACTTCATTCATTTTATTGCTCATGGAAGTCATATAAACTTCCATTAAGCTAGCGGCCAATTCTCGATAGGCCTCAATAATATCTAGTACTTGAATAATATGGTCGTAGCAATCTCGAAAATAAACTCGAACCTCGGGTGTAATTAAATTCGTCGTCGTGTCCCGCAGAAGGACATTCATAACATGGCGCAAGGGCCAAATCAAACGACGCAGGGCCAAGAGTTCCCGGCGAATATGATAAATCTCTTCCATTAAATGACTATTAGGACTACGAATAATTGTGTCCTCTAGAGCCTCAATGCGCTCTTCGTAATCCTCTAATAGGGGGAAGTATTCATCAATTAGCATATCCATTAATAAATACACTAGGTAGTCGGCCCCCTCATGGCAGACTCGGCCTTGGCTGGTGCGGATACGGTCGCGCACGGGATCAAAACAATCGGTGATTTCTCCTTCTTGAAAGGTCAATAGATAACGTTTGCCCAAAACAAAACTCACCTGCTCACTTTCAAAACCGTCTTCTTCCGGATTGGGACGGACACGATGGGCAATCACCATAATGTGGTCATGGTAATCTTCGAACTTAGCCCGCTGGGGTACATTCACCACGTCTTCCAGGAGCAGGGGATGGAGTTTAAAAATTTCCCCCACCTGCTTCAGCACTTCCTCGCTTCCCAGGCCTTGAATATCCATCCAAGACACTGTATTGGTCCCCAAGTAGGGGCGGAGGGCGTTGGGGGTGAGGTCAGACTTACGGACAGCATGGTCTGGGCTGTAGTCAATCAGAACAATGCGGGAGGGATGGGCATCGGGTTCAATGCTCAGGGTGCCGGGTTCACTTCCCGGTTCATCATAGAAATAATCGAAATAATCCTCTTCTTCCTCTTCCGGCTCTGCGGTGCGAAATTGGCGCAGAACAAATTCGGGATTGGGTAGTGATTGAGTCATAGGCGTTAGCTATTGAGGAGGGGAATAGAAAAGCTTATAGCGGGCATGAAGTATGCCGGTAGCCTTGCCCAAGGCGAGAAGTCTGAAGCTATTCTAGGAGAGTTTGACAAAAACCTCACGACAATTGAGGCTAAAAGAGGTTTTTCTAGGGCCACGGCAGGTGTCCGTTAGGATGAGGAGACGCCCAAGATTGCTCAACAATTGTTTTTACGATTATACCTTTTATGCGTACTCGCTTTCCCCTTTCCCTGCCCCGTTGGCAACGCTTAATGATGGTTGGCTTGGTAATGTTGTCTGCGGGTTTTGGCTTTGGCCTAGCCCTGCGCTCTGCGTTTTCCAGCCAGGAATCCGAGGGCCTTTTACAGACAGAACAGGATTTTCCACCCCGTAACGGTTGGCCTATTCCCGAAAAATCCCCTCTTCCTGCCGATGAGAATACCGGAAGGGCGCGTTATAATTCGTTACAAAATCCTTAACCCTTAATTTTTATGCAAAATTCAGTCCTGCATGCCTTCTTTTTGGGAAGAGCCTTAGCCGAAGTCCTCAGTGAACGCCTGGAAGAAAGTCTAACCTGTGCTCTCAGTGAGCTGGGTAAGTTTGATGCCGAGCAACGGGAATACCTCAGAAAATTGGTGGAGGAAGTCCAGGCCCGGGCGGCCCAGGAATTTGACCAAGGCAGTGGCACGATTATGACCACAGAGGGCCCGATGACCACCGATGCTCTACAAGAAACCCTCGATAAGCTCAGAGCAGACATTGCCAGCCTCAAGGTGGAATTAAAAAATTATCGTCAAGATCCCGGCTAGGCTATTTTGACATCTCCAACGCCAACTCTGCTGAGCGCTGTTTACTACCGAACCTATCTTCTAAATCAATTGCGTGTCTGCCCTGTCCCCCAAGCTCAACCCATCCCTTGCCTATTCTGCCGCCATGGTTGCTGACCGTCACCCGACTCCTCTGGAAGCAGAAAAAAAATATCGTTGGAATCAAGAAAACTATTCCATCACCCGTCGCCGGTTGGATATTTGGCGGTTTGTCTTGATCCTCCTCGGCCAATTTTGGTTGAATGGCAAGCCTTGGAGCTATCGGGGCGGTTTTAGTGAGGAGAAACGCATCCAACGTCGTCAACGCCAGGCCCGCTGGATTCGAGAGAGCTTACTCAACCTAGGCCCGACCTTTATCAAAGCCGGCCAACTCTTCTCTACCCGTTCGGATCTCTTCCCGGCGGAGTACGTGGAGGAATTATCTAAGCTTCAGGATGAAGTGCCGGCCTTTAGCTACGATCAGGCCAAGGCCCTGATTGAAAGAGAGTTCGGCAAATCCCTCTCGACGCTCTTTCTTAGCTTTGACCCGACACCTCTAGCAGCGGCCAGTCTCGGCCAGGTTCACAAGGCCCAACTCCACAGTGGTGAAGAAGTGGTGGTTAAAATTCAGCGGCCCGGGCTACACAAACTCTTCACCATTGATCTAGCCATCCTCAAGACCATCGCCCAATATTTTCAGAATCACCCCAAATGGGGTAAGGGCCGGGACTGGGTGGGCATCTACGAGGAATGTTGTCGCATCCTCTGGCAGGAAACGGACTATATCCGCGAGGGCCGCAATGCGGATACCTTTCGACGCAATTTTCGCCAGGAAGCCTGGGTCAAGGTGCCGCGAGTCTATTGGCGTTATACCTCCTCCCGCATTCTGACTCTGGAGTATCTTCCCGGCATTAAAATTAGTCACTACGATGCCCTAGAGGCTGCTGGCTTGGAACGGAAAACCCTGGCTCAACTGGGGGCCCGAGCCTATCTGCACCAAATTTTGAACCACGGCTTTTTCCATGCCGATCCCCACCCCGGTAATTTGGCCGTGAGCCCAGCGGAAGGGGCCTTAATCTTCTACGACTTTGGCATGATGGGGGAAATTACCCCGGAGACCAAAGAAAAGTTAATGGATACCCTTTTTGGCGTAGCCGAAAAAAATGCTGACCGCATTGTCTCCTCTTTAATTGCCCTAGGGGCCTTAGCGGAGGTGGATGACCGGGGGCCTATTCGTCGCTCCATTCAGTTTTTACTAGATAACTTTATGGACAAACCCTTTGAGGAACAGTCCATTACCAAAATTAGCGATGACCTCTACGAAATTGCCTACGACCAACCCTTTCGCTTTCCCGCCACGTTTACCTTTGTCATGCGGGCTTTTTCAACTCTAGAAGGGGTCGGCAAGGGTTTAGATCCCAACTTTAACTTTATGACCGTGGCTCAACCGTTTGCTCTACAGATTATGAATACTCCCAATGGCCCCAGCCCCAACAGCCTAATCGATGAACTCGGACGACAAGCTTTCCAAGTGAGTAATACGGCCCTGGGTTTACCTCGGCGCATTGAAGAAACCCTAGAAAAATTAGACCAAGGTGATCTGCGTATCCGTGTCCGGGCCAGTGAATCCGACCGTTTATTACGTCGTCTTAGCTTGATGCAGATGAGTACCAACTATACCCTGATGAGCTGTGCCCTGGCCTTGTCGGCTACCCTTCTTTTTGTTAATGGGTACGGGATCATCGCCGCTATTGTATTATTGGTAGCGGTAGCCCCGGCTTTGACTCTCTGGCGTCTGCTGAAAAAGCTGGATCGTCAAGAACGAATGTTTTAGGAGTTTTGATTTTACAATTGAATCCTCATTTCCAGATTTTTTGACCCTGTGTAATACCCATCAATCCCCGTGATAGACGTGAATTCCCCTATGCTTAGTCGTTGCTTCACTGGCCTGACCGATCCTGGGCTAGTTCGTACTGTCAACCAAGATAGTTTTTATCTCGACCCAGAAGCCCGTTTTTTCGTTGTGGCTGACGGTATGGGGGGCCACGCGGGGGGGCAGGAAGCCAGCCAGATTGCTACCCAAGCCATCCGGGCCTATCTAGAGGAACATTGGGAATCGGACCTCCCTTCCCCCCAACTGCTCCAGGAATCGATTCTGCATGCGAATCAAGGGATTCTGGATGACCAGAATGACCATCCTGAGCGCCGGGATATGGGCACTACTGCGGTCTTAATTATTTTTCGGCACGATGGCGCTTGGCGAGCCCATATTGGGGACTCACGACTGTACTGTTTAAGAGAAAAAAGCTTAAACCAGGTCACAGAAGATCATACCTGGGTTGCGAGGGCTCTTAAAGTCGGCGATATCAATAAAGAGCAAGCTAAAGTTCATCCCTGGCGTCATGTGCTCTTCCAGTGTCTTGGCCGCCAAGATTTGAATTTTATTGAAGTCGAGACCCTTGATGTACAGCCGGGAGACCTATTTTTACTCTGTAGTGATGGTTTGACCGAAGAAGTGGATGACGACGGGATCACCACCATTTTGAACTCCGAGGAATCCCAGGAAGTCAAGGCTCAAAAATTAATTGAGGAAGCCAAAAATTCCGGTGGATCGGATAATATTACCGTTGTATTAGTTGCTCAGACTTAGCGATGTCGCTTAGCGTACTGCTTTACTCACAAACCCTTGCTGGATGAGCGCAGAAGGGTTTGCTCGAATACCGTCAGGCCCTAATCCGTGAACTTTTTTGATTGAGTCCCCCCGTGACCGATCCTATTTCTTCTCCAGACCTCTCCCTTAAACAGGCCCAAGCGAGTATTCAGCAGGCCCTCAATTGGTTTGCGAGTCGGCGGCGTCACTGGAACTATCCCCCCAATCCAGACCTGCAAGCGGCCGTGCGCCCCGATCTCCAGGCCATAAAAGCGGCCCTCGAGAAGGTAGAGCAACGGCTTTTTAAAATTGCAGCCTTTGGCCTGGTAAGTCGTGGTAAATCAGCCGTTCTTAACGCCCTGATCGGTCAAAATCTACTGCCAACGGGCCCTCTCCATGGCGTTACCCAATGGCCCCAGTCCCTACGGTGGCAAACCAGCGAGAAAATCCAGATTGATCTGATTGATACCCCTGGTCTAGATGAAATTGCTGGGGAAGGGCGCTCCGAAATGGCTCAAACGGTGGCCCAGCAGGCGGATCTGATCTTGTTTATTGTAGCGGGGGATATTACCCGTACTGAATACCAGGCCCTCTGTGACCTCTGTCAAAATCGTAAGCCATTGCTGTTGGTTTTCAATAAAATTGATCTCTATCCCGACCAAGACCAGCAAGCCATCTATCAACAACTCCAAAACCTAGCTCAGCAAGCGGGCCAAGCCGCTATCCTCCGTCCTGAAGACATTGTCTGTGTAGCGGCGGATCCCCCACCCCAACGGCTTCGCCTAGAATTTAGCGACCGCCCCGATGAAGAACGTTGGGAAAAACCCGCCTCCCAGATCGATTCTCTGCGCCAGAAAATTCTCTTTCTACTCAATCAACGGGGGCCAGCCCTATTGGCCCTCAATGCCCTACTCCAAACCGAAGCTGCAGAACAACGCATTGCCCAGAAAACCTTAAAAATACGGGAGGTAGAGGCCAATGCTCTAATTTGGCGCTATGCCCAATACAAGGCCCTGGTGGTGGCTGCAAACCCCGTGGCGGTTCTAGACGTGCTAGGGGGTCTGGTCGCCGATCTCTTCTTGATTCGGGCCCTGGCACGACTCTACGGCTTGCCGATTACCAGTTTTGAAGCCGGAAAACTTTGGCAAAAAATTCTACTCAGTAGCGGGGGCCTGCTGTTGGGAGAACTGGGAGGGTCTGTGATGTTGAGCTTCAATAAGACTGCTAGCCTTTTAGAAAATCCTGGTAGTTTTAGTACTTACGCAGGAACTGCTTTTGTCCAGGCCGGCTTAGCGGGCTATGGAACCTATCTGGTGGGCCAGGCCACCAAAATTTACTTGGCCCAGGGATGTAGCTGGGGGCCTTGGGGCGCGAGTACTGTCATCCGGTCCTTGATCGACCAAATTACTCAACTGGGCCCTGAAAACAAAGAAGGCTTTTCTCAGGATGGCCCCAAGAAAAACCTGCAGGACGCTTAGCGTCGATTGAAGATAAAAGTTAAGGGTTGGACTTGGCCTTAATAGCCACCGCGGGAAAATTTACCGCCGCCGCCGCCACCCCGGCGGCCGCCGCCACCGCCACCGGAAGGGCCCCGGTCTTCCCGAGGACGGGCTTTATTGACTTTGAGGTCTCGTCCCATCCATTCCGCCCCATCCAGGGCATCAATGGCGGCTTGCTCTTCAGCATCAGTCCCCATTTCAACAAAACCAAAACCCCGGACTCGGCCGGTTTCACGGTCGGTCGGGAGTTGCACGCGCTTAACCGTGCCGTATTCTGCAAAAACAGAATTTAAATCTGCTTCTGTAACCTCGTAGGAGAGATTACCAACGTAAAGGGACATAGAGAGTCTCCAAAAACCAAGAAATTGTGTAGAGATTGAGATTTCGGAGAGAAGCCTGCCAATATCAACTGTGAAAAACTCGTCGTGAATACTTTAAACAAGAGCAACTACCGATCCTTATTCTCAGTAAGCCATCATATCACTCCCCACCCCGTTTGGGGGCTTATTTGTCCAGAAGTTTTTATATTTTTACGGTTCTCCCGCTGGCCGAGGTGTCGGCACGGAAGCGCTTTAGTGGGGCGTGGAAGCATAGATGAAAAGGCTCTGGAGAATACCAATCAGTAGGCCGAGGACACCGCCGAGGTTCACGATGGCCTGGAGCTCTGTTTTCACCAAGGTTTGCACCGCTTCCTCTAAATCCTGGGGAGAGGTGGCCGTAATCCGATTCACAATCACTTGATCGATGGAGAGTATGGGGATTACCTGCTGGACAATTTTTTCCAAGTCCGCTTCCAAATATCGCTCTAGGATCAGGGCCAATTCCTCGCTGACTAGGCCCAGGGAACCCGTGAAGGTTTCGGAGGATTGCAGACGATTGATAATCACACGGGCCAGATTATCCCAGTCAATGGATTGGCCAAAGTCTTTTAAAAAATGTTCCCCACTTTCCCGAATGTAGGTTCTGACCACGTCCCCAGTGGTTTTGCGGAGTTGTCGCACCGTGGAGAGGGGTAAATTTTGGAGGGAGAGATGGTGCAGCCAGTCTTTGATGCGACTACGGACTTCCAGGGACAGGAGTAATTCCTTCAGGCGAGTATTGGCGGTTTCTTTTTCTTCTAGACAAAAGCTCCGTAAACGGGTGAGGGCATTGCGGACTCCGAAAAGATTGGCCACTACCCAGTAGGTGCCGCTGGTTTTTTCTCGAAAGCCCTCATCAATCACCTGAATATTGCGGTCGGTTAAAAAATCCACGAGGGCCAAACGGAGGGTATCGGGGGGCAAAATACTTTCTAGCAACCAATCGGTAAACTGACGAGATTGCAACTCTGAGAGGCGGAACTCCAGCAGGATTTGGTCAAAAATTTGTTGAATCTGGGCCTCTAAAAAATCTTCGCGCCGGGAGAGAGTTCGTAACAAACGAGGCAAGGATTCGCTAAACAGATCTCGCAGAATATTGGCCAGAATGCGGGCCGTTTTTTGCTCTTTGTCGGCCCGGACTTGCTTCAGGGCCAAGGTCAGGAGCCAGCGTAAGGCCGCTTCCACTCGTTCCTTTTGCAGTAATTTCTGGGCTAGGCGTTGTAACTCTTCTGGGGTTAACAGCGAGCCCATGATCGTATCTGAGACACGCTTGGCCAAGCGTTCCTGGTTACGTGGAATCAGGCCAGGGGTGAGGGGAAGCTGATAACGTCCGATAAAGATCGGTTTATAGGGACGAAATAGCATATTGATTGCTAAATCGTTGGTGAAGTAGCCAATGATGGCACCCCCGAGGGGAGGGAGTACCCAATCCAGCAATACATTCCAGGCCAGCATTCTTGTTTTATCCGTTTACCAGGGCTGGGAGGCGAGGGTAGGAAGGACAGTGGCCTTGGGCCCGCTTACTTTTGGGCCACTAGGACTCCCATCAGTCCCCCGGCAATTTCGTAATGAACCACTCGGGAAAAACCAGCATTGTAGGCCATTTTAACCTGTTCCTGGCCTGGGGGAAAACGGTCGAGGCTAGCTTGAATATAGGCATACTCCTCTGGCACCCGGAAATAGCCGGCCACCGCCAGCACAATCTGGTTTAAATACCAGTCTTGAAAGCGTTGCATCCAAGGGGCGCGGGGATGATTGAAATCCAAGATGGCGACTTTTTTGCCCACCTTCAGCACACGCTGTAATTCTGTGAGGGCCTGGGGAATATCGCCCACATTGCGGAGACCATAGCCCATCGTGGCACCATCAAAGGACTGGTCGGCAAAGGGCAGGGCCAGAGCATCGCCTTGCAACCATTGGACGGAATATTGGGGATAGGTCTGCCGGTGACGTTGGGCGGCGAGGGCCAGCAGTTCTGAGCAAAAATCTAGGCCCACGACTTGGCCCGAAAGGCCGACTTGTTTGGCCAAACGTTGGGTTAAATCCCCCGTCCCACAACACACATCCAAAACCTGGTCTCCCTGCTGACAAGCACTCCAGCCAACGGTCATGGCCTTCCAGACCTGGTGTTGCCCCAGACTCAGCCAAAAATTGAAGGAGTCGTAGACGGGGGCAATGCGACCAAAAAGGGCCTCGACTTCTGTTGGAGTAGGCGGGGACACAGCGGGCATAGTTGAGGATTGTAAATATTGAGGACAGCAAACACTGGGATTATTTTACCAAGCAAGACTGGCCGCTTCTGAGCCTGGATACTGAGACCGGGGAATTCCTCGAGGGCAAAGGACTGGCCGACGCCATTCAAATTCCCCACACCAGCCGATCTCCGCGTCCAGGGCCGGTAATGAGGGTTCCGTTGTGAGAGGGGTGAGATGCAGAATATAGGTCACAAGTTCGTCACTTAATTCACCGATAAAACCACTAGCTTGAAAGGTTTTTATCCATTGGGGTAGGGCCTCCCCTGGCCGGGTTTGATAAAACCAATCAGCCAAGGCATCTCCGTTTTCTTCTTCCCAGTGAAAGTCCACGCTCATGCTGGCAACGTAGGTCAGGACTTCTACTAAATAGTCTCCGGCAGGAATGTCAAGAACCTGAAAATAATCTCGATAGCCCTGGAGACCCTCTCCCCCCATGGCCCCGAGCCAGTCTTCGGGAGAGCCGCCGCCACACATCAGCAGTAATTGTCCGCAGGGAATATGCAATTTGCTTTGAATGCGCCCGATCCATTCCGCTTCCTCATCGGGAGTAAGCTCACCCATGACCAGGATGGCCCTATCAAAGGCACAGTCACCAGGGAAGAAGAGGGGCAAACAAAGGCCCTGTGCCAAGAGGGAACGCATGGCGGTCTCTTCACCTGCTCGTAGAATTTCTGCCAGGCTTTCTGGCGTTAAGAAACTATTGCCGAGGCTTGCGGAGGTGAGGACGTAGTAAGGGCCGTCACAGAAAAAGTTGTCAGGCAGCGGATGGCAATGACGGGTAAGCATGATTCAATCTCCCAGAGGCTTTGTACTTCAGTGTTAGCCTAAAAAGAAACCCAAAGGTATTTTTTCTTGGACAATCCAGCCAGGCCCTATGACGATAAATTCCTCTCCTCTAGATAGAGACTCCACAGTTCATAGAGACTCCACAGTTCCCCCAGAAGCTCCCGAACCCATTCTTTGTCAGTATTGTTTGCGCACTGCTAGTAATGGCATCAGGTGCCGGGGAATGTGCGTTGCTGACGTTGAATAGATTGGAAAAAGTCCACCATCGGCCGGGGATAATCGACCCCTAAGCGGAGCCCAAACTGTTTTTGTTCGGTAACAGATAATTTCCAGGGTTCATGGATTTTGGCCCCAGGCAGGCCGGTCAGTTCTGGCAACCAGTGGCGCAGATAGTCCCCTTTCGGGTCATAGTCCTTGGACTGCTTGGCAATATTAAAGTAGCGAAATTCCCGCGCATCATTTCCCACCCCGGCAGTATAGCTCCAGTTGCCCCAATTGCTACAGACGTCGTAGTCGATCAGGCAGGATTCAAACCACTCGGCCCCGAGTCGCCAATCAATCCCTAAATTTTTGGTTAAAAAGCTAGCCACATTCTGCCGGCCCCGATTGGACATAAACCCCGTTGCCGCCAGTTCCCGCATATTGGCATCCACCAACGGATACCCGGTTTGGCCCGTGCGCCATTGTTCAAAGGCTGGCAAATCCAGGCGCCAAGGGACTTTTACACCGCGTAAACCTGACTGATAAAAAAGGCGGTTACCGTGTTTTTGGGCAATGAACCGAAAAAAATCCCGCCACAATAACTCAAAAATTAACCAGTAGGTTGACTCATTACTAATTCGTTGGGCCTCGTAGGCCTTGACCTGTTGGTAGAGATAACGGGGGGATAGACAACCCAGGGCCAACCAGGGGGAGAATTTGGAGGAATAGTCGGCCCCCAACATTCCATTACGGGTTTCCTTATAGGTTTTGAGGCAATCGGCCTGCCAAATATAATGCTGGACGCGGGCCAGACCAGCGGCTTCTCCCCCGACAAAAGCCAAAACA
The DNA here is from genome assembly GCF_040436315.1 of Synechocystis sp. LKSZ1. NCBI lineage: Bacteria > Bacillati > Cyanobacteriota > Cyanophyceae > Synechococcales > Merismopediaceae > Synechocystis > Synechocystis sp. LKSZ1. The sequence goes on along the minus strand of NZ_AP031572.1, from coordinate 1,327,132 downwards.
CCTCGGGGATCGGGGATTGCCTTTTCGGGTTCCAGATTAGGAGGGGGCGCCCAGGGCCCTAACTCAGGACAAGGCGGAAGTTGGGCTGGCACGGGATAGGGAGTACGAACCAGAATCTTTTTTTTCTCGACGGCCTGGCGAAAATGGGTAAAGAGTTCCGGTAATTCACTGATGGGGAAGGGGAGATCATCGGGATGATAGAGGGTCGTTCCCCAAAAGCCTTGGCATTGAACCGATAAACCAGCTAAATTCTGGGCCAAGGCCGCTTCGATCTGGCATTCTTCGCTGGTGACTTCCCGATGGTAGTAAAGATGGGTAATCCCGTGCTGTTGAACAAGGTCAGGAATGATTTTCTCCGGTGGGCCATAGCGGATAATCAGTTGGCTTCCTCGTTTCTCTAGGGATGTTGTTAAATCCTGGAGAGCTTCCCGCCAAAATTGCGCCCGAAAGCGCCCGGTTTTCGGAAAGCCAAAGGACGTTTGACCAAACTGTCGTGGATCGTAGATGTATAACGGTAAAATTTCTCCACCCTGTTGGCAGGCTCGGTGTAGAGGTTCGTGGTCTTGGAGACGGAGGTCGTTGCGAAACCAAACAAGGGTGCGAGGGGAAGCCATGGGATGGGAACGGAAATAGAATTGAATCCTAATCTAGCGCCAAGGGATAATTTCAGGTTTAAGCTGGTGGGGATAGCCCTAGAATTCATCCAAAGACATGATGGTGCTAAAGCGGTTGTTGGCTCCAGGCCTAAAAGACTTTTTTTGGCGTACTCGGGGTATTTGGATTACCAGTCCGACAGTATCCCTGCTGGTCATTCTACTTCGCCTGAGCGGCTCCCTCCAGGGTTGGGAATGGCGGGCTTACGACTTGGTGATGCGGTCGCGTCCATCCCTGGTGCAGGATTCTCGCGTTGTGATTGTCGGCATTGATGAAAAAGATGTAGCGGGCCTGAAGACGTCAATTTTTTCTGACCAGTTACTGGCGGATTTGTTAACCAAGCTTAAGGCCATGCAACCCAAGGCCATTGGCCTGGATGTCTATCGTGATGTTCCCGTTCCCCCCGGAGAAGCGGCCCTGGCCAAAATTTTTCAATCCACCCCTAATCTGATCGGGATTCAAAAGGTAGCCGGCCAATCGGGAATCGATACCGTTGCCCCTGCCCCCATCCTCAAAGCCCGTCATCAGATCGCAGCCAATGACTTGCCGGTGGATGCAGATAATGTCATTCGCCGGGGTTTTGTCTATCTCAGCAACGGCCAAGAAACCTTTTATAGCTTTGCTCTTTATCTGTCTCTGATCTATCTCGATTCCGTGGGGGTGGTAGCGGAAGACATCCCTGGCACCGACAACTTTCGCCTTAAGCAGGCCGTCTTTCAACCCCTCGATAGCAATGAAGGCAGTTATATCCGCACCGATGCCGGCGGGTTTCAGCTTTTGATTAACTACCGAGGCGGCAAAAACAGCTTCCCCCAGGTCTCTATGACCGATATCCTCCAGCAACGGGTACCCAAGACTTGGGGCAAAGACCGCATTATCCTAATCGGCAAAGTCGGCGAAAGTTTCAAAGATTCCTACTTTACGCCCTACAGTGATATGGCTGGTCTGGCCCAGGCCATGCCAGGGGTTGAAATCCACGCCAATATTATTAGTTCGATCCTGAGTGCAGCCCTAGATCAGCGGCCCCTTCTACACGGTTGGCCCGAGGCCCTAGAATGGCTCTGGATTACGATTTGGTCAACGTTAGGAGCCGTCCTTAGTTGGCAATTTCGTTACCGACCTAAACAACAGTACACCAGCTACCTCCGCTGGGGGAGTATCAGCCTCAGCCTCGTGGCCTTGGCAGGTATTAGCTATGGGGCCTTCCTTAACGGCTGGTGGATTCCCCTGGTACCGCCTTTTTTAGGGTTTATTGGCTCATCTGTTTTGATTACTGCTTTGATGGCCCGGGCCGGGGCCAAAGTGCGTCAAACCTTTGGGCGTTATCTAACGGATCAGGTGGTCGCCAACTTGCTGGAACATCCTGAGGGCCTGCAATTGGGGGGAGACCGCCGCAGGATTACCCTGCTGACCTCCGATCTGCGGGGCTTTACAGCTACCTCCGAACGCCTTAGTCCGGAAGAGGTCATTAAAATCTTGAATCTCTACCTGGGGGCCATGGCTGAGGTCATCACCCACTACCAAGGCACCATTGATGAATTCATGGGAGATGGTATTCTTGTATTGTTTGGGGCGCCTACCTCTCAGGCCGACGATGCCCTAAGAGCCGTGGCCTGTGCCGTTGCTATGCAACAGGCCCTGGGTCAGGTTAATCAGCAGATTATGGCCTGGGGCCTCCAACCCCTAGAAATGGGGATTGGCATCAATACCGGCGAAGTAGTGGTGGGCAATATTGGCTCAGAAAAACGTACCAAATACGGTGTGGTAGGCAGTCAGGTTAACTTGACCTATCGGATCGAGTCCTACACCACGGGCGGCCAGGTTTTAATTTCAGAATCGACCCTGCTTGAGGCTGGGGATGCGGTGCAAATTCATGGCAAACGGGCTGTCAAACCCAAGGGGGTTAAAAACGATATTGTAATTTGTGATGTGGGGGGGGTTGCTGCTCCCTACGATCTTTATCTCACTAGCGAAGAAGAGGATTATGTGCCCATGCCCATCCCCCTGGCCCTCTCCTATGCCCATCTAGACGGGAAACATTTAGACGATACAATTATGCAAGCGCAGTTAGTGCAGTTATCCCGCAAAGGGGGGCAAATTCAACGCCTTAACCCGGCTTCGTCTCCGCCCAGTCCCTTGACCAACATCAAACTCAACTTCCAGCCGATTTCCGGCCAAACCACTGATCTGACGGGGGACATTTATGCCAAAGTTATTGAAACTCCCAATAGTGATCCTGATTATTTTTACGTTTATTTTTCCGCTAGGCCCCCAGAAATAGAAACCTATTTAAATCACCTCTACGAAACTCTCGAAAAAGCTTAATCGGTGTCCCAAGGAGTCAATCATCGACGATGAAACTATTATTTCTCGGTTCAGGTTCTGCCTTTACAATTGGATCGGATAATTTTCAATCCAATATGCTATTCCTTGCAAAGAATGGGCGTAAGCTTTTGATCGACTGTGGCACCGATATTCGATTTTCCCTCTACCAAGCTGGCTTTTCTTACCACGATATTACCGATATTTATATTAGTCATCTCCATTCCGACCATGTGGGGGGATTAGAATACATCGGCTTTATGACCAAGTTCGATCCCCATTGCCATCGTCCAACCTTATACCTTAGCCAAGATATTGCCATTGACCTCTGGCACAAAAGTTTAGCAGGGGGAATGGAGGCTCTGGAAGGGGAATTGGCTGATCTAGATAGTTTTTTTAAAATTCATCCTCTCAAACCTAATGGTCATTTCACTTGGGAAGATATTACCTTTCATTTGGTGAAGTTAAATCATGTAAATACAGGCTTTATGCTGATGCCGGCCTACGGTTTGTTTTTTGAGATTGGAGGCACGAAAATCTTTCTCACCACGGATACAAAACTTTGTTCTGAAGAACTACAGACCTATTACCTAGAAGCAGATTTAATTTTCCATGATTGTGAAATTTCTAATACCCCCACCCCGGTTCATGCCCATTATCAACAACTTCTGATGCTCTCCCCAACCATTCGTCAAAAAATGTGGTTATATGGGTATCAAGCTGGGAGTTTGCCCGCTGCTCAAGCAGATGGATTTTTAGGCTTTGTTAAGCGAGGCCAAGTCTTTGATTTCGACCAACGGGCTTAAGTATTCCAAAAACGGTTTTCTTCAAACGCCAATTCTTTCTAAGGAGAGCTGAAAAAATTCAAGCGTCTGACGGGTAGTGTGTAAGTAGTCTCTTTTGCCGATGGAATCTGGAACCCTAGCCCAAGCAATGCCGATTGTCGCTGTCTCCTCTGCTTCCTTACTTCGCCACTTTTCCATCTTGCTCAATGTGGGCGCCTTGGGGATCAGCTTACTGGGCTTCCTGGTTATCTGTGGCTGGTCTTGGCGTTTGATACCGCTAATCCAACTGCATCCCTCCTGGGTACCCATGCAATTCAATACGGCCCTGAGCTTTGTGTTCCTTGGTCTGGCGTTGTTTGGCCTTCTACATGGGCGTTCAGTGATTGCCCAATTCCTTACCGGACTTACAACAATAATGGCAGGTCTGACTCTACTGCAGTACATCACTGGTCTAAATGTAGGTATTGATGAACTTTTTTGGCAGCATACCGTTATCGTACAAACGATGTCCCCCGGACGCATGGCCCCCAACACAGCCCTTTGTTTTCTGCTCAGTAGTCTTGCTCTCTGGTTGCTTTCCCAGCGTCATCGTTATCCTTTGGTTTTGAGTGGTATTTTGGGGGCCTTGGTCATTGGCCTCGGCACTGTCGCAATATTTGGCTACTGGTCGGGAGTCGAGTCGGCCTATGGCTGGGGAAAATGGACAAGAATGGCGGTTCATACCGCCGGCGGATTTATCCTGGTGGGCTTGATGCTGATCGGAGAAGAACAATACTTTGCCAGAAAAGTAGGCTATCGTCTCCCGGCCCTGACTTGGGCCATGATGGTGGGGATTATGGGCGTTACGGTAACCCTGGCCTTTTGGCAGGCCCTGGGGGCCAACGACTTTGGCAAAACCCCGGCTGCCACGCAGGCTTTTCCCTGGGTTACGAGTGGTGTCTTGGTCTTTGGTCTGGCTTTTTCCCTGACTCTGGCAATTGCTGTCTGGTTTTCTGGCCAATTCCAAGCCCAAGTGGTGGCCCTCCAGGCGGCCCAAGTCAAAATTCTGAGCCTGAATGAACAGCTAGAGAAGCTCTCTTACCTGGATGGCCTGACAGGGATTGCCAATCGTCGCATGTTCGATCTGACTGCCGAGCGGGAGTTGGGCCATGCCTATCGACACCAATATCCCCTGGCCTTGATTCTCTTTGATCTGGATTACTTTAAGGCCTATAACGACCACTACGGCCATCTTCAGGGGGATCACTGTCTGCAACAGGTTGCTCAGGTGATCCAAGCCATGGCCCGGCGGCCGACGGATTTAGCCGCCCGCTACGGTGGAGAAGAATTTGTTCTTTTGCTTCCCGATGCCACCCTCTCGGCCGCCCAAGGCATTGCAGAAAAGGCCCTGCGGGAAGTGGGCAACTTGAATCTTCCCCATCCCACCTCTAAAGTCAGTACTGTCGTAACCCTGAGTGCGGGGTTGACGGCTTGTGTTCCCCAACAAAATACGGATATAAGGCATCTTTTTAAACAAGCAGACCAGGCTTTGTATCAGGCTAAGGCCCAGGGGCGAGCCTGTGTCGTGGCCCTGGCTAGTCCTCCCTTGAATTAGGCCTCGGAAAATACTATGAACTATTGGCTGATGAAATCGGAACCTACGACCTACAGCATTGACCACCTCCAAGCCGAACAGGTCACCCTCTGGGATGGCGTTCGTAATTACCAGGCCCGTAATTTTCTCCGGCAGATGTGCATCGGCGATCAGGCCTTTTTCTACCATTCCAATTGCCAACCCCCGGCGATTGTGGGACTGATGCAGGTGACGGCGGCGCAAGTCGTTGACCCGACCCAGTTTGACCCCCAGAGTGATTATTACGACCCCAAGGCCCGCCCCGAAGCCCCCCGCTGGCAGACAGTACAAGTAACCTTTCTGGAAAAATGGCCCCGGCCCATTTCCTTAGCAACGCTCAAAACGACCTTTAGCCCGGAGGAGTTGGACGTCGTTAAAAAAGGAAATCGTCTGTCGGTGATGCCCGTGGCCCTCCCCATTGCAGAACGTCTGCTGGCCCTGGCTTATAATTGAGAACATTCTTGACTTTGCCCGCTGTGATGCAATTCCGTGACCTTGTTGACCGTCTAGGCCCTCTGGTGCAGGCCCATAGCTTGACTGTGAAAACTGACCGCGATCCCATGATTGTGGGAGTCGCCGCTTTGGCTGAGGCTCCCCCCCAAAGTCTGAGCTATGTTGAGGGGGTAAAGTTTGCATCGCTGATTGCCACCACCAACGCCAGGGCCTTGATTATTCCCTGCGATGAAACAATTCAGTCCCTGTGTGAAGACCGGGAGATGGCCTGGATTGCGGTGAAAGACCCGCGTCTGGCCTTTGCTCAGGCCATTAGTTTGTTCTACCAACCCTTTCGACCCCCGGCAGGCATTCATCCCACGGCAATTATTGATCCCTCGGTGATCCTGGGGCAGGATCTTTACCTTGGCCCCCATGTGGTGATTCATGCTGGCGTGACGTTGGGTGATCGGGTCTGTATCCATGCCAATAGCGTTGTCTATCCTGGGGTGAGTATCGGGGAAGGGACAATTCTTCATGCCAACTGTACGATTCATGAGCGGACGCAAATAGGCCCAGATTGTGTGATTCATAGCGGTGCCGTGATCGGGGCCGAAGGTTTTGGTTTTGTACCCACCGCCGAAGGCTGGTTCAAAATGGAGCAGTCCGGTCTTGTCGTCCTCGAGCGCGGGGTTGAGGTGGGCTGCAATAGTGCCATTGACCGGCCCGCCGTGGGGGAAACTCGTATTGGTCAATACACCAAACTCGATAATCTGGTTCATATCGCCCATGGTTGTCACATTGGCCAGGCCTGCGCTATGGCGGCTCAGGTGGGGGTAGCCGGTGGCGTCACCATTGGTAATCGCGTTATCCTAGCGGGCCAAGTCGGGGTGGCCAACCAGTCCAAAATTGGTGACGGGGCCATTGCCTCTGCCCAAACCGGTATCCATGGAGAAGTGGCCCCTGGGGAAGTGGTGTCAGGGAGTCCCCATGTTCCTAATCGCCTTTACCTAAAGGCATCTGCTATCTATAAGCGTCTGCCGGAACTCTATCAAACCGTCAAACAATTGGCCAAAAAATCATGAATGCCCTGTCTCTGCCCACCTGGATGATCCATGTTTCCAGCGTGATTGAATGGATCGCGGCCATGGCCCTGGTCGGACGCTACGCCCAGGTTAGCCAACGGCCTCATTGGCAGGCTCTCGCTTGGGGGATGTTACCGGCCCTAGTCAGTGCTCTCTGCGCCTGTACTTGGCATTTTTTTGATAACCGAGAAAGCCTCGATTGGTTAGTGACCCTCCAGGCCAGTATGACAGTGCTGGGTAATTGCACCCTTTGCTTAGCGGCCTGGTGGATTTGGCGGCAAAGCCGGCCGACAAAAATCGGCCCCTTAGACTAAATCTTGGCTTCTAGAGATTTGAGATATTCAGTATTAACCCCCGATTCCCGGACGAGGGCAATTTTACCGGTGCGGGCCACTTCTCGAATACCAAACTTGGCCAGCATTTGAATAATGGCGACCATTTTACCCGGATCGCCGACCACCTCAATGGTGACGGTTTCCTCGGAAATATCGACAATGCGGGCCCGAAATACCTGGGCCAACTCGATCACTTCCGCGCGATTCACTGCCGCCGCACTCACCTTGACTAGCATGAGTTCTCGCTCAACACAGGGAGTTTGGGTGATATCTTGAACCTTGAGGACATTGATCAGTTTATAAAGCTGTTTGGTTAACTGCTCAATGGTGCTATCGTCTCCCGGTACCACCATCGTGATCCGAGACACCCCTCCCTGTTCTGCCGGCCCAACGGCCAAGCTTTCGATATTGTAGCCCCGTCGCGCAAAGAGTCCGGCGATACGAGTCAAAACGCCTGCTTCATCTTCTACCAAAACAGAGAGCGTATGTTTCATTTTCTACGTCAATACAAGCAACTAAAAAGGGGCTTCAGGTTACGGCAGGCGCAAACAGAGCTAGGTTAGATAGGCCCTGGTTTTGGGCAATCCAATTTTTCATCCTACCACGAATGCCTGGGGATCCTCCCCCAAGAGAATGAATTATTGTTCATCTGTCTTGGGGAGGTAGGGATTGGCCAAAACTCGTTCAATAAAGGATATTCCTCCTTTCACGCAGGGTTAGTATTATGGCCTTTCATACTATTAAGTTTTTGGTAATGGGAGCAACCCTCTTAGTTTGGCTGCGACTCGGCCTGAGTGCTGCTGGTTTTTTGACCCCGACAGTGGAGCCGCTCAGCGATGGCCCTAATGCCGGTAAGGTCAATTCGGTGCTGATTCTCTAGGGCCCTAGGTGGTATATTCAGCATTAATGCGGACGTAATCATAACTTAGGTCACAGCCCCAGGCCACGCCCGTCCCAGAACCGTTACCGACACAGACGGAAATCAGGACGGTATCTTCCTGGAGATAGGCCCCGGCAGCCGCTTGTTTGAGGTAGGCACTGGCGGCGGGCCGGTCAAAGGGGAGGGGCTGGCCGTTTTCCATCAGGGTAAAGGGCCCCAGCTTGATTTGTAGGTCTTCTTGCCGGAAAGTGGCACCGGCTCGGCCCGCGGCCCCGGCAATGCGGCCCCAGTTAGGATCCCGACCAAAAATAGCTGATTTCACCAGAGAAGACCCCGCAATGGTACGGGCAATTTTTCGAGCGGCGGTATCGTCAGTGGCGCCACTGACTTGGACTTCAATAAGGCAGGTGGCCCCTTCCCCATCCCGCGCAATGGCCTTGGCCAAATGTTCACAAACTGCCGTCAACATCGCTTCTAGTGTTTGGGCCTGGGGGCCGGCTTCCGTGATGGCCGGCGTCCGGGATTGACCATTAGCCAGGGCAATTAACGCATCATTGGTGCTGGTATCACCATCTACCGTAATTTGGTTAAAACTTTTATCGGCGGCCCGGCTGAGCATCTGTTGCCATAGCGTCGTTGAAACGGCGGCATCACAGGTAATAAAGGCCAACATCGTTGCCATATTGGGATGGATCATACCCGACCCCTTGGCAATGCCGCCAATGCGGACAGGGCGGCCATCAATTAGGGTTTCCAGGGCCACGCTTTTACTGATGAGATCCGTTGTAATAATAGCCTGGGCCGCGGCGGCACCGCCGGTTTCCGAAAGGGCGGCCACAACTTGGGGAATCCCAGACCGCAGGGCCTCCATTTTAATCCGTTGGCCAATCACTCCCGTTGAGGCCAGCAGAATTGATTCCGGGGCCAGATTGAGGGACTGGGCTAGGAGTTGCGCAGATTCTTGGGCATCATCCCAACCCTGACTACCAGTGGCGGCATTGGCCTGGCCCGCATTGATGAGGATGGCGCGGGCACTGGCCTTGGCCTGGAGACGCTGGCGACAGTAATCCACACAGGCAGCTCGAACTTGGCTGGTGGTAAAGACTCCGGCGGCAATGGCTTCCGACTCAGAATAGATCAGGGCCAAATCGGGAGCCCCAGAGGGTTTAAGGCCGGCCGTAATCCCAGCGGCCTTAAATCCCTTAGGAGCTGTAATACTGCCATCAATGACGCGCCAATCAGTCATGGGAAATCCTGTAATCCGGGTGATTTAGGGGCTGATTATAGCAGTTCTCCGCTGAGCAACCAGAAACCGAAGGTGCAATTATTAATATTTCTTGATTCTCAGGCCCAGTCAGAAAAAATAACCCCCACCAACGGCAGGGGTCGAGGTCAGATTATCTTCAACAGATTGGTAGGAATAGGCGGGCTTTAGCGTTGGGCCACTACTTCCTTATCTTTCGCGAGGAAGACTTCTAATTCTTCCAGCATTTCCGCATCCACCTTGGTTTGCATCGGACAGAACTTCGGCCCACACATGGAGCAAAATTCGGCAGTTTTGTAGATATCTGCTGGTAGGGTTTCGTCGTGGTATTCCCGCGCCCGTTCTGGATCTAGAGATAGTTCAAACTGGCGATTCCAATCAAAGTTATAACGGGCAGTGGACAATTGATCGTCGCGGTCCCGGGCCCCCGGCCGATGGCGGGCAATATCCGCCGCGTGGGCCGCAATTTTGTAAGCGATTAGACCGTTACGGACATCTTCAGCGTTAGGCAGGCCCAGGTGTTCCTTCGGCGTGACGTAGCAGAGCATGGCGGTTCCGTGCCAACCGGCAATGGCCGCCCCAATGGCAGAAGTAATGTGGTCATAACCGGGAGCAATATCCGTTACCAAGGGGCCGAGGACGTAGAAGGGCGCTTCCGAGCACTCTTCCATTTGTTTTTTGACGTTAAATTCGATCTGATCCATGGGCACATGGCCAGGCCCTTCTACCATCACTTGCACATCGTGTTCCCAGGCCTTGCGGGTCAATTGGCCCAGGGTTTTTAGTTCCGACAATTGGGCATCATCGGAGGCATCATGGGTACAGCCGGGCCGCAGGGAATCCCCCAAGCTGAAGGAGACATCGTATTTTTTAAAGATTTCGATGATCTCGTTGAAGTGGGTATAGAGGGGATTTTGCTTATGGTGATGGAGCATCCATTTGGCGATAATACCGCCGCCGCGAGAGACAATGCCGGTGATCCGGGTTTTGACCAAGGGCAAGTATTCGATCAACAGGCCGGCGTGGATGGTCATGTAGTCCACCCCTTGCTGGGCGTGCTTTTCGATGATGTGCAGGAAATCATCGGGGGTGAGGTTTTCGATACTGCCGTGGACACTTTCCAGGGCCTGGTAGATGGGCACGGTGCCGATGGGAACGGGAGAAGCATTAATAATAGCGGTACGGATCACATCCAAATCTCCGCCCCCCGTGGAGAGATCCATCACCGTATCAGCGCCGTACTTAACGGCTAGTTTCAGCTTGGCCACTTCCTCATCGATGTTGGAGGAATTGGGAGAGGCTCCGATATTGGCATTCACCTTACACTTCGAGGCGATGCCAATGGCCATCGGTTCTAGGTTGGTGTGGTTGATGTTGGCAGGAATAATCATCCGGCCCCGGGCCACTTCATCACGAATCAACTCCACCGGCAGGTTTTCCCGCTGAGCTACATAGCTCATTTCTTCGGTGATCACCCCTTGACGGGCGTAGTGCATCTGGGAAACATTGCTGTGTCCCTGCCGTTTCGCAACCCAATCTGCTCTCATATTTAGATGTCCTCAATAAACAGCTTCCCTCCGCTGGTATTACCCAGGCTCAGGTTCTAAGGGTTTTTCTCAGCCTAGTTGCCTAGACACCCCTAGCTTTACGCCAAATTTTACCAAAAAACTGAGGGGACGGCCTCGCCTCTCCAATGACCTCACTTTTCTGTGGCGATGATGTGGAGGTCAATATTTTTATGCCAAATGAGATCCATCAGGCGCTGGGTAAAGGAACGACGAAAAAAACGAGGCCAACGGGCCTGTTGACTTTCCCCAATCACGATCTGCGTAATCCGTTTTTGTTCGGCCATGTCGGCAATCGCTTGGGGAATATCGTGGCTGGTCACCCGCAGAAATTGGCCCCCAAATTCCCGGCAGATGCGCTCGCAGGTTTCCAGGTGCAGGGTTTCAGCCTTGGTCAGAAAAGCATCCGGTTTATCCACAAAAATAGCAATGAGTTCTGCATTCATATAATTGGCAATGCGGCCGGCTCGCCGGAGCAGACGCAGGGAATGGGCATAGGTGGAAACACAGACCATGACGCGCTCATGGATACTCCAGGTGGGTGAAGGTGAGGGCGAATGGTTGCCGTCCTCTTCGACGGTATCCGCAACTTCTCGCAGGGCCAGTTCCCGTAGGGCAATCAGGTGACGCCGTTGGAAAAAATGGGTGAGGGCCGTTTGAATTTTCTCCGGGGCGTAGATCTTTCCCTCTAGAAGGCGTTCTTCTAGGGTTTCTGGGGTGACATCCACAACCACAATTTCATTGGCTTCTTCCAAAATTCGGTCGGGAATGCGTTCCCGCACCACAATCCCGGTAATTTTGGCCACTAGGTCATTCAAGCTTTCGATGTGTTGAATATTGACGGTGGAATAGACATCAATTCCCGCCGCTAGGATCACTTCGACATCCTGGTAGCGTTTTTCTCTCACAGATCCCGGCACATTAGTATGGGCCAGTTCATCAATCAAGGCCAGTTTCGGTGAGCGTTGGACAATCGCCTCCGTATCCATTTCGGTCAGAAACTTTTCCCCACAGGCAATTCGTTGACGTGGAATTTGTTCTAACCCTTCCGCTTGTTCAGCAGTCTCTTCTCTGCCATGGGTTTCCAAGAGGCCAATCACCACATCGATCCCTTCCTCTTTGAGGTCCTGGGCCTCCTCCAGCATCTTGAAGGTTTTACCGACCCCTGGGGCCATGCCGATAAAGATTTTATGTCTGCCCCGCCGCTGACTGATCACTTTGTTTGCTCTGTGGAATAACGGTCTAGACCAAGATTCAGTTTCAGCACATTCACCCCCGGTTCTCCAAAAATACCGAGGAAACGGCCATCGATATTGCTTTGAATTAGCTCTTCCAGTTGACTGGCTGAGAGGCCTCGGGCCTTTGCTACCCTGGTAATCTGGCCCTGGGCGGCTTCAGGGGTGATGTGGGGGTCAAGACTAGAACCGGAGGCATATACCAAGTCGGCGGTTGGCGGAATACCAGCGGCCTTTAATTGGGGAATGGCTCCGGCGATGGCCTTTTGAGAGTCAGGATCGGGTTTTCCCTGGATACGCTCTAGCAGGGCCGGATTACTCGGGGCCAGGTTGCTCGCCCCGGATACCCCAGTTTTTAAGACCAGGGCCTCATCCTGTTGGGGGTTTGCCGTGCTGTAATTGGTTGTACTAGGGCGACTGTTAAAGTAGCGCTCACTGGTGAAGGGTTGGCCAATCAAGGCCGAGCCGACAACGGTTCCCTGGGCATTTTTCAGCAAGCTACCATTGGCCTGGTAGGGAATAAGGGTTTGGCCGATGGCCAGCATGGCCAAAGGATAGAGGACTGCTGTGAGTACCCAAAGCAGAAAGGTTGCTCGCAGGGCCCGACTGATTTCACGCGAAAAACTCATTAGAACTTCTCCGGGAGAAACATCACAAAAAAGAGATAGACGGACAGGCTAAGGGTGCCGATCAACAATAGGCCCAGGGCCCAGGCCTGATGGCGACTGAGGGCATCGCCGGTGGCGCCATAGACCACTGGGGCCAGGATTAAATTCAAGCAAAGACCCAGGAAGAGATAGCGCGGTAATTTCTGCCGCTGGGCCGCAGACCCCAGGATAGAAAAGACCTCTGAGATCTGGGCCACAGGGTTGGTTAACGGTAATCGCGGGTATTTCATCACAGTCACCTGAACGTAAATAGGTAGGATTGAACCATGGGTACTTAGAGCAGGGGTGAAAGCATTAAATCAATCACCTTAATGGCGATGAAGGGTGCAATAATTCCCCCCAGGCCATAAATCAGCATGTTGCGTTGGAGTAATTGATCTGCCGTTAAAGGACGAAACTGCACCCCCTTCAGGGCCAGGGGAATCAGAGCCGGAATAATCAGAGCGTTGTAGATGAGCGCTGAAAGAATGGCCGACTGGGGACTCTCCAGACTCATAATATTCAAGGCCCCAATGCCGGCCGCCGCAAAGATGGTGGGAATAATGGCAAAGTATTTGGCAATATCGTTGGCGATGGAAAAGGTGGTCAGGGCCCCTCGGGTAATCAACAATTGTTTACCAATGGTCACTAGGTCGATCAGTTTCGTCGGGTCAGAATCGAGATCAACCATGTTGGCAGCCTCCTTCGCGGCCTGGGTGCCGGAGTTCATGGCTAGGCCCACATTGGCCTGGGCTAGGGCCGGCGCATCGTTCGTGCCATCCCCCGTCATGGCCACCAGTTTGCCCTTTTCCTGTTCTGTGCGGATCACCTGAATTTTGTCCTCTGGGGTGGCTTCGGCAATAAAGTCATCCACTCCGGCTTCCTGGGCAATCACCGAGGCCGTAATCCGGTTATCCCCCGTCAGCATAATAGTTCTGACTCCCATGCGCCGCAGTTGGTCAAAGCGTTCTTTGATGCCAGGTTTGACAATATCCTTGAGGTAAATAACCCCATAGATATCGCTATCCCGACAGACCGCCAGCGGTGTTCCTCCTAAACGAGATACCTTTTCGTAGGCCTGGTCTAGGCCCTCGGGCACTTGCCCACCCCGAGAACGCACAAACCCCTTGATGGCATCTACGGCTCCTTTACGATATTCATGACTGCCCACATCGGTGCCACTCATGCGGGTACGAGCTGAAAATTCGATCCCCTCAGCTTGACTGATATCGATGTTGAGGGCGGCCCCCATTTTTTCTGCTAGTTGAATAATAGAGCGCCCTTCAGGGGTTTCATCAAAGACGCTAGCGGCATAGCAAATCTGGGCCGTTTCTTGGCAGTCATGACCGTTAAGAGGAATAAATTCATCGGCCAAACGATTGCCGAGGGTGATGGTTCCCGTTTTATCCAAAACGAGGGTGTTGATGTCACCGCAGGCCTCGACGGCCCGGCCAGAGGTCGCAATCACGTTAAACTGGGCCACCCGGTCCATGCCAGCAATGCCGATGGCACTGAGCAAGCCGCCAATGGTAGTGGGAATCAGGGCCACCAGCAAGGAGATCAAAATAGCAATGGTCGAGCCAGCCCGCAGACTATTCCCCGCAGCTTCTCCCAGCAGACTGGCGACAAAATCGGCAATGTAGCTCGAAAAAGGCGGGATAGTGGCCACCACAATCAAGAAAACCTGAGTGAGCACCACCAACAGAACCGTGAGGGCAATTTCATTGGGGGTCTTCGTCCGTTCAGCCCCTTCCACCAGGGCGATCATGCGGTCGATAAATCCCTGGCCTGGATCTTGGGTAATCCGCACAATCAGTTCATCGGAAACGAGACGGGTTCCCCCCGTTACCGAACTCATAATGTCTGTTCCCGGTTGCTTCAAAACAGGGGCCGATTCTCCGGTAATGGCCGACTCATCCACCGAAGCAATGCCTTGGATCACTTCCCCATCGGCGGGGATCAGGTCTCCCGCTACTACCTTCACCTGGTCTCCCTGACGCAGGGCCGTGGAACTGACTTCCTGAATCGTGCCATCCGCCAGGAGTTTACGGGCGTAGGTATCCTGCCGAGTGGAGCGCAGGGACTCCGCCTGGGCCTTCCCTCGGCCCTCAGCAACAGACTCCGCAAAGTTAGCAAAGAGGACAGTCAAAAACAAAATAATGGTGATCAGACCATTCAGGATGCGTTGCTGGTTGGGATCACTGGGAATGGTACCGAAGAGATTAGGGTCTAGGGTCAGAAAAAGGGTAATGAGGGTTCCCAGCCAGACTACAAACATGACGGGATTGCGAACCGCAATACGGGGGTCTAGCTTGAAAAAAGCGGCCTGAATTGCCCGTTGATAGAGGCCCTGGCGGTTAACTTTAGGCGTATGGCGACGTGATTCCCTTGGCCCTCTGGGACGGCGAGGGGGGTTCGTAACAGGAGACGGTTCAGGTGTTTCCATAGCGATAACTGTTTTATCTCAATCCTTTAAATTAGGGCGACAGATCCTTCTCTTTACCCCTCCGCCTACGGCACCGCCCCTTGGCAAGGGGAGGACGGGTGGGGTCGATGGTTTTGTTCTGCTTGAGCGGCTTAGGATTAACTTCTTGGGATCTAGGTAGGGCTGGTGCCGCTAGCAATTTGGAAGGCCTCAGCAACTGGGCCCAGGGCCAGCCAGGGGAAGAAAGTTAAGGCCCCCATGATCAAAATGACGCCTGCGGTTATACCGGTGAATAGAACGGTATCGGTGCGGAGAGTGCCAATGGTTGTGGGGACGGGTTGTTTGCGGGCCATGCCATCGGCCAGCAACAATAAAGCAATGATGGGTACATAACGCCCCACCAGTAGGCTAAAGCTTGTACTCAAGTTCCACCACAGGGCCGTCACCGTTGGCTTAGCGCCGGTGGCCAGGGCCAAGGGCGAGGGTTGGGAATCCCCCAGGCCTTCCAAGCCCGAACCATTATTGGCCGCCGCAGAGGCATATTCATAAATCACCTGGGAAAGGCCATGAAAGCCGGGATTACTAATGCCTTGGAAATCGGGAAAGGCCATGGCGATAGCCGCCGGAATCAAAATCGCAATGGGATGCACCAGCAAGATCAGGAAACTGGCTAACACCACTTCTCGCTTTTCAATCTTACGGCCCAAAAATTCAGGGGTCCGTCCGACCATCAGGCCGGTGACGAAGACCGCCAAGATCAGGTAGGCAAAGAGATAGGCTGTTCCTGTTCCCTGGCCACCAAAGACGATTTGTAGGAACATATTAGCCAAGGTGGCAAACCCCCCCGTTGGCATAAAGGAGTCATGCAGACTATTAACGGCCCCGCACATCGTGGCAGTGGTGACAACGGCGTAGAGGGCCGACTGGGCCCAGCCAAAGCGGACTTCCTTCCCTTCCAAGTTCGGAGCCAGCCCCCCCAGCAGGGCATTGACCGCAGGATTGCCGTTGTATTCTCCCATCACTGTAATCACGGTAAAACCGATTAAAATCCCCAGGGGAACCAGAAAAATTAACCAGGCCTGACGCAGATTTTGAGTGAAGACACCGTAGGTATAGATCAGCGAAGTGGGGATAGCAAGAATGGCGACAAGCTGAATCAGATTGGCCAAGCCATTGGGATTCTCGAAGGGATGGGCCGAATTGATCGCAAAAAAGCCCCCGCCATTTTCTCCCAGTTCCTTGATGATTTCAAAGTGAGCTACTGGCCCCCGCGCAATGGCCTGGCTCAAACTGGGATCTTCTAGGGTAGGAACCACGACAGGCCCGTCTAGGGTTTCCGGCACGCCAGCTAACATTAACAGCAAGGCCCCAACGATGCTAATCGGTAACAGGACACGAGTGATGGATAACACCAAATCCCGGTAAAAATTGCCCAAGGGCCGCCCCGTCAGGCCCCGGATAAAGGCAATGGCCACCGCAATGCCTGTCCCCGCAGAGGTAAACATGAGGTAACCAAGACCCAACATTTGCGCACCATAGCTCAGATAGGTTTCACCAGAATAGTGCTGTTGATTGGTATTCGTAATAAAAGAAATCGTCGTGTGCAGGGTTGTATCCCAAGTAGGGGCCGGGATGCCCGTCGGATTCAGGGGCAGATATTGCTGGAGGGCAATCATCGCAAAAATCAATCCGGCCATGGCCCCATTACTGAGCAGAATGGCTCTGGCGTATTGCCAACCCGTCATACTGTCGGTAGGAGAAACTTGCAGAAAGCGATAAATCAATCTCTCTATGGGTAATAAAAGAGAATCAAAAATCGTTTTTTCTGCCAGAAATACGCGAGCTAAATAGCGACCGAGAAAGGGCATAAGGGCGACCACAATCACGAGGGTCAGCGCAATTTGAAAAAAACCTTGTAACATTTTTGTTTTGGTTTGCCTAGGTGACTGGCATTAAGTCTTGATGCTTGATCACTCAATAAATAGAGCTGTATTTACTGGTAACGTTCTAGAAAATCCAAGGCCTGATTCCGCAGTTCATAGTATTCCGTCGTTTCCCGAAGCGCATGGTGGTCGCGAGGACGGGGTAAATTAATTTCCATCACCTTGCCAATCACTGCGCCAGGGCCATTGGTCATCATCACCACCCGGTCGGACATAAAAATGGCCTCATCAACATCGTGGGTAATCATCATCACGGCCTGGCGATGATTCTCCCAAATATCCAAAACCTGCTGTTGTAGTTTGGGCCGCGTCAGGGCATCTAGCGCTCCGAAGGGTTCATCTAATAGCAACATTTTAGGACGAGTTGCCAAGGCCCTGGCCACACCGACCCTTTGCTTCATCCCCCTGATAGCTCATGGGGATATTTATCGGCGGCAGGCAAGAGATTAACCATGGCCAAATGCTCATCAACGACCTTATTTTTTTCTCCGGGACTCATTTTTTTAAAGACCTCATCCACCGCTAAGCGCACATTTTCCCGCACCGTTAGCCAGGGCAGTAAAGAATATCCCTGAAACACCATCATCCGCTCTGCTCCCGGTTTGCGAATGGCCTTGCCCTCTAGGGTAATCAAGCCCGAGGTCGGCCGGTCTAAACCCGCTACTAGGCGTAGGAGGGTTGATTTTCCGCAACCAGAATGGCCAATGACTGATACATATTCCTGCGTGCCAACGGTTAAATTAATGTCTTCAAGAACGGTAAAAGGACTGCCATCGGGCTTAGTAAAGGATTTGGAAACATTTTCGACGACTAAAAAGCCGTCATTGGGGGAAAAATGCTCTGAGGAGGCAAAATTAAGGGTATTGGAACGAACCATGGGATACCTCAATGAACACAAGAGTAAATTTTTAAGACAAGGCAAAAATTAGAGGGCGATGGGCGCGAATCTCAAAGTTCTGAATATAGCCATTGGGATTACTGGGATCAAAGGAACGTTGATCAATAAACCTGTCGGCTGGCTCAACTTTGTAGTCTTCTGCCGGACAAGGAATCCCCATTTCCGTTGCAATTTCTCGATAGAGATCTGTACGCCAGGCCTGACGCAGAATCGTATCCGCCTGGGCTGGAAGCTCTCGCACCTGGCCCCAACGAGTGGCTTGGGTCATTAACCACAGGCCCTGGGATTGCCAGAGAAAGGTGGAATGATCATGGGGAATCTGGACCAATTCGGGGGGCAACTCAAAGAAAATGGTGGTGTCAATGTTGTCCCGCCAGCGGGGTTTATCATCAAAGCCACCGTAGTTGTAGTCCCCCACAATACCGGGTTTCGTATATTTGTCCTTAGCCCCGGTAAAGGCCCGTTGGGAAATAATCCGAGCTACCTCCGCCCGGTTTTCAGGCCGACTGCAATATTGGCAGGCCTCGATCATGGCCTTCACCAGAGAACGATAGGTTTTGGGATACTGGTCGATAAAAGTCTGGGAAACTGCTAGCACGCGGTCGGGATGGCCCTGCCAAATTTCTCGGCCCTGGGCAAAGGTAAAACCAATGCCCTCATTGCCTGTAATCGCTCGGGTATTCCAGGGTTCCGCCACCATATAGGCCTGCATTGCTCCCATGCGCATATTGCTCACCATTTGGGGGGGCGGGGTAATAATGACGCGAAATTCTTGGATGGGATCGACCCCTGCGGCAGCGACTAGGTAGCGAACAAAGTATTCATAGATAGAAGAACTCAGCACTACTGCAAAGACCCGTTGATCGAGGGGCACTTGTGCAAAGTAACGTTTCAAATCCTGGCCAAAACGAGGCAGATCGCCTTGATAGTCTTGCCAGGGCCGAACGCCAGCATCCCATAGCCCTTGGTTAAAGGTAATTGCGTTGCCGTGACGATGGATAGTCATAGCAGCACAGAGAGGGAAGTGTCGTGCCCCTTCTGCACCGAGACGAGCATTGGTGACGGCCCCAGAGACAACAGGGGAAGCGTCAAGACGGCCAAAAATAATGCCGTCACGGGAATTTCCCCAACTGGCCTCCCGACTCAGCTTTACATTTAAACCGTATTTGTGAAAGAAACCCTTTTCCCAGGCAATTGCAAAGGGGGCACAGTCATTGACCGGCACAAAGCCTACGGTTAAATTCGGCTTTTCTAGCGTGGCGGGATCGACTACGGGCGGTTGTAATTCAGCTTGGCGATGTATTTGATTAGGGGAGGGAGAAGAACTACAGCTAGAGAGACTAGCTACCGCTGCCGTCGCGCCGCAGGCCTGTAGAAAGGCCCGCCTTGTCCAAGTATTCTTCATCACAAGTACTCCTACTAGCGTTTAGCTGGGCGATGGGTGACGGCCATTTGCAGGCTTGCTAGGGCATAGTCTAATATCAGACCCGTTATACCAATCACAAATACTGCGAGGAAAACAGAACTCACATTCAAGCGATTCCACTCATCCCAAACGAAAAAGCCAATACCAATACCACCGGTCAGCATCTCAACGGCGACAATCACTAGCCAGGCAATGCCTAAACTGATCCGTAATCCTGTGAAAATATAGGGCAAACTAGCAGGTAGAACAATTTTGACCAATTGTTTCCAGCGAGGCATTTCCAGAACCTGGGCCACTTCTAAATAATCCTTGGGAACATTAGAAACACCTTCTGCCGTATTGATAATGGTTGACCAAAGAGAGGTAATAAAAATCACAAAAATTGCTGAGGGTTCAGCGGCGTTGAAAATTGCTAACGCAATGGGCAACCAAACCAAAGGAGAAACGGGTTTAAAAACTTGGATAATTGGGTTAAATACGAGCCAGGCTGGACGGGAGATCCCAATTAAGAAACCAAGGGGAACGGCTACGATGGCACCTAGTAAAAAACCAATACAAACCCGAGTTAAGCTCGCCAGTAATAGCCACCCTAGGCCTAAATCACCAGGGCCTCGTCGATAAAAAGGATTGATGATCAAATCCAGATTACTCATCAGAGCTTCTGGTGGTGTCGGCATCATTTCATGACGAACGAGGGCCACTGCCCACCAGAGGAGAATAACCCCTGTAAAGCCGAGCAAAGGATAGAGAAAGGTGTCTTGTAAAATAAAGGGTTTAGATTTCCGCCAAGTTGAACTCACTGCAACAGAAATCACGGAAAGATTAAGTTGAATTGACATCGCCGTACACCAAAATCAAGGCAGGACAATATAGACCGATGCGGTCTAGGGATACTGATGATATCAAGTCATTAAAAATGCTGATTCCTCAGTTTCCTCTCTATGCCTACGGGGTTAGCTGTCGGACTAGGACTGAGAGATGTCCCTCTAGAAAAACCTCGATTTTCTGGACTGACGAGGTTGAACCAGATACGCCCCTTGGTTTGGGTCCCCCGCTTTAGGCTTTTCGGCCTAAACTCGGCTAACGAGATGCAGAGGATTATAACATAACTTTGCCAAAACTGCCCCTCTCCGTAACCTCAATAGCAAAGAAAAGACAATACACAGGCTCTGAATACGAAGAAAAATGACGACACCAGTCTCCCCAAGAAGAATCGCCATCTAATACCAATCCTCCAAATTAAGGCTACAGATGTTTACCCCTCCGCCTACGGCACCTCCCCTTGCGAAGGGGAGGACGGGTGGGGTCTAGTTATGTAGTCGGGCTTTAGAGATTTGGTATAAATCTTTTTTTAGATACCCTTGAGCTTGCCTTTCCCTTCAATGTGGACTACCTATGTGTGCGATTTTCAGCGGGATATCCCCAGTGATCTGGAAAAAGCTGAACAATAGTAGTAGTGAAGCCACTAGGTCAAGATTGCGTAACCTTTCTTCGTGCTTTGTCACGATGTTGAGCAAATTTTCAAGTTAGGATTGGGTCAAATCCTAGGGAGATGTGTTGCCATGTCCGATAACCTTGAGCACCTCTGTGCAGAATTGGAGAATTTAGACCCAGTTGATCTCGTGACCGGGGCCGATTGTCGGGCCCAAGCCCAGGAGGTCTTAGCCAACCCTTCCATTGCGCTGCGTCTGAAAACCTTGGTCGCTGACCTTTTGATGCAAGCAAATCAGCGTCTTGTCCTCAAAACCGTTGGTGGGGAAGATAGCTACTAAACCACGGGAAAGGCCAGTTGATCGGGTTCGATTAACTTCGGAAAATCTTTAAAAATGAGGGTGCAGGCCTTGACATATTTCTGAGCCCAAGTTTGGGCCAGTTGAATCTGTTCCTGAGTCAGGGCCTGTTTTTTAGGGCCCTTGGTTGTAATTTTGTCAGTGGCAGGGTCTAGGTAAAATTGCTCGAACCACTCGGTTTTGGGTTGGGCCGACTGCCAATAGCGCCGGGCCATGGTGTTGCCAAGGTAATGATTTCCCAAAGCACTCAGATGATTCAAGGTCAGCAATAACTCCTCGACGGTTAAATCGGTGGGCAGGGCCGGGGTGACAATTGCCGTCGAAGCTTGGGACGCAGAGACCGTTGGGGCCGTCGTGAGGCCTTGAGCTACTTTCTTAAGACCCGCTTTCTCCGGGTTAAAGTTCGGATCAAAGCCAGTTTTGCCGTTGTATTTAGCCTGGCTAAAATTCGCACCGGTGAGATTAGCCCCATTTAAAAATGTGCCATTGAGACAGGCCTCCTGGAGATTGGCGCGGGTCAAGTAGGCCCCGGTACAGAGCGCATTTTCTAGGTTACTCTGCTGGAGGTTCGCTTTGATCAGATACGTCTTAATCAATGAGGCCTTGGTCAGATTGGCCTGGGTAAGATTAGCGCCGGAAAAGTCGGCCCCATTGCAATAGGCCTCAGTGAAATTGGCCCCACTCAGGTTGGTATCCCGTAGGTTGGCCTCAGTGAAATCGGTGCCACTAAAATCTGCCCCCGACAAATCTAGGCCATGAAGGTCTACCCGCCGTAGCTGTAGATTTTGAAAATTGCGTTGTCCGGCTTGATATTGGGCCTGTATTTCCTGACTCGTACTACTCTGAACCATGGTGATGGCAATTCCTGTGGCGTGACGAGGGTTGAATAAGTAAATGCTTTAGCCAAAGCCTCTACTAAAATAACGCTTTTTAGGGAAGGGTAGAGGAGCGGCCGACTTGAGTATCAGCTCAAAATAACTTGACAATGGTATTGCCGTTGAAACTGTTCCTCTTGCAGGGCCTCTAAGCATTGATGGAGGTCAGTCACCAGTTCGGTGGTTGGTAGCGGCGGTTGGGCCCGTAACCGTTTTCCCAAAGCCAGAACGAGGGGCGTGGTCACCGGGCCAAGATTCCAGGTGGCAGGAAGGGTTTCCACCGACCAAGATGCTTCCTGGTGAACCAATCGGAGAAGCTGTTGCAGGATGTCTTCTGGGGAGAGAGCGGGAAGCTCTGCTTCTCGGCGATGATGCTCCTTGGGGGCCAAGATTGGGGGGAGAGGGGACTCAACGACAGCAACAGGGGGAAAATCAGTAGAGGGTGTTCTAGCTGGGTCACTGACTTGTAAATCAATGAGCCGGACTTCATAGCGATTTTTATCCTTATAGGTGTTGAAATCTAATTCCACCACCACGTCGTAGGTTTGCTGGGGGTCGATCTCTTCCTTGGTATGGCCCCACCAAATACCCGGAAACCCTTCAGGACTACTGTTGTCCTTGAGATAAAACGTGAGTTTGGGATACATGACTGGTCGGCCTGCCCAATCCTTTTGATCACTCCAAAGACGCTCAAAACGGCAACCTTTGATCAGTAAACGCGGCGCCGGATTGCCCATGCCACAGGGTTCTAGTAATTTCAACTCCTGAAATAATTCTCGGCCCAGGTCGGCTACTGTCACCGTTAAATCCACCTCCACCTGGGGGCCAAGGGCCACTAAATCACCGTAGGTTTGCCAGAATCGTTGATTGATGGCCTCTCGGAAAAGGGATAGATTCTCTAGGGGCAGACTCAGACCCGCCGCGAAGGGATGACCGCCAAAGCCCAATAGTAGCTCCGCTTGGGACTGGAGTAGGTCGTAGAGATCGATATTGCGAATTGAGCGGGCCGAGCCTCGGACAATAGTCCCTGTCGCTTCCAACTGACGACAGAGGAGAATGGTCGGACGGCCATAATCCTGGGCAATTTTGCTGGCCACCAGGCCCAGAATTCCTGCCGGCCATTGGGGATCTTCGAGGACAATCACCCCTGTAGTCGAAAGATCCAGCCGTTGGACTTGTTTCTCTACCTCCGCGCTGATGGTTTTTTGCAGACTTTTGCGGCGACTATTGGCCAGTTCCGTGGCCTCCGCCAGGGCTGCACAGCGCTCTGATTGACGACTGGTGAGCAGTTCCACCCCAAAGCTGGCGTCGCCATGGATACGACTAATGGCATTAATGCGGGGGCCAATGCCAAAGGAAATATCCGTCGGGCGGTCGCCGTTGCCCTTACAGTATTCCAAGAGTTTAGCCACCCCCGGGCGGGACTGGGTTTGAGGTTGTTTTTGCAGTTGTTCGATGCCCTTTTGGGCCAGGTAACGACAGTCCCCTGTTAGTTGCACGAGATCAGCGATCAGACCAATGGCCACTAGATCCAGGAGGTCACTCAGGGGTTGCTGGGGAATGGTCGGAAAACTTTCATAAAGAGCCTCCACCAATTTATAGGCCACCGCCACACCGGAGAGATGGTACAGGGGATGGTTTTCGGCAAAGTAGCGGGGGTTGATCATGGCCACCACCGGGGGACGCTCCTCCGGCAAGGTATGGTGATCGGTGATGATCAGGTCTAGGCCCCAAGCCAGGGCCTGGTCAATTTCTCGGAGGGAAGTACTACCCGTATCACAGGTGACAATTAGACGCACCCCTTCTCCGGCCAGGCGTTCCAGTTGGGGCAGATTCAGGCCATGGGATTCCCGGAGACGGTGGGGAATATAGTAGGTTAACTGCTCTCCCTGGGGAAAAAACTGGCCCAGGCCCTCCCACAACACACTGGTGGCCGTAACCCCATCGGCATCAAAATCCCCCCAGATGACCACCTTTTCCCCGGTTTCGCGGGCCTGGTGCAAACGCTGGACAGCCCACTTCATTTCCTGGCCAAAGGCAAAGGGGCTGGTGGGGCGGTAGGCCTGGGCATCAACAAAGGCCTGGAGTTGGGCCTCATCCCGAATCCCGCGTTGCCACAGCAGTTGGGCCGCAAAATAACCGTTGGACTGGGCACAGTAGCGGGACACCGCCTGCCAAAATTGGGCCGGGAGGTTAGCGGGGGGCTGAATCTGCCAGTGGGCCGGGGCCATGATCGGGAGCCTAACCCACTAACTGCTTCACCGTATCTACGATCTGGGGC
This sequence comes from Synechocystis sp. LKSZ1, assembly GCF_040436315.1. NCBI lineage: Bacteria > Bacillati > Cyanobacteriota > Cyanophyceae > Synechococcales > Merismopediaceae > Synechocystis > Synechocystis sp. LKSZ1. Next base: position 1,302,678 of record NZ_AP031572.1, on the reverse strand, counting down.
GGCTGAACAATGGTCAAACGCTCTAGGGCGCCATTGTAGGGGGTGGGGATATCCTGGGAGGAGAGGCGAACCACCGGCCCATCCAGTTCGTCGAAGAGTTGGTCGTTAATCAGGGCAATCAATTCTGCAGCAATCCCCCCGGTTTTCATGCACTCTTCCACAATGATCACCCGATGGGTTTTGCGAATGGAGGCACTAATTGTCTCCATGTCAAAGGGCTTGAGGGAGATGAGGTCAATAATTTCCGGGTCGTAGCCGTCCTTTTCCAATTGCTTCAGGGCCTGGAGACAGTGGTGGCGCATCCGGGAATAGGTCAAAATTGTCACGTCTTTACCGGGGCGCACAATTTCCGCCTTGTCCAGAGGCACAATGTATTCGTGATCCGGCAGGTTTTCCTTGAGGTTGTAGAGCAGAACATGCTCAAAGAAAAGCACCGGGTTGTCATCTCGAATGGCGGCCTTGAGCAGGCCCTTGGCATTGTAGGGGGTGGAACAGGCGACAATTTTCAGGCCCGGCACCGCATGGAAATAGGCCTCTAGACGCTGGGAATGCTCGGCCCCTAGTTGCCGACCGACTCCCCCTGGCCCCCGAATCACCATGGGAATTTTGAAATTTCCGCCGGAGGTGTAGCGTAACATCCCGGCATTGTTAGCAATTTGGTTAAAGGCTAGGAGCAGAAAGCCCATGTTCATGCCTTCGATCACCGGCCGCAGGCCCGTCATAGCAGCCCCCACAGCCATCCCCGTAAAGCTATTTTCAGCAATGGGAGTATCCAGAACCCGCCATTCGCCGTACTTTTGATATAAATCTTTCGTCACCTTATAGGAACCACCGTAGTGGCCCACATCTTCACCAAGGACAAAGACGGTGTCATCCCGTCCCATTTCTTCATCAAGGGCTTGTCTGAGGGCATTAAATAACAGAGTTTCTGCCATGGTCTCTGGGTTCTAGGGTTTCAGCAATCACGAATACTAACACTTCGCCATTATAGGACGTTCTGGCCTTGGCTTTGGTGCAATCTAGGGGAGGTCGAGGGCCAGTTGATAGTCGAGGTTTTCCGCTTGGAGATTGGTGAGCACCAGTTCGTAATAGCCCGTTTCCGGCAAGCTTCCAGACCACTGATACTGGGGACTGTTCTCTAGTAAAACAGCCTGGCCCGTTGGGGAATAGAGGGAGAGTCGTCCTCCCGTTGGAGCCGAGAGCTTGAGGGTCAAGATTTGTTGGGCTTCGAGGGCAATCACAAAGGCTTTACCTTGGCCCGGTGGCAGTTGGCCAGTAGTGGTCAGTTGATGTTCCCCTGGATTAAAACTCAATTTTTCGTAGGCGGCACCGGATTCCAGACGAGTCACCACATCCGCTGTGACGGCCTGCCAGGCCTGGCTAAGGGGCCCTACTTTCAGATTTTCTGAGGCCACCTGGGGCAGATAAAAAGACCACTGGACTTGGACTAAATCCCTCAAACTGCGACTACTCAACCGCAGTTGATTGACGCGACTCACCCAATGCTGGGGAGAGACTAGAGCCTGACTTTCTAGCTGTTGGCGCGTTTCCGGACTAAGGCTGGCCAAGAGGTCGAGCCATTCATTAGCCCGTTGATTCCAGGCCGCATCATCAATAGGGCCAGGACTGGGGCCGTCTAGATTCATTTCGGTCTCGAAGCCTAAACTCTCCCGCACCAGGGCCGCTAGTAATTGAGGGGAAATACCGAGGTTGAGACGACGGGCCCGGATCTCATTTTTGGCTTTTAGGTTTTCTTCCATGGCCGAGGTTGGGGGGGCTTTTTCTGTCAGATCCGGGGCATACCAGCGAGCCAGCAACCAGCGACCGCCGTACCATCCCCCCAGCCCAGCCCCTGCCATTAACACCAGCAGGAGCAGGAGTTTGGTCAAACATCCCCAAGTTTTTCCTTTCATGTCAACCGTACTAAGATTGCCGCTGACAGAGTAACAGGCCAAACCAATGTTGGGGGTCTGTCCACACCTGTTGGGGAGGGAGATGGTACTGGGTCAATGCTGTGACCAGGGTCTGGAGATTAAATTTTCGAGAAATTTCCGTCAGTAGAGATTCCCCCGCCTCAAATTGCACCGTCAGAGCCAATTTTTTGAGGCTAACAGTTTGGGGAACTTGGCTCACCAGATACATTTCAATTTGTGACTTTTCCGTATTAAAAATGGCCCGATGCTGAAAATAGTCCAGGTTAAAATTACCTTCAAAGCGCCAATTTAAATGCCGCAGCATATTAAGATTAAATTCTGCCGTAATCCCCTGAGAATCGTTGTAGGCAGCTTCGATAATCTCCACTGGCTTTTGTAAATCCACCCCGAGTAAAAAATAGTCTCCCGTCTGGAGGGCCCCCTGGACTTGTTGAAAAAATTGTTGGGTTTGACCAGGGGAAAAATTACCCAGGGTACTGCCTAAAAAGACCATCAGGCGTCGGGAAAATTGGGGCGGGGGCAATTCAGCAAAGGCGAGTTCGTAGGTGCTCACCAGGCCATGAATGGTGAGTTGGGGATAGTCTTCCAAAAGGGCCTGGGCCGTATCCGTCAACAGGCCCTCGCTAACATCAACGGGCAGATAGTGGAGGCCATAACCAAGCTGGGTATAGGCATCCAGAAGTAGGCGGGTTTTCGTGGAACTGCCGCTTCCCAGTTCCATCAAGTCACAGGGGCCAGTGCAATGGGCAATGGCTGGAGCTTGCTGGGCCAAAATTTGTGCTTCCGTGCGAGTGGGATAGTATTCCGGCAGGGTGCAGATTTTTTCAAACAGCATCGAGCCGAGGTCATCGTAGAAATAGTGAGGCGGTAGGGATTTCGGTGGTTGGCTGAGGCCCAGAATCACATCTTCTCCCCGGTCGGTATAGCTGAGGGGATGGGTCAACAGGTAATTGTCTAATGTGAGGCGGGACTGGAGATTACAGGACGGCATCAGGGATTTCCACAAAACTTGACTATCTGCAGGAGGTAGCCTAATCTCTCCCCAGTGTACCGTTGCTGGCCCCCTTGGCCCTGTTCGATGACCCCCAAATGGCCCCTGAATCCTGGCCTTCAGCAGTAATACGGAAAACCGTATCTTGAGGATGGCTATCAGTTTCTTCAAATGAGTTTACAATGGACACACAGCAAAACCCCTGATGTTTTGCGGGCCTTAATTACTGCGGTTGGGAGCATCTAAATCATGGGATTTTTTGATTCAGAAGTCGTTCAACAAGAAGCTAAAAAACTCTTTGAAGATTATCAATCTCTGGTGCAACTGGGGGGAGAGTACGGTAAGTTTGACCGGGAAGGGAAAAAAATTTTTATTGACAAAATGGAAGAGTTAATGGATCGCTACAAAATTTTTATGAAGCGTTTTGAACTCTCAGAAGATTTTATGGCTAAAATGACGGTCGAGCAATTAAAAACCCAACTTGGCCAGTTTGGTATGACACCCCAACAAATGTTTGACCAAATGAACCTAACCCTAGAGCGGATGAAGTCGGAAATCAGTTGATTTTGTGATGCCGGGTAAGGGCAATTGTCGCAAAAGCTAGCTTGTTGATTTATTGATAGATATTCTATGACCCATGATTTTGTTGTGATTGGTGGCGGTATTGTTGGCCTAGCGACGGCGCTGTTTTTGGGCCAGCGTTTCCCCCAGGCGACAGTGCTAGTCCTGGAAAAAGAAGCGCGGCTTGCCTTTCATCAAACCGGCCACAATAGCGGGGTCATCCATTCGGGCATCTACTACAAACCAGGCAGTTTCAAGGCCCAATTTACCAAAGCCGGCAACCAGGCCATGGTGGAATTTTGCCAGACCCATGATCTTCCCTACGAGGTTTGTGGCAAGGTGATTGTCGCTACCCAACCTACGGAACTCCCTTTGCTGGAAAATCTTTACCAACGCGGCCTGCAAAATGGTTTGGCTGTTCAAAAACTCAGCTCGGAACAGGTTAAGGAACACGAACCCTACGTCCATTGTCTGGGGGGGATTTATGTGCCTACCTCCGGTATTGTGGACTATCGCCAAGTCTGCCAAAAGTATGCCGAACTGATCCAACAGCAGGGGGGAGAGATTCGCCTCCAGCACCAGGTACTGAATATTCTAAAAACCAGCACGGGTTATACCCTAGAGACCAATCAGGGAGAGATGTCGGCCCGTTTTTTAATTAACTGTGCCGGACTTCAGAGTGACCGCCTGGCCCGTTTAGCCGGCCTAGAACCAGAGGCGAAAATTGTCCCTTTCCGGGGAGAATACTACGAACTCCGGCCCGAAAAACGTTACCTCGTCAAAGGGTTAATTTATCCGGTTCCCAACCCAGAATTTCCCTTTTTGGGCGTACATTTCACCCGCATGATCGATGGTAGTATCCACGCTGGCCCCAATGCGGTCTTAAATCTGAAGCGGGAGGGCTACGGCAAACTCGAGGTAGATCTGAAGGATCTCGGGGAAGTCCTCACCTATCCTGGCTTTTGGCGTTTGGCCCGTCGGCATTGGCAAGAGGGCCTGCAGGAAATCATCCGTTCCTGGAGCAAACCGGCCTTTGTGCGGAGCCTACAACAACTCATTCCCGAGGTGACGGAAGACGACATCATTCCCAATCCGGCTGGTATTCGCGCCCAGGCCCTACAGCAGGATGGCCGCTTGGTGGAGGATTTTTGGATTATTGAAGCGGACCAGGCCCTCCATGTCTGCAATGCGCCTTCGCCAGCGGCAACGGCCTCCTTGGAGATCGGGAAGGCCATCGTGGCCCGTATTCCAGAGCCCATCTAGTCTTCGGGAAAGCGGACAATGTCATCATCCCCTAAATATTCTCCATTCTGGACTTCAATCATCACCAAATCGATCACCCCTGGATTTTCAACCCGATGGGGAGTATTCATGGGAACGTAGGTGGATTCCTTTTGCTTGAGCAGTTTTTCTTCGCCGTTACAGAGTACGCGGGCCGTTCCTGAAACCACTACCCAATGTTCACTGCGATGGTAATGCATTTGGGTACTCATATGTTGGCCTGGCTTGATCACAATGCGGTTGATGCGATAGCGGGGGCCTTCCTCCAGGATAGTCACGGTGCCCCAGGGCGGGTTACGGGTTTGGCCCGCATGGTCATGGTTAAGGGGTTCTGCGGCCGGGGTGACATCGGGATAGACGGGATTATTCATGGGGATTAGGGGAATTTCCCAAATAGTGGAGGGGATAGGCCTGGGAAATCAAGACTCGAACTTGGCCTTGAATTTTACTTCTATTCTTCACCAATTTTCAGCTTTTTCTGCCAGCATAGGGAACGAGTTCCGGCTTGCCTTACTCCTCTCTATGATCCATTAATAACAATGTTGCAGTTCCAGATCCAAAACGATAGCGAAATCCCCGCTTCCAAACAGTTATTTGACCAAATCCGGTTTGCCATCGCGTCCCGGCAGTACCCCCCTGGACATCGTTTACCCAGTACCCGGCAGTTGGCCATGATTACCGGCCTCCATCGCAATACCATCAGCAAGGTATATCAACAACTGGAGGAAAACAGTCTGGTGGAATCCATTGCGGGTTCTGGCATCTACGTCAAAGTCCCCAACCCCGAGGGGGCCGGCCAACGGGATAATCCCCTCTTTCAGGACTATCCGGCGGCCAGTCAGTTGATCCAAAAAAGTCTCGATGAACTCTTGAGCCAGGGTTTGAGTTTATCCCAGGTGAGGGAACTCTTTTTGACGGTGGTGGATTGGCGGCTCCGCAGTACAGCACGGGTTTTAGTGACGGTGCCCCAACGAGATTTAGGGGCCGGTGAACTGATCTTGCAGGAACTAGAACAGGCCCTGGTGATTCCTGTCCAGTTGGTTCCCTTAGAAGACCTGGCCGCGACCCTGGCAGAAATGAATGCCGGTACGGTGGTCACCAGTCGCTACTTTTTAGCAGAGGCCGAAGCCGTCGCCAGTCCCTACGCCGTGCGCGTCATCCCCATTGATATCTATGACTATAGCCAGGAACTGGCATTGATTAAGAAACTACCGAAGGATAACTGCCTCGGCATTGTGAGCCTGAGTCCCGGCATTTTAAGCATTGCGGAAATCCTGATCCATAGCCTGCGGGGGGATGATTTATTTTTGAAATCGGCCCTCGTCAGTGACAACCACAAGTTACGCCATTTGGTACGTACTGCCCACACGATTATCACCGACCCCGCCAGCCAGCCCATGGTACTCCAGACCATTACCGCGGAGCGGGACGACCTGATCCGTCGGCCAGAAGTAATTTGTACGCAACATTACATTGGTGAAAAATCTATCACGACTCTGAAACGGGAACTTGGCCTGGGAGAATCATGGGACTAGGGGATCAAATTTATGTCCTGCGGGAATGGCTGACCCTGGACGGCCTCTACGAGCACCATGGTATCGATTGTGGCGATGGTTCTGTCATTCACTACCGCAAACCCAGCGAGCGCATCGAGCGTACCAGTTGGCAGACCTTTAGCCGGGGCCAACCCGTCCAACGTCTGGCCGAGGGCCAACGCTTTTGTTTTCTGCCAGAAATTGTTGTGGAGCGGGCCCAGAGCCGTCTGGGGGAACAAAAATATAATCTCCTATTCAATAATTGTGAGCATTTTGCTACCTGGTGCAAAACCGGCATCAGCGAAAGCCAGCAGATTCGTCGCTTTCTGCCCCTGATCGACAATCTTCCTCTGGAAGGCCTCAAAGACCCCCTCACCCAGGCCCTCCAGGGTACCGATCCCCGCAATGCCCAACGCTTGCTCAACGAGGCCCTCGGCGACATTCGTTTATCCTGGAATGAACTCCAGCCCCAATACCAACAAGCTCAGGCGGAAGTCCAGGCCTGGCAGGCCGTTGCTCAACAGGCCCTCCAGCAACAACGGGAAGATCTGGCCCGGGCGGCCCTCCACAAAAAGCGCGACTACCAGCAACGGGAAGCTCAGCTAAAAACCCAATTGAACCAATTAGCAACGCTGACGGAAACCATTCTGCGGGATATGCTTAAAACTCAAGCCGACCAGGGCCTGTAACGAGCCATTGTCTGAACTACTCAATGCACTAAAGTCTATGGGAGCGACGCTCTTTCTGCTTTGGCCCAAAAAACATGGCAGGGGTCTTCACCCGACATCTTAAGATAGGGGAGTGGATTCTCGACGGAGCAACGTTGCATGTTGGCTGTTATTCTTGCGCTCACCGTTGGCCTAGCCAGTCTTGTTTTTTTCTTTTCGGCTTTTTTTGCCCCCAAATTACACCGCAAAGATGATTTTCTCTGGAGCGGGGTCGGTTTCTTCTACGCCCTTGTCCTCTGGATTTGCTCCCAGCGTTTAACCGGGGGGGTTCTGCTGGGCCAAGGCGCGGCGACTGTTTTGATTTTGAGTTTTGCTTGGCAGACCCTGAAGCTCCGGGCCATCATCGCCAATGCCGAGAATTTACCGGAGTTCAAAAGCTTTTCTCTATTGGATTGGTTGAGCGGGGGCCGACGCAAACCCAAAACCGTCAAACCCCAACCCCCCCAAGCCCCAACGGAACCGACGGAACCGGAACTCGAATCAGCCACTGAGCCAGAGGCCATGGTCAAGACGGAGCAACCAGCAGAGGTTATAGCTGAGACAGTAGAAGAAGTCCTTGAAGTCGTCGAAGACATTGTCGAAGTCAGTACGACCAGCCTAGAACCGGAAACTATCAGCGAATCGCTTCCCGAGACCACCAGCGATACTGGTGAAACGCCGGTTTCTCCCTCCATGGAACCGGAACTGATTGAATCAGCAGGCCCTGATCAAGCGATAGAAACTGCCCCGAAAACCAGTCCCCCCCTTACGACTCCGTCCCCCAGTGCCAAACCCAGCAAACCCGGCTTTTTCAGTCGTCTTTTTGGCCGTCGTTCAACTCCGCCCCCAACCATTCGAGAGGCCTTGGATAGCGTCGCCCAGGAGGAGATAGATGATGAGCTTGATGAGCTTGATGAACTAGACGATCTCGAACTGGCCGTTGAGGAGTCCCCCCAAGAAACCAATGAAGATTCACCAGAAATGCCCGTCGTCACTGAAGTGGAAGGGGAAACCGTTGCTCCGGTTGAAACCATCAATGAAGACCTAAGCGTGCCGGTAGAAACAGAGGAGAGCGTCACCGCTGAACTGACCGAGACCATTGATAATGCCGATAATACGGAAATGTCTGAGCCGGTTGAAGCCATGGCGACCACGCCGGTTGTGTCCTTGGAAGCCGAAGAGAGTCTAGGCCTTGGAGCAGAGGATAACGACGATAATCCCGCTGTTAGGGAACCAATGGATGTCGAGCCCGTAGAGGAAACCAGCCTGCTCGACGATTTAGATGACCTCCTGGATGATGATGATATCGTCAGTCCTGAACTTGAAACAGTACTGGAAAGGCCCGTTGATGACGCTGTAACCGCTTCCTCAGAAAACGCCTCGGATGCATCAGACCCAGGAGACGCGGAACCATCCAACTCAGAGCCCACCGATACTGCCCTATGAGCTTTTCGGAAAAACTCAGCCAAAGCATCGCGGCCCAGCAGAGTCTATTGGTGGTGGCCCTAGACCCCAATCCAGAAATGATGCCCCCGGCGCATTCGGCCGGCCAGCAATCCCTCAGCCAACAGCTTGAACAATGGCTGTTAGAGATTATTGAGCAAAGTCAGCATCAAGTCTGTGCCTATAAGCCCACCCTTGGGTTTTATGAGGCGTTGGGGCCTGAGGGCCTGGCCCTGTTGCAGACGGTTTTGGCCCATATTCCCCCGACCATTCCCGTTATTCTGGATGCCAAGCACAGTGATTTAAATACCAGCACTATTTTCGCGCGGGCCATTTTTGAAGATTGGTGCGTCGATGCCGTCACCTTGACGCCCTTTGCTGGCCAGGATCATAGCGCCCCTTTTTTGGTCTATCCAGAGAAGGGAGTTTTCATTCTTTGCCATACTTCCAATCCTGGTGCTTTGGCCCTGCAAAATTTTCCCGCCGCTGACAATCCCTTCTACCTCCAAGTGGTTCACGAAGTCCAGACCTGGGGGCCACTGGAGCAACTCTACCTAGAAGTCGGTACCCATGACCCGGATGTCCTGCGTCAAATTCGCCAAGCGGCCCCCGAGCGCACCCTGCTTCTTCGCAGTATCTGGGCCGAGGGGAGTGATCTAGAGGCTATTTTACAGGCCGGTCTCAATGCCCAAGGTGAGGGGTTATTACTGCCCGTTCCCCAAGACTATCTCCAGGCCCCAGACTTAGGAGAGAAACTACAAAGCCTTAATACAGAAATCACACGCCTACGTCAACAAGCCATCCCCAACGATTCCCACTGTGACCTCTGGACTCCCGACCTCTGTTTCTTGGCCCCCCACCCCCACCAAGACTTAATCCTGCAACTGTTCGATATTGATTGCCTTTTATTTGGCGAGTACGTTCAGGCCTCCGGGGCCACCTTTTCCTACTACATCGACCTGCGCCGCATTATCTCCAACCCCCAAATTTTCCACCAAGTCCTCGCCGCCTACGCGGAAATTTTGCAAACCCTTCAGTTTGACCGCATTGCCGGCATTCCCTACGGCTCCCTGCCCACGGCGACGGGCCTTTCTTTGCTCTTGCATCACCCTATGATCTATCCCAGAAAGGAAGTCAAGGCCCATGGAACTCGCCGCTTAATCGAGGGGAATTATCAACCGGGGGAAACGGTTGTCATTGTGGATGATGTGCTTATTTCCGGTAAAAGCGCCCTGGAAGGGGCCCAAAAAATCGAGTCCGCTGGCCTGAAGGTCGAGGATATCGTGGTCTTAATCGACCATGAAGGGGGAGTTACAGACCGCATTCAGCAAGCTGGCTATCAGGCCCATGCGGTGCTCAAGATTTCCGACATCACCCAAACCCTCTACGCAGCCGGCCGCATCACGGAGGAGCAATACCAATCCCTCCAGCACTAAACCCTAGGATTTTTCCCGCCGAAACAGCCAGACCATAAGGGCCACGACTCCCGCTTGCAGGGCCAGATTGGGTAAAACCCGTTGGGGGTCTTGGCCGGCTAAGAGTTGAGCCCCAAAGGTGATCAGGCCAATGAAACCCGAGGCTCCTAGGCCAACGTAGATAAATTTACGTAATCCCCGGTAGGGAGATTCGGCTTCGGCCCGGAGGCGTGCATACCGATCCGCGTCCAGCTTTGTCTTGGGTTTGATCTTGTCCATCGTTCTCTAGGTTATGGGTTGGCGAACCCTTGATTCAGTGCTATGATATAGTGCCTGTAAACAATGCCGATGTAGCTCAGCGGTAGAGTAGCTGATTCGTAATCAGTTGGTCGTGGGTTCAAATCCCATCATCGGCTTTCAGAAGCAAAGGTGCAACAGTACTCGGTAACATCCTCCCGACGCTTACCTCCAAACTAAAAAAATCCCCCCAGAGTTATCTAGGGGAGACCTTGAGTTCATTGTCGAAAGAAGGAGCTTGGGAAGAAAACCTTAAAGGATGGGTTGGTGGCTAAAGACGTAGGCCCAGATACCGCCCGTCACAGCGACCGCTAGCAAAATATTGGTAAAGAAGCGGCCGAGTTCAGGATTGAAACCCAGTTCTTTGTCTTCTTGGCCAGCGGTGAAAAAGAGAGACCAGGCCTGGTTGGCATTGATGGTTTCAAAGCGATTAAAATCATCGCGAAATACCACCGGGGCAAACAGGTTGGGGTTTTGCAAGATGTCATAGTCGGCGTTCATAGGAACCTCCAAAAGTATAAAAAGCTTGTATAGAAGGGGCCAAGGCAGTCGAATTCCATCGGCCCGTGCGGTCTAGCGGTTAAAACCTAGAGACTGGTCAGCCAGCCGATAACACCGTGGCCGGTAATTACTTCCATGGCCAGAAGCGCAACGAAGCCGATCATGGCGAAGCGACCGTTGAGTTTTTCGGCGTATTCTGTCCAGCCAGCTTGCACGGAGTCATCAACGTAAACCTGAGGCTCAATGGCAAAGTTGTTGAGGCGTTGGTCAGAATCAAGTCTAAATCCGCGAGTCATGGTTTGTTTCCTGTTGAATGAGGGGTTTGTTTTCTTTATGTAAATAAATGTAACACAATGTTAAGAGTCGTGCAACATATCTTGACAAAAATATTTTAGTGCTCTAAGCAAAGTGCTTTCGGGGCGACCAACTAGGGGGAGTCAACCCGGTCAGCAGAGGGCCAGGCCCAAACTCTCTAGAATGGAGGGATGGATGTCATTTTGTGTCACCAAACAGCGGATTTTGATGCTCTAGGGGCGGCGGTGGGGCTGTCGCGGCTCTACTGGGGCAGTCGTATTGTCCTAACGGGCGGAGCCCATCCAGCGGTACGGGATTTTCTGGCCCTGCACCGAGATGAGTTGGCCCTGATCGAATTACGCAGTGTTAATCCCAAGCGCCTACGTTCGATCCGGGTAGTGGATAGTCAACAACGGGAACGTCTCGGTAAGGCCCAGGCTTGGTTAGACCTGCCCCATTTAGAAAGAATAGAAATCTATGACCATCATCTGGGGGTCGAGTCGGATATTCCCGCCAGTCAAATTCAGGTAGAAGCCGTCGGGGCCACCACGACTTTAATTGTGGAAAAACTCCAGGCAGAACAGATTGCCCTCGCGCCGGTGGAGGCCACGGTGATGGCCCTGGGCATTCATGTAGATACAGGTTCCTTGACCTTTGAACAAAGTAACGCCCGAGATGCCCGGGCCTTGGCCTGGTTGATGGAACAGGGGGCAAATCTGCGGGTAATTGCCGAGTATGCTGACCCTGGTTTTGCGCCTCCCCTGCAATTTTTGTTTACGGAGGCCCTGCAGGCCCTGCAATCCAAAACCGTTGGCAGTTATCACCTCGGCTCGGTTTTGCTAAACACAGAAGCTTTCGTACCGGGCCTCTCCCACCTGGCGGAACGACTCCTTGAATTAACGGAATTAGACGCTTTGCTGTTGGGCCACTATTACACCAAACGGCGGGAAGAAGTCGCCTATCCCGAGGGCCGACTGACGGTGATTGGTCGTACCCGCATTCCTGGAACCGATTTAACGAGCCTGTTTGTGCCGCTTGGGGGTGGTGGCCATGCCCAGGCCGCATCAGTGAATCTACGGGGAGTCGAGCCGACGGGCCTACTGACAACGCTTCAGCAAAAACTGATTGAGCAAATTCCGCCACCCCTGACAGCGCGAGATTTGATGTCCTCTCCAGTGCGAACCATCCGGCCCCAAACCACCATTGACCAGGCCCAGCGAGTGCTTTTCCGCTATGGTCACTCCGGTCTATCAGTCGTTGATGAACAGGATCGACTGGTGGGCATTATTTCTCGGCGGGATTTGGATCTGGCCCTGCACCATGGTTTTAGCCATGCGCCAGTCAAAGGCTATATGAGCCGTAATCTCAAAACGATTACGCCGGATACCCAACTGCCCGATATTGAAAAACTGATGGTAACCTACGACATCGGCCGCCTGCCGGTGGTGGAGCAAGGAAAGTTGGTGGGCATCGTCACTCGCACCGATATTTTGCGGCAACTTCACCAAGACCGGGCTGCTCTCCAAGGTAGTTTAGACGATAGAGATAGTTGTTTACTCCCGTCAGTACAACGAGCCCTGGAGTTATTGAAAAGCCGTCTGCAACCGGCCCTCTGGCAATTACTGGAACAAGCGGCCCTTTGGGCTCAGGCCCAAGGCTGGCATCTCTATCTCGTGGGCGGGGCCGTGCGGGATATTTTACTGGCGGAGGAGGGAACTCATCTAGGACTCCAGGACATTGACCTGGTGGTGGATGGTTTCCATCGGGCCGCTGACGTCGGAGCCGGGGTGGCCCTGGCAACGGAACTACAACGGGCCTATCCCCAGACCAAACTCTCGGTGCATGGGGAATTCCAAACAGCGGCCCTGCTCTGGCATAAAGACCCGGTTTTGGGTTCCCTCTGGATGGATATTGCCACGGCCCGCACGGAATTTTATCCCTACCCCGCCGCGAATCCTGAAGTAGAGGCCAGTTCCATTCGCCAAGACCTCTACCGTCGGGATTTCACCATTAATGCCCTCGCTGTGCGCTTAACGCCACCGCGCCAGGGGGAAGTCCTGGACTTTTTTGGGGGCCTGCTTGACCTCCAGGCCCGGCAACTGCGGGTACTCCATGCCAATAGTTTTATCGAAGATCCGACCCGTATTTATCGAGGGGTGCGCTTTGCGGTACGTCTCGGCTTTGAGTTTGAACCAGAAACGGAACGATTTATCCGCCATGCCCTAGAAAGCGGTGTCTATGAACGCCTACGCTTGGGCAATCATCCGGCCCCAGCCCTAACCACACGCCTAAAGGCGGAACTGTCGGTGATTTTGCGCTCTTCCTATTGGCAACCGGCCCTGGCCCTGCTCTCGGATTTAGGGGCCTTGAAATGTCTACACCCTGATCTCACCCTAACACCGGCCCTTACTCAGCAACTACGTTATGCAGACCGTGGGCTCCATTATTTAGATCCCCAAGATACCGTAGAGCACTGGTTAGTGCGCCTGTCCCTCCTGTTAGCCACAGTGCCGGAACCTGAACGGGCCGTGATTGCCAGTAATTTACAGCTCCCCAAGGCCTGGGTCGATATTCTGGGCCGATTAGCAGTCGTGGAAAGAACCATTAGCCAAGCATTACCCCAATGCCGAAAGCCGAGTCAGATTGTCAAACTTTTGCGGCCCCACCCTCTAGAAATGTTAATTCTGGTGGCCACTCGGGCCCATCGGAGCCTACGCCGTCAGCTCTGGCATTACTGGACAAGATTACGGCAAGTCCAGGCCCCCATGACGGGGGAAGACCTGAAACAATGGGGTTACCGGCCAGGGCCGCTGTACAAACAAATTTTGGATCAGGCCTTAAGCGCGACCTTGGATGGAGAACTGGCCCATCGAGAACAGGCCCGACAATGGCTTCAACACCACTTCTCACTATTGCCATAGAAACTTGGCACGAAATGGCAAGCAAGCGTCATTGTAGTTTTGTATCCTTGCCCTGACCCCTTAAGATTCCGTTTTTGAATAATTTTTGTTTTAGCCAAAATACCTCCTATGACAATGTTGTCTTCAGTTCCATCCCGTTTCTTTTTGACTCTATTTCTATGTTCCATTGAGGGGATGGCGCTGGCCCAGACCCAATTGCCCGAACCGTTTGCCTACCCGACGAAAGGACAAACCCAGGAACAACAACAACAAGATCATTTTGCTTGCTATAGCTGGGCAAAACAACAAACTGGGGTGGATCCCTCCCAACTATCCCCAATGACCACAGCTCAATCCTCCCAACAAGGTCAAATGGTACAAGGCGCGGCAAGAGGCTCTCTCCTGGGAGTTGTTGGAGGCGCGATCGGGGGCAATGTAGGGGAAGGGGCCGCTATCGGTGCAGGGGTAGGGGCCTTGACTGGATTATTTCGCAGACGTGAGGAACAACAGCAACAGGCTCAAGCCCAGGCTCAATTACAAGCCGCAGAACAACAACAATTAGCTAATTACTATCGTGCTTGGACAACTTGTATGCAAGGACGGGGTTACACCGTTAATTAATATGATGCAATCTCTAAAACATGAAATCCAGAAAGTTGGCTCTTTGAGTCTTTTTTTCTTTGTTGGCTATGGTTATATTCTCCTATTGATGAAGCTTTTTCTAAAGGAGTTTGAAGTTGATGTGACGATTGTAGGTAAAGCAGTGATTTATGCACTGATTTCGGCTAAGTCCGTTGCCATTATGGATATGACCCCCTGGCTCAATCGCTTTTCCCAATCTGCCCGCTACCTTCAAGTGCTATACAAAACAGCAGTTTATACCTTTGCAGTGTTTGTGTTGAGTGGGCTTGAAAATCTCTTTCACGCTTATCAAGAAGCGAAAGCCTTGATTCCTGCCCTAACTCTATTCTTAGAAACACGGAGTTTTTCTCGATTTTTAGGGATTTTACTCGGTGTTTCCATTATTTTTCTCATTCATAATATTTTCCAAGAACTGGATCGGTATCTGGGCAAGGGTAATCTCAGTAAATTCTTCTTTCAGCCCCCGAAATCAAATTGACCTCGATGGAATGAATTAACAGGTTTAATGTCTAGATTATCTTATTCATTCTGGATATTAGCTTTGGCGATCACGCCGAAAGGCTTGGGGGGAGACGCCAGTCCAGCGCTTAAAGGCCCGAGTAAAATGGGCTGCATCCTGATAGCCTAATTCGGCGGCAATTTCGATCATTTTGAGGTCGGAATTGACTAACCAGTAAATGGCTCTCTGGTAACGGAGGCGAGAGATGAGTTGGGAATAGGTTAGGCCTTCTTCAGCTAGTCGCCGCTGTAGAGTTCGCACACTTATTTGGGCAATTTCGGCGGCAACCTCAATGGTGGGATAATTCTCGCGCAACAAAGGTGTAAGAGCCTGCTGGAGGGAACCAACAAAGTCCAGGGCGGGGGCCAAAGATTGCAAGAGGTCGAGATCGGCTTGATGATCAGCCAGTGGCGTCTGACCCAAGGGCAGGCTAAGGAAGGAGCGAGGAAAAACAATAGCAGTAAACCCTTGCGTCTGGTCAATGCGGGTGCAGGAGAGGGGATGATGGTTCAGGTTGCTGATTTGCGGGGTTTGCAAGTAAATTTCCTGGGGATACCAATGACGACCTGCCGCTTTTTGGATTAGGTCAAGCATTAACAACAGAGCAATTTGAATACCGCAGGGAAAATCAAGACCATTTAGTTGCGTGAATTGATGCCCAAACCATGCCTGTTCCCCCCGAACCTGTAGCCACAAATGCACCCCAGAATTAAACAATCTCAAGGTGCGAATACTGGTTAAGAGGGCTTCTCCCAGGGTTAAGGACTGCAAAATCAATCGGCCAAAGGCTCCGTACTCTGTCAGAGATACCCGGTTTTCCACTCTCCAGCCGAGGTTATCAATGCCTTCTTGATGGCTGACATCTTCGAGAAAGGCAATCACTTGATGGCAGGGCAGGAGGGTATAGGGATCATCCAAGGCATAGACAGGGAGTTTGGCCCGTCGTAGGAATTGTTCGGTGGGGGTTCCCTGTTCTTCTAAAAAGGTGATGATGGGGGACAGGTTGACGACGCGAAGAAGAGGAATCGGGGGAGCCATTTTATTAATTAAGATTAAGAATAATAACCGATGGGACTCCTGGCACCAAATGGCAAGAATATCTTGGCAAAACTATCTATGATCAACGGGCGTTAGACAAGTCTGTCGGCTATATTCGCTTTTTTTTGCAAAAAATCTTTACAAATGTGTCATGAGACTTCCATTTTTTAAAAATCCATATTTTTTTGAGGTAATAGTTTCAATTGTTGTAATTCCTAGCATGATGCCGATGGCTGTTTGGGCTCAATCCTCTGATCCTCTTCCAGAAGAAGTTGTTAATGCGATTGCCCAGAAAACGATTCAAAAATTTGGTGGTTCTTCCTGTCAAGATCTGGCTGCCTCGATGGCCCAACAACATGCTGTCCAAAGCAGTGGCCAACCCCCAACCTTAAAAGATCAATTAACGGCTCGTTTTGTCCAACGCCTACGCCAAGACCCCCAATTGACCCAGGAATTTTTCAGTCAAATTGCAACGCCGGTTTTAACCAAGTTATTTGAATGTGGGCTGGTGCCACCCCAAGAATAACAACGACCGATCCAACATAAGGACAGACTGAAACACAACTATCCATGGCAATCCCAAGATGATGATACTGGCCCGGTTTTATTCTCTATCCCTACCCATTCTGCTGAGTGTCTTCAGTGCAATACCATTGATGGCTTCGGCCCAACCGTTAACCAAGCCTTCTACTCCCCTGTCCCCAGCCCAAGTCACCCTTGAACCCAAGGCCCTCGCCATTCTTAAGGCCATGAGTGATCGCCTCTCCGGGGCGAAATCATTGCGTTTTACAGCAATCGCAACCTATGAAAGTCCTAGTCTCATTGGGCCGGCCCTGGCCTATATGACTCGCTCAGAGGTCACATTACAGCGTCCTAATCAATTGCAAGTTTTGACGCTAGGGGATGGCCCCGCTACGGAGTTTTACTACGATGGCACCATGATGGCGGCCTATGCGACCGCCGAAAATTTGGTGGCGATGGCCAAGGCCCCTGGAACCTTGGATGCGGCCTTGAGGGAAGCCTACCGTACTGCTGATATTTACTTTCCCTTCAGTGACGTGATTGTCAGTGATCCCTACAAAGACATGGTGGAGGGGTTGAAAACGGCCTTTGTAGTCGGCCAGTCCAACATTGTGGGGGGAACGAAGACCGATATTGTGGCAATCGCTAATAATCAGGTTTTTGCCCAAATCTGGATCGGCGTAGAAGATAAACTGCCTCGGGCAATGCGTGTGGTTTATCGAGATGATCCTTCACGGTTGCGGCATCTAGTGGAATTTAGCAACTGGGATCTGAATCCGGCGATCGCCGCCGATGCCTTTAGTCCGGCCCATCTTAAAAAGGCCGCCCCCATTCCCTTTGCCCGGCCCGAGCCCAAAGTCCCGGCCAAGACTAAATCCCCATCAGGAGAACCCCAATGATTAAACCTAAAACCAATGATCAGCTTGTAATCAGCCTAACCATCGGCCTCCTTGCAACAGCTGTATCGCTTCCTCTCTTTTGTCGGCCCGCAACGGCTTGGATGCATGCCGGAGGAGGCTCTTGGAGTGCGAGTGGTTTTCGAGGAACGGCCTCGGGAAGTGATGGTTCCTGGAGTGCCAGTGGCTATCGAGGAGGAACCGCTTCCGGAAGTGACGGCTCCTGGAGTGGTACGGGTTTTCGGGGCACGACGGCCTCTGGGGATGATGGCTCTTGGAGTGCAGATGGTTTTCGCGGGGGGACGGCCTCGGGAAGTGATGGTTCCTGGAGTGGTACTGGGTATCGAGGCGGAACGGCCTCGGGGGGTGATGGCTATTGGCAAGGAACTAGTGCCTACGGTACGTCAGTTTATGGTGGTTACAACCGTTACTACGGGGGGGACTACGCCACCTACCATCCGCCAACGGTAGTCAATACCTATGGTGCAGGCTGTTATAACTGTGGCGGCTGGGCCGCGGCCGGGGCCGCTGCAACCGGGGCCGTCATTGGGGCCGCTACAGCGACTGCTGCCACCAATAATGCCTATACCGACGGTTATACGGCCGGAGCCACTGCCGCTAGTACAGCTTATGCGATGGGGGCCATTTACCCGACCTTACCCATGGGAGCCATGCTTCAGACCATTGGCAATACCACCTACTATCTCTACAACGGAGTTTGGTTCAGTCCGTCCTACGGGGCCAATGGCATTTATTACCGGGTGGTTCCGGCCCCTTAATGGTTAGTTTTTCTTCATAATTATCAATAGGTAAAATTGGATGCTTTCCTATTTCTTCTCTTCCCTGTATTGGCTGTGGTTTAAGCAACTGCAACTCGCCAAAAAACAAAATACGAACAAGCGTGTATCACTCAACAGGCTAACCATTGGATTGCTAATTGTCACAGCCAACTTGATAGCGATAGCTTCCCCCAGTAACGGACAATCTCTGACAGGTGATCCTGCCAACCCTAAATTAAAGTTCTCAACTCCCCTCCCCCCAGGAATTGCGTCACCCGCCAAAGTGGAGACTCGTCTAGGAACGCTCAATTTCTTTGATGGTTTTCCAGACGAAGCAACAGCGAAAAAACTCTACGATAACCTCGACTTTCAACGGGCTGTTCAAGCTTACTTATTGGCAATACCTGCCGTTAGCCAAGCGGCCAACCGTAACGCGATCCGTACCTTGGGGCCAGTGAATACCGTTGTGCCAATTTTCGAGCAACTTTTGGATTCGCGATCAATTTTCCTGACTGCCAATGACAACACCGTTTATAGTTGGACATGGCTTGATCTGACGAAGGGGCCGTTAGTCTTAGAAGTTCCCCCAAAAGTATTAGGAACCGTTAATGATACTTGGTTTCGCTGGGTGATTGATGTCGGCATTACTGGCCCTGATAAGGGACAAGGCGGAAAGTACCTGTTTTTACCCCCAGGCTACAAAGGAGAAATTCCCTCGGGTTACAACGTGGTGAAATCACCGACTTTTAATATTTGGATTCCTTGGCGCAGTTTTTTGGTCAAGGGCGACCCGAAACCGGGGGTTGAGTTGGTGACAAAGAACACAAAAATTTATCCCCTCAACAGTGCCAACAATCCCCCTGCTTTGAATTTTGTGAATATGTCGGGCAAGCCGTTTAATACGGTTGCACCTGCCGATTATCGTTTCTGGGAACTGCTCAATCAAGTGGTACAAGAAGAGCCGAGTGAATCTCTCGATCAAATTCGACTGGGTTACTACGCCTCTATTGGTATTCAAAAAGGCAAACCTTTCAAGCCTGATGAACGGATGAAAAAAATTCTGACGGAAGCGGCGGCAGTGGGGGATGCGACGGCACGGGCAATTTCCTTTCACAATCGACAGAAGGAGGCTTATTACTATCCGAACAGTGCTTGGCAGTTACCTTTCATTGGTGGCTATAAGTTCCAAACCCAGCCTGATGTTCTGAACCTGGATGCTTATATCTATTACTATTTCATGGCGACGGGGGTTACTCCTGCGATGGAAGAAAAAATGGTCGGATTGGGTTCTCAATATGCTTGGACAGCCCGTGATAACACGGGTAATCTCCTCGATGGTGGCAAGAGTTATCGTCTCCGTTTACCGCCCAATATTCCTGTTAAAGATTTCTGGTCAGTCATTCTTTATAGCAACCAGACGCGATCGCAGATTCAGACGGATCAACAGTTTCCCAGTGTCAGTAGTCAGACGAAGGGGCTTTTGGTTAATGCTGATGGATCTGTGGATATCTATTTCGGGCCAAAACCGGCCGCTGGTAAGGAGAATAATTGGGTGCAGACGATTCCGGGCACGGGTTGGAACACGATTCTTCGGCTTTACGGCCCATTAGAACCTTGGTTTGACAAAACTTGGCGACCAGGGGAGATCGAATTACTGAAATAATCTGCTGGATTGACGAGTTGTCTCCATACGCTTTCCTATTCCTTACAGGATTAGAGTTTTTACTCAGTGTCTTCATCAAGTAAATTGGTAAATTTAATGAAATTCTCTCTTTTTTTACTAGCAGTAACACCTTTGACAGTCTTGGGCTTTTCAGAACCAAGTTTTTTAGCCATGGCCCCTGTCTCTGCTCAGGATACCTCCGTGGATCAAGCCCAAAATGCGGCCCTCAAGGCTGTCGCCAAAATGACAGAGGGCCAGCGAACCTACTACCAAAATAATGGCAATTTCCGAGCCCAAGTTGACAATATTCAGCAGGATTTTGGTATTACTTTACCGAATACCTTTGACTACGCGGTGCGGACTACCTCGGAAGCTGCCTACAGTTATCTAATTCCTGCCCAATCTCCCCTGTCGAGCCAACTCAAGGCCTACGTTGGCGCCGCTTTTATTACCCCCGGCCAAAATCCCCAAATTACGACTATCATTTGTCAAAATACCCAACCCGGTCAAACCCGGCCGGCGGATCCCCAACTAGTCAGAGGAACTGACCTGAATAATCCGACTAAGCTGGCTGTAATTTGTGGAGATTTCTCCGTACAAGTTCCTGCATCAATGGTTAATGAATAGGTTACATGGGTCGCTTTTATAAGCGACTAGCAATACATATTGCGATTTCTTTCCTAATACTATTGCGATCGTTTTTTTATCCATTCCTAAAAGATGAAATAATCTATGAATATGAACCTTGTCAGCGAAAAACAAGCCTATGAAATCGGTATTGAGGCTTATCACTATTTCTATCCCTTAATCACGATGGATGTATCCCGCAAGGTTTTTACCAACTATCTATCAGGAGAAAAGCCTGGATTTGGCCCTGTGAATGAATTTCAGAGTTTGCGACAATTTCCTCCTGCCGATTTACGAGTTGTCGTGCGTCCCAATTTCGATACGTTATATACGCTGGCATGGGTTGATATTACTCCGGAGCCGATGATCCTGTCTCTGCCAGATACCCAGGGACGGTATTATCTTCTGCCTCTCTTGGATATGTGGACGGATGTGTTTGCGGTTCCTGGTAAGCGTACCAGTGGCACCCATGCCCAAAATTACGCCGTTGTCCCGCAAAAATGGCAAGGGGAATTACCTGAAGGTGTCGGGAAAATTGAGTCTCCCACGCCCTACTTCTGGATTATTGGACGAATTCAAACCAATGGGGTCGAAGACTATGGAGCAGTGAATCACCTTCAGGATAGCCTTAAATTAACGCCACTTTCGCAATGGGGTAAAACTGTTACTCCTGTCAAAACCGTAATTGATCCCACCGTAGATATGAAAACGGATCCTCTGACTCAGGTCAACACCCTGACAGCAGAACAGTATTTCAGCTACGGAGCAGAGTTGATGAAATTACACACTCCTCACGTTACTGATTGGTCTATTCTGGCCCGTTTAGAGCGTATTGGGCTGAAAGTAGGGGAAAGTTTTGATTTTAATAATGCTTCTTCGGCCATACAAGCTGGATTAAAACGGGCGGTAGTAGATGGATTGCAGATCATGAAGGAGAAAACGCCAACCCTTGCTCCAGTTATTAATGGTTGGCAGATGAATACCAATACGGTAGGCGTGTATGGGAATGATTATCTCAAACGGGCCATTATTACGATGGTGGGTTTAGGGGCAAATTGCCCTGAGGATGCCATTTATCCTTTAAATGTTTGTGATGCGGAGGGCAAACCCTTACAAGGGGAGAATAACTATATCTTGCATTTTGAGCCAGAGGAACTACCTCCTGTAGAGGCGTTTTGGTCTATTACGATGTACGATGCCGAAGGGTATCAAGTCCCCAATTCCCTCAATCGTTTTGCCTTAGGCGATCGCTCTAATTTGCAATACAATGCCGATGGTTCTTTGGATATTTACATTCAAGCCCAATCCCCTGGCAAGGATCAAGAAACGAATTGGTTGCCCTCTCCTCCCCAGGGTCAATTGGGAGTTACCCTGCGTTTGTATTCTCCTAAACCCGCCGTCTTAAATGGAACGTGGAATCCACCCGCTATCCAAAAAATTGCTTAAACAACAAACAAGTTATTTATCGTCCT
The DNA here is from genome assembly GCF_040436315.1 of Synechocystis sp. LKSZ1. Lineage (NCBI taxonomy): Bacteria > Bacillati > Cyanobacteriota > Cyanophyceae > Synechococcales > Merismopediaceae > Synechocystis > Synechocystis sp. LKSZ1. The sequence goes on along the minus strand of NZ_AP031572.1, from coordinate 1,280,681 downwards.
AAACGACATTAAAGGTAATGCGTTCATCCCACTAATCAACGGGTTTTATGGCTGTATTTCCGAAGCAATTATGGATTTTGGGTTTAGCGATTATTGCCTGGCTATTGCTAGAGCCAATGGTTTTAGCTTGCCCTGAAGAGATGGTGGTCATTCCTGGGGGAACATTTCGGATGGGAGCCGATAACCAATGGATAGAGGAACGAGCTGCCGAAGCCGTTACAGTGAATGCGTTTTGTATGGATAGTCATGAAATCACCAACGCCCAATTTGCTCAATTTGTTCAGGCAACTGGTTATGTCACGGTCGCCGAACGTCCCCTTTCGGTAGAACAGTTTCCTGACCTCAGCGAGGAAGAACGACAACCCGGTTCGGTGGTGTTTCGTCCCGTCCCTCCCGATCAACCCGTTACCGAACTTAGTTGGTGGCATTGGGTGACTGGGGCCAACTGGCGACATCCGGAGGGGCCTGATAGTGACCTTACCGGTCGTGAAAATCATCCTGTCGTTCATATCGCCTACGAGGATGCCCAAGCCTACGCGGCCTGGGCCGGTAAATCCTTGCCAACGGAAGCCCAATGGGAATTCGCAGCGCGGGGGGGCTTAACTGACCAGGTTTTTAGCTGGGGTAGTACCTATTCCCCTCAAAAGGCTAATACTTGGCAGGGAAAATTTCCAGTCACCAATACCCGAAAGGACGGCTATTTAGGTACAGCTCCCGTCGCTTCCTTTTCCCCTAACGGTTACGGCCTGTACGACATGACCGGCAATGTGTGGGAGTGGACTCAAGACTGGTATGCCCCCGGCCATGATGAGTTGGCGGGAAAAATTAATCCCTGGGTTGCTGACAAAAAACAGAGCTTTGATCCCCGCGATCCCGGCGTTACTAAACACGTTATCAAAGGCGGTTCCTTTCTCTGCGCTAAAAATTATTGCAGTCGTTACCGGCCCTCGGCGCGAGAGGCCCAATCCCCTGATACCGGGACTTCCCATATCGGGTTTCGTTTGGCCACTCCAGAGGAGACATCCTAGATTTCTCGCATTAAGTAAAACCTAAAATCAGCTTCAACCCTATGGACTAACTATGCTCAGCAAACTCAAATCTCTTCTGAAGTACCTCCTGCCAGGTCATTTTCAGCCAATCTTTGCGGGATTTCTCTCCCTGGTGATGGTCATGACCTCTAGTTTCTGGTGGTTTCCTGTCCTCGCCCAAAAAATTAACGGCGTACCGGGTTCGCCCAGTGCCACCATGTCCATCAGTGGGGAGCAACTTCCTGCTCCTGCTCCCAAATTTGGCGGGGTGATCAAGGACGATGCCCTACAGTCCAAACCCTGGTGGGCACCCCGCATTGTACCGCCCCAGGATGCCCCCAACGTACTGCTGATCATCACTGACGACGCTGGGTTCGGCGTACCGAGCACCTTCGGCGGAGTGATTCCAACCCCGACCATGGATCGCATTGCCAGAGAGGGCCTGCGTTATAACCGGATGTTCTCGACGGCATTGTGTTCACCGACACGGGCGGCGCTGATTACCGGACGTAATCATCACTCTGCCGGGTTTGGCGTGATTTCTGAGCAGTCCACCGGCTTCCCCGGCTATAACAGCATCATTGAACGAGACAAAGCGACGATTGGCCGAATACTAAAGGACAACGGCTATTCCACCGCTTGGTTTGGTAAGGATCACAATGTGCCCGCGTTCCAGGCCAGTCAGGTTGGCCCCTTTGACCAGTGGCCGACCGGCATGGGCTTCGAGTACTTCTATGGCTTTGTCGGTGGCGATGCTAACCAGTGGCAACCCAACCTATTCCGCAACACGACGCAGATTTATCCCTTCAAGGGTCAGGAAGGCAGTTGGAACCTGATCACCGCCATGGCTGACGATGCGATCGACTACATGACGCGAATGAATCAGATCAGTCCAAGCAAGCCGATCTTCATCAAGTACGCCCCTGGCGCCACCCATGCACCGCACCATCCGACCAAAGAATGGGTGGATAAAATTCACAACCTGCACTTGTTTGACGACGGCTATGAAAAACTGCGGGAACGCATCTTTGAGAACCAGAAGAAACTCGGCGTAATTCCCCAGGATGCCAAGTTAACGCCCTGGCCCAGTGACATCCTGAAACCGTGGGATCAACTCACGGCTGACGAGAAGAAGCTCTTCATTCGTCAGGTCGAGGTCTTCGCCGCCTACGCCGCCTATAGCGATCACGAGATCGGGCGAGTGGTTCAGCAATTCCAGGATCTCGGCAAGCTCGACAACACACTAATCATCTACATCAACGGCGACAACGGGACCAGTGCCGAGGGGGGCCCTCTGGGTACGCCAAACGAGGTGGCTTTCTTCAATGGCTTGAATAAATTGCCCGCCGATGTACAGCTGAAGTTTTATGATGTTTGGGGTACTGAGCAGACCTACAACCATATGTCTGCTGGCTGGTCGTGGGCCTTCGATACCCCATTTGACTGGTTCAAACAAAATGCGTCGCGGCTGGGCGGCATTAACCAGAACATGGTGGTGTCGTGGCCGGCGCGCATTAAGGATAAAGGTGCTTTGCGCCAGCAGTTTGTCCATGTGATCGATGTCGTGCCGACAATCCTCGAAGCCGCTGGCATCCGACCCCCCGAAGTGGTTGACGGCATCCGGCAGTCGCCGATTGAAGGCACCAGTTTCCTCTACACCTTCGACTCTAAGAACGCCAAGGCCCCTTCGCGTCACACTACTCAGTACTTTGAAATGATGGGCCAGTGGGCGTTATATAAGGACGGTTGGGTACTCAGCACTAAGGTAAATCGCGCTCCCTGGGACGCATTTGGCCCCGCTAATCCCGATCCGCTCAACAACCAAGTATTCCAGCTCTACAACCTGAACAATGAATTCACCCAAGCTCAAGACATTGCGGCGCAAAACCCGCAGAAGGTGAAGGAAATGAGGCAGGAGTTCGTTGCCGAGGCCCGGAAACACCAGGTCTTCCCATTGGATGCCTCGGTGGCGGCCCGCATCGTCGCACCTCGACCCAACATCACCGCAGGCCGTAGCGAGTTCGTTTACACCCGGCCGATGGTCGGCCTGCCCCAGGGCGATTCACCACTCCTGCTCAACACCTCCTATTCCGTCACGGCGGACATTGAGGTGCCCCAAGGTGGTGCGGAGGGTATCATGCTGACCTCCGGCGGACGCTTTGGTGGCTATGGCTTTTACCTACTCAAGGGTAAACCGGTGTGGCTCTGGAATATGGTTGACCTGGAGCGACTAAAATGGGAGGGAACCGAGGCGCTCTCCCCTGGCAAGCACACTGTGGAGTTCGACTTCAAGTACGATGGTCTCGGGGCCGGCACCCTTGCTTTCAATGACTTCTCCGGTGTTGGACGACCTGGCGTTGGTACGCTCAAAGTTGACGGCAATGTGGTGGCTACTAAGACGATGCCCAAGACCCTGCCGATGATCCTGCAATGGGACGAGAGCTTCGACATTGGCTCCGATACCTTGACCGGCGTTAACGACGCAGATTATCAGCCGCCATTCGCTTTCACTGGCAAGCTCAACAAGTTGACGGTGAAACTCGATCGCCCGCAACTGTCACCGCAAGACATCAAGAAACTCGAATCTGCCCAACGAAACAATCACGTTTCCGAGTAGTTAAAACAAACCAGAATTGGCGATCGCTTTTTCTCGAATTGGGAGAGAGCGATGGCCTTTAACCACAATCAATTTTAAGGATCAATCTCACCATGAAGTCTATGAAACTCATTCAACACTCGACTCATCCTGTTCTTTTTCTAGTTACTGCTCTATTGACAATAACTCCCTGGGCATTTCCTGTTATTAGCTCTGCTCAGAGCAAGCCCATAAAACAAGAAAGTACTTCTGATCAAAAAGTACAATTAATGTTCGTACAAACGTCAGAAAATTTTAAGGCTAACCCGAAAGATAAAACCCTGCGTTTAGTCAATGTTAACCCCCAAACTCTATATTTTTCTGATCGCCCGAAACGAGTAGCAGGAAATCTCACTATGCCTGCCTATTTCGATGAATGGACAGATAAAGCGGGGGCAGACAACTTTAAAAATGATCCTCCCAATGCCACCCTCTCTGTCTATGAAGGCAGCAATCAAGAAAATACGTTGGCTGTGATCGAAATCAGTAATCCTGTGATGGAAGGCAAAGACCTAATTTATAAGTATAAAATTATTGAAGGTGAACTGCCAAAATCAGGTGGTGCAACGGCTTTGTTTATTGATTGGATTGGTGCTGGTGGTGGGGTTGGCCCTGGTTTTCATGGAGTCGGAGCAGGAACTCGCGGGGTTGGACTGACGGGCGGTTACGGTGGCCCTGCACGATAAGCGTGATAAATTTTCTATGCGTCTCTTAGTATTTGCGATTAGCGCGATCAGCAGTTTGAGTTTATCTATTCCTAGTGGATTCGCTCAAACTTTACCTTTTCCTGAAAACAGCACCTTTTTTACAGGTCAGCCACCTAACCTAGTAACAACAGAAACTCCCGACAGCCGAATAAACTGGCCCAATGCCCATTACTATTTCACGTTTGATCTGCCTAAAAATTCTGTTCAATCGTTAGGAAAAGTAACCATTCAACCCCAACCTAATGTTCAGACGATCCAGTTTAATTTAGCGAATACCACTGCTTTTCAAGGCACTCAAAATAGTCAGGGGCAAGCCTTCGCTTTAAAAGCCAGCCAAGATCCCAAAACGCAGGCGATCGCTGTCATTTTCGATCCTCCCATTCCACCAGGAACAGGCTTTAGTATTCGCTTAGAAGCTAATCAAAATCCATCAGTGTCAGGAACCTATTTATTTTCCGTGACAACGTTTCCTGCGGGGCCAAATCCCATTGGCTTTGATATGGGCGTGGGAAGATTGAGTTTTTATCAAACTTTCTAAGTTTCATCAGTCGGTAGTTGAAATTAAAATGGTAACTTAAAACGATGAACCATCTTTTTTTAATGCTTCTTGTCAAAGCTACCATCTTTTCTCTAATGTTATCGACAGGGGTTAATTTCTCCCTAGAGAAAATGCTCTCTTTTTGGCAAAAACCTGCTTTACTCTTTCGCGCACTTTTCGCAGTGGCAGTACTAGTTCCGCTTGTCGTTGTTATCCTGCTCAAGTTGTTCCATTTACCCTCCGAAGTCATGATCGGATTAGCTTTTTTAGCCGCTTCTCCTGGTGCGCCTCTAACCACAAAGCGATCGCAAATGGCAGGAGCCAGATTTCGCTATTCGGCCAGTCTTCAATTAACTTTGGCTTTACTTTCCGTTATCATTACCCCTGTAACCTTAAGTATTTTTTCTGTTTTCTTTCAAGGAATTCCAGACAAAGTAAAGATTTTAGAAGTTGCACGACAAGTCACACTAGTACAATTTTTGCCTGTTTCTCTCGGTCTTTTGTTACAAAAATTTGGGACTAAGTATGCAGAGGCAATCGCTCGTCCGTTAACAATTGTTTCCAATGGTTTATTTTTAGTGGTGATTATTCTAGCCTCTATTGTTGGGCTTCCTTTGATGTTTAAAATTTGGGGATTACCTCTCGTTGCGATCACAATTATGGTCATTATATCTCTAGCAATTGGACATTTTTTAGGCGGCTCTGATGGAGATAAACGGTCTATTTTAGCCATTTCCTGTATTGCTCGTAATGTCGGTTTAGCCTTATTTATTGCAGTTTTAAATGACATACAAAAGCAAGTTGTTCCTACTTTGATTGCTTACCTAATTTTAGGATCTGTTTTTGGCATTTTATATTCAATTTGGTATAAGCACAAACTGAAAATAGCAACCTAATATTTAGTTGAAAATGAGGTGAACTTAGTGGAGTTATTGGAACATTTAGAAGGTGGATTAGCTCTGGTTATTACCTTGTTTAAGTTCTTACTAGAAGCTATTGCTGTATTTTGTATTATCTTAGGGATCGTAAAAATAGGACAACTCGCGATCACCCTTAATCGTCATCATGGCCCAAACAAATTTTCGCAAATCCGACTAGAATTTGGGATGTGGTTGGTAATGGCTTTAGAATTTCAGTTAGGGGCCGATATTCTTACTACAACTTTAAGTTCTTCCTTTGATTCTTTAGGCAAACTTGGAATCGTCGCCCTAATCCGAACTTTTTTAAATCATTTTTTAACCAAAGAATTAGAATCCCAGTCTCAACAAAAAACGAATAATCATAGATTATTTATAAGCATTAAACCCTTATTTTTGTTGCAATAATTATGAATCAATTTCCTAAGGATCCTGAACCCTCTAAGCCACTTTCTACTAATGAATTAGCCAGCGATCGCACTGAACTGGCTAAATATAGAAGTCGAGCCGCCGCTGACCGTACCTTAATGGCTTGGATTCGTACTTCTTTATCTCTGATTGGTTTTGGTTTTGGCATTCCTACAATTGTGAGAACCATTGAGCGTACTGAAGTGGTTCATCACGTTGATCCTGTCAGATTTTCGGTAATTGTCGGTTTGGCTTTTATTGGCACAGGAATGTTAGGAATGGCTTTAGGATTGAAAGAACACCGTCAATTATTGAAGCAAATTCAACGTGATCGCTATACCTACGAAGAGTCTCACAGCGCGGAAATTGTTGGGGTAGCCTTATTAGTGATTGGCTTCATTAGTTTTATTGGAGTCATTATTAAATCTTTAGATTTCTAAACCGCTTATTAATTTATAATCGAATAGTTCCGATTTAATATTGAATGGGGAATCAAAAATGTCAACAAAACAACCCAATATTTTGATTATCTGGGGTGACGATATTGGTCAATCCAATCTCAGTTGTTACACCCATGGCTTAATGGGTTACAAAACCCCGAATATTGATCGTATTGCTAAAGAAGGAATGCTATTCACTGATTCCTACGCCGAACAAAGTTGTACCGCAGGGCGATCGGCTTTTATTACAGGTCAATGCGTTTTTCGCACAGGCTTAAGTAAAGTCGGAATGCCTGGAGCCAATTTAGGAATGCGTTCCGAAGACCCCACGATCGCCGAATTACTGAAACCGATGGGTTACGCCACAGGTCAATTTGGTAAAAATCATCTGGGCGATAAAGATGAAATGTTGCCGACTAATCACGGCTTTGATGAATTTTTCGGCAATCTCTATCACCTCAACGCCGAAGAAGAACCCGAACTACGAGACTATCCTCCTGCTGCTGATTTTCCCAATTACAAGAAAAATTTTGGCCCACGCGGTGTACTGGACTGTAAAGCGAACCCCGACGGGACCCAAAGCATTGTTGATACGGGCGCATTGACTAAAAAGCGGATGCAAACTATTGATGATGAAGTTCTAGCGAAAGCTAAGGATTTTATCGATCGCCAAGTCAAGGCCGATATTCCCTTCTTTGTCTGGTTTAATACGACCCATATGCACTTCCGCACCCATGCGAAACCTGAGAGTTTAGGGCAGTCGGGACGTTGGCAGTCGGAATACCACGATGTGATGATTGACCACGATAAATGTGTGGGTGAATTGCTCGATTATCTCGATGCTCTCGGTATTACGGATAATACGTTTGTTATGTATAGCACCGATAACGGCCCCCACATGAATTCCTGGCCCGATGCAGGGATGACTCCTTTTCGCAGTGAAAAAAATACGAACTGGGAAGGAGCCTTTCGGGTTCCTGAACTGATTCGCTGGCCTGGTGTGATTGAACCGGGTACGATCTCCAATGAAATTGTCAGTCATCTGGATTGGTTGCCGACTTTGCTGGCGATCGCGGGTGATCCAGAGATTAAGGAAAAACTACTCAAGGGTCATCAGGCAGGGAATAAAACTTTCAAGGTACATCTTGATGGCTATAACCTTGTTCCTTACCTGAAAGGAGAAGTTGAAAAAAGCCCACGCTTAGAATATTTCTACTTTAGTGATGATGGCAACTTAATGGCCCTACGTTATGATCATTGGAAAACCGTTTTCATGGAACAACGAGTACAAGGTACTTGTCAAATTTGGGCTGAACCTTTTGTCGTATTGCGCGTGCCAAAACTGTTCAATCTCCGCACCGATCCCTATGAACGTGCCGATATTACCTCGAATACCTATTGGGATTGGATGTTTGATCACATTCCTTTGGTATTAGCGGCTCAACCGTTGGTTGCTCAATTTATTTCAACTTTTGAGGAGTTTCCTCCGCGCCAAAAAGCTGCCAGCTTTACGGTTGACCAGGTAATGGAAAAAATTATGGACGGCATTACCAGTCACTAATCCTCGAACGCAGGTTAAATGGACAGGGTAAACGCATTTAAATTATCAAACCCATATCTGGCAATGGTTCTGGGATTTACTGAAAAACTCAAGTAACTTCTCAAACCCTTGTCTAATCTGCTTTTTACAAATTAGATGCGTAGCCCCTGGTTAAATGGATTGCATTTAAAAAAACTCATAGGAATGATCACCGTGTCTAAAAATAAAAAAAAATCCATCACATTAACATTAATCATCCAAGGATTTTTAATTGGCGCATCTGGAATATTGGCACAAAAAGTACTGGCTAACCCTGTTCAACTATCTTCAATAACCACAGCAGAAAAATTAGTTAGTTCCTGCAATAGGGCTATCCCGAAATTAAATGCGATTGCACCGACCGAATCCAGTTTGGAAGAAGATCAACCCTTGCCCGCTCCGACGAGTTCCTGCGCCTCGGATTTAGAAATTCTATCTACAACACCAAATACCCTAATTTCTCAGAAATTTTTACCCCCGCCGGCACCGGCCCCCGCGTCTCCTGAGTTGAGTCAGTCCTCACCAATTCAAGATGATAATCGCTGGCGGTTTACCTTTCAGCCCTATGTTACGGTGCCTGTAAGTACCTACGGCAGTGCGACGGTTAGAGGTCGAACGGTGAACTATAGCCTGGGTCTGGGCTCTCTGTTGCAATCTCTAAAATTTACGGCTAGTGGTCGAGTGGAAGCTTGGAAAGGAAATTGGGGTTTCATTATTGATGGCTATTATGCCAACTTAGGGGCTGTCAATAGCATTCAACGGGTCAATACGCGCACGCCGAGTGTCTTTAATACGGTGGACTATCTTTTAAGCCGGGGAATTAACACGAACCTAGGAGCATTTGCCGATCAATTCGATCAGCAGGTTCAAACGTTCAGAGAGACCAAGGAGCTTAAAGCAACCGAGATCCAGACCAAGTTAGCGACGCTGACAAATAATCTTAAAACGCTGAAGGAAACGCTTGGGCAGGATAGGGACGCTCTCGGGAATTTAGCGGGCCGCATTGATCAAGCCAAGGACGATTTTGCCCAAAAAGAACAGCGCTTAGAAACGTTGACAGCAAAAGTAGAAGACCTTAAAAATTTTCGGGAAGCGGGGTTTGAACTCGATGCAGATCAAAAAGTAAAAGCGGCCATTGCGATTAATAGTGCCATTGCTAAAAACCAGGATAAGCTTCAAGATATCCAGGATAAAATTGAGCGAATTGGTCAGCCACCGAGCCTAGATCAAGTACGACAAAATCTCCAAGCGCTCCAAGCAACCCTGACAGAAACTCGACAAAAAATAGATGAACTACGCCAAATCCAAGATAGTGAACCCTTAAAACAACTGCAAGGGGCCTTGGAGGAAACCCAAGCTCAGGTGAATCAGAAACTTGAAAAACTAGAAACGATTCAAGATTTTGTCGAGAATCGAGACCCGCAACAGGTTGCCAATGATATTAGTAGTAGCCTCACGTTTAATCAGGGTATTTATGATTTTGCGCTTACCTATAATTTTGGTGACACACCGCCGATCAGCTTGCCAAAGGAGCCATCGGGCCAAAGCTTCCCGAGAATCTGGTTTCAACCTATTGTTGGCACTCGGCTCAATAGTCTCAATTTAAGTCTAGAAAACACCATCAATTATCAAATTTCGAGCACGCTGGTCAATCTTGAAGGGACGGCCCAAAATACCTATCAAGCGAGTAAGCTATGGTTTGAGCCTTTGCTCGGCGCAAAGGTGGGGATTCAACTTTCCGATCCCATTTCCCTCTGGTTACGGGGAGATTACTCAGGCTTTGGCCTTGCAGGAGACACTGACTATAGTTGGAATCTACTCTTTGGTATGGATTATTGGGTGCGGGAAAATATCTCCCTGCAACTAGGATATCGTTTCTATGAAATCAATTATCAGAACGGCAGTGGTAGTAATGCCTTTGGCTTTTCCGAAAGTTTTAATGGCCCCTTTCTTTCTGCTAGCTTTCATTTTTAGTTTTGGTGTATTTCCCTCTGTACATTTATCTCGACCATCGTACAACTTAAATAAATTTAGTCATCCATTAGCCACTCCAAATGCTTAAAGCTCATGATTTACGGTATCCAATAGGGAAAATAAGCTCCTTTTTGTTAGCAATCGGAGCTACTTGTTTAACAGTAATGCCAGTGCAGGCTGCTGAAAAGCTATTTTTTATCTATAATCCCCTGAACTTTTCCGTTGAGATTAGTTCATTGGAATTGTTTGCCAAAGAAGGAAAGATCAATAAAAATCTCGAATTTTATCTTCAGTTTACAACACCCGAACAAAAAGCTGCCTTTCGAGAGGCCCTGACTAAAAAGATTGATTTATCGCCAGTAGTTGTATCTCGTTTTTTCAATACTAGTATTGGTGAAGATATTCTCACTCGTCTAGGTAGAGGTATTACAATTCAGGGAGGCAGTAATGGGAAGTCTGCTCTTAGAGCTGCTTTGGTTCAAGCGGCTTTTGATCCTCAAGGTTTTACCTTGATCAATGTCCTAAAAAAATTGCCGACTAACATGCAGTTCCAGGGAGAACTATTGTTGGGTTTTGCTCAGGAGGCTAATAAATTTATCCTAGCAACGGAAACTCTGATTAGTGAACTTCGTCAGTTGACTGCCCAGGAAGCTGCCACCGATCGCCCTGTGGACTATTCCCAGTTAACGGATCTGCGTCAGGTTGGCCCCTATAAAGTTACTAAACAAGTTTGGAATTTAACTGATAAAAGCCGCGATCGCTCCTTTTATGTGGATGTTTATATTCCCCAATCCACTGACGGAAAAAGGCCGGTGGTGGTTTTTTCCCATGGGTTAGCCTCCCGTCCTGAAGATTATGGCCAAGCTTTAGAGCGTTTAGCGTCCTACGGTTTTTTGGTGGCGGCTCCCCAACATCCTGGTAGTGATAGTATTTGGGCCAAGGAAGTGCTGGAAGGCTACCATCGGGACGCTTTTGATCTCAATGATTTTATTAACCGTCCTAAAGATATTAGCTTTGTCATTGATGAGCTAGAACGGCGTAATGCTGCTGAGTTTCAAAATAGGTTAGATTTGCAAAATGTGGGCATGGGCGGCCATTCCTTCGGGGGGTATACGGCCCTAGCGATCGCCGGTGCAGAAATTGATTTTGACTATCTTAAACAGGAATGCGATCAACTTTATGGTGGTGTTAACATTGCTCTTTTACTAGAATGTCGTGCCTTAGATTTACCCCGACAAACCTATAACTTTCGAGATAATCGAGTTAAAGCGGTGTTTGCGGCCAATCCTGTCAATCGCGGCATTTTTGGCCCCAAGGGACTAAGTAAAATTACCATTCCTATCATGTTGGGTTCAGGAAGCTATGATCCTGCCGCTCCGCCTGCCTTAGAACAAGCCGCCTCTTTTACCTGGTTGGGAAGCCCCAAAAAATATTGGGCCATGGTCGAAGGGCAAGCCCACGTTAACTTTTCGGAATTGGATGCAGGTCTGAGTAAAAGCATTGAAACTGTGACCCAATTAACTTTACCCAGTCAGAATTTAATCACTGATTACACGGCGGCTATTGAGATTTCTTTTTTTGAAGTTTATATTAATCAAAATGAAAAATTTCGTCCCTATTTACAATCTGCTTATGCGGAATATTTGAGCCAGGGTGAACAGTTTAAGTTGGATTTTATTAGTCAGGCTTCTGTGCAAAAGTTAATTGATGCCATTAAAAAATTCAAGCAGGAAAATCCTTGATCTTTGTCAAAAAGTAGGACTTGGTAAAAAATGGTAATTACTTTTCCTCCTTGTTTAATAACTTGTTGCCCTGTACGATTTCTGATTTTCAAGAAAAAGGATTGTCAAAATGTTTGCTCTGTTAACGCCAGTGAGAGATATTTTGGCCATAGCTAAAAAGCAATTAAAGACAGAATTTTCTTTTAAAAAATGGCTAACATGGAGATATTTACTTTTACTGCTTGTTTTTTCTTTGACTTGTATTACAGCTTGTAGTAATGAGGAAGTTCCTCTAACGGGTAATCAACTTCAAGGTAATTTATTGATCTGGCATTCTTTAGAGCCTGAGGCGGCCAAATTAATTAATGATAGTTTTCAAGAATTTGAACAACTTAACCCTAATGTTAAAATCCAAAGTATTCACCTTCCTAAAGAGCAAATTATCTCGAAGTTTATTGGGCAATCTCAAAAGGGATTTGGTGCTAGTGCCTTGATCGAATTGAACCGCAACTTACCAGCCTTAATTGAAAGTAAGCGTCTTCGGGCGATCGCCCCTGCCGAGATGGATCTAAATCGCTATTTCCCTGCCAATATCCAACAAATTCGTTATCAAGATAAACTCTATGGTATCCCTTTAAAATCCAGTACTCAAGTGCTATGCTATAACCAGGCAAAATTACAAAACAGTGATAATTCTAGCCTCAGTCAACCACCAAAAACCCTAGATGAATTAATAGAAAGAGCAAAAAAAGGCTATTCCATTGGCATGGTTTCTAACTTTGAAGATACCTTTTGGGGAATCGGTAATTTTGGTGGCTACTTGGTCAATGATCAGGGTCAAATAGAAATTAGTTTAGCCGCCTGGAGCAAATGGTTAACCTGGCTCAAACAAGCAGTTACGCAACGAAATTTTGTGATACTGAGAACGGATCATAAAATCCTGGACAAAGCATTTCTTAAGGGATTTTTAACCTATTATGTCTGCAATTCCTCTGAAATTGCTACCTTTAAAAAAATCTTAAAAGAGAATCTAAAAGTGGCACTGTTACCTGGAAACAAACCCTTTAAAGCAACTCCTTTTCTTTATACAGAAACCTTGATGATTAATCGGAGCACGTCGGACAATGAAAGTGCTTTGGCGATTGCCCTCGGCAAATTTTTAACGAATCCCGAACATCAACTTCAAGGTATTGTTCAAACCGAAAGTCTTATTCCTACCAATCGCCAAGTGTTAATGGATCAAGCCTTTTTACCGATTGAATCCGTTTTACTAGAGCAAGCCAAGACAGCCGTTGCCATTCGCCTCGATAATTTAGCGAAAATTCTTCCCAGTTTTGATGTGGCAGAATCACTCTATCAGTCGGCGATCGCAGGCGAAATTTCGACTGAGCAAGCAGCCCAAGAACTGACTGAATTAATTAACCGCCAACTAGGACTTACCATGAAACCCACTAGCTCTTCCCCAACCCATTAGATTCTCTATTTTTACCAATGGAAACTCAAATTCCCACCCTATCAGACCTTTTCCTGCGACAAGGCATTTTTCTGCGTCGTCCAGAGGTACAACATCAGTGGATAGTGATTTTTTCTTCCTTAATTTTTGCCTGGTTTTTCTCCAAATTTTTGTGGCATTGGCTCCAGCATAAATTCCCAAATTTTACTAATTTTTCCCTAGGAGATAAACGACTTTCCTGGCGAGAATACCGAGCGTTTTTCATTCAATCCTTAGATTTTCCCCTACTTGGTTTAGGACTATTGGGATTAGGCCGTCTCCTCTTTTATTCCTTAGAATGGACGGATGGTTTAGTGATTAGAGCCTTCCGTTTAATGATAGTTTACGTTATTTATCGTTTGGGGATGATGGCTCTCTACAATCTTTTCCCAGTGAGAATTATTCGCGCTTATCAAAGTCGTCTCTTCACCCCTCTAATCGTCTTATTTATCGTCGGTAGTATGGCCACGTTAAATGACAATCTTCAGTCCTTATTTCAAATTTATCTCTTTAAATTGTTTGGCAGTGTGGTTACAATTGGCTCTCTGATTGGGTTAATCACAGGCTTTTATTTTTGGATTGTAACCGTTGTAATTCTAGAAGAAATTACCCTCAATCTTTTGAACTCTAAAGCGGAACTAGAACGTGGCAAAATTGAAGCCAGCTTATTGTTAATTCGTTATTTTTTAATTAGTCTGGGGATTGTGATTATTCTGGGAGCTGTTGGGGTAAATGGAACGGCTGTTGCCGCGATTACGGGGGGCCTATCCGTTGGTATTGGTTTTGGGTTACAGCAGGTTGTCAGTAATTTTGTCAGTGGCATTCTTTTACTGTTTGAAGGGGTTTTAAGACCAGGGGATGTGGTGAGTGTGGATGGGGATACCTGTCGCGTAACGAGGCTTGGTATTCGGGCAACAACAGTGGTTCGTTTATTAGATAATGCTGAAAAAGTTATTCCTAATCAAAAGTTTTTTACCTCAGATTTAACTACCTATACAGGGAGTGATCGTCTGGTCTATTGTTCAGTGTCCATTGGGGTTGGTTATGAATCGAAATCTGAAGAAGTGATTCAACTTCTATTAGCGATTGCAACCAATCATCCTAAAATTCTTGCTGACCCTAATCCTGTTGCTTTTTTTCTCGGTTTTGGTGATTCTTGCTTGAATTTTGAACTCAAGTTTTGGCTAGATGATATCAATAATAAAAAACGAGTTATTAGCGATTTGAACTGTGCAATTTTAGAGGTTTTTAATGAGCATCAAATTAGTATTCCTTTCCCCCAGCGAGATCTTCATCTTTACAATGATGAACTATCAACTAGCCTTGGTAAAGGGTTGATTTTTCAGTCTATAGAGCAGAACGACTAAGGCGTCTTGTTATGGTCATCGACAAACTGTTCAGCAATTGCTTTAAAGGTATGGTGTATGGCCAGAAACGCCTCTACTATATCGGGATCAAAATGCTGGCCCCGACCGGCTTGAATAATCTCAATGGCTTGCTCGTGGGGTATGGGTTCCTTATAGACCCGGCGACTAATCAGTGCATCATAGACATCTGCCAGGGCCATTAAACGAGCTGAGATGGGAATATCCTCTCCCGATAGGCCCTCGGGATAGCCTGTACCGTCCCATTTTTCCTGGTGAGAATAGGCAATTTCCTTAGCCATTTGCAAAAAGCCCACCTTCATTCCCAAACTTTTCTCCGCTTGGACAATGGCATCCCGCCCTAGGGTGGTGTGGGTTTTTATGATCTCGAACTCCTCCGGGGTCAGGCGACCGGGCTTCAGCAAAATACGGTCTGGAATACCCACTTTACCGATGTCGTGGAGGGGCGCAGATTTATAGAGCATCTTAATAGTGTGATCTGTCAAAAAAGCCTGGAAGCGGGGATGATTTCTTAACTGTTCCGCTAGGGCCCGGACGTAATTTTGGGTGCGGCGGATATGATTTCCCGTTTCGTTGTCGCGGGTTTCCGCCAGGGAGGCCATGACCTGAATAGTGACATCCTGAATGGCCATGATCTCCTGGGTGCGTCTGGCCACTTCCTGCTCTAAAAAAGCATTTTTATCCCGCAGAAAATCCGCGGAGGCCTTGAGGGCCAATTGGGTTTTGACACGGGCCATGAGGATCGGAGGACTCACGGGTTTAGTGAGGTAGTCGGCGGCCCCTAATTCCAGGCCCTTTTGTTCATCCTCCATTTCTGCCTTTGCGGTTAAAAAGATCACGGGAATTGACTGGGTAGCGGGGTTGGCCTTGAGACGGAAACAAACCTCATAACCATCCATGCCGGGCATCATAATATCCAGCAAGATCAGGTCTGGTGATGGCAGAGTTTGGGCAATTTTAAGCGCTTTTTCACCATTATTAGCAATTTTGACCCGGTAGAAGTCCTTTAATAATCCACTCATAAAAGCCAAATTATCTGGTGTGTCATCGACCACCAGAAGAGTCGCTTTGGGGTGAGTCTCTAAAGCATCATCCATAAACAAAAATGTCAAGGTAATGGGGAAAGATTAGTGATCAATTTCAATAGTGAATATCGAGCCTTGAGGGGGATTATCGGCCACACTGATTTTACTGGCGTGAGCTTCAACAATAATTTTGCAAAAGGCTAGTCCCAAACCAAGCTGGGGAACACCATCTAGGGTAGGGCCAATTTCGTACTTTTCAAAGATACATTCCCGTAGACTACTTTCAATGCCTGGGCCTTGATCGGCGACGGAAATGACGGCTCCCTTTGTTTCGGGATAATGGACTGAAACCGTTATTTCACTCTGGGAGGGGGAAAATTTAATGGCATTGGTAATCAGGTTTTCGATGGCCCGCCGAAACAGTAGAGCATCAACGTTGATGAAGCGGTGGGGGGGTAGGGGGAATTGGGTGCAGAGGTGGATTTGCTTGCGAGCGGCCATAGCCTCTAATTCCTTCAGGGCCAACTCACAGAGGTCACAGAGGTTGGTGGGCTGACGCTTGAGGCTTAGGGTACTGGATTCTAATTTGGCTTTGAGTAGGAGGTCTTCTACCAGGATGTGCAGTTGCTGGCCGCCGGTTTGAATTAACTGGAGCATTTTTTGCCGACGTTCTGGGGGCAGCTCCGGACTCTCTAGGAGGGTATCGGTGATGGGCAGAATGCTGGAGAGGGGGTTGCGTAGGTCATGGACAATCATGTTGACCATATCTTCCCGAAACTTAAGCAGACGCTGTAGACGGTCGTAGGCACTCTTGAGATTGAGGTGAGTTTTAACCCGCGCCAAGAGAATGGGCGGACTGACGGGTTTGGTAATGTAGTCCACAGCCCCCAGTTCAAAGCCATACTGCTCATCTTCAATCTCGGTTTTAGCCGTTAGGAAAATCACTGGAATATTCTGGGTTGAGGCCTTGGCCTTCAGTAGAGTACAGACTTCGTAACCGTCTATCTCTGGCATCATAATGTCCAAGAGGATCAGATCGGGCTGAGGCGTAGTAGTGGCAATGGCCAGGGCCTGTTCTCCTCGATTGGCAATTTTGACGCGGTATTGATCCCTGAGTAAACCACTGATCAGGGTCAAGGTGTCGGGGGAATCATCAACAACGAGAATGGTTGCTCTCAGGTTAGGGGAGGAGGAGGTATCCATCAGTTGATTGAGGGGAGTGAAGTGACGGCTAGAGGTAAAGCTGAACTGCTGACCCAATAACCTGAGTGGGGAACCGATCAAAGTCACAACCTACTCTAGCCTAATTTGGTTGTGAGTCTGTCTCTGCCGTCAGGGCCAAATTCAGGGCCATCAGGGCGGCTTCAAAGTCAAAGGCATTGATGCCAGCGGCGATAGCCGCATAATGGCCGGGAAAGGCCTGGCTAAGCAGATCACGATGGTTTTGCAGAAAATCCGCAGCCTCCGCATCATCCTCCTGGAGGAGTTGGGCCAAGCGCTGACAGACAGATTTGACTTGTGCTAAATCCACCGGGGATTGACTGAGAACAGTAGGGGTAGGGGAGGACGGTGTTAGTTGAGCTTCTAAGGCCTCGATCACCTGATGCAGGGGAAAGGTCACCTCTGCGAGATAGGCCTCAATTTCCCGTCGAGGTTGGCCCTCCTTGATCGCTTTTTCCAGGCAGGCGGCGGCCTGTTGCACTTCACTGGCCCCAATATTACCAGCAACTCCCTTGAGGGTATGGGCCAGACGTTCCGCGAGGGCCGTATCTTCCCCATCGAGGGCCGTAGTGATCTCGGCCTCAAAGGACTTTTGCCCAGCTACAAATTTACGAAGCATATTGAGGTAGAGCGTTTGCTTGCCCAGGACTCGTCGCAGGCCGTCTTCGAGGTTGAGGCCAGGAATCCCCTGGGGAAGGGCCAGCGCTTCATTTATGGTTGGCCCTGGGCCAGAGGAACCCTCAGGGGGGGCTGGGGTCTCGGACGAAGCGGGGAGCCACTGGAGTAATTTTTTCCAGAGTTCATCGGGTTCAATCGGTTTACCGAGGTGGTCATTCATACCGGCTTCCAAACAACGTTGTCGGTCTCCTTCCATCACATTGGCTGTCATCGCCACAATCGGCAAGGTATCGTAATCGGGGTTTTGACGAATGATCCTCGTGGCTTCAACGCCATCCATTTCCGGCATTTGCATATCCATCAGTACCAAGGCGTAGGGGGAGGAGTGTACTTTTTCCACTGCAATCTGGCCATTAGCTGCGACATCTACTAAAAAGCCCGCGTCTTCTAATAGCTCAGCTGCCACTTCCTGATTAACGTCATTATCTTCCACCAAGAGAATGCGGGCCCCCCGAATCCTCTTGAGTCTTTCCAAGGACCAGTCTTCTGTCAGGGTTTCTCGAAGTTCCCTCGTTTCTGTTGCGATCCCTGAAGTATCTCCGAGGGCCCGGGCCAAACTATCAAACAAAACGGAGGGGCTGATCGGTTTTACCAAGACATCGACGATACCCATTGTCTTCGCTTTAACAAACAGTTCTTCCCGACCATAGGCCGTCACAATGAAAATTGAGGGCGGATGGTGAAGACCGGCTATTTCAAGACGACGCGCGACTTCCAAGCCGTCCATATTGGGCATTTGCCAATCCACAAAAATGAGGTCGTAGGGATTGGCACTGGTATCTTTCTCGATCACAAGGGCTAAGGCTTCCCGACCAGAGTGAACCGTATCCACCACAAATTTCATCGGCTCCAGCAAGTCTTTCATGACCAAGCAGGCATGGTCGTTATCATCAACAATCAAGACTTTTTTCCCTTCTATATCTTGGCTTAAGACCAGGCGACGGGGCGGCAGGTTACTCTTGCGCAGGCAGATTGTGGCCCAAAAAGTACTACCCTGGCTGTATTCACTCTCAACCCCGACGGTGCCCCCCATCAGTTCAGCAATGCGCTTACAAATAGCTAAACCCAGTCCAGTTCCGCCAAACCGACGGGTCGTAGAGCTATCGGCCTGTTGAAAACTGTTGAAAAGATTGCCCATTTGTTCCGGTTTGAGGCCAATGCCCGTATCTTTCACCGCGAGGTAGAGTACGACATCCTCGTCACGGTATTCCTGCAATTTGACGACAATCGTAATATCCCCTGTCTCTGTGAATTTAACGGCATTGTTGGCATAGTTAATCAAAATTTGTCCCAAACGCAGGGGATCGCCGATAAAGTGACGGGGCAGATTGCGGTCAATGTCAAATAGTAGCTCTAGACCCTTATCCGTGGCTTTTTCACTAATCAAGGCCGAAACATTATCCAGCACCTTGTCCAGGTCGAAGTCAATGCTTTCCATAGGCAGTTTACCGGCTTCAATTTTGGAAAAGTCGAGGATGTCGTTGATCACTCCCAACAGATGCTGGCCCGAGGTCTGAATTTTCTGTAAATATTCCCGCTGACGGGGGGTGAGGTCGGTCTTCAGGGCCAGGTGGGTCATGCCAATAATGGCGTTCATCGGGGTACGGATCTCGTGACTCATGTTGGCGAGGAAATCCGCTTTGAGTTGGTTCGCTTCTTCGGCCAGTTCCTTCGCCCGTTGCATTTCCGCTTCGGCGGCCTTGATTTTACTAATATCAGTCAGCCAGCCCAAAATACCCGCTTGGCCTTCGTAGACGGTGGTCATAAAGGTGGCCATCACATCCCGCAGTTGACCATCTGGGCCATACATTTTATAAAAGCCCCCTTCGCTCAAACCGGTTTGCAACAATTCCTGGAGCATCTGCTCTCGCTCCATGGGGTCAGCATAGATTTTCTGGGGCGCATCTCCCACCTTGAGATCCACTAGCTCGATGATATGGGGATTGGCAAAGCGTGTGATGCCGTCGATGGTAATGGCCACCCCCACGGGGGCCCGGTCGAGAATGGATTGCAGATGTTCGCGCTGTTGCAGAATTTCTTGCTGGGCTTGGTGACGCGCACTAATGTCATGGATAGAGGCGAAGATGTTAATGTCCTTTTGTTGGAGGGAAGGAAAACTCGCTAGGCCCACTTCAACGGGAAACGTTGAACCATCACGACGGGTAGCCATCACCTCAAATTCCTGTTGCTCTAGAAGACAGACCGGGCCCTGGGTTTCGCTGGAATGGCGCCACGGCAGGGCCTGTTGTAGGAGATCTTCGAGGCCGAGACTAGCAATCGTTTGCCCGATCAATGCTCCTGGGCTGTAGCCAAAAATGCGTTCCAGGGAGGGATTGGTCAGAATAATCTGGCCCTGGGCATCCAAAATCAGGATTCCTTCGGGGGCGTGTTCAAGGATGCGATGGTACCAGGCTTCAGTATCGGAAAGGACTTTTTGCTGTTGGCGCTGAACCACGCTTTCCCGCAGGACAATGGACATCGCTCCCCCCGTCAGGAGAATGCTCACCAAGGCAACGGCGATGGCCACTTCGCGGATATCAATCCCTTGAATCAAGAGGTCTGCCCAGGGACTACAGATAAAATGGGAGGCGGTCATGGCCGTGTAGTGCATTCCCGTCGTTGCTAGGCCCATGACCAAGGCGGAACTCCAGAGTCGATATTGGTTGTGCTGATGGAAAAATCGGTGGGCGTAGAAGTGGCACCAGAGGGCGATCCAGGCTAAAACGACGGCAACAACAATGGAGAGCAGAAAGAGGGGAATTTCGTAGTAAATGTTGCCATGGAGGCTTAGGGCCGCCATCCCGGTGTAGTGCATCGTGCCGACCCCGAGGCCAAACCAAACAGCTCCCCAGGCCAATTGTTTGACGGTGGGTTGACTACGGCCCAGATAACCCAAGACATAAATACTGGCGGCGATGGCTGGGAGCATCGACAGAACGGTAATGCCCAAGTGATAGCGGATCGGACAGGGCAACTCAAAGCTGAGCATACCGATGAAGTGCATGGCCCAAATACCGACTCCCATTACTGCCCCACTGAAGCCCAACAGAATCGTCCGTAAACCTCTACTGGGTACCGATTCCGCCGACTGGGCCATCAAGAAGGCCATATAGCTGGTAAAAATAGCGATGGCAATCGAGAGCAAGACCAATGTGGGGTCGTAGGAACCTTGATAATCCAATTGGTCAGCCGAGAAGGAATCAATCGGTTTCCAAAACATGGCGCACGAACCGCTAACCCGACAAAGAAGGATACAAGAGCTATATTGCTGATCTTATGGCCATTTTTTGGGAAGAATCGAACTATTTTGCTTATGCTTGTTGGCTACTTTTCCCTCTAGATTTCATCTTTATACACAGTTCTATTCAGTCTCGTATCTGCAAACTAACAACAATTCCTTGGCCGGTGGTTGCATAAAGGGCCTCCCGCCAGGCCTGGATCGCGGTAATGCCGCCGACCCCTAATTGGATATCATCCTTGACGGTACCAGTGAAATCGAGTCGCTCTAATCGGCTATTATGAGTCCCCAACCAAAAAGACGTTCTATCCTCGGCGAGGGCCAGACAGTAGGGAATATCCGTGCTGGTATAGAAGGGAGTAACGGAGACCTCCTGGGTTTTGAGGTCGGGTACTTTTCCCAAGCGGTAGAGCGTCCGGTTCCCGCAGGCAATGATCAGAGAATCAGTAGTAACTAAACCACAGAGCACGGGCGTTTCCAGGGCCTGAAACCACTGTCTTTTTCCAGTACTTAAATCGTAGGCCGTGACGCCTCGGTAATGGCCCTGATACAGCGTTTGCTCATCACTGCCGAGAAACCAACTTTGCCAATGGTCGGGTTCATGGTGTTGCCATTGTCGTCTTAACTCGGTATTGATAACCTCTAGATAACCGCAGGCATCGGCAACGGCCAAATGATGCTGGCCGGCTTCCAGGGCCAGGATGAGATATTGGTAGTAGGTCTGATTGAGGGGCCGGAGGTCATAGACGGCTTGGGGGAGTTTCCCCGTCAATTCGTAGAGATTGCCGTCCTGACAAGCAACGTAGGGTGTTTCATCTAGAAGGGCCAAACAATGACTATCCTTCGGTAACTGGTATTGCTGAATCAGGGCTCCCTGGTGATTGAGCACCACAATGCGGCCATCCCGGAGACAGAGCCAGCAACCCTGATCGTCAACCCAGAGATCCAGAATGGGAATAGTCCAGGAACCATGGGGGTTGGGAACTTGATACTGCCACTGCTGTTGAGGGGGAACGGGCAGCGGGATTTTTAAAGAGGGGCTATAGGCAAGTTGTTTGGCAAAGGTGGCCAACAGGGGCCAGACCGGCTGACATTCCGGGCGATGGAAGTAGTTATCGAGACTGTCACAGGAACCAATGGTGAAAAAAGGCACGTCGGCCAATTCTGGAAAATCAGCCCAATTTAGGGCCTGGCCGGGATACCAAACGGAACCGTAGTCCCGCGAGAACGCATAGGCACTTTCTCCCGGCATACCCATGAAGGGACATCCTGCCACCAGTCCCGATTCTTGGTGTTGGAGCAGGTAACTACCCTTGCCGTCCCGATGCAGGAAGTAATAGTCCTGGTAGGCCATGATGAATGCTTAATCCTCCACCAGACGTTTAATATCGCCGTAGGTGCGGTAGTAGCCGCCCTGTTTAGCTTCCCGCAGTTCCTGCACCCAGTAGCGGTCTCCTTCCCTCCGCAAATCTCGCGGAAATTGCACCATCCAATCCCGATGATAGCCCTCCGAGAGGGGATGTACCCGCAATTGCTGGCCCTGACGAAAACATTCCAGAATCACCCCTGGGCCCTTTTGTGTCGTCGTTTCGAGGGCCACTAGGCCTTGACTGGGGAGATTGGGCGCGGGGGTTAGGGGTTGGATCGGGGGGGAGTCCGGTGAGGCCTTCACCTGCAAATCCCAGCCCACCATCAGGCCTTGGTTGGTCACAAAATACAGGGCCTGGTCAAAAAATTGCATCGATAGGGCCGAACCATTCCCCGTTGCTACTTTCCAAAGCCGTTCCCCCGCCTGATTAAAACAATAGATAAAAGCCGAGCTATCCGCCGCGTAGAGGTAGGAACCGGTCGCATCCGTTGTACAGCAATACACCGAGGCTTCGCAAGGATACGTCATCAGCGGTTCTCCGGTCTTACGAAAGCTCTGGACGACCTTACCGCTCGTCGCCACAAATAGCTGATCGCCGTTTTGACAACCAAAGAGTACTTTCCCCAGGGTGGCCTGATGCCACGCTTGACGACCCGTCTCAAACTCGTACATGGTGACACCTTTGGTATGGCCATGGTAAAAGCCCTGGGCATCACAGCAGAGCATCCAGCCCAGTCGGCCCCCACTCAGCCGATTCCACAGGACTTCCCCCTCGGGGTCGGTTTTACTCAGGCCCCCATTGGCATCAGAAACCCCTAGCATGCCGTCGTAGATGTCTAGCCAGAGGAGATCCAGGCCCCGTTCGATCTCATAGGCCAGGTAGGGAAATTTGCCAGTTAGGTCATAGATATTGCCATTGTCACAGCCCACGTAGAGCCAAATATCATCAGTGACAATACATTTCACCGCGTCGGGTAGTTGATATTTTTGCAAGACCTGGCCCTGGTGATCCAGCTTAAACACTTGGCCCTTTTCATTGCCGAGCCAACAATGGTTTTCATCCACCGCCAGGCCAAAGGCCGGAAAGCCCGAATCAAAGCGCCAGCGGATCATCTCCGGTGTCGGGGGCCTGGCCGGAGAGAAGGGTGCCAGGGGCAAGGAAGAAGGGGCCGGTTGACTTAAGGAAATAGTGGGAGGGGTCTGAGCCAGGACAGCTGAGGAATTATTAGACGGCTTAGGAGTCTCGGTCATCGGGCTAACGGTTGTTGTTGCCGCTGGCTCAGAGAGTGGAGAAATAGGGGCAATGGTCGTTGTTGCCTCTGGCCCTGGGGTAACTGGGGGAGCCGGGGCCAGACCATAGCCCTTGCGTTGTTTTTCCCGAATTTTCTTGTTGGCCTCGGCTTGGGCCTGTTCGGGCGTGGCGTAGGTTTTGACTTGGATGGTGCCCTGGGTCTGGAGACGGCCAAAACGAATGGTAACGGTCGAACCGATCACCCTCACTTCATAGAATTTATGAGCGTTACTGGCTTCGTCGATGAATTCAAGATAGGTGTTTTGTTCCGTCATGGCCCACCTCCGACAAAATGATCAAACCCTAGGCCCCGACAGCCTCCTTGGCGGCGTACATCACCTCTAGGGTGATTTCAGCAAACCGACGCTCCCGAGCAAATTTCTCGGTGTTGCGCTTGACTTTTCCCCGCACAAAGCCCGGAATTTTATTCAATTCGGCCTGGGCCTCTTTGTTCCAGCTCAGGTCTGAGTCGGCGGAAATGCCTTTGGTAATGACTTCCTTGGTGTCGTGGCCACCGAAGATTTCCAAGAGGTGATCCTCCATGCCCAGGGTAAAGGAGTTATAGACCAGGTCGGCAATTTGATTGGTGCCTTCGTAGCCGAGGAAGGGTTTGTAGCCCAGGGGAAAGTTTTGAATATGGATCGGAGCCGCAATCACGCCGCAGGGAATATCGAGCCGTTTGCCCACATGACGTTCCATCTGGGTTCCAAAAATAGCGGCAGGCTCCAAGCGTGCAATAGCATCGGCAATGGCCCCGTTATCATCGCTAATTAAAACGTCGTCACAATAGCCCTGGACTTGGCCCTGGAACCATTCAGCATCGTACTTGCAGTAAGTCCCCGCGAGTACCACCTTAATTCCCATTTCTCGGGCTAGGATTTTGGTCATGGCCGCGGCGTGGGTGTTATCCCCAAAGACCACCGCTTTTTTCCCGGTCAAATTTTGGCAATCGATGGAGCGGGAAAACCAGGCCGCCTGGGAAATAAATAGGGTTTGCTCATTGATGTAGTCTTCGTAATCGACCCCGGCCCCTTGGGCATTCAGTACCGTTTGGATCTGACGAATACAGCGGGCTGTTTCCACCACCCCCATGGGCGTAATATCCACAAAGGGTATCCCCCATTCCCGCTCTAGATACTGGGCCGTCATTTGGCCCACTTCCCGGTAGGGACAGAGATTAAACCAGGCTTTGGGCAGATCTTTTAATTGGTCAACCGTTGCGCCAGCGGGGGCCACCACGTTCACCTGAATGCCGAGATCCGTCATCAAGCGCTTGAGTTCCGTCGCGTCGTGATTGTTGTGGAAACCCAGGGTAGTCAGACCAATGATATTGACCGAAGGGGTTGCGGTTTTCTCGGTCGGCAATTCCCCTTGACGACGGGCCTTGTCTAAGTAGAACTGGACAATCTGTTGGAGGGTACGATCGGCGGCCTGGAGTTCATTGAAGCGGTAGTGATTGACATCCGCTAGTAGGACATCGCCCTGAGCATCCATCTGGGCCCGATCCACAAAGTTTTTCAGGTCTTCCTGCAAAATACTGGAGGTACAGGTTGGTGTTAGTACGATCAGATCCGGTCGTTCCTCTTGGTCTTTGCGGACAATATTGTTAACCACTTTTTCCTGGGAACCCCGCGCCAGGACATTGCGATCCACCACGCTGGCGGTGACGGGGGTAAAATCGCGTTCCCGCTCTAGCATCGAGCGCATGACGTTAAAGTAATCGTCCCCCAGGGGTGCGTGCATGATGGCATGGACATTTTTAAAGGAGCTAGCAATGCGGAGAGTACCAATGTGAGCCGGGCCCGCATACATCCAGTAGGCTAATTTCATAAAACCATCTCGGGGAGAATTTCAGCAAATCCATCACAACTTGACTGGCCCTATCACAGGAACCTAGCCAAATCCTGTCTAGAATTGTCGTTCTGGGCATTGCGCTTGTCGAGGGGGAACTTTACAGGCCAAGGTTAGGGGCAATGGCTGAAATAATTTAGGCACGGGATGTTGCCGCTTTTCAGGCCAGGCAATCCGCTGACTTTGATAACACAATTCTTAATGTTTATTCACACAATTGATGGATAATCCAAAGATGCTTAAAAAAAGCTGAACAATTCTAGTGTTCTTTTTGTCCTCTTATTGTTCCTTTGTTATGAACCAGGCCCAAGTGATGGGTATTGACCTCGGCGGTACTGCCATTAAGCTCGGTCGTTTTTTAGCTGATGGCACCTGTCTCGCGTCCTTTTCAGTTCCCACGCCCCAACCCGCTTTTCCCGAAGCGGTTCTCCAGGCCTTAATTCCAGCAATTCAGCGACTGAAAACCGAGCATTGCCAGGCCCTGGGAGTGGGGATGCCAGGGCCAACCGATGCGTCTAGACGGTTAGCCAAATTGGCCATTAACCTTCCGCAATGGCACAATGTGCCCCTGGCCGATTGGTTAGAGACCGCTATTGGCCTGCCGGTCGTATTGGAAAATGATGCCAATTGTGCGGGGTTGGGGGAGGCCTGGCTGGGGGCCGGCCGTCACTTTCAAGATTTTATTCTCCTCACCTTGGGGACGGGGGTGGGCGGGGCCATTTTTCTGGGCGGCAATTTATTTGTTGGTCGCCACGGAGCCGCCGGGGAATTGGGCCTGCTGAGTATTGATTATCGCGGGCCGGATTGTCATAGTGGCAATCGGGGTTCCCTGGAACAGCACGTCTCCGCCCAGGCCATCCAGCGAGAAACCGGCAAAAATGGAGCCGAATTGGCCCAATTAGCGGCTAAGGGGATTCCCGAGGCCCTGGCCTACTGGGAACGCTATGGTCAATTACTGGGGGTAGGGCTGGCTAATTTGCTCTACGTGCTCACGCCCCAGGCCGTGATTTTAGGGGGGGGCATTAGTGCCAGTGCCGACTATTTTTTACCGGCCCTGACGGCGGAAATTCAGGATCGAGTCTTGGCCCCAACACGGGAAGATCTGACCATTGTGGTGGCAGAATTGGGCAATCGAGCCGGTATGTTAGGAGCTGCCCGCCTAGCCTGGCAAAGTATCGGGAAGGGCTAAACGTTGGTTCACAAGCCAACTTAATCAGTGGTTGAGGCTAACTTTTAGCAGAAAAGTAAAACAAAGATGCTTATTTGTAATGCTTGCTGAGAACAGATTTTACAGTTAGAATTATTGCCAAATTCCAGTTTCAGATCCGAAACTTTAATTTTCTTAAAAATACCAATCATATTTCTGCGAAAATTGTAGCGAATTTGTTTCTTGAAAAATACAATGGCCAGAGCATTTATTTGTTCAATGTAAATTAAAGCTTAAAGACAGCTTGGTCACCGAAAAACCATGATTTCATGGAAAAAATCTCCCTTTGATGACTTTATGACCAATTCTGTAACTTCTCTGAATAACGAAGAAATTGACCTTTTTGATTATTACTATAATCAACCTGGTAGTGCCCCCGGCACGGTACAGATTGCTCCCGATGCCTATCCCACCGAGATTTCGGTGATTGACTACGGTGCTGAGCACCTCCATCGTGCCCATCGTTTATCCCCGAAGGAATGTCTAGCCTTCAGCCAGGGAGAAGATTCGGTTACGTGGATTGATGTCCAGGGCCTGGGGAGCGAACCTTTGCTCCGGGAGTTAGCCGATTGTTTCCATTTACCCCCCCTGATTTTAGAGGATATTGTTAATGTTCCTCAGCGGCCTAAGATTGAGTACCACGAAGATTTTTTATTAATCATTGCCCAAATGGTAATCGCCAAGCCGGGGGATGGCTTTTGGATTGAACAAATCAGCTTTGTGTTAGGCAAGAACTATCTGATTACGCTTCAAGAAGAACCCCTCAGGGATCCTTTTGAGCCGGTACGTCATCGTCTAGCTAAAGGGATTGGGCCCATTCGTCGCCTCAATGCGGACTATCTTTGCTACGCTCTGCTGGATGCCATTATTGATAATTTTTTCCCCGTTTTAGAACTGTACGGTGATCGTTTAGAAAAACTAGAAACGGAAGCCGTCACCCATCCCGATGAAACCACTCTCAACGGGATCTATGAAGTTCGTCGAGAATTATTGGCCCTGCGGCGTACCATCTGGCCCCAACGGGAGATTTTTAATACCTTGATTCGAGATAATGCCGTATTAATTTCCCCAACGGTGATTAATTATTTTCGGGATTGCTACGATCACACGATCCAGATTATTGATGTGATTGAAACCTATCGTGAGCTGGCCTCTAGCCTGATGGATGTTTATCTCTCGGCAATGAGCCAGAAAATGAATGAGATTATGAAGGTTTTGACGATTATTTCCACCGTTTTTATTCCCCTAACCTTTATTGCCGGTATCTACGGGATGAATTTTAATACGGAAAAATCTCCCTTCAATATGCCGGAGTTGAATTGGTATTGGGGTTACGCGTTGTGTTTAACGGTAATGCTGATCATTGCGGCCAGCCTATTACTCATCTTCTGGAAACGAGGCTGGTTTCGGCGTCAGCCCTTGGGCCTCAGGAGCCGGCAGACCAGGGGGTAAGCCCGTCGTCAAGCCGACTAACGACAAGGCCCCCTGGCCCCTTAACCTCCCTTGGCAAAACTCCCCATCACTAGGGCAGATAGCAGTAGGCCTGGGATTAGCAATACCACCAGCATTAGTAATTGATCACTCGTCATTGAAAAGGCCCTCTGTTTAGGAATTGGGTCGCTTCCCACCATAGCGAAGATTTATCGACCCGGCGACTAAACTAGGACTTGTTCTTGGCTATAGGGCTGAGTCAAGTGGTTGAGTTGTTGTACCAGTAGACTCAGGAAGAGCCCCACATCCGTGACAACGCCAATGGATTCGACGGAACCCCGGTCGCTCAGCTTGGTGACCACGGCGGGATTAATATCCACACAGACCATCTTGACGCCGGCGGGGGTCATATTCCCGACCCCAATGGAGTGCAACATACTGGATAGCATCAGAATCATGTCGGCCCCTTGGATTAACTCGGCATAGCGGCCCTGGGCCTGGATCAGATCCATTTCCGTATCCGGTAGCGGGCCATCATCGCGGATGGAACCCGCTAGACAGTAGGGAACCTGATTTTTAATGCATTCGTACATGACCCCTTTGCGAATAAAGCCGGCCTCCACCGCCGGACGAATCCCACCATAGCGCCGGATGGTATTAATCACCTTGAGGTGATGACGGTGGCCGCCTCGCACCGGAATCCCCCGTTGCATGTCAACCCCTAGGGACGTTCCCATCACGGCCTGTTCCATGTCATGAACCGCGATGGCATTGCCTCCCAGGAGAGCATGAACGTAACCCTCACGAATCAGGTGAGACAGGTGTTGAGCACCCCCGGTATGAATCACGACCGGCCCGGCCGTCACCACGATTTTGCCGCCCTGGTCTCGAATTTTGCGTATTTCCCAGGCTACTTGTTCTACTAGTAGTTCCACCCGGCGTTCGCTCGAAACTCCGGAGGCCATAAAGGCAAATTCTTTATTTTCCTTACGTCCTGCTTCGTGGGATTCCACTTTTTTAATGGTTCGAATCCCTTCGACGCCGACCATCACCCGGTCTCCGACCTGGAGATCCCGGAGTAGTTTACAGGTTGCCGTAGGGCCAGTGACCGTTTGACCGACCACAATCGCCGCATCCATCCGTTGGTTTTCTACGCGCATCCACTCACAATTGACCCGGACTTCCGTGGGGTAAATCGTACTGACATAGAAATCATCCGGTGCAACCCCGGCCTGGGTAACCACCTCTGTATTAATGTCACAGAGTTCCTGGGGCGGTGGCACAGCCCCCAACTCGATCAGTTGGGTCATAATGCCTTCCATAATGTCGTGGGATGGGGCCGAAACTCGGACTTCCGCCGACGAAACACTGTTGCGCTCAACCCCTAAGTTGAAGTTCAGCACGCGGAAACTGCCGCTATTTTCAACGATGGTATCCAGGGCCTGGTTCAGGAGACCGGCATCTAGCAAATGGCCCTCCATGTGTACCACCCGACTCTCAATGGGAACATTGGCATGAACCGTTTCGAGAATGGGCTCTGTGACCCGTAGGGTGAGACATTTCGCGGCTCCCCCGGCCTTGAGGAATTCACTTAGGGGCGTTTCAATTACTTCAAAGCCCACGGCTTGGAGTCGATTTTTCAGGTCTTGACTGACCTGATTCATAATGATGGTCTGATGAATATTGACCGCATTACAGGCAAACTTCACCGCATCGGGTTCCGCCACTACGATCCGCTTTTCAGGGGGAATCCGCATTTCAATCACGCGGTTGGAATAGGCATCAAAGGCCGGTGGATAGTAAAGCAGATAACCGCCCGTGAGGGGACAAAAGCAAGTATCTAGATGGTAGAAGCGCTCATCGATCAGACGCAGGGAAACGACTTCGGTATCTAGCCATTCGGCAATGTAGGGATGGGAATCTAATTCAGAGCGAAAACCGTAGCCGGCCCATAACCAGCGTCCTTCCCGGTCAAAGAGGGCATCACCGGCCCCTTCAAAGGGCAGATCCTTGGGTAATTCGTAAACGGTAAAGCCATTTTCTGCAAACCAGGCCTTGAAATAGGGTTCTTCTCCCTGGCGTTCCTTATGGAAAAAACGACTGAGAACCACGTTTTTGCCCAGGACTAATCCGGCATTAGCCGTAAATACCATGTCGGGCCATCCCTTCGCGGGGGCTACCAAGTCCACAATGGCACAGCCTTTAATGACTTCATATAATTTCTGCCACTGTTCCACGGCACGGTCACGGGAAGATTTGTGGATATTGCCTTCCATCCAGGGATTAATCACATAATCCACGTCGTAGTGGTCAGGGGCACACATCAAAATACGGATAGGGTCAGTCATAGAAAATGGTAGGGATGGAATACTACGCCAATTGTGAGCGAAAGGGCTCGTTGTCTATGGTATTTTTGGCGACATTTATGGCAGGGACGATCGTCTTTGCTCCCCCATCATAGCCAGATTAGGCCCTGTCTTTAGAGTTAATAAATTATCAAAACTCTTTAATTCTTTTCTTGCATAGCTAAACTGTAAAATCTGCAACCAATGACCTACAAATCTCCCCAGTCCTGATCAATTCCAACTGGGTTTAAAACAGTTAGGTCGGGCGATTCTATTCTAACGCTCGCGGCCCCGACGTCTTTCAATGAGCTTTGCTTGGTATTTTACCGGGGGATGGCCCTGCCAAGTTTGCCAAGCGGTACGAACTCCTATCCAAAAACGCTGGCTTGTTCCCTGGACGGTTGTCACAGTGGCCTTAGCGGTCGTCAGGCCTTGATCAACGGTTTGGATAAATTCCGTTGCACTTTTAACCCCTTGATCCAGTTCATCGGTTAATTCACTAATTTCTAGACCCGTCAAGCGAATGGCCTCTAGGGTTGGCGGAAATTCTCGGTTCAGACTATCGAAAAGTTTTTCGGCACTGCGGGCTGCCCGACCCAATTCTTGTAGGGCTGGTAGGGCCGTGACCAGAACGGCAGCAAGACTGACGGATACGAGAACAAGGGATAGCGCGAGCCAGAATAGAGGTTCGGTCATGGGCGGGGCTGATTGGTCATACTGCTATTGGCGGGACTATTATGGGCGTTTTCCTCTTGAATGGCCGCCATTTGACTAGCCTCAATCCCGGCAGTAATGGCCTCTTGCAGACGATTGAGGGTCTCTTGCCAATTTTTCTGGGCTGATTCGGAGAGCTGGCCCGTTTGAAGTTGGAGCATGGTACTCAAGTCCTCGACCAACTCAGGGAGGGCCTCGGCGGATTTTTTGAGAATGCGGCGGGTATCACGACCAGAGCGCGGAGCAAGTAAGAGGCCGGTTGCGGTACCGATGAGTCCTCCCACAACCAGGCCGACCCATAAACCACCGCCCTTGCTATCCTTTGCCATAATCTTTGCCTCGATGATTATCCCCTATTGTAGAGGAGAGCGGCGAATCCGTCGGTGACTCGCTCAGACTCTTGCCGTTCTTGGCTCTCGGCCGTTTTTTGCTGTTTTTATCTCACGTTTCAATGACCTCCCCCCGTTACCTTGCCTTCCTGGCCCTGCGCGATCTAGACCAGCGTCAAAGCTATCCCGACCAGGCCCTTGACCGTATCCTGCGCCCCACTAGCCTAGAACCGATGGAACGAGGTTTTGTGACTGAGTTAGTCTACGGTGTCATTCGACGGCAACGAACCCTTGATGCGCTTGTGGAACAGTTAAGCCAACGACCCATACAAAAACAGGCCCCTGATCTGCGCCGCATTCTTCATCTGGGCCTCTACCAGTTGCGCTACCTTTGTCATCTCCCTCCAGCAGCCGTTGTCCATAGCACGGTAGATTTAGCCAAAACCAAGGGCCTAGGCAAATTGAGTGGAGTCGTGAATGGTATCCTGCGCCAGTACTTGCGCAAACAAGACCAGGGCACCGATCCGTTAATACTTCCGGCTAACCCAAGCCAACGCCTGGGCCTACTCCATAGTTTTCCTGACTGGATTATGGATATTTTTTTAGCGCAATGGGGAGCAGAAACAGCGGAGCAGATCTGTCATTACCTCAATCAAACCCCCAGTATTACCCTCCGCATTAATCCTCTCCAAGTTTCTCGAGAAAGGGTCGTCCAGGCCTTAGAAAGTCACGGGGTTGCGACAACGATCGTTGATGATTTACCCCAAGGCCTACGGCTGATTAAGGGGGCCGGGGCCATTACCGCCCTGCCAGGATTTACGGAGGGTTGGTGGACAGTCCAGGATGCCAGCGCCCAGATGATCGGCCATATCCTGGCCCCCCAAGCCGGGGAAACGATCATTGATGCCTGTGCGGCCCCCGGCGGCAAAACCACCCACATCGCTGAACTGATGCAAGACCAGGGACGCATCTATGCCCTAGACCAAACGGCCTCACGCCTCAAGAAACTCGTGGTCACCCAGGAGCGTTTGGGATTGACGAGTATCCAGACTTGGGTAGGGGACAGCCGTCAGTTTTCTCTACCGTCGGGGGAACAAGCCGACCGAGTGTTAGTGGATGCTCCCTGCTCTGGCCTGGGAACGCTGAACCATAATCCTGATATTCGTTGGCGCCAGGCCCCAGAAAAAATTCAGCAACTGATTCCCCAACAACAGGCCCTGTTGGCCCAGGCCGCAACCTGGGTAAAACCGGACGGCTGTATAGTTTATGCGACTTGTACCCTTAACGCTCTGGAAAATCAGGCTATTGTACAGAATTTTTTGACCCAGCATCCTACTTGGCAACTGGAACCAATTATTTGGCCCAACTCAACAGACAACTGGGCCAACCCCACCGGCTGGCTACAAATTTTGCCCCATCAGCACCAGCGGGATGGCTTTTTTATTGCCAAGTTACAGCGTCAAAACTCAATCCGGGATTAGTATCTTGAACAACCTGTGCAAACGATTACGTCCTCAATCATAGCCTAGGCCTTAGAGGGTATCGAATTCAACCCCTTACTAGATCTGGTGCAAAATAATGCGATTACCCGCCGGGTCATAGCCGTAGACCTCCCGACCATGGGAGGTTTCTTGTATGGGGTTTCGGGGCGGATAACCCAGGGCCGTTAACTCGGCAATGGCTGTTTCTAAATTCGTGACCTCCAGACACAGGCTAAAGCCACTACCCGTCGAGGACTGAAATTCCCTTTGATGGCTGGATTGGGGCCGAAAAATCCCGAGGGTTAAACCCGGCAGATGAAATTCGGCATAACGCTCTGCTTGGTAGCGGTCAGGGCCTTGCTGGAGCCAGGCCTGATAAAAAGCCACCACGGTCTCAAATTGCTCGGTACCAATGGTCAAAAAAGCCTGTTCAATCATCGTTGTGGGTCAGGATTTCTACCCCAAACTGCGTTACCGCAACCGTATGCTCAAACTGGGCCGAGAGCTTGCCATCCTTGGTAACGGCCGTCCAGCCATCCGCTAGCAAGGTGTGTTCCCAAGTGCCTTCGTTAATCATGGGTTCAATGGTAAACACCATGCCGGGCCGCAATTTTTTACCCTTCCCCTTAGTACCGTAATGGGGAATCTGAGGCGGCGTATGGAAAATATTGCTAATCCCATGGCCCACAAAGTCCCTTACCACGGAAAAGCCGTGACTTTCTGCGTAAGCCTGGATCGCAGCTCCAATATCGCCTACCCGTCCACCGGGTTTCACCGCGGCAATCCCCAAGCGTAGGCATTCTTCTGTAACTGCCACCAGTTTTTGGGCAAC
Organism: Synechocystis sp. LKSZ1; assembly: GCF_040436315.1. Lineage (NCBI taxonomy): Bacteria > Bacillati > Cyanobacteriota > Cyanophyceae > Synechococcales > Merismopediaceae > Synechocystis > Synechocystis sp. LKSZ1. The sequence continues at coordinate 1,246,845 of NZ_AP031572.1, read as the reverse complement.
GGGAGAAGGGGTTCCCACTAAAAATGTCCGGGAGGTATCGCCGTGGTAGCCATCCAGGATAGGAGTTACATCAATGTTGATAATGTCGCCATCCTGCAAAATTCGCTCAGGGCTAGGAATACCGTGGCAGATGACTTCATTAATGCTGGTGCAAATAGATTTAGGGAAGGGCGGCGCATTCTGGGCACCGGGATAACCGAGGGGCGCACTGATGGCCCCGTGTTCCTTCGTCCAGCGCTCGGCCTCGTCATTTAATTCCTGAGTACTGATCCCCGGCTTAACCATCGGGGCCAGGTGGTCGAGGAGCTTAGCGGCTAAGCGGCCGGCCCGGCGCATTTTTTCAATTTCCCGTTGGGACAGTAGCGTAATCGTTTCTCCCATGAAGTTCCGTCAGAATTAGAAAAGTACAGTGGATAAAAAGCAACGGGTGATGCTGAAACAAGCGATCTTTAAACATTAAAGCGGAAAAGCATGATATCGCCTTCCTGGACGACGTATTCCTTGCCTTCACTGCGAACTAGGCCCTTTTCCTTGGCGGCCTGCATCGTACCACAGGCCACGAGGTCTTGATAAGCCACGGTTTCGGCCCGAATAAACCCCCGCTCAAAGTCAGTATGGATCACACCGGCTGCCTGGGGGGCCTTCATGCCAGCCCGAATTGTCCAGGCCCGCGTTTCCTGGGGGCCAGTGGTGAGATAGGTTCTTAGACCCAAAAGCTCGTAGGTGGCTTTAATCAAGGATTTAAGGCCTCCTTCTGTCACCCCCAACGAAGCCAGGTAATCGGTACGCTCTTCCTCCGGCAATTCCACCAATTCCGATTCTACCTGGGCCGAGATCACCACCACCATGGCTTGATCCTGGGCCGCTACGGGTCGGACTTGTTCCACCCAAGCATTGCCCGTGGCCAGGTCTTCCTCAGCAACATTCGTCGCATAGATGATTGGTTTCCGGGTCAGCAATCCCAGGGGTTTAATCAACTCCGCTTCTTCTTCGCTCAGGGCCACTTGCCGGGCCGGGATACCTTCATTCAAGGCAGACACTAATTTTTCTAGGGCCGCCACTTCCGCCTGAAAATCCTTATTGCCCTTGGCTTGTTTGCGACTGCGCTCTAAACGCCGCTCGACCTGGCCCAGATCTGCCAGCACCAGTTCTAGGTTGATCACTTCAATATCCCGCACGGGATCGACCGAACCAGACACATGGATAATGTCATCGTCATCAAAACAACGCACGACTTGAACAATGGCATCCACTTCTCGGATATTGGCCAAAAATTGATTTCCCAGGCCCTCGCCCTGACTGGCTCCCTTGACTAACCCAGCAATATCCACAAACTCAATGCGGGTCGGGACGACTTTCTCCGATTGAGACAACTTGGCTAGAATCCCTAAGCGCTCATCGGGAACCGAAACCACCCCCACATTGGGTTCGATGGTACAAAAGGGGAAATTGGCCGCCTCTGCTTTCGCATTGGCAACAAGGGCATTAAACAGGGTAGATTTACCCACGTTGGGTAATCCGACAATTCCGGCTCTGAGCATAGGTGGGGATGTAACCCGTGGGGGTTGGAAAAATAGGGCATTATATTATACCAAATCTCTCTGCTCACACGAGACTCAAGCCTGGGGCGCTTCGGCAAATTTGTACCGCTTTTCCAGGCCAAAACCCACCAGGGTAATCTCCGTTGGGATTTCGTTGAGCAAGGGACGTCGATAGGTGGTGATGGTGCGTAGCCGGGTAGCGGCATCGAGAAAGTGCATTTGATCAACGGCAACGGATTGCTGGTAGTAGGTCGTCATCTCCAGGCAATGACGCTGGGGTTGGTAGGTAAACCGTCCTGCAATGGCCCCGGCTTCTTCGTACCCGTGATCTCGAAGGTAGTAGCCTTGAATAATCTCAGGGTCGTGCCCAACGGCAGCGGCCAGGGGCAGGGCCAGGGGAGAACTGTCGTCTTTTTGAAGATAGGTATCGGACACAAAGAGGGCCTTAAGGCCCATGGCCCGGCGTTCTCCCTTTTCCGAAAGGGTCTCAAAGGTAATTTGAAAACCCGGTATCAGGGCCGGATTTTGGCGGAGGAGGGCCTGATCAAAAACCACTTGGCCTCCAGCCACCGCCAGAAGGGGCAGTTTTTCTCCATCGGTCAAAGGGGTGACATGGTAGTCCGTGTGGGAACGCTCGACTTCCCCAGTACTGGGAGTATGGTAAGTACGCTCAATACTCCAGTAGCCATCGCAGTGCTCAAAGAATTCTGGAAAGCTCCACATGGTCTAATCCTCCCGATCCAGCCCACTCACATGAACAATAACTGACCGGCCTTGGGGCCGTTGACGATGCTCCCACAGGTAAATCCCCTGCCAGGTACCCAGGGCTAATCGTCCTTGGGTAATGGGGATTTGTTCTGAGGTCTGGGTCAGGGCCGAACGAATATGGGCTGGCATATCATCTAGGCCCTCGGTGCTGTGGCGATAGCGGTGGGGCGATTCCGGCACTAGTTGAGCAAAGAAGGTTTCCAGATCCTTCAGAACATCGGGATCCGCATTTTCCTGGATCAGGAGTGAAGCCGAGGTATGTCGAACAAATAAGGTACATAAGCCCGTTTGAACGCCCGAGGCCTTAACCACCGCTTGCACTTGACTGGTAATGGGTTGCAGGGATTTCCCTGCCGTCTGAATCGTCAGAATGTTTTGGTACTGCGTTAACATACAATCCCTAGACCTTGGGCTGGATCAAATAGCCACAGCTATGTTCTCCATTATTAAGCCAGTGGGTACGCTCTACGGTGCAATCCGGTAGGATTGCCGCAAACATTTCCAGTTCATGATCGCACACCGTGGGGTAGGATTCTGCCACCTCCGCAATAGCGCAATGGTGTTCGGCCAAGACAAAAGTTTCACTATCCGCCGGCTCTAGGGAGTGGAGTTCTGCCATGTAACCCTCCTGCTGGCGTAATTCTACTAATTTTTGCACCCGGGCCTGACGGGGGCCGTCTCCCAATTGTCGCCGATAGGTCTCGGCCTTGCGTTGCCATTGTTTTTGGAGAACGACACCGACCTGCTGTTCGCCGACGGTTTCCACCAGAGCATCCAGAAAGGAGAGGGCAAACTCGCCGTAGCGCTGGGGAAAACGTTCCCGCCCTTCCTTGCTTAGTTGGTAATAGTGCTGGGGCCGGCCCATGCCTTCCTGTACTGCATGGAAAATGATCAGGCCTTCCCCTTCTAGATCCTTGAGATGACGACGGATAGCCTGGGGACTAATCTTTAAATGCTGGGCCAAAGCGTGGGCCGTCGCTTGTCCTTGTTTCAGCAAGTGGTTTAGAATATCCGCTTTTGTGGATGGAGCAGGGGAAATCGTCATAGCAGACACAGGCCATTGCGGCACAAGGGGCAAACGAGAAAACAATAAAATAAATAGTAGAAAATTATATAGTTAAGTTTACAAGGGCCAGTAAACTAGAGCAGGAGCAAAAATGCAATCCGCTCGCTATTGCCATTCTAAGGGAGATTTTAACTTTGACAACTTAGCCATTGTTAATCTATCCTGAAGGAAACTTAAGCAAGCAAATCGTTGTTTAAGTCCCCCTTGAGAAATACAATCGGGCCATCCCTAAGCCCAACGACGCGAAATCTAGATTCTAGAGTCTGACTCGCTGACCCCTTTCCAATCCTGCGGGAGAACATAACATCCGATGAGTGCGACCAACCTCAAAACCCTCGTCAATCAACCCTATAAATACGGCTTTGTCACCGAGATTGAAGCGGATACCATTCCTCGGGGCCTGAATGAAGACGTAATTCGGCTCATTTCCGCTAAGAAAAATGAACCAGACTTCATGCTGGAATTTCGGCTCCGGGCCTATCGTCACTGGTTGACCATGACTGAGCCGACCTGGCCGCACGTGAGCTATCCCGCCATCGACTACCAGGATATTATTTACTATTCCGCGCCGAAACAGAAGAAAGAAAAATTAGACAGCCTGGATGACGTTGATCCGGCCTTGTTGGAAACCTTTGAGAAATTAGGAATTCCCCTCTCCGAACAAAAACGCCTGAGTAATGTGGCCGTGGATGCCATTTTTGACAGTGTTTCCATTGGTACGACCTTTAAGGAAAAACTAGCGGAACACGGGGTTATTTTCTGCTCCATCTCCGAGGCCCTGCAGGAACATCCAGACCTGGTGCAGAAATATTTGGGGAGTGTGGTGCCCATTGCCGATAATTACTTTGCCGCTTTGAACTCTGCGGTATTTAGCGATGGCTCCTTTGTCTTTATTCCTAAAGGCATTAAATGCCCCATGGATTTATCGACCTATTTCCGTATTAATAACGGCGATACCGGCCAGTTTGAACGGACATTAATCATAGCCGAAGAAGGAGCAAGTGTTTCATACCTTGAAGGCTGTACAGCGCCCATGTATGACAGCAATCAACTCCATGCCGCTGTGGTGGAATTAGTGGCCTTGGACAATGCCGAAATTAAGTACTCTACAGTGCAGAATTGGTACGCTGGTGATGCCAACGGCAAAGGAGGGATTTACAACTTCGTCACCAAGCGGGGCCTGTGTAAGGGCGTTAACTCGAAGATTTCCTGGACGCAGGTAGAAACGGGTTCAGCGATTACCTGGAAATACCCCAGTTGTGTGCTGGTGGGGGATCATTCCGTTGGGGAATTTTATTCCATTGCGTTGACTAATAATAAGCAGCAGGCAGACACGGGCACCAAGATGATCCACATCGGTAAAAATACCCGCAGTACCATCATTTCCAAGGGTATTTCTGCTGGGAATTCCCAAAATAGTTATCGTGGCCTGGTGAAAATGGGCCCCCAAGCCAAGGGCGCTCGTAATTACTCTCAATGTGATTCCATGCTGATCGGCGACCGAGCGGAAGCCAATACCTTTCCCTATATTCAAGTCGATAATAATACAGCCAAGGTCGAGCATGAGGCCTCTACATCAAAAATTGGCGAAGATCAGCTTTTCTACTTTGCCCAGCGGGGTATTTCGGAAGAAGACGCCATTTCCCTCTTGGTCAGTGGCTTTTGCAAGGAAGTTCTCAATGAATTACCCCTGGAATTTGCTGCAGAGGCCGATAAGCTGTTGAGTTTGAAACTAGAGGGTACCGTCGGTTAAGTCCTGTATTGCCCTGATTTCAATCATCATACGTTTCATTTGTCTTCTATTTACTTCTGTTGTTAATCTGATGAGTGCCCCCATTTTATCCGTCAAAAATCTGACTGCCAGTGTTGAAGGAACCCCGATTTTAAAAGGTCTGAATCTAGAGATTAAAGCCGGGGAAATCCATGCCATCATGGGCCGAAACGGCTCGGGCAAAAGTACCTTTTCTAAGGTGTTAACGGGCCATCCTGATTACGAAGTAACCGGTGGTGAAATTCTCTACAAGGGAGAAAATCTTTTAGAAAAAGAACCCCATGAACGTGCTCTACTGGGCATTTTTTTGGCCTTTCAGTATCCCTTGGAAATTCCTGGGGTAAGTAACCTTGATTTTCTCCGCATTGCCTATAACGCTAAGTGTAAGTATTTGGGACTTGAAGAAATCGATGCTTTTGATTTTGAAGATCTGGTACAGGAAAAACTAGAGATCGTCAAAATGAATCCTAGCTTCCTGGAACGTAGTCTGAATGAGGGGTTCTCTGGGGGTGAGAAAAAGCGCAATGAAATTCTGCAAATGGCGATTTTAGAACCGAGTTTGGCCATTCTCGATGAAATTGATTCGGGTCTGGATATTGACGCCCTGCGCATTGTTTCCGAAGGCGTTAATTCTCTCAAGACTCCTGATAATGCCACCCTGGTGATTACCCACTATCAACGCCTGCTCAACTACATTGTTCCTGACCAGATCCATGTCATGTACGATGGCCAAATTGTCATGAGTGGTGGTAAAGAATTGGCCCTGGAATTGGAAGCCAAGGGCTACGATTTTCTCGATGAAAAGATGCTAACTACGGCCTAGGGAGACCTGGCGAAACTGACCGACTAAACTGTCTTGAACCACGTTAGGGACGAACCCATGAGTGATATTGCCACCCTAGAGCGCGAATTACGTCAATCTTCAACGGCTGATGACTGGGCTAAACTGCTCCGCTCCAGTCAAAGCAAAACCGTTGCCGCCGTCGAGGGCCTGAACCCCTTGCGTCAACAGGCCCTTAGTCAGGCCTCTGGACTAACCCTCCCCAGCAAGCGGGATGAAGAGTGGCGATTTACGGATCTAGCTGATTTAGTGAAGGTCGAATTTCAGACCCTTCCTGCCCCGGCCCTGGCCCCAGACCAACTGGAGGCTTTTATTTTGCCGGAGGCCCGCCATAGTCGTCTGGTCTTTATCAATGGAGCCTATAACGTAGCCGGTTCGGATCTGAGTGCTTTGCCAGCCTCAGTCTTTGTGGGCCCCTTTAGTCAACTACCGGCCCAGGGCCAAGCCCGTCTCTTAGATTACCTGGGACAGAGCGAGGGCCTAGGGGAGGCCTTTACCGTTCTGAATACCGCTGGCCTAGATGATGTTGCTGTGGTTTGGTTACCGCCGGAAACCCTGCTGGAAACCCCGGTTCATCTCCTTTTTTTGACGGCGGTTGCACACACACCGGCCCTAGTACAACCCCGTCTGCTCGTCGTGGCGGAAGACCATAGCCGCCTGACCCTAGCGGAATCCTACGGAGCCGTGACCGATAACTGTAGCGACCGGCCCCAACACCAGCCCTACTTCAACAACATTGTGGCGGAAATTTTTCTGGGGGATAATGCCCAGTTGACCCACCTCCGTAATCAGCGCGATTCGGGGGATAGTTTCCATATTGCTAAAACCGCCGTCAACCAGCAAAAAAATAGCCATTATCAACTAGTAGATATTAACCTCGGGGCCAAATTGTCTCGTCATAATCTGGATGTGGTTCAGCAGGGAGAACAAACCACCACCCAATTGTTTGGCCTGACGGCCATTGCCGGACGCCAGGTGGCCGATACCCACAGTGCCATCTACCTGCGCTATTCCCACGGCACGACGGAGCAATTACACAAAACCATTGTGGATGACTACGCCCACGGCATCTTTAACGGTAAGGTCTTGGTGCCCCAGGCCGCCCAGTTGACCAATGCTGCCCAGTTAAACCGTAACCTCCTGCTATCTAGCAAGGCCCGGATTAACACCAAGCCGGAACTACAGATTACCGCCGATAACGTCAAGTGTTCCCACGGGGCCACGGTGAGTCAGTTGGAGGCTGATGAACTCTTTTATCTTCGTAGCCGGGGCCTGAATGATGCCGATGCCCGCCATTTATTGATTGATGCCTTTGCGGGGGAAATTCTCCAGCGACTGCCTCTGCCTGCCCTGCAAAAACGCTTAGAACAATGTATTGCCTGCCGCACCCTCTAGCCTGGCTATCATTTCCTCTCGTCATTGTGATTCCGTCTTTCTTTTACCCTTCCCCATGACTGCCCTGCAAGTTCCTACCCTGGCCGCCCAAGTCCGCGCTGATTTTCCCATCCTCCAGCAGGAGGTAAATGGCCATCCGCTAGTCTATCTGGATAATGCCGCCACCTCCCAAAAACCCCTGGCGGTGCTAGAGGCCCTAAGACATTATTACGAAAAAGATAATGCCAATGTCCACCGCGGAGCCCACAGTTTGAGTGTGCGGGCGACGGAAGCCTACGAAGCGGTACGAGACAAGGTGGCGAAATTGATCCATGCCCGTTCTCGCCAGGAAATTGTTTATACCCGCAATGCCACGGAGGCCATTAACTTAGTGGCCTATAGTTGGGGCCTGAATACCCTTAAACCCGGTGATGAAATCCTGACGTCTGTCATGGAGCACCACAGTAATCTCGTGCCCTGGCAGATGGTGGCCCAGAAAACCGGAGCCGTGCTCAAGCACGTGGCCCTGACGCCGGAGGAGACCTTTGACTTAGCACATTTCCAGGGCCTACTGTCGGAAAAAACCAAACTGGTAACGGTGGTTCATGTCTCTAACACCCTGGGCTGTATTAACCCCGTTGAGGAGATTACGGCCTTGGCCCATCAGACTGGTGCGAAAGTGCTCATCGATGCCTGCCAGAGTGTGCCCCATACCCCCATTGATGTGCAACGACTCGATTGTGACTGGCTCGTGGCCAGTGGCCATAAAATGTGTGGGCCGACGGGCATTGGCTTTCTCTACGGCAAAGAGGCCCTGTTGGAAGCTATGCCCCCGTTTCTCGGGGGAGGGGAGATGATTGCCGATGTCTTTTTAGACCATTTTACCTGTGGCCACCTGCCCCACAAGTTTGAGGCAGGAACCCCGGCCATTGGTGAGGCCATTGCTTTGGGGGCCGCCATTGATTACCTCTTAGACTTAGGGATGGAGCGCATCCACGCCTACGAACAGGAACTAACGGCCTACCTCTTCCAACAACTCCAGACCATCCCCCGACTGCGTCTCTATGGCCCCCTACCCGATGCCCAGGGCCAAGGTCGGGCGGCCTTGGCAGCCTTTAATGTCCCAGGCCTCCATGCCAGTGATTTAGCCACTCTTTTAGATCAAGACGGCATTGCCATTCGCTCGGGACACCACTGTACCCAACCCCTGCACCGCTTCTTTGAAGCCTCCGGTAGTGCTCGGGCCAGTCTTTACTTCTACAATACCTTTGCCGAAATAGACCGCTTTGTGCATTCCCTGGCCCAAACCATCAACTTTTTCCAAGGCCTGGAGGATTAAGATCAGCTCTCTGAAGCCCGACTATACCACTGACTCTGTCTGTGTTGAACTGCGGAGCATGGTAGTAGCTGTCTGGCATTGCTTAGATATATAAGAAGCCTAGAGAAGAGAGCCCATCATTACCGCTAAGATAAATTGCGTAAATGCTTAAATTGTTAACTCTATTCTGTTACCAATCCTGGTGTTGTACTATGATATTTTAAGAGCCTATCAAAATAAATTTTTGTAGCATTAAGGGAGTTTCCTTTTTCCTTCTTTAATCATCCAATGCCGGAGCAAGGCACTTGTAAAATTAATCAAGGCCGGGGCAAGCGAACATCATGTCATTACAAACTTTATTTAGGGAAACACTCTTTAATTCTGAAACCCTCCTGGGTCGGGTATTGGAGTTAGTTTTACTCGTCTGTATTTTAGCTAGTGTCCTCGAAAGCTTACTAGATAGCGTCCCCACTCTACATCAGGACTATCAGGCGTTTTTTGGCTGGAGTGAGTATGGATTTACGTTTCTCTTTACCCTAGAATATGGCCTACGGCTGGGAACAGCAGAACGACCTTTCCGTTATGCTCTCAGCTTTTTTGGTCTGATCGATCTTGTCGCAATTCTTCCTTCTTTTTTGGGTCTTTTTGTTATTGGATTCCCTTCTTTATCTGTATTTCGGGCCCTCCGCTTTTTGCGAATTTTTAGGATCTTGAAACTGCTACGTTTTTCCGAAGAAGCGAAGGAATTGTTAGTTTCACTAAAGTCCAGTTTTCGCAAGATCACAGTTTTTCTTGGTTTTGTCCTAATTCTAACTGTGATTATTGGTTCATTGATGTATTTTGTGGAAGGTTCGGAGCACGGCTTTAGTAGTATTCCCCAAAGCGTTTACTGGACAATTGTAACGATGACCACGGTAGGCTACGGTGATATTGCGCCCCAGACGGCCCTGGGAAAATTATTGGCCTCCGCTGTAATGTTGTTGGGCTATGGCATTATTGCTGTCCCGACCGGAGCTATTGTCCAAGGCCTTTCTCAATCTCGTTTAGGATTTGGCCCTCCATCCCTTGGGCATTGTTGTCCCAACTGTCGAGCTAGTGGCCATGATGCCGATGCCAACCATTGCAAATACTGTGGTACTTTATTGGGACAGGAATCTGGCCTTCCTGGCGGAGACAGATGATTAGTTCGCTAAAATCAACCAAAATTTAGTCACGACAAAACCCTTGTCATTATCCTTATCAGATCGGCTGACTGGCTGCCTACTAGGAACCGCGGTTGGGGATGCTCTCGGCCTTCCCTATGAGGGCCTGTCTCGGGGTCGAGGTCAGCGTTTACTGGGGTTACCGAATCGGTATCGTCTATTAGGCCCCTATGGTTTTGTGTCTGACGATACGGAACATGCTTGTATGACGGCCCAAGCTCTAATTGCAAGTGGGGGAATACCCGCTAGATTTGCCGACGATCTGGCGTGGCGCTTGCGCTGGTGGTTGTTAGCTCTTCCAGCGGGTATTGGTTTAGCAACACTGCGAGCCATTATTAAGCTATGGTTAGGATTCTCTGCTGACCGAGCGGGTGTTTTTTCGGCGGGTAATGGGCCAGGCATGCGAGCCGCTATTTTAGGCGCAGCTGTGGTAGAGCGGGATCAGCTACAAGAATTGATCCATTATTCAACCTATCTCACCCATACTGATCCCAAGGCCGAACAAGGGGCTTGGGTTATTGCCTTAGCCACTCGCCTAGCTTGTGAGCAAGATGTTGTTAGTCCTCAACAATTTCTCAAAGAGGTAGAAACCAGTTTAGATGAAACAGCTCAGGAATTACTGACCTTGATCTATCAAGCCGTGAGAAGCGTAGAAAAAAAAGAAACAACTCCAGCCTTTGCCCAATCCCTCGGCCTAGAGAAAGGAGTATCGGGCTATATGTTCCATACAGTTCCAGTCGTGATTCATGCTTGGCTCTCCTATCCTCACAATTATGAGCAAGCGGTTCAGGCCTTAATTGTCTGTGGTGGAGATACAGACTCAACAGCGGCAATGGCTGGGGGGATTATTGGAGCAGCCGTGGGTAAAGCGGGAATTCCCAAAAAGTATTTAGAAAAATTGGTGGAATGGCCAAGGACAGTAGATTGGATGCAACGGCTGGCTGAGCAGTTGGCTGAGGCCCGAGTACAACAATGTCCCCTGCGACCAGTCTCTTTGCCCTTTTGGGGAGTATGGATTAGGAATCTAGGTTTTATGCTGATTGTCTTAGGCCATGGATTGCGACGTCTAGCTCCCCCTTGGTAAACGCCTGAAACTTAGTGAAGAATACAAGAACTGGTTTAGCGTGTATGGTGTGTCCCTCAATTTATAACTCCCTATTTATTTGACACTGAGTGCTTTGATTCCAGTAACTAAGCGGCTGATCCCCAGGCTCGCAGTTTCCTCGCGTAGGGCACCATAAGCAATGCGTAGATAACAGCCATGGGTCATCCCAAAAGTCGAGCCTGGCAGAACACCTACCTGAAAATCTTCAATGAGTGCTTTGACAAGTTCAAGATCTGGTCGATGGGAACGGAGTTGTAGGAAACAGTAAAAGGCCCCTTGAGGAGTTACTAATCGACAATATTCACTAATGGAAGCTAATGCCTTGAGGAGTTGCAGGCGACAGCGGCCCATTTCCGGTAAAAACTGCTGGGAATAGGATTTGCCTTCTGCTAGACAGGCGAGCGCCGCATATTGGGATGCAAGGGGAGGACAGATCAGATTGGTATCCTGAATTTTTTTGATAGCAAGCAATAGATCTGAAGGAATCAGCATATAGCCCATACGCCAGCCAGCCAGGCCATAGGCTTTGGAGAAGCTGTAGAGGGAAATCGTGTGGTTGTCGCTGTCAGCAATCGCTGCTGGGGAGAAAATAGGCGTAGAGTCGTACGCAAAGTAATCGTAGGCTTCATCATGAATGTGATAGATGCCGTGTGTACGACAGAGCTGATTCACGGCTCTCAACGTTGATTCAGGATAGATAGCTCCGGTGGGATTGTTAGGAGAAATGGTAACAATGGCACGAGTTCTAGGGGTAATAGCAGAAGCGAGGGCCTCAAGTTGAGGCTGGTACTGGTCATCAGTTGGAACACAGACTGGCTCACAGCCAGCAATGCGAATCGCCATTTCGTGATTGAAATAGTAGGGAGTATTAAGAATAATTTCGTCTTTGACTTGGGTAATGGCTAGAACTGCATTCAAAAAGCCCATGTTAGCGCCCGCTGTCACCACCACTGCCTGATTATTGCTGACATCGACTTGATTGTCCTGGGCCAACTTTTGAGTAATAGCCTCAATTAAGCTTGGTAGTCCTGTAACCGAGTGGTATTGGTGGAGAGGTTGATTGATTAAACGGCGCTGGAGGGCTTCGATCACTGTTGGGGGAGGAGGGTAAAAGGCGACCCCTTGCCCAAGGGAAATGGTTCCGGGGGTCTGAGAAACCCATTCACCAATTAAGGGAATTACAGGGGATTGAATAGCCTCCATCCGCGTCAATCTTTGATTCAAGCAAGACACTCCTTAGATAAATGCCCCGTTTTAACGTAAATTACGCAGCCTTGGCGACTAAACGGCGTGTGACGACTACCATGGGAATTGCGTAGCCAGGTACCCTGTGGATAAGTTCCCCATTCATCCTCAAAAACCCCCTCCAGAACAAAGATTTCCTCCCCGCCCCAATGGCTATGATGGGAAAACTGGGTGCCCGGTGCCCATTTCACCAGGGCCACTTGCTCCGTTCCAAAGCTGTGGAGGGGCATGACTTCTAAACCTTTTACTAATCCTGGAACCCAGGCAGTTTGTGGGGTATCAATGGCCACTCGTTGTTGATCATCCGGGTGCATTTGCCAGAGTTTGACCAAAATTGTACAGCCCTCCTGACTGAACGGCGTATGGGTCGAACCCACAGGATTGCGGATATAGGTACCGGCTGGATAATCCCCATATTCGTCGGAAAAAACCCCCTCAAGGACAAAAAATTCTTCCCCGCCGCCGTGGGTATGGGCTGAAAAGTGACTATTGGCCGCATAGCGAACAATGGAGGTAGCCCGGGCCACTTCTTCGCCATCACGTTCGAGCATTCGCCGTTGCACACCGGACATGGGTGAATCAAGCCAGGGCAAATCATGCGTCGCTATCACAACCCGTTGGCTGTAATCGGTATGCAGTTTCATCGAACTCTCCAAAAATGTAGGGTGCTCATGAGTCATTTCGCAAAGTTTTGTCCAAGGGCCATAATTGGGGAAACCACTATTTGTGATCTACCGCTATGGGCTGGAGAATGCGAGACAAGGGATTTGGGCTTAGGAGTTTGGGGCTGGGGATACTATGTTGGGGACTCTTCGCAACGCTAACCAGGGCCGAAACCATTCCCTTTACGCTACTACACCTCAATGATGTGTACGAAATAACCCCAATTGAGAACGGTCAATGGGGGGGCCTAGCGCGAGTGGCAACTGTGCGGCAACAGTTGAAGGCGGAAAATCCCCAGACTTACACCATTTTAGCGGGAGATTTTTTGAGTCCATCAGCGCTAGGGACGGCAATTTATCAGGGGAACCGCCTGGCGGGACGGCACATGGTAGCGGTTTTAAATGCCATGGGGTTGGATTATGCCGCCATCGGCAACCATGAATTTGACCTCAATCGGGCCGAGTTTGAGCAACGATTACGGGAATCTCAATTTAGTTGGATTGCAGGGAATGTGACGAATCCCGATGGTCAACCCATTCCAGGAATTTTGTCGTACCAAATTCTAAATATTCCCGGCGCGAAGGGCGGGACGGTACGAGTGGGAATATTGGGGCTAACCATTGCGAGTAATCCTGTTGATTATGTCCGCTACACTCCTGCCATTACCACTGCCCGTCGTCAGATTGCGGCCCTGAAGGATCAAGTCGATGTGTGGGTTGCAGTGACCCATTTATCTTTGGCGGAAGACAGGGCCTTGGCCAAGGCTGTGCCGGAAATTGACCTGATTTTGGGGGGGCATGAACATGAAAATATTTTCTACAGTTATCTCCAAACGAAACCCCAGTACAGTGTCACCTGTCCCCGCAACCAAACCCCTATCCTGAAAGCTGACGCCAATGCCCGGACAGTCTATATCCATGAGCTGACCTACGATACCACTACTCGCTGTCTCCAAATTCGCTCCCGCCTGCAACCCATTACTCCAGTCATTGCCGATCATCCCGAAACTGCCCAAGTAGCCCAATACTGGCAAACGATTGGTTTTCAAGCATTCCAAGCCCAAGACTTTGACCCCCAGACCGTCGTTATCCAATCTCCTCTCGAGCTTGACGCCCTAGATGCCAGTGTCCGTACCCAAACAACCAATCTAACCCGCCTGATTACCCGTGCCATGGCCCAGACTGTCCCTGACGCTCAATTGGTGGTGTTTAACGGTGGCATGATTCGTCTCGATGACAGAATCCCCCCTGGCCCTATCACCCAGTATGACATTATCCGTTTATTGCCCTTTGGCGGAAAAATTATCACGGCGGATCTCTCGGGGGCACTACTGCAAAAAATCGTAGCGCAGGGCCAAAAAAACCAGGGTATGGGGGGTTACTTACATTGGGCAGGCCTTGACCCCCAGGCCATCGTCCCCAGCAAAACCTATCGTGTTGCCCTGATGGACTATCTACTCACTGGAAAAGAGGTAGGGTTAGGCTTTTTAACCCGCCAAACGCCGGGCGTGCAGGTGGTGCAAACAGGGCAGGATATTCGCCAGGCCCTAATTCAATATCTCCAGACTCAACAGGATAAAGCCTTTGCTAACCTGGATTCCCCTTAAGTGCGGCCCCGAATCTAACTAGTATCCTCACTCTGCTCAAGGCCCAGGTCGGAAATTAGGACAAAAACCATAGGCTAGGATGAGGGATAGTCGTATCAAACCAGCTCACCTTTCTTGAAAAAAGTACTATGACCTTGACCCCGGTATTTCGTCCGTTCCTCGTCGCTATCTCCGCCTTCGGCTTAAGTACTGTGATGTCCCTAACCCCTGCCCTGGCCCAACAAACCCTCTTGCGAACTTTAACCGTCACGGGGGAAGGCGCCGAAACCATCGCCACAACCCTGGCCCAAGTCGAACTCAGTATTGAAATCACGGCCCCGGCCGCTGGCACTGTCCAAACCGAGGTTGCCAAAAGTAGTAATGCGGTAGTGGATTTTCTCCGCAGTCGCGGGGTTGATAAGCTCCAAACCACTGGGATTCAACTCCAACCCAACTACGACTACAACAATAACCAGCGCCAACTCAAAGGCTACACGGGCACCAATACCCTGAGTTTTCAAGTTCCTCCCGACCGCCTGGGCAGTATTTTGGATGAAGCCGTCAGGACAGGGGCCACACGGATTAATGGCGTGAGCTTTACCGCCACCGACGATGCCATTAACAAGGCCCAGCGTTTAGCACTACAAAAAGCAACCCAGGATGCCCAGGAACAGGCCAAGGCCGTTCTGCAATCCCTTAACCTAACACCCAAGGAAATTGTTGCGATCCAAGTTAATGGCGCTAACCCCCCCATTCCCAAAATGTATCAGGCGGATAGTCTGATGGTACGCGGAGCCATGGCCCCTGCGCCCACTCCTGTTATTGCTGGTGAACAAAATGTACGGGCCTCAGTAACATTGCAAATTACTTACTAAATTTCTAGGGATGACAAAAGAGCAATAAACTTAATTGATCCAAGGGTTTTAGTCCCTAACTAAGCAACGTCCTAAGGACATCGACAAGTATCCCAACGGCTTGCGGCTTACTGGATGGAGGGCTGCATCGATTATTACTGCTGTCAGTCAATTAGGGCGTGGTGATAGATAACCCTGAATCGGAACCAATAATCAATGGGCTTGTCAGGCATTTTTCTTTAGTCACTGGGCAGCATTATTAGGAAGTTGAAAATAGGCTTGATTCCAAAATTCAGGCTGCTTATATTGAGCAGATTCAGCTTCAGGAAGAAAATGTTGAATGATTGTGCGGAGGGCTTCTGTTGCTCGCTTGGAAGCATCTAGAAGGCTCAGCTTCTCTTCTCCGACACGATATTCATCTTTTGTAAAACTACTGCCATGCGCGATAGCACTTCGAAGATCGTATAAATCCTTAGCTCTGCGGAAGGCGTTATAACGCTCCTGTGGAGAATGGAATAGAGTTGAAAAGTGTAATGAAAAACGATACTTCAATTCGCCTCTTCGATCCTCTTTTCCCAATCCTGCCAGAAGAAGAGCTTCCATACCGATCACTGCATCAACTATTCGATCTTGAGGCCGGGTTCTTATCTCCGCATCTGCTAATCGGCTACAGGCCATTTCCATTGCAGACTCTGAGGCTTTAAATATAAGCTGTGCATGCTTATGTAGAGCAGTTATCTCATTAGTTAATAGCTCGTATCTACCAAATGGTATATATAAATCAGTGCCGCCATATGTCCCAAATGGACAGGGGAAGAAGCTCAACGGTTTAAAGTGGATTTGGTTGTAACCGATGGGGCCCTCTTTAAAAGTTCGAAGACATAAAATAGCTTTGTTAAGTAATTTTTTTGATTGATCTAATTGATTGAAAGAGATTATTCTATCAACTAGAGAATCATCATCTAGAGAATCGACAAAAATCTTGGATGTTTCTCCTTCTCCTTCAATAACGAATTCATGAATTCCAAAAGTCTGCGATGAATCAATTCTATGCATTGTTAATGATCCACCATGAAATGCTGATACCTCTTGTTCATTAAGTCTTCGAATGCTTAAATTCTCTGGAAGTATAAGGACTGACTCGGCCATTTCAAAATTAAGAAGCTGAGCCTGAAAGCAATACTTTATGGTAGGCTGATTCACGAAATTCACAACTTCATCAACAATGGCATCTACTGCAGCAACATCACTCGTAAACGTCTCATATCGCTCCCAAAAACGAACAATTATTTTTTGAAAAATATTATTGGGTTGAAGGAACAAGCCAAATCCACTAACACATACTTTTCCTTTATATTCGGAATGCCTCTCAAAGAATTGCTCTGTAAAGCATGCCCCATTCTTTTTTAATTGATTATCCGCAGCAGAGAATATCATATGGAGCGCAGGTTTTTTATGATACTCTCCACGCCAAGAGCTACTAGCTTCTTTACGCCAAACTAGATAAGGCTCTACGAAATTATCATCAGTTAGTAGCGTATTAAGAATTGGTAAAGATTTAAGAATTGCTTGTTTGAGCTCGTGTTGAATTTTTTCGTCCATAGAAATTAATATACGCTAATCATAAAAGTTAGAATGAGTTCGGCAATTAAACTATGAAGTAGCCTAGCTACATGATATGCAGAAAATTGTGGTACGTTATGCTTCAGAGCGACAATGATCAAAAACTTTCAATATATTATTATAGAAAATATTTAGCTGAATGAACCATTGCTAACGGCATAGACATCAAAATAACAAATTAAAGTATTTCTTATTTCTGGTTCACTGGGCAGAAGCAGTTCGGTACGATATGACTCGAACGCCGGAAAATCCTGGCTACCTTCGTAGGACAAGACCGTTTCCGGCCACTGAGTAGTGGGAATAGAGGAGGGGCCAGGCGTCTGAGATAAGGCCTGAAATGGAATCTTCGTTGGCGGGGCTTGATGGAGTAGATCCGGTTCAAGCTTAGAGGGTCGGTCGATGGGGGTCTGCATCGTTCATTTCTCCTGGGGCTTGGGTCTTGGCTGATCACGATTCCTGGGCCATCCAGCAATGTGGGATACTGAATTTCCTAGGGCCTGGGCCGGCCGGGTTCTCTATTTCTATTGTTTTCTTTGCCAGAACCATGATTCCCGATACTCCCCAACACAGTGCGGTGCGTAGTCTTTATAATACCTATCCCTTCCCGCCAGAACCGCTCCTGGATGAACCACCACCGGGCTACAACTGGCGCTGGCAGTGGACGGCAGCCTATAGTTTTTGTACAGGGCGCAAACCGGCTCGCCAGGATGTTCGTATTTTGGATGCGGGCTGTGGTACCGGCGTGGGGACGGAATACTTGATTCACCTCAACCCTGAGGCAGAGATTACCGCCATTGATATTAGCGAAAAGGCCCTGGCGGTGGCCCAAACCCGTTGCCAACAGTCGGGGGTTCTGCGTCAGCGGGTCAACTTTCAGCACTTAAATTTAGAACGGGCGGCGGAGTTACCCGGCCAGTTTGACTACATCAATTCCGTGGGCGTTCTGCACCATCTCCCCGACCCTCACAAAGGAATTCAGGCCCTGGCGGATAAATTGGCCCCCGGAGGCCTGTTCCATATTTTTGTCTATGCCGAACTGGGGCGCTGGGAAATCCAACTAATGCAACAGGCCATTGCCTTGCTCCAGGGAGAAAAGCGGGGAGATTACCGCGATGGAGTAGCGGTGGGCCGCAGTATTTTTGCCAGCCTGCCGGAACACAACCGTTTGCGGAAACGAGAGCAGGAGCGTTGGTCTTTGGAAAACCATCGGGACGAGTCCTTTGCCGATATGTATGTCCATCCCCAGGAGGTGGACTACAACATTGATACCTTGTTTGAACTAATCGCGGCTTCGGGCCTGGAATTTGTCGGCTTCTCCAATCCCCTCTACTGGCAACTAGAACGACTGCTTGGCCAATCTCCAGATCTCATGGCCCGAGCGGCCGGCCTGAGCGAGCGGGAACGCTATCGCCTGATTGAATTGCTGGATCCCGAAATTACCCACTACGAGTTTTTCTTGGTCAAGCCGCCCCTAGAACGCTGGGATTGGTCGGATGATGCTTTACTGCTATCTGCCATTCCCGAACGTCACCCCTGTATGACGGGTTGGCCAAGCCGGAGCTTATTTAACTATGATTACCAACCCCTGGAATTGAGCGAAGGGGAATTTGCCCTGCTCCAGGCCTGTGACGATCAGCCCGGCCTGACGGTAGCCCAATACCTCCAACAGGTGCCGATGGCCCTGGAGGAAGTCCGCCAGCTCCAGCAACGCCAACTGCTGATCCTAGCCCCGCCAGCCTAGCGCCACTGGTCCCAGGTGTTGTTAAAGATCGAAGTATCGGGAAAGGCCGTGGGGTTGCCATTTTCCTCTAGCAAACGACGGAGGGCCGGCAACTTGGCCTGGCCCATCAGAGGTTCCTGCACTAATTGGTAGGGCAAAATTTGCTGGTCGAGGGCAAATACGGCAACGGTACCAGCGGCGGCTCCGGCTGACCATTCAAAGGAATGCACCCGATAGGCGGCAGCAGCAATATGACTGACCGCAATACTTTTTCCCGTAACCAGAAGATTATCAATTTGCTGGGGAATCAGGGCCCGTAGGGGGATTTGGAAGGGATAGGAACGACTACCGCCCTGGCGCTCACCTTCCCGTTCTTTATTGCCGGGTTTTTCTGGGGGAGATTCTGTCATGCAGGGATGGAAGTCGATGGCATAGAAACCAATACCCACGGAATCCGGGTAAAGGGTGGAGCGTTTGCGGCGTTGGACGGCCTCTGGGGCCAGACTGCCCTCTAGGACTTTAAAGCCCTCTAAACCAGCCAAGGCCGCCTGGAGTTGCCGGTAATCGCTGGGGGAAAGGGTTTGACGGTAGTAGTCTTCCCCGTAGTCGCGGCGGGAAATATCAATTTCGTTGATGGTAAAGCCCTGGGGATAGTAAAACGAGGGCCGGCCGATAATACGGCGGGATTCGCGGATGTAGGGATACTTTGACAGGCCATGGGCCGTTCCCATGGGAGACTCCAGGCCTTGCAGAAAACGATGGTTAGGAGCCGGTTTTTTGACCCCCGGCCCCAGTTGGGAATCCGTCGTGCCCGCCACAAACCAATAGTAGTAGGCCAGGGCGTGTTCTTCCCCTTTGCGGAGAGCATCGGTTCGTAGGCCTCCTAGCCAGCCGCCGGGGGCGAGTTGACCGCTCTTGAGCAATTGGTCTCGGGTGTAGATGAAGTTGTCCTGGGCCGTCCCCGGTCGGTAGTCATTACCCCAGGTCCAATTTTGCATAGAAATATTCCCCGGTAGGGGCTGATAGTAGCCAAGGCCCTTAAATTGTTGTCGTTCACCCCGTTGGGGACTCCAGATCTGACGGTAGGTAAACAGTAGATCGGGATTGGCAAAGCGGGCTGCTTCATAGCTGTAGTAGGGTTCGTACTGGGGATAGAAGGGCGGCATGGTCTGGGGTTGGGGTTCCGCCGTCTGCTCCATGGCAAAGGTATAGGTAAAGCCTTGGGTGCAGTAGGGGTCTGGCGTAGTGCTAGAGGCCGAGGGTTCCAGGTAGGAACGGGGGTCAATTCCCAGGCGATAGGGCACATCCGCTAGGGCAATGATTTCTCCGGTTTCCGTGGCTTCAATAACGTACCAGGGGGCCGGCTTTGTCTGAGGGGCCTTGGGCTGGAACTGAATAATGGTTTTATCGAACAGGGCCGAATTTTCGGTGCGGTAACTGTCCTCAATGGTCTGGGAGAGGGGCAGGGTGTTGAGGGGCGGGGCCTGTTTTGCGGGACGGTGCTGAATGGCAATGGCCGAAGCAATTTGCTGGCCAGACCCTTGGGGTTGTAGATTCAAGGATTTGATGACGGTGTTGGGGAACCATTGCAGTTGGCCCTTGCCGTCTTTCGCCGCCTGTTGCAGTTCTTCCCAGAGGACGTGGTGGCCATCCTGAGGTAAAAAGCAGGATTGACTCACCCAACAATCGCCGGGATGTCGAGCATTGTAAATTTCCTGGATGCGACGACGGAAATCGAGATAGCCGCGAGAATAAAACAACTTTTGGGCCTGGGTTGGTTGTTCATCCAGGGCCGACGTTCCTTGGGCTGAAATCTGGCCCCCGACCCAATCGGTAATTTCCGTCAGACACACCGTTTTACCGGCCAACAGGCCCTCGTAGGCGGCGGCCACTCCCGATAGGCCTGCACCGACGATCAGGATGTCACAGTCCACGACCTGTTCCGCTGGCCGGGAGAAACTGCTGGAAGCAATACTGGGCCAGGTTGGCCAAAACACAGCGCTAAGGGCCAGGATCGAGAGCTTCAGGCCCTGGAGACGGAGAGCAAGCATGGGTCAATCGGTCTAGTAGAAGTAAATGGCCCCTGTATTTTGCAGGTTAATCGTACGATGCCCCAAAAAGCTCGGTTCGGCCTTAGTAACCGTGACAATCACTTGATTGGTTGCTGTTTTCACCTCGGCCTGAAAACTTAGGGTAAAGGGTTTATCCGTAAAATCTGCATTGACGGGATAGACCATAATGTAGGCAGCGTTGCCGAACTCCCGCACAGTTTCCGAGGCCCCAATGGCGATGCGATGGGGGGCGGGCGACTCTAGGGTAGTGATGTCGTAGTCGAGTTCTACCCCCGATTTATTGATGATCTGGAGCGTCACCGCTTGGTTAGGGTTAAACCGTGCGACGGGTTGCCAAAAGCCGGGTCGAAAGGTCTCGGCTGGTGGGGTTTCGGCCTGGAGGGGCTGGCTGGGGATGAGGGGATAGGCCACCGTAACGAAACTGAGCAGAGAAGCAGAAGCAAGGCGTAGCAAATTCGTCATAATGGATCAGAAGTTAGAATGTAAACTGAAATTAAGACCGAACTTTTCCAAGACTCGGTAGAATAGCCTGAGAAACCCCAGTATTTTTCCTACCCTCTACCCTTTCGATTTCAAACATACAAGATAACACCTGTGATCGATAAAAGACGACCTCAACGCGATTTACCCAAAATTAACGAAAGAATTCGCTTTCCCGAAATACGAGTCATTGATAATGATGGCTCCCAGCTTGGTATCCTGACCCCCGAAGAGGCCCTCAAGGTGGCCGAGGAGCAGGAACTGGATTTGGTATTGGTCAGTGAAACCGCCAGTCCTCCTGTTTGCCGGATCATGGACTACGGCAAGTATAAGTTTGAACAAGAAAAAAAGGCCCGGGAAGCCAAGAAGAAACAGCACACGGCGGATGTCAAAGAAGTCAAAATGCGCTA
Source organism: Synechocystis sp. LKSZ1 (assembly GCF_040436315.1). NCBI lineage: Bacteria > Bacillati > Cyanobacteriota > Cyanophyceae > Synechococcales > Merismopediaceae > Synechocystis > Synechocystis sp. LKSZ1. The sequence goes on along the minus strand of NZ_AP031572.1, from coordinate 1,225,207 downwards.
CAAAATTGACGAACATGACTATCAAGTCCGGGTCAACCAGGCCCAACGCTTTCTCAAGGCAGGGGATAAGGTTAAGGCCACCATCACCTTCCGCGGCCGCGAAATTCAGCATGCCCATCTAGCGGAGGAATTGCTCCAGCGCATGGCCAACGACCTCCAGAATGAGGCAGAAATTCAACAGGCCCCTAAGCGAGAAGGCCGCAATATGATGATGTTCCTCTCGCCCAAGAAATAGGTTTTTACCGCTTTATCGTCGAACCGAGCACTCGTGGGAGTGCTTTTTTTGTGCCCCTTGTCGGCTGTCCCCGGCCCCTGTACCATACAAGCAACCAAGGGAGTTAAGGGCGTGACGGAACCGGATTATCTATTTTTTCAGGCCATTCGGCAGGGCCAGTGGTCTCGGGTCAAGGAATATCTACAGCAAGGTATTAATCCAAATTGTGTTGATCCCCAGGGCAGAACGCCCCTGATGATCGCGGTAGTAGCGGGCCAGGGCCAAGGTGTGGAAATGCTGTTATCAGCGGGGGCCCGGGTTGATTTTAGTCCCCATCCCCACCAAACCACGCCCCTGATGTTAGCGGCGGCCTACGGACAAGCAAGTATTTTACCCCTGCTCCTACAAGCAGGAGCGGCAGTTAATCGCGGCAATATTGACCAGAGTACGGCCCTGATGATCGCGGCCTACCACGGTCATTTGGAGATTGCGGCCCAACTCCTCGCCGCCGGAGCCGAGGTCAACTGGCAAGACAAGGACGGAGAAACGGCCCTATCCGTGGCCCTGGGGCAAGACCAGATTCCGATGGTCGAAACCCTACTACAAGCCGGTGCGACGCTGAATCTAGGCCCCCAGTCAATCGACAATCTACTACTCCAGACGGTTCACCAGGGCCAGGAAAGCCTATTTCAACTTCTTGTGATCCATGGGGTCGAGTTAACCCTAGAGGCCTGGTTAACGGCCGCTAGCGAAAACCACCCCCTAATTCTGCAAGCCTTTATCGACCGGGGCTGGGATGTCAACGCTACGGATGACCAGGGGGAAACGGCCCTCCATTTGGCCTGCCTGGAAGGTCATCGGGCCATTGTTGATCGTCTGCTCCAGGCGGGGGCCAAGCTTAATTTGTTATCTGATTCTGGGGATTCTCCTCTGCTCCAGGCCCTGCGCCAAGGGGATCTGCCTTTAGTCGTCCATCTCCTTGAGAACGGGGCCGATCCTAATCTTGGCCAGGGAGACGACCGGCCCTTACTCACGGCATGTACGCTGGGTGAGGCAGAACTGGTTCGCCAACTCCTCCAGGCGGGGGCCGATCCTAATATGGTTTATCAAAATGGTCAATCGGCCCTGGCTTGGGTAGCCGACCAAGGCAACCCAGAACTGCTCGAGCTTCTGCTCCAGGCCGAAGCTAACGTCA